>JASHNW010000017.1 GCA_030041435.1 Acidobacteriaceae bacterium
AATCGCCCACGCAGCGCCCCTGCGCGGATGAAGAACTCTTCCGCGGATACCGGATGCTGTTCGCGTGAGTTGGCGCAGAAACCCCTGGTTCAGAATGCCGCCCAGATTTTCCGGGTTGTAGCGCGATCACCGCACCGGCCATGACGCACGGACGCGCGAACGCACACTGCGCAAGGAGTTCAGAATACGGGAATTCCGGGCCGGAGTCAATTGTAAAGGGCGGCCCGAATCGGGAGGGGGATTCCAGGTCCGGAGGACGAATTCTGCGAAAATTGCTGTCCGGCGTGACAACGGTCACTGGCAGGGGCGGCCGCAGCCGGGCACAATCCTGCTAAGCTCCCCGACTGAGCGGTAACCGGGCTCAAACATGCTGACGACGATCCTGCTGGAGAAGCTGCTGGAAATTGAGCGCCAGGTTGGCCATGCCGACAACCTGGCAATCCGCAAAATGCTGATGGACGCCGAAGCAGACGTGATGCGCGTGCATCAGGAACTGATCGAGACGCTGGAGCAGCTGCGCAGGCTGGGCGAGCAGCACAAGCACTGCGCGCAGCCGGCTGCCGCGGCACAAGCGTAGAAACGCGGACCTTGCGGCTGCGCGGGCGGGCTCCGCGCTCAGCGGTAAGGGCGGAAAAACTCGCGCATATCCGCGGCCAGGAGTTCCGGCTCCTCCGCAGCGGCGAAATGCCCGCCGCGCGGCAGCTCCGTCCATCTCTGCACGTTGTATCCCCGCTCCACCCAGGGGCGCGGCGGAAACGGAGCCTCGCGCGGAAAGCGCGCGATGCCGGTGGGCACGGCGACGAAGTCGTGCTGCTTCAAATGCAGGGGCGCCAGTCTGCCCTCCATGTAGAGGCGGAACGAGGAAGCGATGGTCTGGGTCATCCAGTAGAGGGTGACGTTGCCGAGCAGCTCATCGCGGCTGAAGCGGGCAAACAGGTCCCCATTGCAATCCGACCAGTCGCGAAACTTCTCGAGGATCCACGCCGCCAGTCCCGCGGGTGAGTCGTTGAGCCCCAGGGCAGCGGTTTGGGGGTGGGTTCTCTGGATGTGGGCGTAGGCGCCGCTCTGCTCGTACCATTGCGCCGCGTCTTTGAGGAACGCCTCTTCCTCGGGAGCGAGCACGGCGCCGGGCGCCAGCCAGGGCCGGTAACTGCCGGGAATGTAGTTGAGGTGAATGGCGGCCATGCGCCCGGGATGGCGCAGGCCGAGCAGCGTGGTGACCGCCGCGCCGATGTCGCCGCCCTGGGCGGCAAATTTCGGGTAGCCCAGCTCGGACATCAACTCCGCCCAGGCATCTGCAATCGCAAACGTGTTGACGCCGCGCTCAACCGGGGGATCGGAAAATCCGTATCCGGGAAGCGAGGGAATGACGACGTCGAAGGCGTCGGCTGCATCTCCGCCATGGCCGGCGGGATCGGTGAGCAGGGGCAAAATCCGCGGCATCTCAAGAAATGAGCCGGGCCAGCCATGGGTGAGAACCAGAGGGAGCGGGTGAGGACCGTGGCCGCGCTCATGGATGAAGTGGATACCCTGGTTCTGCCGGGTGAAGCGGAAGTGATGCAGGCGGGAAAGCTCGTCGATCTGCCGTTTCCAGTCGAACTCGTCGCTCCAGTATCGGCAGATCTCGCGGAGAAATTCGACGCTGAAGCCGTATTCCCACGCGGCGCCGGGAATTTCGTCGGGCCAGCGCGTGCGTCCTAGTCTTGCGCGCAGATCGTCGACCGCGGCCTGGGAAAACGGAAGGGAAAAGGGTGCTATCGGCATGCCGTCATTCTCCACCATGGGGCGCCCGGAGAGAGAAACGGCTGTCAACCCGGACGCACAGCGGGTGGCGTCGTAATTTTGATGAAAAATTTCCCGCAGGGGCTAAAGCCCGGAGTATTTTGGCGGCTTACGGCACGAGTGAACTCGCGCCCCGATACGAGGGCGCTGTACTAACTGCCTATCTGCCTGCCTATCTGCGATCGGCTTCCGTTTGAGCGGAAAACTTTTGTCCCTATTTTGTCTTTACCCCGAAGCACAGGGCGCGGAGAGATTATCGGGCTGGTAGTTTGCGGAAGGCGGACCTTACGGCCTGAAGTTGTCAATCAGTGCTAAGGCCGGTTGGCAACAGTTGACAGCCTAACCGGCTGGATCGCTGGACACTCGCCGACTTTCCGTTCCAGATCCGAACTCGGTGAGTGAGTTGGCGATTATGCACTCACCGAGATCCGCTGATATCAGATCGCCGAGAAGCCGCCGTCGACGTTCAACTCCACCCCATTCACGAAGCTCGAATCGTCTGAAGCAAGAAACAGCGCGACCGTTGCGATTTCTTCAGGTTGACCCATCTTTCCCCGCGGGATTAAGGATTCGAACATCTCCTTCGCCTCTTTGGTGAGAACTTCTTCCTGCATCGGTGTGGCGATCGGCCCCGGGCCCAGCACGTTCACCCGGATATTCCTGCCCTTCAGTTCGTTGAGCCACGTGCGTGCGAAGGAGCGCAACGCCGCCTTGCTCGCCGCATACACGCCGAAACCAGGAAAACCCTTCACCGAAGCAACTGATCCGGTCATGATGATCGATCCACCATCGTTGAACAGCGGCAACGCCTTCTGGACCGTAAACAGCGTTCCGCGAGTATTCAGGCCGAAGGCCGCATCGAAGTGCTGCTCGGTAATCTCGCCCAGTGGCAGGGCCTCGCCCTTGCCGGCGCTCGCGAACAGGACGTCGATCTTGCCCTTTTCCCGCTTGACCGTATCGAACAGACGGTCGAGGTCGTCGAGATTGGCTGCGTCACCGCGCACGCCGGTCACGTTCCGGCCAATCGACTTGACGGCCTCATCGAGCTGCTCCTGCCTCCGGCCCGTGATGAAAACGTAGGCGCCTTCTTCAACGAACCGCCTGGCGCTTGCCAGCGCCATACCGCTCGATCCACCGGTGATGACTGCAACCTTACCCTTAAGCTTTCCCATAACTGCTCCCTTCGGTTGATGTGTAGCATCCACTACAAAGGAGTAGATTTCTCTGGCGGTGGACGAGAACTGCCCGCGAGTCCTAATCTTTTGTCTATTCGTCCAAACTGAGAGGCTGCAGTGGATCCAATAACCGACATCTTCAGAACGATGCACGTGACCGCCTTCGGTCAGCACAGGCTCGAAGCTACAGCCCCGTGGGGCTTGATGCAGGAGAAGCAGAGCGAAGAAAAAGTCACGCCTTCCGGCAAAAAGATTCCACCCACAGATTTGGCGCACTTCGCCATGCTTGCGCGCGGCAACTGCTGGCTGAGTGTGGAAGGGATTCCGGAGCCGATTCCCCTCACCGGTGGTGATTGCTTTTTGCTGGCGCGGGGGACTTCGATTGTTTTGCGCGACAGTCCGCGAACTCGTCCGAGATCAACCTTCCGCGAAATCGCCGCTAAAGCCAACAGCAATGTCGCTCATTATGGAGGCGGTGGCGCACCGACGACCATCGTCTGCGGCTCCCTGAGTTTCGATCGCGCCAGCCTGAAGCCGATCACTCAGTTATTGCCGAGCTTCATTCTGATTAAGGCCGATCAGGCACGCACGCTTGCTCTTCACAACACAATGCAGGCGCTGGCGTCAGAAATGGCAGAACAGGCGCCGGGATCTGAAGTGGTCGCATCTCGGCTAGCCGAGGTCCTGTTTATACAGGTACTCCGGGCGCATATCGCGTCGCGACCGGAACGCAACAAAGGCTGGCTTCGTGCGATTTTCGATCCTCAGATGGGCACTGCCCTGAGCGCCATTCACGACAGTGTGAATACACCCTGGACGGTCGAATCCCTGGCCGGAGCGGCGGGCATGTCTCGCTCCGCATTCGCGGCGCGCTTTAAAGAGCTACTCGGGCAAACACCACTGGAATATGTAACCGAGTGGCGGATGCAGAAGGCGATGCAGTTACTCGAAGAGCGTGACAAAAAGCTGATGGACGTTGCCCGGTCGGTCGGTTACGAGTCCGACGCTGCGTTCAGTAAAGCATTCAAGCGAGTTGTCGGGGCCAGCCCTGGTGCATACCTCAAACGTGGCTTTGGAGACCAGGGTCATGCCGGAATGGCGGAAAGTTTTTGAAGCGGAGGATGCATAGGTCCCCTGAAACGGGCTCTGCTCCAGCAAAATGCGGGCCAGGACCGCAGGATATCGGTTGATGCCAAATCGCCGAAGCACTCATTCAGGTTCTGGTGCGGCCATTGGCGGATCACTTGCGCCATTTCAATACGGCCCTGGATCGTGCCCTGATACAAAAGCCTGTCGCCAAAGGTTTTTCCGCAAGCTGCGAAGCCGAGCCCTTACAAAACACCGACAAGACGGGCCACCAGCGCACAACACGCATCCTAACAAGGCGACAACGGGGCGAGGCGACAACGGGGCCGGGCGACAACCAGGAGCGGCCCGGCAATCGGCGGGCGGTTGCGGGGGCGAGTTGTCTTCCCCTGCCCTCAGGCGTCAAACTGGAGACGGGATACGAGCGTCATGCCGAGAGACATCATTCAGATCAACCGCGAGCCCTTCGGCCCTCCGGCGGCCGGATCGCTGCTGCTGCACGTTGTGGCGGTGGGCGCGCTGGCGCTGCTGATGTATGTGAACGGCCATTTTCGCGGCGCGGAGTGGGGCAACAATGCGCCGCCGGGGTCGATTCAGGCGACACTGGTCAACTCCGCGCCGTCGATCCCGCTGCCGTCGATCACGCCGCCGACACCGAACGTGCTGGCGACGCAGATGCCCAGCCCTTCGCCCGCGCCGCCGTCGAAGGCAACGATTCCGGTGCAGGAGCCGGACGCGATTCCGATTCCGACGCATCAGCCGAAGCTGCGTGCCGAAGAGAAGCCGCACGTGGCCTCGCCGCAGCACGCGCAGCCGCTGCACCAGGAGAACCGGGCGAATTACGGTGAAGCGGCGCCGACCCAGCTGAATCGCTCCATGGCGCAGAACCCGGCCAGCGTCAACAGCCCGGTGAGCGTGACGGGCGGGGATTTCGCGTCGCGTTTCCCCTGGTACGTGGCCCGCATTACGACCATGGTGAGCCAGGACTGGTATACGCAGCAGATCGACTCGAGCACGCCGATCGGCAGCCAGACCAGCGTGACTTTTACCATCGGCCGCGATGGCCGAGTGAGCAATATCCACCTCTCCTCGCCCAGCTCATCGCCGACGCTGAACATGACCGCGATGCAGGCGGTGCAGCGCGTAGAGACTTTCGGACCGTTGCCTGATCAGTACACAGGGAGCAACGTTTCCGTGGAGTACACTTTTACTTACGACAGGCCGTCGAAGTGAGCGTGCACGGCTGTCGCAGTTGACGTGAAGCTCGAGACCTTGTTCATAGCGGCAACGGGAAAATCGTTCAGGGAACGGCACGTTCTCTGCGAAGCGAAGTTTGCATCTCGTCCAGGGCCCGTTGCGCATCGCCGCCCCGGGCGCGCCTGCCGAAACCAGCAACCGGAAAACGGAGAATTCTGAGCTTGCCGAAGAAACTCGACACTTTTCATATCTTTCTGCTCTCCGCGCTCGTTGCCTTCGCCTCTTCACTTCACGCTCAGGACTGGGTTCACACCGGAACCAATCTGGGCAACCCGAAAATCGTCATCGCGGCGGCGGATTTCAAGGCGGCCACAGCCGATCCGCAGACCGCACCGATGAAATCGGTCTTCGACCAGACGCTCTATAACGATCTGCGCTACGCGGGCATCTTCGACGTGGTCTCGAAGAGCATGATCCCGAATGCGACACCGGGGTCGCCGCAGGAGATCAATGTGGCGAACTGGTCGGCGGCGCCATCGAACGCGTCCTACGTGGCGTTCGGCAATCTGGCAGTCAACGGCGGGCGCGTGACCGTGCAGGGCTATCTGTTCGACACGCATAACACGCAGAACCCGCAGGTGCTGGGCAAGCAATACGCCGATCAGGCGACGGTCGACGCGACGCGGGAGATTGCACACCGGTTTGCCGACGAGATCATCCAACAGCTGGGCGGCACGCCGGGCATCGCAGAGACGAAGATCTACTACGTGTCGCAGCGCGGGGGAAGCAAGGAAATCTGGGTGATGGATTACGACGGATTCAATCCGCACCAGCTCACGCATCTGCACACGGTGTCGCTGTCGCCGCGGGTTTCGCCGGACAACTCGCGGGTAGCGTTCAGCTCGCTGGGCCGGAACGGCTGGTCGATCCGGATGTATTCGCTGGTGCTGAACCGCATGGTGGCGTTCCCGGAGTGGGGCGACACGACGCTGTCGCCGGCGTGGTCGAGCGACGGAACGAAGCTGGCCTATTCGTCGGCGCGGACGGGCGACCCGGATATTTACGTGTGCGATGCATCGGGGGGAGGGGCGCATCGGATCACGGCATTCCGCGGGCCGGACGTCTCGCCGACATGGAATCCGAAGACGAATGCGCAGATTGCGTGGGTGAGCGGGCGGACAAACCTGCCGCAGGTCTACATCATGGACTCGGACGGGGCGAACGTGATGCGCATGACCGACGGCGGCTATGCCAGCGCGCCGTCCTGGTCGCCCAACGGACAGTTCCTGGCGTTTGCGTGGAACCGCAGCTACGGGCCGGGAGCGCCGGGCGGCGAAGACATTTACATCATGGACATCGCCAGCAAGCGCTGGACGCAGCTGACGCACGACAGCGGGGCCAACGACGCGCCTTCGTGGTCGCCGGACAACCGGCACCTTGTATTTCAGCGCGAGATGGGGGGCCGCTCAGAGATCTGGATGATGCTGGCTGATGGAAGCGATCAGCAGCAGCTAACCCATGACGGGGAAAACAGCCAGCCTAACTGGAGCTGGAAATGAAAGAGTACTCGAATTGGCGGGGTGGATGTCTGTCCAGCCTGCTTTGCCCTGGTCCTAACCGAAAACGCTCCTAAGGAGGAGAGAAGTGCACTACACGAACCGCAAGTCCCTGGCTCTGGCCGCAAGTCTGGCGGCCTTGCTGACCGTGGCGGGATGCCACAAGAAGAATCCCGCCCCCGCGCCGCCGCCCGCGCCCGCGCCAACCGCGCCGACGCCGACGGCCTCCATCACCGCGACACCCGACACCATCAATGCGGGTGAGACGTCGGTGCTGACATGGAAAACGTCCGATGCGACGGATGTATCCATTGAGGGCCTGGGATCAGTCGCCTCCTCCGGCACGCAGTCGGTGCAGCCGACCCAGACCACCAGCTACCACCTGATCGCGCACGGCGACGGCGGATCGGCCGACGCCACGGCGACGGTCACGGTGAACGCGGCGCCGCCGCCGGCGCCGGCACCGAGCGAAACGAATATCGACGAAGCCGCGTTTGAAGCGGCGGTGAAGCCGGTGTTCTACGACTACGACAGCTACGATATCCGGCCCGACGCGCAGAGCACGATTCAGGCGGATGCGAACTTCCTGAACCAGCACCCGAACCTGAAGGTGGTGGTGGGCGGCTACTGCGACGAGCGCGGCTCAACCGAATACAACCTGGCGCTGGGCGAGAATCGCGCCAACGCGGCGAAGCAGGCGCTGGTGACGGCCGGAGTGGCTCCAGACCGGCTGCGCACGGTGAGCTACGGCAAGGAAAAGCAGTTCTGCACGGAGCACAACGAGGCGTGCTGGCAGCAGAACCGGCGGGCGCAGTTCACGCTGGATCAGTAAGGCAGCGTGTAGCGTGCAGCGACGGGACTCGGGCCGCGGGGAGTGCTCCGCGGCCTGAGTCCTTATTGCCAGGAACGTCCCTGGTACATTGACGCGGATGGTGTGAGGATTGCGCCGCCGGGCGCAATGCACGCGGCTGCGGCAGACCTGTAAAATCGAGGTGAGCGCAGCCTGCGCTCCATTGAGGACTCATTATGCGAAAGATCCTCGCTTCCCTTCCAGCGATTGGCGTGTTTTTGCTGCTGTGCCCCGCTCCGCAGGCGCACGCAGTTTCGAAGGAGATGATCCAGCTGCAGACGCAGGTGCAGCAGTTGCAGGACGCGGTGCAGCACCTGCAGACGTCTCAGGATCAGCAGCTGGCGGTGATGCAGAGCGTGATCCGGCAGATTGCCGACAGCGTGGGCAAAATGAACGACACGGTCAACGCGCTGCAAAGCCAGGTGCAGACACAGAGCCAGACGGGGGGCGGCAAGATCGATCAGCTCTCGACGCAGGTGCAGGGCATCAACGACTCGGTGGACGAGCTGCGGAGCCGGATCGACAAGCTGAATGCGCAGCTGCAGGCGATCCAGTCGCAGCTGCAGACGATGAGCGCGCAGCAGGCCGCGGCCCAGCAGGGCGCGCAGCCGGGTCAGCCCGGACAGCAGCCGGGACAGCCGGGGCAGCCGGGGACAGACCAGACGCAGCAGCCGACGGCGCCGCCGCAGCCGCAGGCTCCGCCGGTGGCGCAGCTGTATCAGGGGGCGCTGACCGATTACAACGCGGGACGCTACGATCTGGCGCTGAGCGAATTCAGCGACGTGCTGAAGTACTATCCGCAGGACGATCTGGCGGGGAATGCGCAGTTCTATCAGGGAGAAATCGCGTACCGGCAGCGGAAATTCTCCGAGGCGATCAGCGATTACAACACGGTGCTGCAGCAGTTCCCGGGCAGCGCCAAAGCGCCGGCGGCGCGGCTGCGCAAAGGCGAGGCGGAGCTGGCGATGGGGCAGCGCGACGCAGGCATTCGCGATCTGCGTGCGCTGATTGCGCGCTACCCGCAGGCGCCCGAAGCGCTGCAGGCGCGCAATCGCCTGAGCGGGATGGGCGTGAGGGTGAGCGCGAGGCCCAGCTCGGACTAGTCCGGACCGCGACCTCCGCGGAGCGTGACTCGGCCGGCAAGCCCGCCGGTTTTGAGGTTCGCATACGCCGTTTTCGCATGGTAACCAGCACCTTCCATTTTTCTCTTGACACCGAATTTGTGCGGAGTTAAGCCGCGTCAGGATACGAGAAATGCAACGTTCACGCGGCGTTGACAAAGCGCGGCGCGAATCGCACAATCGGAGTTTCAGCCTGAAGCCATCGAACGAATGCAGGGACAGTATTCCTGCGCATGGGCTTCCGATCCGACGGCGCCCCACGCGGTCCGGGATACCCAGGATGGCCACGGCAGACAACACACCGGACTACCGCAGGAAGGCCGCCTCGCATTGAAAGCGCTGATCGAAACCGACTTCAGCAACCTGACGCTCTTCGCCCGAGGCAAAGTTCGCGACGTGTATGTGGCGGGCGACAACCTGCTGATGGTGGCGACGGATCGCATCTCGGCTTTCGATCACGTGCTGGGCACGGGCATTCCGGGCAAGGGAAAGATTCTTACGCAGCTCTCGTTGTTCTGGTTCGATCAGCTGAGCTACATCGTGCCCAATCACCTGCTCTCGGCAAGCCCGCTCGATTACCCGGAGGAGGCGTGGCCGTACCGGGAGACGCTGCGGGACCGCTCCATGCTGGTGCGGCGCGCGGAGATGTATCCGGTGGAGTGCGTGGCGCGCGGCTACCTGGCCGGATCGGGCTGGAAGGACTACAAAGCGACGGGATCGATCTGCGGGATCGACATCAGACCGGGGCTGTGGGAGAGCGAGCGGCTGCCGGAGCCGATCTTTACGCCGGCCACCAAGAGCCAGCAGGGCGCACACGACGAGAACATCAGCTTCGATCACATGGTGGAGCTGGTGGGCGGCGAGGTGGCGGAGAAGCTGCGCGAGCTGACGCTGGCGCTCTACAGCCAGGCGGCGGGCCACGCCGAGCGATGCGGGATCCTGCTGGCCGACACCAAGTTCGAGTTTGGCGCGATCGACGGCACAATCCTGCTGGCGGACGAGGTTCTGACGCCGGACTCGTCGCGGTTCTGGGACGCGACGCGTCACCATCCGGGGAGGGCACAGGCTTCCTACGATAAGCAGTTCGTGCGCGATTACCTGGAGAACATCGGCTGGAACAAGCAGGCGCCGGCGCCGCATCTGTCGGAACTGGTGGTGAAGCAGACGCAGGAGAAGTACCTGGAAGCTTTTCGGCTGCTGACGGGCCGGACGTGTGCCCTGCAGGGATGAGCGATGGCGATTGTCGATTGGGTGATTATCGCGTTTCTGGTTGTATCGATTGTTACGGCGGCACGGTCGGGCCTGATTGTGGAGGTTTTTTCGCTGGCCGGCCTGATTTTGGGATTACTGCTGGCGAGCTGGGATTATCAGACGCTGATGCCGTGGGTAGGAAGATGGATCCACAGCCTGCCTGTGGTGGAAGCGATTTCGTTTCTGGCCATCGCGATCGGGGTGATGATCGGGGCCGCGCTGGCGGGTCAGCTGGTGCGGTGGTCGGCGAAGACGATCGGGCTGGGATGGGCGGATCGGATGGCGGGCGCGGTGTTTGGGCTGGTAAAAGGGTGCGCGCTGGTAACGATCGGGGTGATGGTGGTGGCGGCATTCTGGCCGAGGGCGACGTGGTTGCGCAGTTCGCGTCTGGCGCCGGGTTTTTTGTCGATGGCGCACCATGTTGCGGTGGTGGCTCCTCCGGATCTGGAGAATCGGATCCGCCACGGGGTTATGGTTTTGCGGAAAGATCAGCCGGAGTGGATGAAACCGGCAGCTTAATTGCGGGTTGAAGGAACATAGCAGAAACCAGGGCCGCACGGACTGGAAAAATGCCCGGGAAAAGCCGGGCTCATGAAAGAGGTTTCCTGTGAAACGCGAGCTGGACAGCCTTGTGACGCAAATGCACGCCGGCGGCATAACCTACGACGAAGCCGTGCGCGAGTTCAAGCGGCGCTTCATCCTGGAGGTGCTGGCCAGTCACCGGGGCAACCAGTGCAAGGCGGCCAAAGAGCTGGGTATGCACCGCAACACGCTGAGCCGGACGCTGGTGGAGCTGAATATCGACCCCGGCCAGGTGAAGACGGGACTGCGGCGTCCGCCGCGCAGCGAACGGCTTGGCTTCGAGATAAAGCAGGGCACGCGCTGAGAGCGCGGGGAAGATTTGCTGAGGATTTTTCGATGCCCGATTCCGGGCGATCGGCCCTGCCGTGTCTCCGATTCGCGCGGCAGCTTATACCCCAGGGGTCTTGTCTCTGAAGTTCCTTTCGTAATTCGACGCATCGAAGTGGCTGGAAAAACATCCGTCAGGGGCTGAAGCCCAACGTATTTTCAGGCGCTTACGGCACGACTGAAGTCGTGCCCTGATACAAAAGCAAGGGAACATTCTTCAACGAACTTGAGAGACAGGACACTCGAGCTATGAGCGATGTTGGCGCCCCGCGCGTCTACCTCTCCGAGGGCTTCCGCTGGGATGAGCAGCGAGCCTATCTGTTTGACATCGATGGAACGCTGCTACGACACCGCGACCGGGTTCACGTCGACGCTTTCTTTGCGAGCGTGCGGGCCGTGATGGGCCGCGAGCTGGCGCTGGACGGGGTGACGCTGTCGGGCAACACCGATCCCGGCATCCTGCGCGATGCGTTTCTGCTGGCAGGGGTGGAGGACGGCGCATGGCGGCCGCATCGGGAGGACATGCTGCAGGCGATGTGCGACCATGTTGCGGCGCGGCGAGCTGAGTTGATGCCGACGGTGATGCCCGGGGTCGAAGCGACGCTCGAGCATCTGGAGCGCAAGGGCGCGCTGCTGGGCCTGGCAACGGGCAACCTGGAGCAGATTGGCTGGCTGAAGGTGGAGAACGCGGGGCTGCGCTCGTGGTTCAGCTTCGGCGGCTTCTGCGACCGCTTTGAAGTGCGCGCGGACATGATCGCGCATGCCGCGGCCCAGGCGCGGGCGATTCTGCAGCTGGACGCGGGCGGGCACGAGCCCGGGCTGGAGGAGACGATCTGCGTGGTGGGCGACACGCCGTTTGACATCGATGCCGCGCGCGCGAATGGCCTGCCGACCATTGCGGTGGCGACGGGCCGCTCTTCGTTCGATCAGCTGATGGAGCACGGCCCGGCGGTATGCACGACAACGCTGGCGGCGCTGCTGGAAGCGAGCTTGCCGGAGCTGGCCGATGCGGGGGCGGAAGCGCGAGGCCATGCTTCGTAGCCTGGCGGCATGCGTCGCGCTGACGCTGGCCGTGGCCACCTGCGCGGCGGCGCAGGAGGAATCCGCTGCTGCGGCGGCGGTGACTCGGGCAAAAGCCAAAGAGCAGCACGTCTCCCGGCAGCAGCGGGATGGGGCGCAGAAGCTGTTTCTGGAGGGAGCCAGGGACATGGAGCGCAAGGATGTGCGCGCGGCCAGCGTTGCCTTCGAGCAGGCAGCCGGTCTGGATCCCGGCAATCGGCGCTATGCCCTTGCGGCGGAGGTTGCGCGGCAGCACCTCGTCGAGGGGTTGATCCAGCAGGCGGACAAGGACAGAATCCTGGGCCACGACGACGAGGCCCGGGCGGCCATCGCGGAGGCCTTCCGCATCGATCCGAGCGACCCGATGATCGCGCAGCACGCCGACGAGCTGGCGAGCGACAGGCTCGCCGAGGCGCCGGCGGTTCGCTCCGACGGCAATGGACTGGCAGCGCCCATCGTGCTGCAGCCGAAGCCGGGTAAGCGCAGCTTCCACCTGCACACGAACACGCGCGAGCTGCTGCGGCAGGTGCTGAGCGCATACGGCATCTCACCCACGCTGGACGATTCCGTGGGGGCGCAAACCGTCCGCTACGACGTGGACGACATCGATTTTGAGCAGGCCGAGAAGACGCTGGGCCTGGCGACGGGCACGTTTCTGGTGCCGCTCGACCCGGCGCGCGCGCTGGTGGCGAAGGACACGAAGGAAAACCGAGCGAAGTATGAGCGCCAGGCGGTGGAGACGATCTACCTGCCGGGCATGACGGCGGAGGACCTGACCGATCTGACCAGCGTGGCGAGGCTGGTGTTTGCCGCGGACAAAGCGTCGGCGACGCCCGGCCAGATGGCGCTGACCGTGCGCGCGCCGGTGGACGACCTGACTGCGCTGAACGCCACGGTGGCCGACCTGCTGGCAGGGCGGAGCGAGCTGCAGCTGGACGTGCGCATGTACGAGGTGGACCGCACCAAAGCGGTGGAGCTGGGCGCCATCCTGCCCAATCAGACGACGCTGTTCAACGTCTACTCCGAGGCCTCGAGCATCCTGCAGAGCAACTCGAGCCTGGTGCAGCAGATCATTGCGAGCGGGCTGGCGGCGCCGGGCGACTGGGAGGCGATCCTCGCGATTCTGGTTGCTTCCGGGCAGCTCTCGAACAGCATCCTGACCAGCCCGTTCGGGGTTTTTGGAGGGGGCCTGAGCATGACGGGAGTGGAGTACAGCGGCGGATCGCTCAACATGCAGCTGAACTCGTCGGATGTTCACTCCGTGGACCAGATGCAGCTGCGCGTGCTGGACCGGGACGAGGCGGTGATCAAAGCGGGTGAGCGGTATCCCATCGAGACCTCGAGCTATTCGAGCCTCGGCGCCTCAACCTCGCTGGGGATTCCGGGACTGTCGACGGCGGGATTGTCGAGCACGCTGCAGAACCTGGGGGTAAATCTTTCCTCGCTGCAGTCGGCGGCGACCGAGGCGATTCCGCAGGTGCAGTATCAGGACATCGGGCTGACGCTGGATGTGACACCGCGCATCGAGAGCCAGAGCAACCTCTCGCTGAAATTCGACCTGAAGCTCAGCTCGCTGGCCGGATCGACGATCAACGGCCTGCCGGTGCTGGACAGCCGCGAGTACCAGGCGATCACCTCTCTGGGCGTGGGCCAGAGCGCGGTGCTGGTGAGCACGCTGTCGCGCCAGGAATCGAACGCGCTCACCGGCATTCCGGGCCTGGCCGACATTCCGGGCTTCGCGGCCATGACGAACAAGGACACGAACGTCGATTACTCGGAGCTGGCGATCGTGATCACGCCGCATCTGGTGCGCCGGGCGCGTATGGAATTCGCCGAGCAGATGCACCCGATGCCGCATCAGCCGTGACCGGCGTCACTTTCGATGCGGCGGCGGCGGAGATAGAGTTGTGGCAGTGAATGGCCGCTTCCATCTCCGCACCCGGCACTCGATGCATGGCGGCATGCGGTGCGCGGTGGCTCTGGCGCTGACCCTGACATGGATGACGACGGCAGTTGCAGCCTGCGCGGCAGTGACGCCCGCGATGCGCTGCCACGGCATCGACATGCCGTGCTGCCCGCCTTCGGGCGCGAACCATGCGCGCTGCGCCGCGGCACAGTGCACCGAGCAAATCCCGCAGAAAGCGGAGACGGCGCCTCAGGCGCCGGTGCTGCAGCCCTCCTCCACGATGCGGTCCCCTGCAACACTGCAGGGGGCTGCTGGGATCCGCGAGCTGGCTTCGGGCCTGCGCTTCCAGGCTCAGGTCTTTCGACTAAAAGACGATTTCCGCATCTAGACCTCGACGTGTGTCTCGCGCTCGATGGCGTGCGCCTGTGCGCACGCACGCCCGAACCTTCACACGGAAAGGAATCCGATCATGAAATCGAAAATGATGGCTCTGTTTGCCGTTTCGCTGTTCTCCCTGTCCGCACTGGCGGCCACCGGCGCGAGCTGCTGCGGGAAGAAGGCGCAGTGTTGCCCGGGAAGCTGCTGCACGGCTGATTGCTGCCAGCAGACCAGCTCGTGCTGCCCCGGCGATTGCTGCGCACACAAGTAAAGCAGCGGATAGCGTGCAGGGAACAGGGTGCGGGGGTAGAGCGCCGCAGTCGAGCTGGATGCCGGCTCGGGTGCGTCTTCCTGATCCCTGTTCCCTATACCCTGTCGTTATGCTGATCGGCGTGATCTCCGACACGCACGGGTTGCTGCGTGCCGAGGCGATGGCTGCGCTCGAGGGCTCGGAGCACATTCTGCATGCGGGCGATGTGGGCGACCCGGGGATTCTGGATCGGCTGCGGACGATCGCACCGGTGACGGCGATTCGCGGGAACGTGGATGTGGGCGGGGCTTGTTCCCTGCTGCCGGATACGGAGCTGATCGAGCTGGGCGGGCACGCGATCTACATGCTGCACGACCGGCAGACGCTCGACCTCAATCCAGTGGCGGCGGGACTTTCTGTCGTGGTCAGCGGCCATTCGCATCATCCGGCCATGCAGTGGCACAAGGGGATTCTGTATTTCAATCCGGGCAGCGCGGGACCGCGGCGATTCTCACTGCCGGTGACGGTGGGATTCCTGACGATTACGGAAGCGGGGATCGAGCCGCGGGTGGTGGAGCTGGTGCAGCGGTAGACATGGGGATCCGCACGTGGGCCAAGACTCAGGAGCGGATGCGGGGGTTGACCACCATGTACAGGACGTCGGTGGCGAGGTTGACGAGGACGTAGGTGAGGCCGATGGCGAGGATGCATCCCTGCAGCAGCGGATAGTCGCGATTCTCGATAGCGGAGACGGTGAGGCGGCCGATGCCGGGCCAGCTGAAGATCTTCTCCGTAACGATGGCGCCGGCCAGCAGCGCACCGAACTGGAGGCCGATGAGCGTCAGCACCGGGATCATGGCGTTGCGCAGTGCATGCTTGTAGACGACGACTCGCTCGGGGAGTCCTTTGGCGCGCGCGGTGCGGACGTAATCCTGGCCGAGCTCTTCCAGCATGGATGTACGCACCATGCGGGTGAGGATGGCTGCGAGCGCGCTGCCCATGGTGAGCGCGGGCAGGACCAGGTGGGCCAAATCGCCGGCGCCGCTGACCGGCAGCCAGCCGAGCCTGATGGAGACGAGGATGATGAGGATCGGCCCCAGCGCAAAAGCCGGAAACGAGAGGCCAAGCAGGCTGACGACGCCGACGATGTGATCGCGTGCGCGCCCGCGATGCAGCGCCGCGGTAATGCCGGCGGGGATGGCGAGGAGCATGGCGATGAGCAGGGCTGCCGCGGTCAGCTCCACAGTGAACGGATAGCGGGTGAGCACGAGGTGGGTGACGGAATCGTTGAGGCGGATGGAGCGGCCGAGATCCCCGTGCAGCACGCCGCGCCAGTAGTGGACGTACTGCGTACCGAGGGGCCGATCGAGGCCGTAGAGATGGCGCAGGGCGACGATGTCCGCGGGGCGCGCGCCTTCGCCGAGCATCTGCTCGACCGGGTCGCCGGGGACGATGTGGATGAGCAGAAAGACCACCGACACGACCAGCCACAGCACGGGCAGCGTGCAGGCGAGGCGCAGCAGCAGCGATTTCAGGAGCATGGGCATCAGCGGGTCTTCTCTGCCACGGGCTGGAGCTGCTCGACTCTGACTTTGCCGATGCGTCGGCCGGCCATTTCGAGAACGGTCATGCGGCGGCCATCGAAGTCGATGCTTTCGCCGCCCTGGGGAATTTTCCCCAGCCGGGTGAGCAGGAAGCCGGCCAGCGTCTCCACGCCGCCGTCGCGGGGCAGCTTCCAGTGCATCTGCGTTTCCAGGTCGCGCAGGCTCACGCTGCCGTCGAGGACCATGCCGCCGGCGGTGGCGAGCACGGTTCGCGCGCCCACGTCGAATTCATCTTCCAGCTCGCCGACGAGCTGCTCGAGGGCGTCCTCCACGCTCACCAGGCCGACGGTTGAGCCGAACTCATCGACGACGATGGCGATGTGCCGGCGGCGCTGCTGGAACTCATGCAGCAGGTCGAGCACGGGCTTGGTTTCCGGAACCACCAGCACCTCGCGCATCACCTGGCGCAGGCGCATCTCGCTGAAGGGGACCACGCCAAACCGCGTTGTGGCCGAGGCGCGGAAGTGCATGAGGCGGCTGATGTCCTTGGAGTAGACGACGCCGACGATGAACTCCGGGCCGCGCGCGGGATCGTAGACGGGGACGCGCGAGTGCTGCTCGTCGACGATGCGGGCGCTGGCTTCTTCGACGAGCATGTCGCCGGGCAGAGAGAAGATGCGCTGGCGCGGAGTCATGATCTCGCGGGTCACGATCTCGTCGATTTCGACGGCGCGATGAATCAGCGCCTCCTGATACTCCGGCAGCATGCCCATGCGGCGCGCCGCGGTGGCCATCAGCTTCAGCTCCTCGGGCGAGTGGATGCTGCCCTCCTGGGTGAGGGGAGCGTGAAACAGGCGCAGCACCAGGGTGGCGGAGCGGTTGAGCAGCCGCACCAGGGGCCGCGTCACGCGGATGAAGACATCCATGGGGCCGGCGACGGCGATGGCCATCTGATCGGCGCGGCGCAGCGCCAGCGCCTTGGGCACCAGCTCACCCAGCAGCACGACGAAATAGGTGATGAGGGCGAAGGCCAGCGGCACGGCCAGCAGATGCGCGTAGAGGCGCGCGTGGGGCAGGCCGCCCATGGCCGCCTCAAACAGGCCCGCGATGGCCGGCTCGCCGAGCCAGCCCATGGCGAGGCTGCACAGGGTGACGCCCAGCTGCACGGCGGGCAGGAAGTCGCCCAGATTTTCCTGGAGGCGGCGCACAATGCGCGCGCCGGGCCGGCGCTCGGCGATCAGCTGCTCCACGCGTGTCTGGCGCATGCTGACCAGCGCAAACTCCGCCGCCACAAAAAATCCATTCGCCAGGATCAGGAGGACAATGGCGACGCCGTGAAAGAGGAGGAACTCCGACATTGGGATTCAGGGTACAGGGTACAGCGTGCAGGGGTACAGGATGCGGCGACCGGGGCGGCTACTTCCCTGCCCAGATGCCCGGCTGGGCGTCGATGACCTTCTCCAGATCCGCGGCAATGGTGCGGTCGTCGGCGAGCGAAGGGTGCCAGTTGCAGGCGGTGAAGCTGAGATTATCAATCGGCAGGAAGGCGACTCTGCTTTCGCCGGTGGCCTTCCACTGCTCCATGACCCTGCGCTCTTCCGACTCGATTTCACCCTGGGCCATATTCGTGGCCCAAAGAATGAAGAAGGCGCGGGGATAGCGTGCGCGCAAGTTCTGGAGGAAGTGAAGGTACGTGGCTTCGTAGTCGGCGTGCAGAGCGTCGCGGGTCTTCCACTTTTCGCCAGGATGGAGGGGGGTGGTGAAGTCGTTCGTGCCCAGGGCGATGACAACGACCTCGGGCTGCCAGGCCGGGTCGCGGTAGAGATCTTTCTTGTCGAAGAGAACATACGGATAGGCAACGGGCACGGGGTCGCCGGGAGAACCGTTGTAGTTGCGGACGATGCCGTGACCGGAGATCGCATTCACCTGGTAGCCGGCTCCGTAGTGCGCGGCGACGAGCGGACCAAAGGCCTGAGAGCTGTCCGTTGTGGCCCAAACCTGGTGTTCGGAGCAGTCGCGGGTGGGCGACGTGTTGCCGTAACCGACGGTGTGCGAGTCGCCGATGAACTCGATCTGGCGCTGCCGGTGAGGAGGGTTGAGGGGCTTCTCTGTGGGCGGAATCGCAAAGCCGACGAAGGTGTCGGGCCCGGCCTGGCTTTCGGTGACGACGTCGATGCGAACGCGGTGCGGGCCGCTCGTGAGACCGGTGACCCCATAGACGCCTGGCGCGGGCGACACCAGAGCGATGGGAGGCTGATGGTCGAGGGTGACGTGGAGGATCTGATCGCCTGGGCCGGTTTCGAAGTAGACGGCAGAGCCCTGGAAGGCGGCTTCGAAGTAAGTGGCCGGCCACTGACAGACGTACTCGTGCTGACCGAAGCGCGCATCGACGGCAGCGGCCGGCAGCACTCTTCCGCCGACAGCGAAGACCAGAGGTTTGAGTTGCGGTGGATTCGCGACAGCGGCAATGTGCGCGGTCTGCGCGAAGGCGGGACAGGCGAGCGAGAGGGCGAGGAGCGCGGGAACGGTGAATCGACGCAGAAGATGCTTTGGAGAAGAGGGTACGGCCGGATTGAGCACTCACCAGTATTGCACCTGGCGAAGCAGCGGCCAGAAACAGAAGGGCCGCTCGTTGCACGACGAGCGGCCCTCACGATTGCAGAGAGCTACTGGTTCCCGGCGTCCGTGCTTTTGATGAACTCCGCGACGCGATCGTGGAGCTGCTTCAGACATGCCTCTTTCACATAGACCATGTGGCCGGACTCATACCAGGCGTACTCGATGTTGCCGGCGAGTTTGTCCGGGATGGGCAGGTGCTTATCCTCGTAGAAGGCTCCGTAAAAGGGCGTGGCCAGGTCGTAGTAGCCGCCATTCACCAGCACTTTGAGCTTTGGGTTGGTGATCATGGCCGTCGCGAGGTCGGGGGCTACGTTCACGTAAACCGGATTGCCGCCGTGCTTCATATCCCACTCAGTGCTCCCGAAGTCCGCTTCAGGCAAATAGGTTTGGCCTTCGCCGTACTTCAGCGTGTTGCGCACATACTGATTGAACAGCGAGACGTAAGCCGAGCCGATGGCCGAGCTTTGCGGATCGTACTCAGAAGATTCGGCGAGCGGATCGATGGAGGGGCTGGAGAAGCGCGTGTCGAGCCGGCCCGTGATCATGCCGCTGTCGTCCTGCAGGCTCTTCTCGAACTGGCCGCCGGCGATGCGCAGATCGCCCTTTATCAGATAGTCGACGGGCAACCCGGTGTAGTCGTGCAGCTTTTCCGCGATGGCCTGCTTGTCAGCCTGGCTCAGGTCAGTGCCTTTGGCCAGCGCCTCGGCGTAGGGACCCATGGCGAAGGCTTCCACCTCTTTCAAAAACGCCTCAAGATCGGGTGGCTCTGGATTCAGCTTGTGGTGGTAGCGCGCAGTGGCGGCGTAGGTGGGCAGGGCCAGCTCATAGGTGAGGTCGATGCCGGGATTGGTATGGGCCGCGTCGATGTCGGTACTGAAATCGAAGATCTGCGAGAGCAGCATCACACCGTTCAGGTCGATGCTGTATTCGTTCTCCAGAATGTTAGAGAGCACTGCGGAGCGCGTCGTCCCGTAGCTCTCGCCGAAGATGTATTTGGGGGAATTCCAGCGGTTGTATTGAGAGAGGAAGCGCTGGATGAAGCGGCCGAAGGCGTGGCCGTCTTCGTCGATGCCCCAGAAGGCTTTGCCGGCATCTTTACCGGTGAGGCGGCCGAAGCCGGTGCCGGGCATGTCAATGAAGACCAGGTCGGACACATCGAGCAGGGATTCGGCGTTGTCCTCAAGGCGGTATGGAGCCGCGGGGAGATGGGTATCCATCTCGGTGACAACATGCTTCGGTCCGAACGAGCCCATGTGCAGCCACACCGTCGAGCTGCCCGGACCACCGTTGTAGAGGAAGGTGATGGGGCGCTGATCGAAGTTGGCGTCCTTTTTGAAATAAGCGACGTAGAACATGCGCGCCAGGGGTGGGGCGTCAGCGGGATCCTTGGCGGCAGCGACGGCAGCGGCCAGGTTCGTATCGGGCAGCGGCTTGCCATCGGGGCCGAGCTGCGCGTCCTGCTCGTTGGTTGCGCCGACGGTGATGGTGCCGGCCACGGCGTCGTACTGAATGGTCTGGCCGTTCACCGTGACCGAGCCCTGCGTGGTGACCGACTGCGCGGGCGTCTTCTCGGCGGGCTTTTCGGCTGTTTTGTCGGCGGGCTTCTCATCGGCAGCACGCGCGAGGGCTGGACAAACTGTAACAACGGCGGCGACACACGTCGCCAGCAGGCGTATCGACTTGCGCATCCAGGTCTCCTGGGACTCAGAATGATTCCGGGGAAAAGGCCGATTATAGCTTTTACGCGAGGGAGGGGCTTTCAGTTCAATTCGAGTTCCCAGGTCTGGCCGACCAGGTCTTTGCCGAAGCTGTGGTGCGGCTCCTCGCGGACGAGGCGAAAACCGGCGGCCTGATAGATGCGGTGGGCCGCGCTGAGAATGCTCTGCGTCCAGAGCGTGATGCGGCGGTAGCCGGCGGAGCGCGCAAAGCGGATGCACTCGGCGACCAGCGCCTGGCCGAGACCCAGGCCGCGCGCGGACGGATCGACGTAGAGCAGGCGCAGCTTCGCGGCGCCGGGCTGCTCGGGGTGGCGAACCAGGAAGATGTGGCCGGCATGACGGCCGTCGATTTCGGCGATCCAGCAGCGCTCGCGCGCAGGGTCGAAGTTGGCGATGAACTCCGCGACGATGCGGGCCGCCAGAGCTTCGAAGGTGTCGTCCCAGCCGAATTGCTCGACATAGCCTGCGCCTTCGAGCGCGACGACGGCGCCCATGTCACCGGGGCGATGCGTGCGCAGGGTGAAGGGCGGGCCCTGGCGATGCGTGCACTGGACGGTTCCTTCGATCGTTCGCACCGCGGCGATGAACTGTGCGCGCTGCGCGACGGGCAGGTTTTGCAGCAGGGCGAGGGCCTGCTTCTCGGCTCGCGTGTTCAGGGTGCGAAAGGCGGAGCGGCCTTTTGCGGTCAGCTGCAGATCGGCTGCACGGTTATCGGCTTTCGACGGATTGCGGGTCATCAGGCCGGTCTTCTGAAACTTGCCGAGGATACGGCTCAGGTAGCCGGCATCCATGCCGAGGGCTTCGCAGATTTCTTTCGCCTGGATTCCGGGGTGGGTGGCCAACTCGTAGAGCACGCGCCCTTCGGCCAGGCTGTACTCGGTGCGCAGAAAGCTGTCGGTGAGCGTGCCGAGGAATCGCGTATACATGCGGTTGAACTGGCGAAAGGCGGCGGCATCGGCGGCGAGGGCAGCGTCGGGCATGCGTTGAGGCTGCGCCTATTTAGTTGACTTTGTCAAGTAATTGCGGCGGGATGCGTCAATACAGGCCGGGAATGAGCCGGTCTAATTGCGACCTTCTCGCTTCTGGGCGATGACGAGGCCGCGGGGGGTGGGCAGGAGCACGACGGAGATGAGGCCTTCGGCTTCGAGGCGGAGGGCGGCCTCGCGGACTTTGCGCTGGTGGGAGCTGGCGTCGTGCATGAGGATGAGGCCGGTGGGGCTGATCTGCGGGAGGAAGCGGCGGACCTCCTGCTCGCGGATGTCGAGGTCGCTGTCGCTGAAGAGGAGATCGATGGCGCCGGGGACCTGAATTTCGAGGCTGGAGCCGTTGCGCAGGTCGATCCACTCGGCGAGGCCGGAAGCGGCGATTTTCTCCTCGGCTTTCGAGAAGACCAAAGGGTCGAATTCGCAGCTGACGATGCGGCCGAAGCCGTTGGCGCGAAGGCCTTCGGCCATCCAGACGGTGGAGACGCCGAGGAAGGAGCCGGTTTCGACGATGAGGTTCGGCTTTATGGTAGTGACCAGGGTGCGCAGGAATTCGAGGACTTCGACCTCGGCGGTCATGGAGTCGACCATGTGCCAGCGCTCGGGGTGGGGACATTCGGGAGTGGCACGGTGGTACTCGGGCAGGAGGGCTCCCTGGGCGCGCTCGGCCTGGAGCATGACTTTATGTTCCTGCTTGAGCTTTTTGCGGAAGAGGCGCAAGGGCGAGTCCACGATCCGTTCGATGAGTTCGAAGTTCGATTATAGAGATTTGCCGGAGCGCAACCTGCACGGCGTGCAGCGGGACTATCATCCTTCTGGATCGACGCTGTGCGGTTGTGCGTGGAAAGAACCAGGAGGGATTCACGATGAGCCAGGCGAAGCTGCTGATGATCGTGGGCGATTTTGCCGAGGACTACGAGACGATGGTGCCGTTCCAGGCGCTGCAGATGGTCGGGCATCAGGTGGATGCGGTGTGTCCGGGAAAGATAGCGGGCGAGCAGGTGCGGACGGCGATCCACGACTTTGAGGGCGACCAGACGTACACGGAAAAGCGCGGGCACAACTTCACGCTGAACGCGACGTTCGCCGAGGTGCAGGCCGAGGACTATGACGGGCTGGTGCTGCCGGGCGGGCGGGCGCCGGAGTATCTGCGGCTGGACGCGAAGGTGGTGGAGATGGTGCGGCATTTTGCCCGGGAAAACAAGCCGATCGCGGCTATCTGCCACGCTGCGCAACTGCTGGCCGCGGCGGGCGTAGTGAAGGGGCGGAAGATCAGCTGCTATCCGGCGTGCGCGCCGGAGGTGGAGCTGGCCGGAGGGACGTTTGTGCCGGTGGAGATGACGGCGGCGGTGGTGGATGGGAATCTGGTGACGGCTCCGGCGTGGCCGGCGCATCCCCAGTGGCTGGGGAAGTTTCTCGGCGTGCTGAGTCGACACCGATTCCCCCCGTCATAAAAGAGCGGCCGGTGAGGAAGCCGCCAATGACAGGCGCAAGGAGGCCACTGATGAGACCGGAAGAGGCTGAGTTTCTTCGCTCGTATTTGCTCCCGCAGGTTCGTTCGGAGCAGACCGTCACACGCAGGATTCTGGCGGCGATTCCGGCGGGTCAGGAAGAGTACCGGCCGCACGAGAAGAACTGGACGGCGCTGCGGCTGGCGCGGCATCTTGCCGGGACCGAGATGTGGTTTCTGCATGCCGTGATCCATCGGCAATTCGTGGACGGGCAGGGGCCGCCTGCCAAGGTGGAGACCGGAGCGGCGATGGCGGCGTGGTACGAGGCGGAGGGGGCGCGGCGCGTGGCGCAGATCGAGGCGCTGACGGGCGAGGAACTGGCGGCGCCGGTGGACTGGCTGGGGCTGCGCAACGATCCGGCGGTGACCTATCTGAGCCTGGCGATCCGGCACACGGTGCACCATCGCGGGCAGTTATCGGCGTATTTGCGGCCGATGGGCGCGAAGGTGCCGGCGATCTATGTGGCCAGTGGGGACGAGCCGTTTGATGGGTCGCGGGAGGACATTGCCGCGGGGAGGGTGGAGCGGCCGCCGGCATTTTGAGGGCGGGGCCGAAATGGGAGCAACCTGTACCACTTCGGCTCAATTCCCAGGAATTTCAAAGAAAACCCATTGACTGCCGAATCGCCACGGGCTACTCTGGCGGCAACTGCGACCCCTTGGCGCCGACTGCCAACTCGAAGCACGGGCTCTCTCTGAAGCATCCAATGAGTGTGGAGTGTCCTGCGCCGGCTTCGACCCCTTATCCAATCCAATCCCAACCACGCAGCCCCCGCTCGGCTGCGTTCGGAGGTTCTACCTTCGCCTGATGAGAAAACATCTCGAGATCACGCCTAATCTTGAGCCCCTGTTCGGGACCCGCGACGAAAATCTGAGACTGATGGAGGACGCCCTCCACGCGCGCATCGACCTGCTGTCCGATGCGGTGCTGATCGAGGGCACGGAGGACTGCGTCGCGCGCGTGGAGCGCATTTTCCAGGACTATGAGGCGCTCCGGCGGCAGGGCATCCTGCTGCAAAACGGCGAGCTGAACGGCATGCTGCGCCTGGTGACGGCCGACGAGTCGGTGACGCTGCGCAGCCTGGCCGAGAGCGGCAAACAGCGCTCCGCGGGCATCAAACGGATGGTGCAGCCACGCTCGGTGAACCAGCGCCGCTACGTCGAGGCCATCGAGAAAAACGACATGGTCTTCGGCATCGGGCCCGCTGGCACGGGAAAGACGTATCTCGCGGTCGCGATGGCCGCCGCTGCCCTGCTGGCGAAGAAGGCGAGCCGCATTGTGCTGGTGCGGCCGGCGGTCGAAGCCGGCGAACGGTTGGGCTTTCTGCCTGGCACGCTGCAGGAAAAGGTCGACCCCTACCTGCGCCCGCTGTACGACGCCCTCTACGATCTGCTGGAGCCGGAGCGCGTGGACAAGATGCTGGAGCGCAACACGATCGAGGTGGCGCCGCTGGCCTTTATGCGCGGCCGCACGCTCAACGATGCGTTCATCATCATGGACGAGGCGCAGAACACCACCAGCGAGCAGATGAAGATGTTCCTGACCCGCATGGGCAACAATGCCAAAGCGGTGATCACCGGAGACATTACGCAGATCGATCTGCCCAACCCGCGCAAGTCGGGCCTGGTGGAGGCTCTGAACATTCTGGACGGCGTCGACGGCATCGGGTTCGTGCGCTTCGAAGACGGAGATGTGGTGCGGCATCAACTGGTGCAGCGCATCATCCGCGCCTACGAAGGCTTCGGCCGCCAGCAGCCGGAGCTGCCGCTGAGCCTGGGCGAAGACGAGCGCAAGGGGGAACCGGTGCGTCCGTCGCAGCAGCCGCAATAGCGGGAGCGAAAAGAGCAATACAACGGGCGCCTGATGAGGGCGCCCGTTGTATTTTCATCATTTTAGAATATTGACATCATTGTTTCGACCATGACATCATTGATCCATTGTGCGCACCACCTGGCCGATCGATGATGACCTGCTGCAAAAGGTGAAGGAATATGCCACGAGCCGCAATTTGAGCGAAGGGCGCGCGGCGAACGAAATCCTGCGGCGAGGTTTTTCCCGGCCTTTCGTCACGAAAACGGCGGATGGTTTACATCTTCCTGTGCTGGCTGAGGACTCTCCGGTGGTGACGGCTGCTCATATAGCGGAGCTGGAAGACGAGTGAACGCCGGATATCTGCTGGACGTGAACACGCTGCTTGCCCTTTTCTGGCCGAAACACGAATTCCATCCGATTGTGCTGGCATGGTTTCGGAATCAGGGCAGCCGCAGGTGGGCGACCTGTCCGATCACCCAGAACGGCTTCGTGCGCGTGGTGTCGAATCCGGCATTCTCGCGAGACGCCCTGACCGTGAATGAGGCATGCATGCTCCTTAATGCCAATCTTGGCCATCCGGGGCATCAATTTTGGTCTGACGAAATCACGTTGGAGAACGCCATCTCTGTGTCGGGCGCACGGCTCCAGGGGCATCGACAAATCACCGACGCGTACCTGCTTGGTCTGGCGGTTCATAAAAAAGGTCTTTTGGTGACCCTGGATGGTTCCATCGCTTCTTTGGCTCCGGATGGACGCCGGGCGGCGGACTGGGTGGTCGATCTTTCCACAGCGCATCGCCGCCCATAGAGTCCCCCTTCCAGGCGATACAATCAGCATTCGATGGCTTACCAGGTTCTGGCCCGTAAATACCGTCCCCAGCGCTTTGCCGACGTGGCCGGGCAGGAGCACGTGACGCGCACGCTCGTGAACGCGCTGGAACAGGGGCGCATCGCCCACGGGTATATATTTTCCGGGCATCGCGGCATCGGCAAGACGACCATCGCCCGCATCCTGGCGCAGGCGCTGAACTGCCGCACGGCGGTGGGCACGCCGGAGCGGCCGACGCAGGAGCCGTGCGGCATCTGCGACTCGTGCACGGAGATTCGCGCCGGCAATTCGGTGGATGTGCTGGAGATCGATGCGGCGACCAACCGCGGCATCGACGAGATTCGCGAGTTGCGTGAGGCGGCCCGCTACCGCCCGGCGCGCGACAAGTACAAGATCTGGATCCTCGACGAGGCGCACCAGATCACCGACGCGGCCTTCAATGCCCTGCTGAAGACGCTCGAAGAGCCGCCCGATCACGTGGTCTTTATGATGGCGACCACGCAACCCGAGGACATTCCGCAGACCATCCGCTCGCGCTGCCAGCACTTCAGCTTCCACGCGGTAAAGTTCGACGACATTCTGGCGCAGCTGCAGACGATCGCGGCACAGGAGGAGATCGACGCCGAGGACGCGGCGCTCTCGCTGCTGGCCGAAGCCGGCGACGGATCGATGCGCGATGCCCTGTCGATCATGGATCAGGCAATCGCGTCGGCGCCGCTTGTTCCACCCGAGGGAGCAGGCTCGCCGGGGGCCCCGGATGCGAACGGGCGTCCGCACCTTGCCGCCGAGCAGATTCGCGAGCTGATGGGCAGCGTGCCGAACACCGTCTTCGAGCGGCTGATGGAAGCGATCAGCGCCGGACAGACGGCTGCGGTGATCGAGGAGACGAATACGCTGCTGAACGCGGGCAACAGCCCGGCAGCGCTGGCGCGGCAGTTCGTCCGCTATCTGCGCAACACGCTCATGGCGCGCATTGGCGGCGAGAATTCCGACCTGCTGCAAATCTCCGCCGACGAGCGGGCGCGCGCGGGGCGCTCGGCGATGCTGTTTTCCGAAGAGGACCTGACGCGGTTTCTCCAGGTGATGCTGCGCACCTTCGACGACCTGAATTACCGGCAGGAGCAGCGCTTCCATCTGGAGCTGGGGCTGGTGAAGCTGGTGCATTTGCAGCGGCTGCTGCCGGTGGAAGAGATTCTGAGCCAGGTGCAGGGCACAGAGCGCAGAGCGCAGGGCTCAGGATCCGGCGGGCGAAGCACGGGGCCTGGCGCGCAATCGGCGCCCGCTGCACCGGCACGCCCCGCTGCGCCGCGGCCTTCGCCGTTTGAATCCGATCGCAGCCGCAAAGCCACGGGAGAAATCAGCTCGGCACCGCCCGTGCCCGCTGCGCCCACGCCGCGCGCGCTCTCACCTGCCGAGAGCATGGCCCGCACGGTAGCGGAGGCCAGGCCGCCCGTTGCGGTGGGTGTGGCCGAGGCAATTCCCGAGGCGACCGATGGCGCGCTGGCGCTGGCGGCAGAGGCGCCGCCCGATCTGGACCGCATCCGCGAAGCGGTGTGCGCGGCGCTGGATGGCGAAGGCCACAACACCGCGGCGGCGCAGCTGACAGCGGGCAACTGGACGCAGCAGGGCAACAATATTCAGGTGGAGCTGCCGATGCGCAAGGCGATGCTGGCGCTCACCATCAACGCCGGCGCTGAAGCCATCTGCCGCAAGGCGATGAAGGCGATCGGAGCCACGCAGAAAATTGCCTTCATCCCCGGCGAGAACGGCGCTGCGCCCGCTGCCGCGAAGGCCCCCGCACCCATAGCGGGCAGCGCGCAGGCAGAGGCTCTGAAAAATCCGCTGGTGCGCAAGACACAGGAACTGTTCAAGGCCGAAATCCGCAGCGTGCTCGACCTCCGGGACCCGAACTGATTGCGAAGGAACGAATGTTGAATCCACTGAAATTGCAGGAAATGCTGGGCCAGGCAAAGCAGATGCAGGAGGAAATGCAGCAGAAGCTGGCCGCCACCATCGTTGAAGCCTCATCGGGAGGCGGGGCCATCACCGTGCGCATGAACGGCAAGAAGGAAGTGCTGAAAGTGACCATCGATCCGGCCGCGGTGGCCGGCCTCACGGGACCCAGCCCGGACGTGGAGATGCTGGAAGACCTGGTGGCCGCCGCGGTGAACGAAGCGGGCCGGCGCGCCGAGGAGATCCTCAAATCGACTGTGCAGGGCATGATGGGCGGGCTGAATCTGCCGCCTGGCCTGTTCTGAACATCTAAGCAAAACGATGACGACGCGCCGCGATTTCCTCCTCCAGTCCGGCATGGCAACGGCAGCAGCTTTGCTGGCGCGAGGAGACCTGACGGCGCAGCAAACCCCCGCACAGAGTGCCACTCAGCAAAACCCAGCACCGGCGCCGGCTCAGCCGAATGCGAACCCCGCCGTCCAGCCCAATCCCGGCCTGCTCGAGAAGCTGCGGGCGGCGGCCAGCGACGAGACGATAAAAACCACGAAGCTGACCGACACCATCTTTCTGCTGCAGGGGGTGGGGGGCAACATCGTGTGCCAGATCGGCCCCGACGGCAAGCTGCTCATCGACTCGGGCATCGACACGGGCACGCATCATCTGCTCGACGCGCTGGCCAAACTCGACGCGCACCACCTGAGGGTGCTGATCAATACCCACTGGCACTTCGATCACACCAGCGGCAACGCGGAACTGCATCTGGAAGGCGCGTTCATCACGGCGCAGGACAACACGCGCGTCCGTCTCTCCTCGGCCCAATACATGGCGGTGTACGACCTGCACATTCCCGCCACCTCCGACGCCGCGCTGCCCCAGGAGACGTTCCCGGAGACGCAGACGCTGTGGGTGAACAACGATCAGATCGACCTGGTGCACGCGCCCTTCGCCCACACCGACTCGGACATATTCATCCACTTCAACAAGGGCAACGTGATCCACACCGGCGATCTGTGGTTCAACGGCATGTATCCGCTGATCGATTTGTCGAGCGGCGGCAGCATCAACGGGATGATCCGCGGCGTCGATCAGGTGCTGGCGCTGGCCGACGATCGCACGAAGATCGTCCCAGGCCACGGAGCGCTGGGCGACAAGGCGGCGCTCGAGGCCTACCGGCAAATGATGGTGACGGTGGCGGACCGCGTGGAGAAACTGAAGGCTACCGGCAACACCGTGGAGCAGGCCATCGCCGCGAAGCCGACCGCCGACCTGGACGCCGCCTGGGCGAAGGGCAGCATCGAGCCCAACACGTTTGTGGCGCTGGTGTACGACTCGCTGTAGATTCCGATTCTTCCCTGCCCCGCAGGCGACGATCAGGCGAGAGCGCGCAGACCGTTCCGCAGGCCATCCGGGTCGCCGTCCGGCAGAAGCGCCTCCACGTCGCGATGGGTGCGCTGCCAGATGGGCAAGGCTTCGGCAAGCAGGGTCCGGCCTGCGGGTGTGAGGTGCAGCAGGCGCCCGCGCCGGTCCGAGGGGTCGGGGGCGACTTTGACCAGGCCGCGGCGCTGGAGCGGCTTGAGCGCAGCGGTCAGCGTGGTACGATCCATAGCGAGAAGCGCGGCCACCTGAGCCATGCCCGGGGACTGGGGGCGATTCAGCGACATGAGCAGCGAAAACTGGCCGTTGGTCAGGCTGAGGGGGCGCAGGGCATCGTCGAAACGCCGCGCCAGCGCCCGGGCCGCGCGCTGCACGTGGAGGCAGAGGCAGCAGTCCCGAACCTCGAGGGTAGCGGCAAACGGAACGGCTGCGGCCCTTGACATAGCTCCAATATGTTGATATCAACGTAAAAAGTCAAGGGCTGTGCGGAGCATCCCCGGCGCAGGCTGCGCAGCATCCCTCGATTCCCCGGTCGGCAAAACGATTCCCGCATGGAGGACGGCCATGTCATTCCTTCGCGATCTGAAGTTTGCAGTGCGGTCGCTGGCGCGCGTGCGCGCGCTGTGGATTACGGTAGCCCTGACGCTGGCGCTGGGCATCGGCGCCAACGCGGCGATCTTCAGCGTGGTGCGCGCGGTGCTGCTGCGGCCGCTGGCCAACCGGGACGAGGACCGGCTGCTGTACCTGCAGCAAAGCGCGCCCGGGATTCACGAGGAGAATGCGACGTTCTCGATTCCGGAGATCGACGATTTGAGCAAAGGAATGAAGACCATCAGCGAATTCGGAACGTTTTCCGAGATCGACTTCACGATGGTGGGGCTGGGGACGCCGCGGGACATTCCTGCCGGGGTGGTGGATGGGCACTATTTCGATGTGATGGGCCTGCGGCCGGTGCTGGGGCGGCTGCTGGGCCCGGGAGACGACGGTCCGAACGCCGCGGGCGCGGTGGTGCTGACGTACAAGTTCTGGAGATCGTCGCTGCACAGCGACCCGAGCGTGCTGGGCAAGACGATTCGGCTGGACAGTTTCGCGGGATCGCGCACGGCGACGATTGTGGGCGTGCTGGAGCCATCGATTCCCTACCCCGTGGCGACGGAGATTATCGCGAACGTAGTGACCAGCCCGCACCATCTTTCGGCAACGATGGTGACGGGACGCGAGCATCGCATGACGGAGCTGTTTGCGCGGCTGGCTCCGGGCGCGACTCTCGATCAGGCGCGGGCGGAGCTGCGCGCACGCTACGCGGCCATTCTGGCGGCACATCCCGAGGTGTACAAGGCGGACGATCATTTTGAGATCGGCGTGACGCGGATGCACGAACAGATCAATGCGCGGGCAAACACGATCCTGTGGGTGCTGTTTGCGGCGGCGGCGCTGCTGTTCGTGATTGCCAGCTCGAACGTGGCCAATCTGGTGCTGGCGCGGACGGTGCGGCGCGAGCCGGAGCTGGCGGTGCGCGCGGCGCTGGGGGCGAGCACCGCGGCGCTGCGGCGGTCGCTGCTGGCGGAGAGCCTGGTGCTGTGCGGCAGCGGGGCGCTGGCGGCGCTGGCGCTGGCCGCTCCCATGGTGAGCGTGCTGGGCAGATATGCGTCGCGCTTCAGCGTGCGGGCCGACGGACTGACGCTGGACTTCAACCTGGTGTGGTTCGGCATTGGATTGGCGCTGGCAGCAGCGGTGTTTCTGGCCTACATTCCGCGGCTGCCGGGCGCGGATGTTTCGCGCGGGCTGGGAATGGCGAGCAGCGGAACGCGGGTGACGGGAAGCGGCAACCGCAAGCTGAGGATCTTCGCGATCACCCAGATTGCAGCGTCGTTCCTGCTGCTGGCAGGCGCGGGCGTGCTGATGCGGACACTGTACGACCTGGAAAGCACGCGACCGCCCTTCGACACGGCGAAGGTGCTGGCCGTGAACCTGCCGGTGCTGACGTATGGGAGAACGCCGGAGCAGATCAGCGAGTTCTACCGCGACGTGAAGCAGCGGGTGAGCGCGCTGCCCGGCGTGCAAAGCGTGGCGACGGGCTTTGCGGTGCCGTGGCGCGACGACCAGGAGAACAACATCAGCTTCTCGTTTGCGGTGCAGGGCGCGGTGCGGAAGAACGGCGCGGACGATCCGCGGGCGCGGTTCCGCAGCATCTCGCCTGGCTACTTTGCGACGCTGGGCGTGCCGCTGCTGGAGGGGCGCGACTTTCGCGATACGGACCGCGAAAACACGGAGGCGGTGGTGATCATCAGCCAGAGCGTGGCGAAGACGCTGTTTCCCGGGCAGGAAGCGATCGGCCGGGAGCTGCACTGGACGGACGGCGTGATGAAGTTCATCGGCATCAGCTACGCGCCGCGGCGGATTGTGGGGGTGGTGCCCGATCTGGACGACGAGAACATCATTCCCGAGCCGGCGATGACGGTGTATCAGCCTGAGGATCAGGAGGGATGGGCCGGGCGGATGCTGGTGCGCACGCACGGCGACGCGTACGCGATGGTCCCGGCAATCACGCGGACGATTCACGAGATGAACGGCGACCAGCCGGTGGAGCGCGCCAGTACGCTGGGCGACATTCGCGCCGAAGTGCTGACGCCGGACAAGCTGAATGCGATCGTGTTCGGCGGATTCGCCGCGGTGGCGCTGCTGATCTCCGTGGTGGGTGTGGCGGGCGTGCTGGCGTTTTCCGTGAGCGGACGCACGCGCGAGTTCGGCATCCGCATCGCGCTGGGCGCGCAGCCGCGCGACATCCTGACCAGCGTGCTGCGCGAAGGAGCGGCGATGGCCGGCGTGGGGGTGGCTGCCGGGATGGCGGCCGGCCTCGTCCTGATGCTGCTGGTGCGCCGAAGCCTCGTGCATGTGCATGTGCCCGGCCCACCGCTGTTCGTCGCCTCCGCCTTCGTCATCCTGGCCGCGGCGGTGATCGCATCGGCGGTGCCTGCGGCGCGGGCCGCGCGGGTGAATGCGGTGGAAGCGCTGCGGGCGGAGTAAGAGGCGGTTACGAAACTTGCAGATCTCGCGCTTCCAGCCTTCGAACGGATAACTTCCGAGAAGCCGACTTGCCGTTACGAATGCAGGCCGATGAGCCTCTCGACGGTCTCAGTCAGCCTGGAGGGAATCCTATTTCACGCTTTTATAGTCCTTATCGCTGACCGGCTCTAACCAGATGGTCTTTCCTTTTTGAGTGGGTGTCACCGCGATATAGGCAAAGCGGCTCCCGGGTGCTGCGCCATGCCAATGCTCCACTCCCGGAGCACATTTGATGACATCTCCCTTGTGAACGACTCGTATCGGCTTTCCCCGTTCCTGATAGTAGCCGGTGCCTTCGGTAATGAGCAGAACCTGACCCCCTGGATGAATATGCCAATCCAGCCTTGCACCGGGATCATAGGTTGCCATGGCAATGCTGGGATCAAAGGTGCTGTCCCCTGCGTTGAGCTCATTGAGCCAGATGTTCCCCGTATGATTTCTCGCTGTGGAGAGTTCGCCCTTCGGGAAAACCGAGTTGGCTATTTGGGCCCGGGACTGAAAGACGAATAAAAGGCTCGCCGCGAAGACGATGGCCTGAAGTTTGTTTCTCATGTTCTCCGTTTCTCCTTCGGCACGTTTTGGTTCGGTGCGCGCCGCAAACTCGATTTCACGCCGCGATGCTCGGCCAGGGTTCCTTGCCCCAGTTGTCGTCGTTCACTTCCTGCTCCAGCATGAACTCTCCTTCAAACTATGGGTTGTGGCTCAGCGCGATGGCCACGAATGTCCCTATGAAGTGACTCGCCTCCGGAAGCGCTTAGCGTCCGGTCATCTTCAGCATGGCTTCAGGCAGGCGCGCGCCTTCGAGCTTCAGGCCGGAAGCTGATTCTTCGATCTGCCGGAGGTCGTCCGCGTTCAGCGCGACGTTCACCGCGCCGAGGTTCTCCTCAAGCCGGTGCACTTTGGTCGTTCCCGGGATGGGCACAATCCACGGCTTCTGTGCCAGCAGCCAGGCAAGCGCAACCTGCGCCGGTGTCGCGCCCTTGCGCTCTGCGACGCTCCTGACCAGCTCGACCAGAACCATGTTGGCCTTGCGGGCCTCGGGCGAGAAACGCGGCACCATGTTCCGGAAGTCGGTGGAATCGAACTTCGTGTTCTCGTCGATCTTGCCGGTCAGGAATCCGGCGCCAAGCGGGCTGAACGGAACGAAGCCGATGCCGAGTTCCTCGAGCGCCGGAAGCAGCTCAGCTTCAGGACCGCGGTAGAAGAGCGAATATTCGCTCTGCAGTGCGGTGACCGGAAGCACCGCATGCGCACGGCGAATCGTTCGGACCCCGGCCTCCGACAGGCCGAAGTGCCTGACCTTCCCCTCAGCGATCAACTCCTTCACCGCTCCTGCCACGTCCTCGATCGGCACGTCAGGGTCGACGCGGTGCTGATAGAAGAGATCGATACGATCGGTCCGCAGACGCTTCAGGCTGGCGTCTGCCACTGCTTTGACATGCGCGGGCCGGCTGTTGGTGCCGCCCCTCCGCTGGCCCGTCGCAGGATCGATGTCGAAGCCGAACTTTGTGGCGATCGTTACCCTGTCGCGGATCGGCTCAAGCGCCTCCCCCACCAATTCTTCGTTCGCAAACGGCCCATAGGCTTCAGCCGTATCGAAGTGGGTGACACCAAGGTCGTGGGCGCCGCGGATCAGTCTGATCATCTCGCCCTTGTCGGCTGCCGGACCGTAGGCCGACGTCATGCTCATGCAGCCGAGACCGATTGCCGAGACTTCAAGGCCCGAGTCTCCCAATTTTCGCGTTTGCATCATTTTTTTCTCCATCTGCAGTTTAGGGAGAACCGGGGCCGGGCAGTTATCCCGATCCTGCCGATCTTTTGCCCGATTCTCTTGCTGGCCAGCGATCAGACTGGTATGGCGAGCGCTGCTGCAGTTATGCTGAGGGCAGGATGGCTAACAGAATGATCAGGAATGGCAGGCACATGAGCGTTCCTCCGGCAACTCGGTCGATCCAGGAACTGAGAGCCGAGCTGGCGAGCAAAATTGCCTGGTTCGTCGGCTCTTCAGAGAGGCTGATCACCCAGATGCCGGAACTGATGCTGGTGCGCAGGACCGCGCCGAGCGCGCCCTGCTCCGGAACCTATACGTCCAGTGTCATCGTGGTTGCTCAGGGCAGCAAACGCGTCGATCTGGGGCAGACTACGTTCGTTTATGGCCCGTCGCGCTTCCTTCTGACCTCGATCGACCTGCCGATCGTCAGCCAGGTGGTGGAGGCCAGCCGGGCGAAGCCCCTTCTCGCGATGGCCGTCAAACTGGAAATGCCGGTGGTCCGCGAGCTTCTCAGCCGGGAAGAGGTTCCTATGCCTCATGCGTCTTCCCACAGCCCTGCCATCGTGACCGGCGCGATCACGGCCGACTTGCTGAGCGCATGCTGCCGGCTGGTGGACCTGCTGGGGAACCCACAGGATATTCCGTGGCTAAGCGGCCTGATTCAGCGCGAGATCATTTACCGGCTCCTGAGCGGACCCGAGGGAGCGCGCCTGCGGGCGATTGCGACTGCAGGCGATCAAAGCCATCGCACCGCAAAAGCGATCTGCTGGATCAGGGACCATTATGCGAAGCCCGTGCGACTCAACGATCTGGCCCAGCTCGCGGGCATGGGCGTTTCGACACTGCACCATCATTTCCGCGTGTTGACGCACATGAGCCCGCTTCAGTATCAGAAGCAGTTGCGGTTGCAGGCCGCCCGAGGGCGAATGCTGCTCGACGACATCGACGCTTCGTCTGTGGCCTTTGAAGTGGGGTACGAAAGCGTCAGCCAGTTCAATCGTGAATACAGCCGCTTCTTCGGCCAGCCGCCCATGCGGGACATCAAGGCCCTTCGAGAAGGAAAGGCCGCTGAGATGAGCGCCGCCTGACGGCGAATCGTTCGACTTGTCGCCGAATCCTGTCGTCGGTTGTTGCTCTCAAGACAATGCGCCGACAGAAGGCAGCCGACGGGAAAGAGAAACAGATATCGATCAACGGGGATCTCGTCACCGATCCTGGGCTGCTGTGATGCCGTTTTTCCCAGATTGTCAGAGCCCGCGCTTGAAGAAACGCGGTCTTCCTGAGAGGGGAGTTACGCAACCAATGCGGGCACGGCCGCCTGGAGAAAGTCGCTGACGGACATGGGGGCTCTTCGGGTGAGATTTGTCACCGCAGGCGTGACCATCGCCTGATAGCCGCAAGACGCTTCCTCATCCAATTCACGAATGCCCTTCGCAGCGATCTGAGGAATACCGGCTGCCACCAGGCCCTTTTCAACTCCGGAACGTCTGAAGGATTCAGGGTCTGAAGTTGCGCATCCACAGCCTGATCGACATTTTTTCTCCCACAGAGATTCGAAGTCATTACAAAGATTCGTAACGGCCTCAGTAAGGCCATGTTCAGAGAGCTCTTGACAATCGTGGATTCCGTGATCAGACTGACATAGATAAACTATGCCAGCAGCACGGAGGCACCGATGGCCGCTCTGATTCGCCGCAATGCAGCCGCTGACCGCGGCCGCGACGAGATTCCTCCTGGGACGCTCTACCTGCTCATCCTGAAGACGCTTGCGGTGCGCGGCCGGCTGCATGGCTATGAGATTGCCGAATCGATTCTGAGCTGCTCGGATGAGGTGCTGCAGGTGGAAGAGGGGTCGCTCTACCCTGCCCTGCAGCGGATGCTGATCCAGGGCTGGGTGCAGGCGGAGTGGGGGGTGACGACGGGCAATCGGCGCGCCCGCTATTACACGCTTACGGGCGCCGGCAAAAAACAACTGGGCATCGAGATCTCGCAGTTCGAACGCGTGATGGGGGCGATCTCGCGCGTGCTGGAGACCGCCTGAGGGGGACCGATGAGTCTGACCGGGGAATTGAGACGACGGCTGCAGATGTTGTTTCACCGGGGCCGGTTCCAGCAGGAGCTCGACGAAGAGATGCGCCTGCACGTGGAGCTGCGGCGGGAACAGCAGATGGCAGCGGGGGCGGACGCGGAGGCGGCACGCCGGGCGGCGCTGCGGCGATTCGGCAACACGGCGCGCATCCGGGAGGAGAGCCAGCGGGCGTGGGGCTGGGAGTGGCTGGAGACGCTGCTGCAGGACGCCGGCTATGGAATGCGCGCGATGCTGCGGACCCCGGCGGTGACGGCGGTGGCGCTGCTGTCGCTGGCGCTGGGGATTGGCGCGAATACTGCCATTTTCAGCTTCTTGAATGCGGTGATGCTGCGGACGCTTCCGGTGAAAGATCCGCAGCAACTGGTGAAGCTGGGCGCCGAAAACTGGGACGGCATCACGGACAGCTTCGCGTGCACGGAGCTGTACTCCTATCCGTTTTATCGCGAGTTCCAGCGGAATAATGCGGTCTTTTCAGACACCGCCGCCTGGTTCAGCATCATCAACGACGTGCACGGATTCCTGGACGACCGCAGCGAGCCGGAGCCGATCCAGGTGCTGACCGTGTCGGGCACGTATTTTCAGACGCTGGGCGTGGAAGCGCAGCTCGGCCGGATGCTCGACGAGGCTGATGACTCGAGCGAGGGCGATCATCCGGTGGTGGTGATCAGCGACCGCTTCTGGAAGCGCGAACTGGGACGGGACCCGGGCGTGCTGCACCACACGATCAAACTAGGTGACGTGGTCTACCAGATTGTCGGCGTCGCGCCAGCGGAATTTTTCGGGACCAAGGTGGGACAACTGCCGGACGCCTGGGCGCCGCTGTCGATGGCAGGATTGATACCGCCGCACTGGGGCCAGTACAAAGGCGACTTCTCCGAATCGCTGTACATTGCGGGACGGCTGAAGCCCGGCGTCAGCATGGCGCAGGCGACAGCGAATGTGAATGTGCTGTTCCGGTCGATTCTGCTCAGTTTTCCTGACGCCCTGTTGACGAAACAAAACCTTGTCAACCTGAACCGCGCACACGTTCAGCTGGAGAGCATGGCCCGCGGGCTCTCCGACCTGCGCCATGAATACTCCGAGCCGCTATTCGTTCTGATGGCGATCGTGGCTCTGGTTCTGCTGATTGCGTGCGCCAACATCGCCAACCTGCTGCTGGCGCGCTCGACGGCGCGGGCGCGCGAGCTGGCGCTGCGGCAGGCGCTGGGAGCCGGCCGGATGCGGATGATCCGGCAACTGCTGACGGAGAGCATGGTGCTGGCGCTGGCCGGAGGGGCGCTGGGGATCGGCTTTGCCGCGGCGGCGAATCGAATTCTGCTGCGGATGATCTCGCAGGGAGCGGAAACGGTTCCACTGGATGTGAGCCTGAACCTGCGCCTGCTGGCCTTCACCTGCGCGATCACTATCGGCACGGCGCTGCTGTTTGGAACGCTGCCAGCTCTGCGAGCCACGAGGCTGGACCTGATGGAAAGCCTGAAGAGCGGCCGAGGCGCCACGGCCGGCGCCGGCAGAACCCCGCTGGCGAGAATTCTGGTGGTGTCGCAGGTGGCCATTTCTCTGCTGCTGATGGTGGGTGCGTGCCTCTTTCAGCGGACGCTGATCAATCTGAGCCACGTGAACACGGGCTTCAATCCAGACCACGTGCTGACGCTGAGCATCGATTCGGATGCGAAGAATTTCAAAGACAATGACCCGCGCGAGAATGCATTGTTCCAACAGATCGAGACGCGCGTCGGTGCGCTGCCGGGCGTCGAAGCGGCCAGTTTCTCAGCGTTTACGTTCAACCAGGGAAGCTGGAACACGACGATCGTGGTTCCTGAGATGCCGCTGCGCCGCGACGCAGATGTGATGCACAACATCATCGGCAACGACTACTTCCGGGTGATGCAGATTCCGCTGATTGCCGGCCGTTCGTTCGGACCGCAGGACACGGCCACGTCGCAGCACGTCGCGATCATCAGCGAGCATATGGCGCGCACGCTGTTTCCCGCCGGCTCGCCCATTGGACGCACCTACACGATCGGCTCACCGGACGATGGCGATACGCCTTTGCAGGAACAGGTGATCGGCGTGGCCCAGGACGTGAAGTTCGGCGGTCTCACAGAACCGCCGCGGTACATCGACTATCTGCCCTACACGCAGCGGGAATGGGGGTATGGGGATTTTGAGGTTCGGTACACCGGCGACCTGGGCGCCATCTCGAAGGAGGTGCAGGAGGCGATCCACGACGTTGACCGTAGTCTGCCCATCAGCGATGTGAGCACCATGAGCGAGCAGGTGAATCATTCGTTCACCAACGAGACCATCATCGCGGAACTGTCGGCTTTCTTTGCGCTGGTGGCGGTGTTTCTTTCCTGCATCGGGATCTATGGGGTGATGTCGTATCTGGTGGGACGGCGGACGGGTGAGATCGGGATTCGCATGGCGCTGGGCGCGGGGCGCGCAGCGGTGGCGTGGCAGGTGATGCGCGAAATTGCGGTGCTGGTCGCGGCGGGAATCGCGATCGGACTGCCGGCGGCGCTGGCGGGAGGCCGGCTGGTGGGAGGAATGCTTTACGGGGTCAGCGGAACGGACCCTGTGAGCGAGGCGGCAGCGGTCGCGGTGCTGATTGCGGCAGGGCTGCTGGCCGGATACCTGCCGGCGCGCAAGGCATCGCGGATCGATCCGCTGACGGCGCTGCGCTGCGAGTAGGGGAGGACGCGGTCAGAACGCACGCCGGGCGGGCGTTTCGCCGAGTCCGGATTCGATCTTCCAGGAGATGACGCCGCGGAGCTGGGTTACTCTTCCGCGGAAGCCGTCGCGCCTGGAGCGTGTGCGCCCTTGACGCGAACCACGGTGATCTTCGAGAAGCCTTCCTTGAAGTCCGGGGCGCGCAGGCGCTCGGCCATCTTCTTCATCACGTCTTCGCTGACCGTGCGTTCGCGGCGCTTGTTGCGCTCGATGCAGACTTCCAGCGGAACATCGAAGAAGACCGCCTGGACGTCGTAGCCGAAGCTCTTCGCCATCTTGATCCACTGGCGGCGCTCGTGCGGCGAGAGGTTCGTCGCGTCGACGTAATTCCAGGGCATTTTGGCGATGAGGCGGGCGCGCAGCAGGGAGCGCAGCGTCGAAAAGACGAGGCCCTGCCAGCGCTGCTCGGTAATGTCGTCGAAGAGCAGCGAGCGGAGCAGATCGCTGGAAAGGGGCGTGACGCCGCGGCGCTTGAACCAGGTGGTCTTGCCCGAACCGGGCAGGCCGATGGTGAGCACCACGTAGCCGCGCGCTCCTTTCGCTGCCCCGGCAGGTTCCGGCGGCGGTGTGGACAGCGATTCCGGCTGCGTTTCCATCACCATTTTGCCGCGCGGTTCAGGGGCCGGAGCCTCAACAGGGGCCGCCTTCGCTGGCTGCGGGGCGGGCTCCGGCACGGTTTCCGGCGCGGCCGCAGCGGCCAATGGCTCTGACGCGTCGCCGGGAAGGGGGGCGGCGCCGCCGTGGTACGAAGGCTGCAGCGGGGCCGGCTGATTCTGGGGCAGTTCCTGGCCAATTTTTCCCGTGGACTCCGATGTGTTGGGTCCACGCTTCGAACGTCGTCTCATGCGTTCGCGCATCCATTCGCGCATATCCAGGATGTAACACAGTCCACGGCCTGCCGCAAACGCGCGAGGCACAAACGTACCACGTTGAATACCGTTTTGCGGCGGTCTTCCCTATGTGACGTTGGTGCATAAATTTATGGCTCTGCGCGCCCCTTGAACTATTTTTCCCTTGACTGTAGTGCTAGCATCGGAAATTGGGTGGTTCCGGGCGTTTTGGACTGTTACTCACCGTCGGACCCGGTTACCGCGGAGACCAATGGACGCATTTAGAAAACAGCAAGGAGACAAAAAGTATGGCCGTTAAGGTTGGAATCAACGGGTTCGGGCGCATTGGCCGCAACGTTCTGCGTGCATCGCTCGGCAATCCCGATATCGACTTTGTTGCCGTCAACGACCTCACCAGCCCCGCAACCCTCGCCCACCTGCTCAAGTACGATTCCATCCTCGGCAACCTGAAGAATGACATCGTCGCCGGCGAGGACTTCATCTCGGTCGATGGCAAAAAGATCAGGGTCTTCGCGGAAAAAGACCCCGCCCTGCTGCCCTGGGATTCCGTGGGCGCGCAGGTTGTGATCGAATCGACCGGCCGCTTTACCGATGCCACGAAGGCGAAAGCCCATCTGCGCGGGCCGGTGAAGAAGGTCATCATCTCGGCGCCGGCCACGAACGAGGACATCACCATCGTGCTGGGCGTCAACGAGAAGAAATACGATCCGGCGAAGCACAACGTCATCTCCAACGCCTCCTGCACGACGAACTGCCTGGCGCCGGTGGTGAAGGTGCTGGTGGAGAAGTTCGGCATCGTGTCCGGCATCATGACCACGATCCACAGCTACACGAACGATCAGGTCATCCTTGACTTCCCGCACAAGGACCTGCGGCGGGCGCGCGCGGCTGCGCTGTCGATGATTCCGACTTCGACCGGAGCAGCCAAGGCGCTGAAGCTGGTGATCCCTGAGGTGGAAGGCAAGCTGGACGGCTTCGCTATCCGCGTGCCCACCCCGAACGTTTCGGTGGTCGATCTGACCTTCCTGGCGGAGAAGCCGATCACGAAGGACGCCGTCAACGGCGCGCTGAAGGCGGCGGCTGCGGGCGAGCTGAAGGGCATCCTCGGCTACGACACGAACGAGCTGGTGTCGAGCGACTTCAAGGGCGACGACCGCTCCTCGATCGTCGACGGGCCGCTGACCAAGGTGGTCGGCAACATGGCCAAGGTCATCAGCTGGTACGACAACGAGTGGGGCTACTCGAACCGCGTCCGCGATTTGGTCCTCTTCCTCGCGAAGAAGGGCCTCTAAACCCATCCCTTCCAGCTTCACACCGGGCTGTCGATGCGGCGGCCCGGTGCGCGGAGCGCCTATGCGACAGAATATTCCAGGCAAATCTCCGTATGAGCCGATCATCGGCTTCTCGCGTGCAGTGCGTGTGGGCGACACCGTTCACGTTTCCGGCACCGCGCCGGTGGGCGCCGATTTGGCCGACGCGGCGACGCAAACCCGGCACGTCCTTGAGATCGTTCGCGCCACTCTCAAAAAGGCCGGCGCGCGCCTCGAAGACGTGGTCCGCACCCGCATGTATCTGACCCACGTGGAGGACTGGGAGGCGGTAGGCAAGGCGCACGGGGAATTCTTCGGCACGATCCGCCCCGCGGCCACCATGGTGGTGGTCGCCGCGCTGCTGCAACCCACCTGGCGTGTGGAGATCGAGGCGGATGCCGTGATTGGCGCCGCGCCCAAAAACTGACGGAGGCTTTATGGCAAAACTTTCGATTCGCGATCTGGATTTGGCCCACAAACACGTCTTTATGCGCGTGGATTTCAACGTGCCGCTCACCGAGGACGGCTCGGAGATCACCGACGACACCCGCATCAAAGAGACGCTGCCGACGATTGAATACGCGCTGCGGCACAAGGGCAAGCTGATCCTGGCCTCGCATCTGGGCCGCCCCAAGGGCAAGGTGAACCCGAAGTACAGCCTGCGCCCGGTGGTCGACCGGCTGCGCACGCTGCTGGACCACGCGCTTGGTTCCAAAACGAACGTGGCCTTCGCGCCGGACTGCGTTGGCGACATCGCGAAAGAGATGGCCCGCCAGCTTGAATCGGGCCAGGTGCTGCTGCTCGAAAACCTGCGCTTCCACGCCGAAGAGGAAGCGAACGATCCGGAATTCGCGAAAAAGCTGGCGTCGCTGTGCGATCTGTACGTGAACGACGCCTTTGGCTCGGCGCACCGCGCCCACGCGTCGACGGAAGGCATCACGCACTTTGTGAAGCAGTCGGCAGCCGGGCTGCTGATGGAAAAAGAGCTGAACTATCTGGGCAAAGCCCTCGAAGATCCTGCCAGGCCTTTTGTCGCCATCCTGGGCGGATCCAAGATCTCGGGGAAGATCGACGTGATCAACAACCTGCTGGACAAGGTGGACACACTGGTGATCGTTGGGGGCATGGCGTACACGTTCGACCGCGCGCTGGGCGTGACCACGGGCAAGTCGCTGGTGGAGGAAGACAAGATCGACGTGGCGAAGCAGGCGCTGGAGAAGGCGAAGGCCAGGGGCGTGCGGCTGCTGCTGCCGATCGACAACATTCTGGCGGACAGCTTCTCCAACGACGCGAAGACCCAGACGTGGGACAGCACGGTGAACTTCCCCGCAGACTGGCAGGGGCTGGACATCGGGCCGAAGGCGATCGGGGCCATCGAGGGCATCGTGAGGGACGCGAAGACCATCGTGTGGAACGGGCCGGCGGGAGTGTTCGAGTTCCCGCGCTTTGCGGTGGGGACCAACGCGATTGCCGAAGCGGTAGCGGCGAACCAGGACGCCATCTCGATCATCGGCGGGGGCGACTCGGTGGCTGCGATCAAACAGGCCGGCGTGGCCGACAAGATCACCCACATTTCGACGGGCGGCGGGGCGAGTCTCGAGTTTCTGGAAGGCAAGAAGCTGCCGGGGGTTGAGGCGCTGACGGACAAGTAACGCTGGGCGGGGGTTCCGTGTACCAGGTCGTGGTCGATACCAATGTTCTGGTCGCCGGACTTCGGTCCAGGAACGGAACCTCCTGGCGCCTGCTCAGCATGCTCGGCAACGGCCAGTGGCGGCCGAATCTGACAGTCGCCCTTGTCCTGGAATATGAAGCAATCCTCAAGCGGGACCGCGCTGCCTCAGGGCTCACCGAGAACGACATCGACACCGTGTTGGATACAGTCTGTTCACAGGCAGGCCTCCACCGCCAGTACTTCTCGTGGAGACCAACTCTGCCCGATCCGGACGACGATCTGGTTCTTGAGGCAGCAATCGCCAGCAACAGCGACTACATCGTCACCTTCAATCGGCGCGATTTTAGGGGGATCGAGAAGTTTGGAATTCGTTGTCTGACCCCTGGAGAGTTCCTTATACTGTTGGGGGCGCATCCATGAAGACCGTCCAAATTCCTGACGACCTCTATGCCCGCGCGGCTGCGCTGGCCGCAGAGGACGCTGTCTCCGTGGATCGCCTGGTTGCGGCTCTCGTCAACGAGCGCGTCAGTGACTGGGAGCGGGTGCAGATCCGCGCCGGGCGCGGCTCTCTGGAGAGGCTGCACGAGGTGCTCGCGCGAGTACCGGACGTTCCCGCCGAAGCGGTCGATAAGCGATAACCACTGCCGTCGGGGTGTCAGTCCCGGTTCTCTCAGCCCGTCCAGCCCAGCGACCGCAGGAACACCCGATCCGGCTCGGTCAGCTCCGCGTCAGCCAGCAAGTCCGGGCGGTTGCGCCAGGTTTTGGCGAGGGCCTGCTGGCGGCGCCAGCGGCGAATGGCCGCGTGGTCACCCTGGGCCAGGACCTCGGGCACGGCCAGGCCGCGAAACTCGGCGGGGCGGGTGTAGTGGGGGTAGTCGAGCAGGCCGCCGGAGCCGTGGGTCGAGCGCGGCGGCCCTCCCTCGTCGCTCAGAGGGCCCAGATCGGCCGGCCCAAAGCTCTCGAACTCGCTGGAGGCCTCGTTGCCCAGCACGCCCGGCAGCAGCCGCGCAGTCGCGTCCACGACGACCGCTGCCGCGAGCTCGCCGCCGGAGAGGACATAGTCACCCAGGGACAGCTCGCGGTCGCACAGCAGCTCGTTCACGCGCTCGTCTACCCCCTCGTAGCGCCCGCAGAGCAGCACCACGCGGTCCAGGGCAGCCAGTTCGCGCGCGACCGCCTGGGTGAAGCGGACGCCCTGGGCGGAGAGCAGAATCACCTGGGTGCGGGCAGGGTCGCGGCTGGAATCGCGGCGACCGTCCGGCCCGGCTTTCGGCGCGATACCCAGCGACTCGACAGCTTCGGCCAGCGGTTCAGGCTTCAGAACCATGCCTTCCCCGCCGCCAAACGGCCGGTCGTCCACGGTGCGGTGCCGGTCGTGGGTGAAGTTCCTGAGGTCATGGACGTCGATCCCGACCAGACCGCCGGCGACGGCACGCCGCAGCACCCCATGGCTGAAGATACCGGCAAAAAAATCGGGAAAGATGGTAATCAGATCAAATCGCATGGCGGGCTGTAGCGCCGCGCGCGAAACAGCGCAGCGCCGCATCTCATTGTGTCATGCGGCCGGCGCGCATTGGCAACGACCTGCGTCCTGTTGCTATAATCCGCCCCGCGGAGTTTTGCCGATTTTCTGGCATACTCATACAGCAGTCAAATCACTGACTCGGAGCCCGGAGGGCATATTCGATGCAGGACGACTACAGACTTTATGCAAGCGCTGACGGCGAATTCGAACCCGAAGCCGATGACGAGATGGAAGAGATGGAAGAGGGATTCGGCGAAGACGAAGAGGAAGAGGAAATCTCGACTTCTGTCTCCTCCGACGACGACGACATGGCAGACGAACCCGAGGTCGCGGTGGTGATCGAAGCGCCCAAACCGCCGCCTCCGCCGAAGCCGGCGAAGAAGGCGGCAGCAAAGAAGGCGGCAGCAAAGAAGGCGCCCGCGAAAAAGGCTGCGGCAAAAAAGGCCGCGCCGAAGAAGGCTGCGAAGAAAGCTGCACCAAAGAAAGCGGCGAAGAAAGCTGCAGCAAAGAAAGCTGCGAAAAAAGCGGCGCCAAAGAAGGCCGCGAAGAAAGCGGCGAAAAAAGCGCCCGCGAAGAAGGCCGCCAAAAAAGCGGCGAAAAAGGCGCCTGCAAAGAAGGCCGCGAAGAAAGCGGCGAAGAAAGCTGCAAAGAAGAAGTCCCGCCGTTAATCAGGCAAAGGGGCCGCCGGGCGCTGCACGCGTCTGGCGGCCCTTTTGCTTTCTGCGCATCGACGGGCGGCGCCGGGGCCGGGAAACGGCGTGCGCTTACGGCAGCTTCCAGTTGGCTGTCAGGTCGGAATGCAGCAACTGGTAAAAATCGTAGCTCTCGTTGTCGACCTGGCTGCCCAGCTCGAACAACCCGCAGGGCGTCGGAATCGGCGGTGCGACCACGGGCAGCGCCGGAACTGAAAAATCCGGGCTGCTGAAGTTCAGCGCGTGCGCCAGACTGGCGATTTCGCTGGAAGCGTCGCGCTTCGTCAGCGGCGGCAGGTTGTAGCGCCACTCGATCAGCTTCAACACCGATGTGTGGTCGCAGAGGGCCGAATCGATCCTCGGCGTCGCCGGATTGCCGCGAGAGAACGGCGAGATGACCAGGGCAGGCACCCGGCATCCCAGCAGCGCATTGCCGTTCACCAGATCGGTGTCCACATGGTTGGGGGCAGTCACCCGCGGCGGCGTCACCGTGTCGAAAAAGCCGCCCCACTCGTCGCGATTGACGATCAGCACGAAACGACGAGGGAGAGGCTGATCCGGTGAGCCTGATCATGATCGACGGGTTGCCGAGCTCAAGGAACAGGGAGATGCAACTGGATCTGCTGGAAACGGCGTGGCGCGATCCAGAACGCGTGCCCTCGGGTACGCTGCACTCGGCGCTGCGCGCTGCCAGACAACTTACGCAGCAAACGTGGGTGTCGGATGAATTCAATGCGTCAACGGCGGAAGACCGGGAGTGGAACCTCGACGAAGATCGGCGCGAGGTGAACGAGCTGCTGGCCACGCTGCCACAGCGCACGGACGCGAACCGTACAGCGACCATCGAGTTTCTGAAGAGGTGGGCTGTGCCGAATCCGCTCAACCATCTTCGATGGCCGCAGGAGTGACCCAGTTGGGAATTCAGGTATGGCCTTCGTGACCGGGAACGGCCGGATTCAAGTGAGTTGCGCGCTTCTCTTCGTCGGTTATTGGGGCGTTGATCTCCAGCAGGCCCTCCGGAAGGCGCATTTCGACGCGTCGCTCCGGGAGCGCGATGCGCACCAGGTAGTCGCGCACGAACGGGATGAGCGCCTCCGCGTGGCCTTTGCGCGCTCCCGGCAGGCGCACCACCAGCAGATCGGTGCTCGAAGATCCGCGCTCGAGGTCGGCGATTTCCCCCACAACCGCGCCCGCGCGATTCAGATCGATCACAGTGCAGCCGATCAGATCGCTGATGTAGACGGAGTCGTCGTGGAGGGCAACGCGCTCGGCTGCGGGAATGGCCACACCGAATCCGCGCAGGCTCTCGGCGTCGTTGATGGAGTCGATGCCCTGGAGCTTGACCACGATGCGGCTGCGCAGGAACCAGAAATTTTCCAGGCGAACCTCGCGGACGCCGGTGCCGACGCGTTCCGGGGGGACCAGGAAGAGGCGCGAGCGGTCGTGAAAGCGTTCCGGGAAGTCGGTGAGGATTTCGGCGACGATTTCGCCGCGCCGCCCATGCGGGCGGATCAATCTTGCCACCAGCACCCACTCACGGGCAGGCCCGGAACGGGATGCCGTCAAGCGGTCGCCAGGGGTGAAATTGGGCGCAGAAGGACCCGCTGGGACTGCCGCGTGGTGCGCGCGTGCGAAGCGCCCGGCGTTTTCCTGGCCGGGCCGTGAATGGACTGGACGGGGGAGATCCATTCCTTCAGGCTATCGCTACTCCTCGCTGCGGACTGCTCCCTGGTGATCCTCTTCGAGGATATCCAGCGTGTAGCGGTGATGGTGCTTCATGCTGACCGCACCCAATATGGTCCGAACCGACCGCGCGGTACGGCCCTGCTTCCCGATCACCTTGCCCACATCCGTGGGGGCAACCCGGAGCCGGAGCACCGTGCTCTCGTCTCGTTCGACCGCTTCAACAACGACTGCCTCGGGAACATCCACCAGCGCGCGTGCAATCTGAGTTACCAACTCCTGCATATCGTCGGGTCTGTCTGCTGTCTGTTTCATCGTGCCCCCCCAAGTGGAAGACATACGTCACTCATCTTCCGGGGCTACCGCGGATACTACCGTAAGGCTGCGACGGACAAAAGAACAATCCGCAGACCCGGTGGCCGGAAGATGTCAAAAAGTAACCTTTTGGGAGGTATCGGGAGCAGGGGAACGAGCGACCCCTCCATCGTGGCGGCTGGGAACTGGACTCAGGCTGCTGCTGCGTCCGTATCCCCGTCCGGGCCCGCCTTGGGCGCCGGCGGCTGACCAGCCGCAGAAGGGTTGGACTTGAGCAGCTTCCCGACCCGGTCGGACAGCTGCGCTCCCTTACCCTTCCAGTACTCGATGCGTTCCACCTTCAGATTGACTGAAGCGGGGCTGGTTCTGGGATTGTAGGTCCCAACCACTTCCACGGAACGACCATTCCGGGCGCGATCTTTTTCGATCACGACCACGCGATAATAGGGTTGTTTGCGCGCTCCAACGCGCGCCAGGCGAATCATCAACACAATCGGACTTTCCTTTCGGTCTCTGGGTAATGGCGAATCTGATCTGGGTGGAGTGGGAATTCCAATGCCTGCAGGCACGCGCTCCAGCTTCCTAATATATCAGGGATTTACGGTTTGGCGTACAGGTTACTGAGGGAATCTGGACGGTAGCACCGAGGGGTGCCACGGGATGGCCTGAGCCGGTTTCAGGGGGAAGGCGGGAGGCGGGTTAGACCGCAGCCGGCGCCGCCGACGCGCTCCACAGCGCCATGTTGTTCCTGGCCTCGATCAGTTCGGGGATGCGCGCAGCCGGCTGCGGGCGGGCGAACAGGTATCCCTGCATCAGATCGCAGTTCATGCGCAGCAGAGTATCCATTTGCTCCCGGTTCTCTACGCCTTCGGCTACCACCTGCAGGCCGAGATCGTGCGCCAGGGACAGGATGGCCTGTACCAGGGCGCTGGTTCCGTTCGGCTCGGATACCCTCTCGACGAACGACCGGTCGATCTTAAGTGTCTGAATCGGCAGCTGATGCAGGTGGCGCAGGGAGGAGTAACCGGTACCAAAATCATCCACGGAAAACTGCACGCCCAACTCGGCCAAGTCGCGCATCTGGCGCGCCACGTCATCTAGGTTGCGCATCACCGTGGTCTCGGTCATCTCGATTTCCAGATTCGACGGGGCCATGCACAGTTCCGCCAGCACCTCCCGGACGTGTCTGGAAAAGTCCATCCGCATAAACTGCAGGGGGGAGACGTTGATGGCAACGCGGTCGACGCAAAGCCCGCGGCTGCGCCACTGTTGGCTCTGAGCGCAGACTTCGCGCAGAACCCAGTTCCCGATGGGCACAATGAGCCCGCTCTCTTCGGCTATGGGGATGAAGCGGTCGGGGCTGACCAGCCCATATTTGGGATGGTGCAGGCGCAGCAGAGCCTCGAGGGCGCGCAAACGGCCGTCGGTCCCGTATTCGGGCTGGTAATACATCTCGAACCCGCCCTCTTTCAGGGCACGGCGCATGAAGAGCTCCAGCTCGTTGGACTCGGCGGTGGACTGGCTGATCTCCTGAGAGACGAGCACGAACTGGTTGCCGCCCGATCGCTTGACGCGATACATGGCGGCGTCCGCATTTCTCCACAATGTTCCCGCGTCCGCGCCGTGATCGGGATAAATGGCGATGCCGAAGCTGGCCGATATGTCGACGGGATACTGGTCGGCAACGAACGGGGTGCGCAAGGCGGCCAGCAGATCCTCCGCGATGCGCTCGGCATCGGCCACTGAGGTCAGGTCGCCGGCGACGATGGTGAACTCCTCGCCGCCGGACCGGGCTACGGTATCGGTGGCGCGCAACCTGCTTTTCAGCCGCTCGGCCACCTGCTTCAGGCACAGGTCGCCCACGGCGTGGCCATAGGTGTCGTTAATCTGCTTGAAGCGGTCGAGATCGATGCAGACGACCGCGGCCCGGGTGGCGCGCCTGGCGGCCAAGGCCAGCGCCTGCTCCATCCGGTCCAGCAGCAGCGAGCGGTTGGGCAGCCCGGTCAGCATGTCGTGATGCGCCTGGTGCAGCAACTGGTGGTGCAGATGCTGGCGCTCGGTGACGTCCTGCACCAGCGAGAAGCGCGCCTGTTGCCGCTCGAAGCGAATGCGGTGCGAGGAGACCTCCACCTGGATGCGCCGGCCATCGCGGAGGATGTGCGTCCAGGGACCGGAAATCAGAACCGATTCCAGATTCGCCGCATTCGAGACGGTCTGTTCCAGGGCTTCCACTTCATCCGCGGGCCGGATATCCCGCAGCGTCATGTTCAGGAATTCGTCGACCGAATATCCGTAGCGGCTCACCGCTGCATCGTTCACCTTCAGGAAACGCAGCGTCTCCACTTCGAAGATCCACATGGGGTGGGGATTGTCTTCGAACAGCACGCGATATTCTTCGCTGCGCGCATCGGCGTCCCGCTTTTGCTCTTCCAGCAGGGTGAGAATCATGCCGAAGGCGACGAAATACTTCGGCACATTCCACAGCTCGCCGGGTGCGTCGAGATGGGGAAAGAACAACTCGAGGAACAGGGCGCAGGGAAAGACGCCGCCCCATGCGATGAGCCCCAGAACCGACGCCAGTACGCCTGCGGAAACGCGGCGGAAGTCCTCCCAATACAGCACTGCGTTGATGAGGTAAATCTCGGTGGGGATGGCGTAAACGCTGTTGTCGGCACGATGGCGCAGGATTTCCGCCGCCATCCAGACCGCGCCCGCGGCCAGAATGAGGCCGGTCCACAGCCGCGCGCGATGGGCCCGGGCACCGGTTTCCGCGCTCAGTGTCCCTTTGCCCAGCCGGAGGCCGACGGCAGCGAAACCGGCATGCACCGCTGCGCCGATCGCCAGCAGAACCAGCAGTGGGCACTGCCAGAGAGAGCTGGCCAGGACGTACGCGATGCCCGGCAGCGCCAGAAGAGTGCCAGGGACGGCCGCTCTCCAGCCCTGCTCCCAGACAAGGCTCGAGGAGAGCGCGAATGCCGCGCCGCACACCACCAGGGCGCTCTCTGACAGCGCGAGAACCAGGCTGGCGGCCCAGGCGTCGCGAGGATTGAGCAGCAGCAGGCCGAAGTGGACAAGGACCAACAGCCATCCCAGCAGCCAGTAGCGAACGCGGTTGGTGGCATTCTTGCGGTAAAGCGACCCGAAGAGGACCAGCAGCAGGCCGAGGATGAGGATGTCCAGAAGGATGTTCTGCATGGAGGCTTGCTTTTCGCTCCGGAAACACTCGACCCAAGGTGATGAAATGACAGGAGTATCCGCATGAGAGTAACGCGAAAACGGGTCGAGGGGCCAAAACTATAGTCACCACGGGTTAACACTTTTGTGGAGTGAACCTGGGGCGATTTCCCCCGGGCAGCGGGGAGGCAAGCAGGCCAATGCAGGCTGCGGATCCCTGCAACGCCGCTCAAGCCGGCCTGCTACCCAAGTCACACCGTGAGCGATGAGGTCTGGGCCTACTCCCGCACCACCGCTTTCACCAGGTTGCGCGGGGCATCGACGTTGATACCGCGCTGCACCGCGATGCAATACGCGAGCATCTGCAGCGGGACGACTTCCAGCATGGGAAGCAGGAACTCGTCAGCGGCCGGGACGGCGACGGAATACTGGCTGAGGCTGGCGGGCTCGGCATCGCCCTCTACGTGGAGGGCCACGATCTGCGCGCCCTGGGCGTGCATGTCGCGCATCAGCTGCACGGTCTTCTCGTAGCGCAGGGTGGAGTCGGGATCGTTGCGATCGCGCGTCGCCAGCACCACGAGCGGCGCTTCCGGGCTCACCAGCGCGTTGGGGCCGTGCTTCAGCTCGCCAGCGGGCAGGCCCTCGGCCTGCACGTAGGCCGACTCTTTGAGCTTGAGAGCGCCTTCGCGGGCGATGGAGTAGTGGATCGCGCGCCCCAGGTAGAGAAACGTCCGCGCCTCGCACAGATTGCCGGAAATGTCGCGGATCCGCGCTTCCCAGGTTTCGAGACTCGCCTCCAGCAGCTCCGGCAGGCGCGCCATCTGCTCGCAGTGCGCGGCCACTCCGTGGCTGGTCATGCGTCCGCCCAGCCGCGCCAGGAAGAGCGACAGCATGTACAACACGCTCAGCTGCGTGGTGAAGCTTTTCGTGGCCGGAATCGCCACTTCCCTGCCCGCCATGGTCGGGAGAGACGCGTCGGCCTCGCGGGCCATCGACGACTCCGCGTTGTTCGTGATCGCCACCGTGGCCAGCCCGCGGGCTTTTGCTTCGCGCAGAGCGGTCAGGGTGTCGGCCGTCTCGCCGGACTGCGAAATGACCACTACGCCGGGATCGTGCAGCGTGTGCGTGGAGCGATACATGTATTCGCTCGAATACTCGACGTCGACAGCGAGCCCGGCATAATCCTCGAGCATGATTTCGCCGGCCAGGCCCGCGTGCCGGCTGGATCCGCTGGCGGCGATGACCACGCGCTGACGTCCGCGCAGCGCCTCAGCAACGGTGGCAAAAGCGTTGGCATCGAGTACGCCGCCGGGAGCGTAGCGCGCGATGGTGCGGGCCAGCGCTTCCGGCTGTTCGTAAATCTCGCGCAACATGGCGTGAGGAAAAGTGCGGGTGGCTTGCATAGACACTTCCGATCTTAGCGAAAAAGCAGGTCGCGAGTGAGGGTGCGGTCAGAGAACAGACAACACTGAGAAACGGAACCTTTCCTTCAGCTCTTCGCTCTCCGTGCCCTCTGTGGTGGAATGCCCTTCTGCTACGGCTTCCGCCAGCGCAGAACTGGCTTGCGTGCCGCCGTGGTCTCGTCGAGACGCGAAACGCGCGTGGAATGCGGCGCGTCGAGCACCAACTGCGGATTCTCCTCGACTTCGCGCGCGATCTGCCGCATGGCGTCGACGAAGAGGTCCAGCTCTTCGCGCGACTCGCTCTCCGTCGGCTCGATCATCAGCGCGCCCGGCACGATGAGGGGGAAGGATACGGTGTAGGGGTGGAATCCGTAGTCAATGAGCCGCTTCGCGATGTCGCCGGTTCTGACGCCGTTTCTCAACTGGCGCCGGTCACTGAAAACCACCTCGTGCATGGAAGGCGTGTTGTAGGGAAGCTCGTAGAGATCTTCGAGCTTTTTGCGGATGTAGTTGGCGTTGAGGACGGCGTCCTCGGTAGTCTGGCGCAGACCGTCAGGCCCGTTGGCCAGCGTGTATGCGAGGGCGCGGACAAACATGCCGAAGTTGCCGTAGAAGGCGCGGACGCGGCCGACGGATTGCGGGCGATCGTAGTTGAGATGGAGCAGGCCGTCGCTTCCCTGCTCCACCACCGGAATGGGCAGGTACGGCTCGAGAATTTTTTTGCAGGCGACCGGGCCGGAGCCGGGACCGCCTCCACCGTGTGGGGTGGAGAAGGTCTTGTGCAGGTTGAGGTGCATCACGTCGACACCGAAGTCGCCCGGGCGCGTCTTGCCGCAGAGCGCGTTCATGTTGGCGCCATCCATGTAGAGGAGCGCGCCCTTGCTGTGCAGGATGTCGGCGATACGGTGAATCTCGTTTTCAAAGACGCCGATGGTCGAGGGGTTGGTGAGCATCAGCGCGGCGGTGTCTTCATTGACGGCCTGGGCCAGCGCCTCCACGTCGATGCCGCCCTGCGCGTTCGATTTGAAATTGACGACGTCGTATCCGCAGACGGCCGCAGTCGCGGGATTGGTGCCGTGCGCCGAGTCGGGAATGATGACGTTGCGGCGCGGATTCCCCTTTGCCTGGTGATACGCGCGCACCAGCAGGATGCCGGTAAACTCGCCGTGCGCGCCGGCCGCCGGCTGCAGCGTGATCGCGTCCATGCCGGTGATTTCGAGCAGGCATTGCTGCAGCAGCCGGATGATGCCCAGCGATCCCTGCGACAGCGACTCCGGCTGATAGGGATGCGCCTCCGCGATGCCCTCGAGCCGCGAGACGAACTCGTTGACGCGCGGGTTGTACTTCATGGTGCAGCTGCCCAGCGGATACATGCCGAGGTCGATGGCGTAGTTCCACGTGGAAAGGCGCGTGAAGTGGCGGATGATTTCGATCTCGCTCAGCTCCGGCAACTCCGCGTTGTGCGAACGCCGGGCTTCGCCGAGAAGCGCCGAGGGGTCCACCTCCGGCACATCCAGCGGTGGAAGGCGGTAGGCTTTCTTGCCGGGCGCGGACTTCTCGAAGCTCAGGCCCTCGTTCTGCGTCTGATGCGCGGTGACCTTGCGGGTTGTGCCGATGAATTTTTCTTCTGTCTGCGTCGTCATCCGATCCCCTATCGCGCCGCCGCCGTAGCCGGAGCCTGCGCCAGCACCGCTGCCGCCTGGTCGATCTGCTGCCGCGCGGTCAGCTCCGTCGCGCACCACAGCGTGGCATTGCCCAGCTCCGGATACCAGCGCTCGAGAGCCACGCCGCCGATGATCTTCTGCTCCAGCAGCCGCGCGTTCAGCTGCTCGGGAGCCTCGTCCGTCTGCAGCACAAATTCGTTGAAGCGCGGCGAGCCGGCAAAGAGCAGCTTGCCCTGAGCGCCCAATGTCTTCGCCGCATAGCCGGCTTTGGCGAGGTTTTGCAGCGCCAGATCCTTTATGCCTTCTTTGCCGTAGACGGTCATGAAGACCGTGGCCATGAGCGCCACCAGGGCCTGGTTGGTGCAGATGTTCGAAGTCGCCTTCTCGCGGCGGATATGCTGCTCGCGCGTGGAGAGCGTGAGCACGAAGCCGCGGCGACCACGGGTATCTTTCGTCTCGCCCACGAGCCGGCCCGGCATCTGGCGCAGATATTTTTCTTTAGCAGCGATGACGCCGCAGAACGGCCCGCCATAGCTGGGCGCCACGCCGTACGACTGCGCTTCCATGGCGACGATGTCGGCCTCGACCGGCGGCCGCACGATACCCAGCGAAATGGCCTCGGCAATCGACACGATCAGCAGCGCGCCCTTGTTATGCGCGATCTCCGCGATAGCCGGAATGTCTTCAATCACGCCGAAGAAATTAGGCGACTGGACGAGGACGCAGGCGGTTCGATCGGTGACGGCTTCGTCGAGCGCAGCCAGGTCGATACGGCCGGACTCCGGGTCGTATGCGATTTCGCGCGTGGCGCGGCCAGAAGCGGCCTCGCGATGCTGCGCGTAGGTGTGCATCACCTCGCGATACTCCGGATGCACGCTGCGCGCCACCAGCACGTCGTCGCGGCCGGTGATGCGCAGGGCCATCATCGCGGCTTCCGCCGCGCCGGTTGAGCCGTCGTACATGGAGGCGTTGGCGATTTCCATGCCGGTCAGCTCGCAGATCATGGTCTGGAATTCGAAGATGGCCTGCAGCGTGCCCTGGGTAATCTCCGCCTGGTAAGGCGTGTACGAGGTGAGGAATTCGCCGCGCTGCACGATGGTGTCGATGAGCACCGGCCGGTAATGCCGGTAGACGCCGGCGCCGAGGAAGCTCGCGTAGCCGTTGGCATTCCTGGCCGCCGCCGCTTTGAAATGGTCGACGATCTCCGACTCGCCCATCTGGCGCGGGATGGCGAGGTCGCGGGTGAGGCGATACTCCTCTGGAATGATGGCAAACAGATCGTCGATCGACGACACGCCGATCTCGCGCAGCATGGCGGCGCGTTCGGCATCGGATTTAGGCAAATAGCGCATGGGTTCTCAGTGGTACTGATTCCAGGTCCATCGACTCCGCGCCTGCGGCGCTTCGCTCAGGACGACAAGTGGGCTCTAATGCCCGGCTTCTTCCCTGGCATAGGCTTCGTAGTCAGCCGCCGTCAGCAGCGAGTCGATTTCCGAAGGATTGCTCAGCTCGATCTTCATGATCCAGGCAGCGTGCGCGTCCGCGTTGATCTTTTCCGGCGCCGTAGTCAGGTCCTCGTTGATCGCGGTCACCGTGCCGGAAGCCGGCGCGTACAGGTCGGAAACCGCCTTGACGGACTCGACGCTGCCGAAGACCTTGCCCTTCTCCACCCTGTCGCCGACTTTGGGCAGTTCAACGAAGACGATGTCGCCGAGTGAATCCTGGGCGTGGTCCGTGATGCCGACGGCAGCGGACGAGCCGCTTACGTCAATCCACTCGTGCTCGCGCGTATAGCGATAGTTTGCCGGGTATGCCATTGCGATTGAGTTCTCCCTCTCATTGTAAGGGCTGCCCGCATCACAACCGGGCGCCAGACTACGATCGCGACTGGGCCACGACGCGATCAGACGGCCGACGCCGCCACCTTCTTCGGCTTGCGGTAGAACGGAATCGGAACCACCTTTGCCTTCACCGGGCAGCCGCGAATCTCCACGGCAACTTCCATCCCCGGCTCGGCAAGCGCGCGCGGAACATAGGCCAGGGCGATGTTCTTCTTCAGGAACGGCGCGGGCGATCCGCTGGTGACATTTCCAATCGCGTTTCCTGCGAGGTCGAGCACGCGGTAGCCGTCGCGCGCGATGCCGCGCTCGATCACCTCCAGCCCTACCAGCCTGCGCTCGGGCCCGCCTGCCGCCTGGACGCTCTGCAATGCCTCCGACCCGATGAACGGCCCCTTCTCCAGCTTGCAGAATCGATCGAGCCCGGCCTCCCACACGTTGATGGAATCGGAAATCTCATGCCCGTAGAGAGAGAGCGCGGACTCCAGACGCAGGGTATTGCGCGCGCCCAGCCCACACGGGACGATACCGAATTCCCTGCCCGCCTCCATCACTTCCTTCCAGACGCGCTCGCTGGTGGCTTCAGAGGAAGGCACGTATATCTCGAAGCCGTCTTCGCCGGTGTAGCCGGTGCGGGCGATGAGGGTATTCGGCAGCCCGCAGACGGTGCCCCAGGTGAACCAGTAGAACTTCACCTGCGACAGGTCGGCATTCGTGAGCCTCTGCAGCGTTTGCTCGGCGCGCGGCCCCTGAATGGCCAGCTGCGTGTAGTAGTCGCTGTAGTCGCTCACGTGGCAATCGAAGCGCCCGGCCTGGCTGCGCACCCAGCTGTAGTCTTTCTCGCGCGTGCCGGCATTGATGACCAGCAGATAGTCGTTGTCGCTGAACTTGTGGACGATTACGTCGTCGACAAAGGTTCCCTGCGGATAGAGCAGCGCCGAATACTGGGCCTGGCCGGTCTGCAGGCGCGATGCATCGTTCATGGAGACGTGCTGCACGGCGTCGAGGGTGCCCCGCCCGCGCAGCTGGATGTCGCCCATGTGGCTCACGTCGAACAGGCCCACCCCGGTGCGCACCGCCATGTGCTCGGCGATAAGGCCGGAATACTCGACGGGCATGTCCCACCCGCCGAAGTCGACCATTTTGGCCCCCAGGCGGCGGTGCAGGGCGTTGAGCGGAGTTTTGCGAAGCGTGGCAGGCGCAGACAAATCGACCCTCGGATGGAAAGAGAAAATCGGGAAGAACAGGAACTTCTAAAGTTACAACCGCGCCGATTGCGGGTCAATGCGCGCGAGAAAGAGCCGGCTTCCGCAATCGCAGGCGGAGCCAGCGACCCGCGGCGATGCAGCCGGCTGTGAGCAAAACGGTGTGAAGATAGCCGGCGCCGACGAAAACCAGAATCTCCGTCAGCGCCGAGACCCCTCTCTGCTCCAGCCATGGCAGCGAAAGCACGCCGACCCAGTGCAGCGCCAGCCAGAGGTAGGCCAGCATGCGATGGATGAAGCTGTCATCGGGGTCGAATACGGAACCGACCGGGTAGGAGAATAAGGAGTAAATCGCAAATTCAGCCGGAATCCCAATCAGGAGCGCGAGTTTGAATATCCGCCGCATATCCGGGTGATGGGGGCCTGGTCCGTCGCACTCATTGTAGCCTCGCCGCCGCAGGAATCGCAGCAGGGATTCGCGCGCCGCCCGGCGGAGCTAGGATAAGCGTGTGGAACTCCCCTGGATTTCCGGCGGCCTCGCGCTGGCAATCCTGCTTGTCCCGGTGTTTGCCTTTGGATTCGCCGGCGAGCGTTGTGCGCGCTGGGCGGATTCGCTGCCTGTGGGACCGCGGCTCGCCCTGCCTGCCGTATTGGCTATTCCCTGGCTGATGGTCGCGCTGGCCACGCACATGTTCGCGATGCGCTGGCTCGCGGTCTATCTCCTGGTGCCGGTGGCCGTGTCGCTTTTCCTCTTCGCTGCGGGCCGGCTCGATCCTCAGCAGCGCGGGCATCTGCTGGATTTCGTCGTGCTCATCCCGCTCGGCCTCGCCGTGGATCTGCGCTGGCTGGAGCCGGCCTGGCCACATCGGCTGGCTCTGCTGGGCAAACTGGTGCTGCTCGACGCCGGCCTTTACGGATTCCTCGTCATCCGCCGCCTGAGCGGCGTGGGCTACGATCTGCGCCTGCGCGCGCGCGACTGGCGCGTGGGCCTGCGCGAGTTCGCCTTCTACATGCCCATCGCCATTCCCCTGGGGCTGGCGATTGGCTTCCTGCACCTCCATGCACACGTCGCCCGGCTGTGGTGGGTCCCCCTGGCCTGGCTGTTCACCTTCATTGGCGTGGCTCTGCCGGAGGAGATTTTCTTCCGCGGCTGGATGCAGAACCTGCTGGAACGGCGCATGGGGCGCACGGCTGCCCTGATCCTCACCGCGTGCATCTTCGGGCTCTCCCACTTCAACAAGCGCACCGCGCACTTCAACTGGAGATACGTATTGCTGGCGGCCATCGCGGGCATCTTCTACGGCCGGGCGTGGCGGGCCGACCAGCGCGTGGGCGCGTCGGCAATTACGCACGCAACTGTGGATACAATCTGGGGCGCTCTGCTGCGGTAAACTGGCGGACGGCTTCCTGAGGCCCCCAGTTCCGTCTTGAAAGGAAGGTTCTCTCGTGTCGCTCTTCAGAACTGCTGTTGCCGCAATCCTCCCTCTCGCTCTGGCCGGTGTGGCCCTCGCGCAGGATCCGACCCTCGCCGCAACTCCGCCCATGGGCTGGAACAGCTGGAACCACTTTGCCGGGCGCGTGAACGACGCCGATGTTCGCGCCGCCGCCGACGCCATTGTCTCCAGCGGCATGCGCGACGCGGGCTACATCTACGTCAACATCGACGACACCTGGCAGGGTGAGCGCGATGCGCAGGGCTTCATTCAACCCAACAGCAAATTTCCCGACATGAAGGCCCTGGCCGACTATGTTCACTCGAAAGGGCTCAAGCTGGGCATCTATTCGGGGCCCGGACCCAAAACCTGCGCCGGCTTTGCGGGCAGCTACGGCCACGAAGAGCAGGACGCGCAGACCTACGCGAAGTGGGGCATCGACTATCTGAAGTACGACCTGTGCAGCTACGCCCAAATCATGCGGCAGCAGGCCCCCCACGACCGGCAAAAACAGATGGAAATGATGAAGGATGCCTACGCCAAAATGCATCAGGCGCTGCTCGCCACCGGCCGGCCTATCGTCTTCAGCCTCTGCCAGTATGGGTGGGACGACGTGTGGACGTGGGGCACCTCGGTGGGCGGCAACCTGTGGCGGACCACTGACGACATCAATGACACCTACGAGCGCATGGCGGACATCGGGTTCAATCAGCTTGGCCTTGCGCAGTATGCCGGCCCCGGCCACTGGAACGATCCGGACATGCTGGAAGTGGGCAACGGGGGCATGTCCGACGACGAATACAAAACCCACATGAGCCTGTGGTCCATCCTCGCGGCTCCGCTGCTGGCGGGCAACGACCTGAGCAAGATGACGCCGGAAACCCTGGCGATCCTGACGAATAAGGAAGTGATCGCTGTCGATCAGGACCCGCTCGGCAAGCAGGGCGACCGCGCTTTTGCCGTCGGCCTCACCGAGATCTGGACCAAGCCCCTCAGCGGCGGCGCGCTGGCGGCCGGCCTCTTCAACCGCGACACCGAGGCGCACTCCGTCACGCTGAAGCTGAAGGACATCGGCTTCTCGAACCACGCGAAGCTGCGCGACCTGTGGACACACCAGGACGTTACGGCCAGTGATGGCAGCTACACCGTTACCGTCCCGCCGCACGGCGTGGTGATGCTGAAGGTGAGCCGGTAAAAACAGCGAAGAGGCGGTCAGCGAAAAGCCGGTCGGCGCAGGAGCGGTTAGCGAGAACGGTCAGCCAATGGCGCGTGGACACGGGGCAGCGATGCGGAGCGATCCGGCAGCCGCCCCTCTTTGCGCCGCGGGACGGCTCGCGGTCCAGCGGGTAAAATTGAGGAGGATGCGATTCCCTGCAGCGCGGCTGCGCGCCGCTCGCATCGCCGATATTTCCGGACCCCGCTGCGGGTTTTTCCTGAGACTGGACTCATATTCCTAATGACTTCGACAACGCAAATTCCGAGCGACATCTCGTCTTCGCAACTCCGCCGGCAGACCTTCGACGCATTTCGCCGCTGGGGCTATCTGCAGGCGCGGCTCGATCCGCTGGGCCAGTACCTCGAGCCGCTGCCGCTGGCGGAACTCGATCTCGACAATGAATTCGCCGCCGAGGCGCGGCGCCTGTACTGCGGCGCCATTGGCGCAGAGTTCATGCACATCCCTTCGCGCGAGCGGCGCGAGTGGCTCGGGGAGCGCCTCGAGGCCGAACCTCCGGCCGTCGACCAGGACCGCATCCTGCGTCTGCTGGCGCGCGCCGACATCTTCGAGCAGGTTATCCAGTCGCGCTACCTTGGGACGAAGCGCTTTTCTCTGGAAGGCGTCACCGCGCTCATTCCCTTCCTCGACGAGCTGCTGAACCGCGCCGCCGACCTCGGTGCGCAGCGCTCCATTATGGGCATGAGCCATCGCGGACGCCTCAGCGTGATGGTGAACACCTTCGGCAAATCGCCGGTGGACATCTTCGCGAAATTCGAAGATGTGGATCCGCGCAGCATCCTCGGCGGCGGCGATGTGAAATACCACGTGGGCGCAACCGGCGCCTTCGCCGCGCGGAACGGCAGCAACGTCTCTCTGCACCTCGCCTCTAACCCCAGCCATCTCGAGGCGGTCGATCCCGTCGCCATGGGCCGCACCCGCGCGCGTCAGGATCGCATCGGGGCGGACGGTGTCGACCGCGTGCTGCCTGTCGTCATCCACGGCGACGCAGCCTTCGCCGGCCAGGGCATCTGGGCCGAGACCATGAACCTGGCCGGCATCGATGGCTACTCCATCGGCGGCGGCATCCACATTGTCGTCAACAACCTGATCGGATTCACCGCCGAGCCGGAGGAATCGAACTCGACGCGCTTCTCGACGGATCTGGCGAAGCGTCTCAACATTCCCATCTTCCACGTCAACGCCGAAGATCCTGCCGCGGTGGTGCGCATCGCCGCGCTCTCCGCCGAGTATCGCTACCAGTTCCACTCGGATGTGGTCGTCGACCTTATCGGCTATCGCCGCCACGGCCACAGCGAGGTGGACGATCCCACCGTGACCCAGCCGCTGCGCTACGCGCGCATCAAGGAGCATCCACCGCTCTACGAGATTTACGCGAAGCAGATCGGCGTCGATGCGGCGCCGATGGTCGGGGAACTGCAGCAGGAGTTCAGCGAGGCGCAGAAGAAAGCAACCACGGTTCGCAAAAAGCCGGCGCTCGTGCAGATGCCCGACTACTGGCAGCCCTACTATGGCGGCCGGCACAAGCCTGAGATGGAAGTCGATACAGGGCTCGATGCCGGGGCCATCGGGAGCATCGCGCAAAAGCTGGCCACGTATCCCGAGACCTTCCACATTCACCCCAAGATCAAAAAGCTGCTCGAGCAGCGCGCCGGCATGGGCCGCGGCCAGCACGCCTTCGACTACGGCATGGCCGAAGCCGTCGCCTTCGCCTCGCTGCTAGTCTCTGGCGTTCCGGTGCGGCTGAGCGGGCAGGACAGCCAGCGCGGCACCTTCAACCAGCGCCACAGCGTGCTGATCGACGTCGAAAACGAGCAGCGCTGGGTTCCGCTGAACCACCTCGATCCCAACCAGGCGCACTTCAGCGTCTACAATTCCATCCTCTCCGAGGCCGGCGTGCTCGGCTTCGAGTACGGCTACAGCCGCGACTATCCTGAAGCGCTCGTCCTGTGGGAGGCGCAGTTCGGCGACTTCGCCAACGGCGCGCAGATCGTCCTCGATCAGTTCATCTCGGCGGCCGAGGACAAGTGGGGCCTGCTGAGCGGCGTGGTGCTGCTGCTGCCGCACGGCTACGAAGGCCAGGGCCCGGAGCACTCCAGCGCGCGCATGGAGCGGTATCTGCAGCTGGCCGCGCACCACAACATCCAGATCTGCCAGCCGTCGAACGCCGCGCAGTATTTTCATCTGCTGCGCCGTCAGGCCATGCGCAAGTGGCGCAAACCGCTGGTCGTCTTTACCCCGAAGAGCATGCTGCGGCATCCCGACGCCGTGTCCCCCATCGCAGATTTCTCGCGCCCGCGCTTCCTGCCCGTGATCCCTGAGACCGGCATCGAAAACGCGCAGCGTCTGCTGCTGGCGACGGGTAAAATCGGCCATGAGTTGCGTGTGGAACGCGCGAAGCGCAAGGACACCACGACGGGAATCATTTTCGTCGATGAGCTCTATCCGTGGCCTGAGGCTGAACTGACTGCGGCCGTCGCCGCGCATCCAAATGCGCGCGAAATTGTCTGGGTACAGGAAGAGCCGTCGAACATGGGCGCGCTGTGGTTCGTCGTGCCACGGCTCAGGCGCATGTTCAGCGACCGCCAGGTGCTCAGCGTGAAGCGCTCGGCGGCCGCCAGCCCTGCAACCGGCTCAGCCAAGGCGCACGAGCTGGAGCAGAAGACGCTGCTTGCGCTGGCGCTGAAAAGCAGTTTTTAGTTGTTAGTTTTTAGTTGTTAGTTGTTGGTTTTTAGCTGTTAGCGACAAGCACGAAGCGGCCGGAAGTTCCGGCCGCTTTTTTGGGTATACGCAAAGCGCAGTACGCTTCTTTACCGCTCGTGCCAGTACATATCCCAGCCGAGGTAGCGAATTGCGGCTTCGTAGACGGGGCTGGCCACGTGGGAGAAGTTCGCCGCGACGTGGTGCTCGAAGCCTTCTTCGCAGATCTTGTGCAGCAGCTTCTGCATCTGCGGAATCTTTGCCACGCCCGCGCCGCCGAAGGTTTCGAGCGGATCGTTGGTGAACTCGCCCTCGCCCACGTAGCCGCGAATTTTTCCCTTGTAATCGTCGGTCGAGAAGCGCACGTAGCTCATCGCGCCGGCCTTCACGCGGCCCACACAGGTGCCGAAGGTGTTTTCCTTGCCCACGGTCCCCGCAATGATCGCCTGGAAGTCCATCACCACGTTGGCGAAGAAATGTTTCGGCAGGTTGGAGCAGTGGAAGCAGACGCACTTGTTCTCGTCGTCGCCGTAGTTGTTGTTCCAGTCCAGCAGTGCGCTCGGGGTTTGGCTGGCGAGCGCCAGTGCATGCATAGAAACCGTTCCCATCACATCGGTTTCGCACGCCGCCGGCAGCAGGTTGTCGCTCATCATGCTCATGATGGTGCAGGGCACTACGCCGAAGTTCTCTTCGAGCGAGGTCCAGCACTGCACCGCGCTCACGGTGCAGTGCGAATCTTTCATGAAGCGCTCGATGGCCACGCCCAGCTTCGCCATCTTCAGCAGCGCCGGAGCCGGCACGCCGCCGGTGGGCACGTACGCCTCAATCGCCTTCAGCTTCGCCGCCACATCGCCGTCGTTGTCCTTCATGCGCCCGACAGCGCCGAAGATATCCGAGAGATCGAGCGTGACCACAGAAATCCCGTAGCGCTCCAGCAGCTTCTCGCTGTAGCGGACGGTGTTGAAAGCCTGCGGCCGCGCGCCGATGGCGCCGATGCGCAGCTTTTTGAGCCCATTCGCCACGCGGCAGACCTTCGCGAACCAGTCGAGGTCCCTGGCGAATTCCGCCGAGCTGGGCTGCACGGTGTGCTTTGCCGTGATGGAGTACGGAATGCCGTACTGCATGAGGTTGTTGCAGGCCGACATCTTGCCGCAGAAGCTGTCGCGGCGGTCGGAGATCTTCATATCGTCGCGGCGGTCGGGCGTGGCCTGCACCAGCACCGGCACATCGAGCTTCGAGTAGCGGATGGAGTCCGCGATGCCGCGCTCGTCTCCGAAATTGGGCAGCGTGACGACGATGCCGTCGATCTCGTCGCGATGCGCGCGGAACAGATCGCCGCAGCGGATGGCGTCGTCGTGGGTTTCGACCGAGCCGAACTTCGACTGCTCGGGGGTGAGCGTGATGGCCCGGATGCCGGCTTTTTCCAGCACGCCCAGCATCTCTTCGCGTCCTTCTTTGGCCAGATGATCGGGGAAAAATCCGCGGTTCCCCACAATAACGCCGAATGTCAGTTGCTTCGTCATAATGCCGTCCTTTTGATGAATTCCCTGTATTAGTGGTGACTCCGGAACCTGATGGTGTAGAACAGTCCGCCTGCCGTCATCATGCCGCCCCACCAGATGGGCGCATGCAACTGCCACAGCACCGGCTCAACGGCCGGCGGGTGCACAAGCTCCCACAACCCGGTGGCCGTAATCAGCAGGCCGTAGCAGAGCAGCAGGATGCCTGAGAAGAACCAGATGGATGTATGTCCGCGCATAGCCGCTCTCCTACCAGAAGATGATGTTGAGCCCGATGAAGACGACCGCTATCACGCTGGCCCACACAATGGGCTTCTGATACCAGTGGTCGTCGTGCTCCTCGGGAAGCTTCGTGGCCCCATAGACCAGGCCTTCCAGCTCCGACTCCGGACGCGGCTGCGTCATGAGGCTGACTACGACAGTGACGATGACGCACACCAGCCACGACCAGAGGGCCCGGTACATATCCTCGGCCATCACTTTCGCATCCGGCGACAGCGCCACATAGCGGAGCGCTGCGGGGTTAAAGTGCACCCACACCCACAGACCGATGGCCGTACAGGTTCCCGCCAGCAGCCCCCAGAAGCCGCCCGCTTTCGTGGCGCGCTTCCACAGCATGCCCAGAATGACGGTGCCGAACAGCGGCGCGATGAAGAAGCTGAACAGGGCCTGCACGTAATCCATAATGCTGGCTGCGTGCTGCACGATGTACGCGGTGCCCACCGAGATGAGCACGCCGATGAACGTGCACCAGCGGCCCATTGCCACATAGTGACTGTCGCTGGCCTTTCGGTTCAGGAAGGCGCCGTAGATGTCGTAGGTCCAAACCGTGGCGAAGGCGCTTACGTTGCCTGCCATGCCGGACATGAAGCCGGCAATCAACGCCGTTACGCCCAGGCCGAGCAGTCCCGGTCCGCAGTAGCGCACCAGCATCAGCGGCAGCACTTCGTTATAGCTGTGCTGCCCCGTCGCTGCCGCCACGTTGGCCGGCACCAGATGCACAGGCAGCACGGAGAGCGCCAGCAGTCCGGGCAGAATCACGATGAAGGGCACGCACATTTTGAAGGCCGCGCCGATAATGGGCGACATGCGCGCGGCGCGCAGGTTGTGCGCCGAGAGCACGCGCTGCACCACCAGAAAATCCGTCGTCCAGTAGCCGAAACTGATCACGATGCCAAGGCCAAAGACGATCCCCGTCCAGTGAATGCCCATGGGATTGTCTTTGAAGTGCGCGGTCGTGCTCCACAGATGCGTGTAGTCGGTCGTGCCCAGCCGCGTTGCAATCTGATGCTTCAGGTTGGTCCAGCCGCCGCACTCCACCAGGCCCAGAATGGGGATGAGGAGCGCGCCCAGCCAGATGAGCAGGAACTGCAGCACCTCATTGAAAATGGCCGAGCGCAGCCCGCCCAGGGCCACATAGATGGCCACGGTGATGGACGACACCCAGATGCTGAAGCTGAGGTTCCAGCCCAGCACCACCTTCATGACCACCGCCATCGCGAACATGTTGATGCCACTCATCAGCACGGTCATCAGGGCGAAGCAGATGGCGGAAAGTGCGCGTGTGCCGTCGCCATAGCGCAGGTGCAGATAGCCCGGCACCGAGTGCGTCCTGGAGATGTAATAGAACGGCATCATCACGATGCCGAGGAAGAGCATCGCCGGAATGGCGCCGATCCAGTACCAGTGCGTAGCCAGGATGCCGTACTGATAGGCGGAGCCGGCCCAGCCCATCAGTTCCAGCGACCCGAGGTTGGCGGAAACGAAGCTCAGTCCGGCGATCCACGCCGTCATCTCGCGGCCCGCCATAAAGAACTCCTCGCTGGTATTCGAGGAGCCCTTCAAATAGAAGCCGATGTAGATGACGATCCCGAAGTAGATCGCGATGACCGCGATGTCCACTCCGGAGAGGCGTACCAGCGAGTGTTGAACCGACGCCGCGAGAAGGCCGGCGGGTGCGAGTGCGAGGGTCATGCCAGGTCGAGCCTCGGTGTGCCACGAAGTGCGGGAACGCGAGCTGGGGCAACTGCGGTTCCAGGTTTAGCTACGTTGCCCGTAAGTGGCCTTCGCGCCGTGCTTACGGAAATAATGCCGATCCAGCAAAGCCTGCGACACTCCGGCGCACGCCGGGTTGAGTGTCGCTGTGTAGTATGCCATCCGCGCCACGGCTTCGAGCACCACCGCATGATACGCTGCGCTCATCGCGTCCGCGCCCCACGTGAAGGGAGCGTGCCCGGCAACCAGCACGCCCGGCACCGCCTCCGGGTCCAGATTGTGAAAGCGGTCGATGATCTTCCGCCCGGTGTTCAACACGTAATCTCCACCGATCTCTTCCGCGCTCAGTTCCTCGGTCACCGGAACAGGCCCGTAGAAGTAGTCCGCATGGGTGGTGCCGTACGCGGGAATCTCGCGTCCCGCCTGCGCCCACGCCGTGGCAAACTCAGAGTGCGTGTGGACTACGCCGCCGATCGCGGGGAAGGCCCGATACAACTCGAGGTGCGTAGCCAGGTCCGACGAGGGCTTCAACGTGCCTTCGACAATCCTGCCCTCCAGATCGCTCACCACCATGTCGCCGGCCGTCATGGTTTCGTAGGGAACGCCGCTGGGTTTGATTGCCACCAGTCCCTGTTCCCGGTCGATGCCGCTGGCATTGCCGAAGGTGTACAACACCAGACCCCGGCGCACCAGTTCCAGGTTGGCTTCCAGAACGTGAGATTTCAGAGATTCGAGCATACGTTTACTTTACTTCCAGACGCGCGCTGCACGGAGTAGCGGTTATTTTACTAAATCGATGTACCGATGTCGCCACTTTTTCAAACTCCTGACACGAACCCCGCACGCCGTGTTCGTCGAGGCTTCCGCAGCTTGCGGGCCGGCCCTTTGCGCGGGGAAAGCATGCGCGCGTCCGAATAAGCGGAAGCACTGATTTGGCGCGGCTCAGCGCCCTCCCGTGCCGCCCGGGCCGAAGTCCGCCACCCCCGCCTGCACCGTCGTCTTGTCGTCCTTGCCGTTCCGGAACGCCCAGGCCCCGTAAACGCGGTTGTTCCAGGCCGCCAGGCCCAGATAGTCTCCCACGAAGACTCCCTCGGGGTCGAAAGGCGTCGTGGTCCACGCGTAATTTGCAAAGGTTTTCCCGGCGTCGGCGGAGCGCGCCAGCACCACGATCTGCTGCTTGTTTTTGGGATCTTCGCGGCGGTCGTAGAACACCACGTTCACCGCTCCGGTCACCGGATCGACCGCCAGCCACTCAAAGAAATGATCGGCGCCGTCGTGCACCGGATCGTTGTTCACCTTGATGGGCGCGCTCCAGTTCTTTCCGCGATCCCTCGAGACGCTCAGGAAAATATCCACTTCGCCATTGCGGAAGTCGCTCCAGGTCACGTACATCGTTCCGCCCTTCGGGCTTCTGCGCGGATCGATGGCAATCTGCGGAAATCCGTTGGCGCGATCCATCCCGTCAATCGCAAACATGATTGGCGCCGTGGTCAGGATGTCGCGTGCGCGGGAGAACGTCCGTCCTCCATTGTGCGACTCGACCAGCTCGATGCGATTCCGTTCGGCCCACACGCCGTACACCGTCCCGTCCGGCCCCACCGCGCCGTCAAAGCCCTCCAGCGCGCCATTGTCGTCGCGCGGCAGGCCGCGGTCGCGGGCGATCTCGATGGGCCGCGACCACGTCAACCCGTCGTCGGTCGAGCGCGAGAACAGCATCTGCGAATCGATCAGCGTCCATCGCGTCCAGCCTACATACAGATTGCCTGCGTACCTGCTCTTCGAGCCATCGGCAAAGAAGTACGGCTTGTCCTCGAAGGGAATGCCTGGCGCCGTCGGCTGCGCCACCACCGTCCGCAACTGCGGCTCCCACGTTCTGCCGCCATCGAGCGAGCGGCGAAGAAATATCCCGTTCCGCGTCGCGTTATGGGCCCAGTAATTAAAGGTGCCCAGCTTGTCGAACGCAATGCAGCCCAGAATCGCGTGGCCTTTGTTGTCGAAGACCACAGAAACGTCGCCCGACATTTTGTAATCCGGCGGCGTCACGCCCTGGGCCAGCGTCCACGTTCTCCCGGCGTCTTCCGAATAGGCGGCCTGCGCCGAGTACTGAAAGACCGTCACCACCTGCTGCGGGTTTAGCGGATTCACCGCGACGCTCGGCTCCGACCAGGTCCCTGGCTGCGCGGAAAGCGTCGTCACCTGCGCCCCCGGAGCGGGCGGCAACGTCTGCGCGGAAACGGCTGAACCGAAGGCAGTCACAAGAAAGGCCGCAAGCAGCGGCCGGCCCGAAAACATCATGCGTTCCATTATCCATGGCGGAAGCAGCCTGCACGGTGCGGCCGGCGCGCAGCCACAAATCGCGCAGGAGCCGGGCCGCACCGGTGGGCCTCTACTGCGCCACCGTCAGCTCGACGGGCGTGCTCGCGTCCACGCGATAACCCGCGGGCGGATTCTGCGCCACGATGGTTCCCGACGGCGCAACAGGCTTAGCCGGCGCAGGGGGTGCGACCCCTGCCGATGTTGCGCCCGGCGCGGTCACCGGCGGCACATGCATGTCCTCAGTCTTCAGCGGAGCCAGTTGCAGACCCGCGCGCGTGAGCGCCAGCGCTGCTGCGGTAAACAACTGCCCCTGCAGATCCGGCATCACGAACGCAACGGATTGCTCCGACGGCTGCAGGGCTGCTTCGGGACTCGCGATGAGCAGATTGACAATCGGCCCCGCGACTCCTGAGGCACCCGGCTCCGGGCTCTGCGCAATCACCGTGCCCTGCTGCGCGCCGGCCTGCGGCAGCGCCGCCACCGTTCCCACCTGCAACCCTGCGCGCCGAATGTCGATGGTCGCAACGCGCTCGTCTTTGCCGATGGTGTCGGGAACCGCGAGCTTCTGCGGGCCCAGGCTCTCGGTCAGCCACACGCGCCATCCGCGCCGCACGATCGTCCCCGGAAGCGGCGACTGATTTGCCACGCGGCCCGGCGGCACATCGGTCGAATAGAGCCGACTCTCCACGTGCAGCGCCAGCCCCGCCGAGGCCGCCTGCTGCCCGGCTTCGGCCATCGTGAGGCCGTGAAAATCTGGAGTCGAGACTTCCGCTCCGTGGATGGCAAAGTGCATGGTGACGATGGCCGACGTCATCGCCACCACCGTCAGCAGCAGCACTACCAGCACGAAGCGGAAGAAGCCAATCATGATGCGTATTCGATGGAGTAATCGATGCTGGCCGATTTCTCCAGCATCTTCGAAACCGAGCAGTACTTGTTCTTCGACAGAGCTACCGCGTCCTGAGCGGCCTTCTCTGCAACCTTCCCGCGAATTTTGTAGGTGAGATGGATGCTTGTGAATACCCGAGGAGGCTCCGGCGCCTGCTCCGCCTCGGCCGTGACGGTCAGACCCGCCAGCGGTTCGCGCTTCTTCTTCAGAATGCTCACCACATCCATCGAGGTGCACCCGCACAGCGCCGTCAGCACAGCTTCCATCGGGCTCAGCCCTGCGGCGTGCTCCGCTCCCGCGTCAAAATGCACAATGTGTCCGCTCTGCGACTTTCCGTCGTAGAGGTCTTCGCCTTTCCACTCCACACTCGCAATCACGCCTGCTCCTCCCGGTCGCCGCGGCCTCTGAGCCGCCCGGCGACATTCCAACTGAATGCGATTCTCCACCCTCGCATTGGATTCATCGCCGCGGCTTCATCCCGCTCCATAAACCGGCAATGCCGAAGCTGTACGGCGTCCACGCAACGTCGGTAAAACCTGCTGCCTGCATCATCTCGAGCATTGCCGGCGGCGAAGGAAACTTCGCCACCGACTCCGGCAGGTAAGTGTACGCACTGCCCTGGCCGGAGATACGCGAGCCGATCACCGGCAGGACGCGCCGGAAATAAAAAGCGTAAAGCTTCCCCACCAGGCCGCCCGGTTCGCTGAAATCCAGAATGCCCACCTGGCCGCCCGGCGCCAGCACGCGAAAAAACTCCGCCAGCCCCTCCTGGTAATTCGCCAGATTGCGAAATCCAAACGCCGTCGTGATCAGGTCGAGCGAAGCGTCGCCCATCGGTAAATGCAGCGCGTCGGCTTCGAGGATGGTCGCCCTGTCCGGCGGCAGCTTCTTCGCCGCGCGCGCCAGCATCGCGGGTGAGAAGTCCGCCGCAATCACCTTGACCGCCTGCGCGGGACGCCGCCGCAGCAGCGCCAGCGTCATATCGCCGGTGCCGCAGCAAATGTCCAGCACTCGCGTCTCCGGCCGCGCCAGAATCTGGCGGAAGCGCCGCGCCGTCCGCCACCACCACACGCGATCCACATTGCACGACAGCACGTGGTTGAGCAGATCGTAGCGCGGGGCGATGCGGTCGAACATGTCGCGCACCGCGCGCGCCGAGCTGGCCTCGTCCTGTGCCCCCGCGGGCCGCGATCCGGCTGTGTGCGCTGTGTTTCGCAAAGGCCAGCATATCGCAGCGATGAAGCAATGAGCGAAGGACCGGTCAGCTAAGAAGCAGTTAGCAGGGGACGCGGATGATGAGCCGCTTCGTGGTATAACGCTGCCGTATGAAAAACTCCGTTCGCTGGCTTTCTGTGCCGCTTTTCGCATCTCTTCTGCCTCTTCTCTCGGCCGCAGCCCAGGATCAAAACTCCATCGCCTTCGAGCGCGCACAGCATCTGCAGCACGGCATCAATACCAGCATGTGGTTCGCGCAGGCTGACGACTACTCAGCGCAGCGCCTTGCGACCTACACCACGCCCCAGGATATCGCCCTCATCGCGGCTATGGGCTTCGACCACTGCCGCGTCAGCATCGATGCCGGACCGCTGCTCGCCTGGCAGCGCGCCGGCGAAGAAACGCCGTTTATGTCGGCGCTCGACAAGGCCGTTCGCGCCATGCTCGACGATCATCTCTCCGTCATCATCGACATCCATCCCACCAGCGAGTACAAGGCCGAGCTGTTCCAGGGCCAGGCCGGCGTCGCCGCCTTTACGTCGCTCTGGCACGCCCTCGCCGCGCACTTCGCCCCCGTCGATGCCGAGCACATCTTCTTCGAGATCATGAACGAGCCCGAGCAGAGCGACCCGTACCGCTGGCAGGGCATCGAGGCTACGGTCGCCGACGCCATCCGCCAGGCCGCCCCGCAGAACACCATCATCGCCGCCGGCGCGCACTGGTCGGGCATCCCGGACCTGCTGGTGCTGGAGCCGCTCGCCGACGCCAACGTCATCTATACCTTCCACGATTACGAACCATTCCCTTTTACGCATCAGGGAGCTACATGGGCCGGCGAGGGGGTGATGCCGGAGCGCGGCATCCCGTACCCTTCCACGCCGGAAAACATCGCGCCGAAACTCTCGCAGGAGCCGACGCTCTCGGGCCAGCTCTTCCTTGACAACTACGGCGAAGACCGCTGGGACAGCGCGCGTATTGAGAACTATATTTCCTTCGCCGCGAAGTGGTCCGCGCTGCATCACGTGCCGGTCTATTGCGGCGAATTCGGCGTGTTCCGCGACTTTTCTCCGCCGGACGCGCGTTCCCGCTGGCTGCATGACATGCGCGTCGCGCTTGAGAAGAACCATATTGGCTGGGCCATGTGGGATTACCAGGGTGGATTCAGCGTCGTGACGAAGGCCAACGGCGTCACTACGCCGGACCTGCAGGTGCTGCAGGCCCTCGGCCTGCACGCGCCGCAGGAATAATTGCGGAACTCCGCATCCGCCGCCTGCGTAAGATGGATTGTGGTGCGGCGGCCGCCGCCAACCAGCCCGGCCGCTGATTCGCACAGCGAGGGATTGCCATGGTCAAATTTTTCCTCTTCTGCATCCTTTTCGTGCTCTGCTGGCCGCTCGCCCTGCTCGCGCTGGTAGCGTATCCGATCGTGTGGCTGCTCCTGATTCCCTTCCGCATCGTGGGCATCGCCGTCGGCGGCGCGCTGGAGCTCGTCGCGGCCATCATCTTCCTGCCGGCGCGCGTGATTCGCGCCATCTAGTGCCGAATTCTTTTCATCGCGAGGCTGTTCGTTTGGCCACCGTCCCTGCCACGCGACCGCGGCAGCCCCTGGCTCTCACACTGGGCGGACTCTTTCTCGCGCTGGTGTGCCCGGAAGCCGTCGTCCTGCTGGCGTCGGAGCTGCACCGGGCGCACCTCGGACTCGCAACCCAGGAAGGAATTTTCTGGGCTCTGACTATCCTCATCCTGCTTTATGTTTCCCTGGTCGAGAAGCGCCCGTTCTCCTCCATCGGTCTGCGCAAACTCGGCTGGCGCACGCTGGTGTGGGGTGTCGTCAGCGCCATCGTTATTGCATTCGGAATCGGCGTGGTCTACGGAATCTCGGCCCGTGTGTTCCACCAATCTCTGAATGCTCACGCCATGGCTCAGATGATGGGCCATCCGTGGGGCGTCCGCCTAATGCTCGTGCTGCGGGCCGCCATCTTCGAGGAAGTGCTGTACCGCGGTTATGCCATCGAGCGCCTTTCCGAGCTGACCGGGAGCCGCTTCGCGGCCGGAGCGATTTCCTGGATCGTCTTTACCCTTGCGCACCTCAGCTATTGGGGAGTTGCATCTCTGGTGGTGGCAGGATTTGGCGGCCTTGCCCTGACCGTGCTCTATCTCTGGCGGCGCGATCTCCCGTGCAACATGCTGGCTCATTTCCTCACCGACGGAGCCGGCTTCCTGCTGCATTAGCCTGGGGTGGCACCGAACCCCTCAACCACCCCGTAAACTGAATGCATGGCGGGAATCGTCCTCGACGGCAAGGCGTACGCAAAGGAACTTGAAGCTGAACTCACCGCGCGCGTCCGGCGCCTCAACCTGCAGGAACCGCCCATCCTCGCCACCATCCTCGTCGGCGACGATCCCGCTTCCGCCACCTACGTTCGCATGAAGGGCAACGCCTGCCGCCGCGTCGGCATGGAGTCGCGCAGCATCGCCCTTCCCGCCGCCACCACCACGCAGGAGCTGCTCGCCGCCATCGACGACCTGAACGCCAACCCCCGCGTGCGCGGCATCCTGCTGCAGCATCCGGTACCGAAGCAGATCGACGAGCGCGCCTGCTTCGATCGCATCGCGCTCGACAAGGACGTGGACGGCGTCACCGCCCACGGCTTCGGCCGCATGGCCATGGACGAGCCCGCCTACGGCTCCGCCACGCCCGCCGGCATCATGCGGCTGCTGCGCCGCTACCAGATTCCCCTCGTGGGACGCGAAGCCGTCGTCGTCGGACGCAGCCCCATCCTCGGCCGCCCCATGGCCATGATGCTGCTCGCCGCCCACGCCACCGTTACTATCTGCCACTCCCGCACCAGCAACCTCGCCGAAGTCGTCCGCCGCGGGGAGATCGTCGTCGGCGCCGTCGGCAAACCGGAGTTCATCCGCGGCAGTTGGATCCGCGACGGAGCCGTCGTTATCGATGCGGGCTATCATCCCCTGCCCCAGCCCGCCAGCGAAGGGCGCGCCGGGGGCCCCGGAGGCGGTGTCGGCGACATCGAGTTGTCCGCCGTCGTCGACCGCTGCTCCGCGTACACGCCCGTCCCGGGCGGCGTCGGTCCTATGACCATCGCCACGCTCATCGCGCACACCGTCGAAGCCGCCGAAAAGGCCGCGAGATAAGCGCGATACAATCGTCGCCATATCCCCGAGAAATGCGGAGGCCGACGTGCGGCTTTGGTTTGCGTCCAGCAGCGAAGTCCCCGTCTATCGACAGCTCGTCACCCAGGTCGTCCTTGCCATCCTCTCCGGCGAACTGCGCCCTGGCGACCGTTTGCCCAGCACGCGCGAGCTCGCCCGCCGCTTCGGTCTCCACCCCAACACCATCAGCGCCGGCTACCGCCAGCTGGAACGCGAAGGCTGGACCGAAGCGCGCCACGGCAGCGGAGTCTACGTCCGCAAACAAAAGGATCCCGCACCCACGCCGGAGCAGATCCTCGACCAGCGCATCGCGCGCTTCTTCCGCGATCTGCGCAGCCTGCAAATCCCGCGCGCCGCGCTCCGCCGCCGGCTCGAAGAATGGCTCGCCAGCCCGCCGCCCGATCGGCTGGTCCTCATCGACCCCGACCCCGAACTGCGCCCATCCTGCTGGCCGAGCTGCATGCTCTTGTCTCGTTTCCTGTCGCAGCGGCCGACCTTGACGACTGCGCGCACCCGGAAACCCTCGCCTCCGCCATCTTTCTCTGCCGACCCAGCAAAGCCGCCGCCGTGCGCGCCGCCCTGCCGCCCGGCGCGGAGCTGATCGTGCTCCCGATCCGCTCTGCCAACCAGTGGCTGGCCCGCTGGGTTCCAGCGCCGGCGGGACATCTGGTCGGCATCGTCTCGCGCTGGCCTGAATTCCTTTCGACTGCGCGCACCATGCTCATCGCCGCCGGCCTGCCGTCCGAAGTGCTCCTGCTGCGCGACGCCTGCAAATCGCAATGGCGCCGCGGCCTCGATCAGGCCTCGGTCATCCTCTGCGATCGAGCCAGCGCAGCGCTGCCGGGGCTCGCCGGCCATCCCCGCCTCGTCGTCTTTCCGCTTCTCGCCGACTCGGCCCGCGACGAAATCGCTCGCTCCTGCGATCTCGGCGCCCTGTGACACTTCGAGAAAGTGTCCTGCTCCTCGCCCTCTGCCGCGCGCCCCCGCCGTAGGCTGCTTCCATTGGGAGAAGAACGATGCAGCTTCCCATTCGCAAGCAGCAGATTCCCTGGGCCATGAGCGGAGTTCGCGCCGCACTCGGCCCCGTCCTCATCGCCGGAGCCGCCTGCAACTGGAGCGGAACTGCTCTGGCAGCGCTGGTCCTCAGCGCTCTCGTCTCCGACATCTATGACGGCATTTTGGCGCGCCGCTGGCATTGCGACACCGCTGCCCTCCGCCTCTTCGACTCCATGGCGGACACGTTTTTCTATCTCTGCACCGGACTCGCGCTCTGGATTCACTCACCCGACGTATTGCTCCGGAACGGCATCCCTCTGCTCGCGCTGGTTGCGGCCGAGGGCCTGCACTTCGGGTTCGACTGCGCAAAATTCGGCAAGCCCGCCAGCTACCACTCGTATCTTGCCAAATCGTGGGGACTCGCGATGGCCATCGCCGTCATGGCAGCCTTCGCCAGCGGTCACGGCGTCACGCTCGTCGCGCTGTCGCTCTCGCTGGGAATCCTCTGCAACGTCGAGGGCCTGCTGATGTCCGCCGTCCTGCCCGTGTGGACGCGCGACGTGCCCTCCCTCAGCGCCGCGTGGGCGCTCCGCCGTGAGACGATGCCGGTGCACCGCGCCGGCTCCGGGCCCATCCGCCGCCTGCCGTTCCAGAGGGCGTGGCTCACCATCCTCTGCAATGCCAGTCCAAACACGGAATCAGAAGAAGCCCACAGATGACGCCTTTGTAATCTGCGAGCAAGTTCGTGGCCAGGACGCGAGCGTAATCTGAACATGGGAAACCCCTGCATGACGATGGCGAAGGCCTCGGCCGGCGAGACCACGAGACACGGCGTTTACTCCGAACATGTCAATCCGCACGGCGCCAGCCTTTTCCGTCTGACGGAGATGGATGGCGAGCACGTCGAGTGCAACAAGTTCCTGGTGCGGAAGGCTGCTCCTCCCCTGAATGCTTTCCCTGAAGGTCCTGATCGATTTGTCGCGGCTCTGGATCGCGTCCACACCCTGGTGCAATCCTGCACGCGGTTCCGGCAGGATGCTCTCAGGCCGGCGGCGCGGGCAGCCCGCATGTGAGGAGAACTCATGCGTCTGCTGGTCGTCGAGGATGACAACACGATTCGCGAATTCCTCACCCGCGCGCTGGCCGAATCCGGCTTCCGCGTCGATGCGTGCTCGCAGGGCAGCCAGGCCGAAAAGCTGGCGCTGGAAGGCGTGCACGATGCGCTGGTGATCGATCTCACCCTGCCCGACATCGACGGCCTGGAACTGATTCAGCGCCTGCGCTCCCAGGGCGTGACTTCGCCGGTCCTGATCCTCTCTGCGCGCCGATCCGTCGACGAGCGCGTGCGAGGCCTTGAAAAAGGCGGCGACGACTACATGACCAAGCCCTTCGCCGTGGCCGAGCTGCAGGCGCGCCTCCGCGCCCTGCTGCGGCGCAGCACGCCAGGCCAGTCGGAAACAACAAAGCTGCGCGTCGGCGATCTCGAAATCGACCTCATCCGCCGCGAAGCGCGGCGCGCCGGCGTCGAGCTGCAGCTTACCCAGCAGGAGTTCGCCCTGCTCGAATACCTGTGCCGCAACGCCGGCCGTGTGGTCACCCGCGCCATGGTGCTCGACCACGTCTGGAAGATGCGCATCGACACCTCCACCAACATCGTCGACGTGCACATTCACCGGCTTCGGAATAAAGTGGATCGCGAGTCCGAACGCCCGCTCATCCGCACCATTCGCGGGGTGGGCTATTTGCTGAGGGACTGACCGGGCGCTATGTTTTCACGAGTCGGCAGCTCGTTTTATCGCACCGCCGCGTGGCGTCTCGCCGTGCGCAGCACCGCCGTCTTTGCCGTGGGCAGCGCCGCGGTGTTCATCGTTATGTACGTGATGGTCGCGCGCACCGTGCGCGATCGCAGCGACTCCTGGCTGCTGGGCGAGAGCGACACCCTGAAACAGGTGGCCCTCAACACGCCCCGCGACGCCCTGTACGACCGCGTCGTCGAGGAAGTGGCGGAGCACGCCACCCGCGAGGCCGGCGACGATGAGAGCGAAGGGCATCCGGCGGGCAACACCGTCTTCTTCGCGCAGACCGGCGATCCCTCCCATGCTCCTGTTTGGGTCGGACCGGCCGACAGCGCAACATTTCTAAATGCCCTGAGCACCATGAAAATCTCGCAGGGCGCCCCGGTGTCCCTGCAGATCAAAGGCTGGCCCGCGCCCTTTCGCGTGGTGGCCGTGGACATGCGCCCTGGCGCCGGACGTCTCTATCTCGGCCTGCTCGATTCCATCTCCACGCAGCTTCTGCGCCATCTGCTGGCCCGCTTTTTCCTCGGCTGGGTAGCAATGGTCGCCTTCGGATTTCTCATCACCCTCTTCGGCCTGCGCCGCATGCTGAAGCGCGTCGACGCTATCACCAGCACCGCGGCCAGCATTCGTCCCGACGATCTGGGTACGCGCGTTCCTGCGGGCCGCCAGCAGGATGAAGTGGCGCGCCTTGCCCGCACCTTCAACAACATGCTCGACCGCATCTCCTCGTCGGTAAACCAGCTGCGCACGCTCACCGATTCGGTCGCGCACGATCTCAAGAGCCCCATCACTTCCGTCCGCGGCAGCCTCGAAATCGCGCTCTCGCTCGACGATCGCGAACAGTCGTCTGAGCTGGTGGCGCGCGCCATCGAGCACCTCGACCGCCTCTCCGACGTCATCACCACCTCGCTCGACCTCGCGGAGGCCGACGGCGGCGCTCTGCGCCTGCGTCGCGAATCCATCGACCTCGGCGAGCTGGTCAGCCGCGTTGTGGAGCTGTACGCGCCCGTCTTCGCCGACCGCCACCAGCAGCTTTGCGTCGCCGCGATGACGACGGCGAAGATCGGCGGCGACGTTTCCCTCTGCACCCGGATGCTTTCCAACCTGATGGAAAACGAGCTCCACTATGCGGGCGCGAACGCCGTGGTTTCCGTATCCGTCTCCACCGGGGAGGGCCTGGCCTCCATCACCGTGGAAGACAATGGCCCCGGCTTCTCTCCCGAACTGCTTCCGCGCGTCTTCCAGCGCTTCGTCAAAGGCGCGGAGTCCGAGGGCCACGGCCTGGGTCTCGCCTTTGTCAGCGCGGTCGCAGTCGCACATGGCGGACGTGCTGTGGCGCGCATCCGCCCCGAAGGCGGCTCCCAGATTGTCGTGAAGATTCCCCTCGCCACTGCGGCCACAGGCGAGGAGCGACAAAGCGCAGACAATGTTCTTTCTTCGCGGTGACAACCTGGCGTGCCTTGCCCGCCATCATGGCTGGGTCGGGCGGCGATGAAGGATTCTTCATTGCTCAATCAGGAGTAAATCGACACTTGCCGCGTCTAACGTCCATAATCAGGACGCCCATGCATATTCTCGCCACATCCACCGCTTATCCGCCGCACTACTACAGCCAGCGCGAGGTTGTCGACGCTCTGCTGGCGTTTTGGGGTGGCGATCCGAAAGTCGGCGCGGTCCTCGAGCGCCTGCACATGCGCACCGGCGTCGACGGCCGCTACTTCTCTCGTCCCCTCGACGCATATCGTGCGCTCGACACCTGGGGCAAAGTGAACGACGTCTGGATCGAAGTTGCGCAGGAGCTGGGAGAGCGCGCCATCGACTGCGCCCTGAAACAGGCCGGCCTGCGCCGCGAGGACATCGGCGCCATCTTCTTCGTCACCGTGACCGGTGTCGCCAGCCCGTCGATCGACGCGCGCCTGGTGAACCGCATGCATCTGTCGCCGAACATTCGCCGCAACCCCATCTTCGGGCTCGGATGCGTTGCCGGCGCCGCCGGCCTGGCCCGCGCAGCCGACTATGTGCGCGCGCACCCCGACCAGGTCGCGCTCCTCCTCTCTGTCGAACTGTGCTCGCTCACGTGGCAGCGCGACGACCTCTCCGTCGCCAACCTCATCTCGTCGGGGCTCTTCGGCGACGGCGCAGCCGCCGTTCTCGTCGCCGGCGATCGGATTCCGCGCCGCGGCCCGCGCATCCTCGCGAGCCACTGCGTCTTCTATCCAGACACCGAAGACGTGATGGGCTGGGATATTTCCGAACGCGGCTTCAACATCGTGCTTTCTCCCGATGTGCCGAAGGTGGTCCGCGAAAATCTGGGCCGCGACGTCGATGCCTTCCTCGCCGCGCAGGGTTTGACGCGCGGCGACATCGGCTCGTGGATCATGCACACGGGCGGACCCAAAGTGCTGGAAGCCACTGCCGAGTCTCTGGGCCTGCCCGATGGCGCGCTCGACGTCTCGTGGGAGGCGTTGCGCCGCGTGGGCAACTTGTCGTCGGCCTCTGTGCTGGTGGTGCTCGACAAAGTCATGAAGCATCGCCATCCCGCGCCCGGCACGCGCAGTGTTCTGGCTGCCATGGGCCCTGGCTTCTGCGCGGAGATGTCGCTGCTGGAATGGTAGGAGCCGTGTCAGGATGCAGTCACTGTGACGTATTGATTGCCGGTGGCGGCCCGGCAGGACTGGCGGCGGCGATCGCCCTGCGCCAGCGCGGGGCCGACGTGCTGGTGGCCGACGCGCTGCGCCCGCCCATCGACAAGCCCTGCGGCGAAGGCCTCCTGCCCGGCTCGCGTGACGCTCTGGAGCGCCTCGGCGTCGACCTCGATGCTCGCGACGGAGTGGAATTCACCGGCATCCTCTTCGCCGACGGCGAGGCCAGCGTCTGCGCCGACTTCCCCCGCGGCGCCGGCCTGGGCATGCGCCGCACGGTGCTGCATCAGCTTCTGCTCGATCGCGCCGCGCAGCTCGGCGTGCGCACCGCCTGGAACACCGCCGTCCTGCTGAAAGCCAACCAGCCCGCAAGCGTCGGCGGAGCAACCTGCGCGTACAGCTGGCTCATCGGAGCCGACGGGCACGCCTCCCGCGTTCGCTCCTGGGCCGGTCTCAATGCGGGCCGCCTCCGCGGCCTCCGCCTTGGTTTTCGCGCGCACTTCCACGTCGCTCCCTGGAGCTCACGCGTCGAAATTCACTGGGGCCCTCTCGGCCAGGCATACATCACCCCGGTCGGTCCACAGGAAGTATGCGTCGCCGCCATCACCCGCCAATCCGGCGTGCGCCTCGGGACCTTCCTCGAGTCCCTTCCGTACCTCCACGCAAAACTCGCCGGCGCCGCGACCACCGACGCCGAACGTGGAGCGCTGACCCTCACCCGCCGTCTGCGCAGCGTTACCCGCGGCAACGTCGCGCTCATCGGCGACGCCTCAGGATCGGCCGACGCCATCACCGGCGAGGGCCTGAGCATGGCTTTCCGCCAGGCGCTGCTGCTCGCGGACTCGCTGGCCGCCGGCGGCCTCGACCTCTACGCAGCCCGCCACGCCGGCATTCTCGCGCTGCCGCAGCGCATGGCTTCGCTCATGTTGTTGCTCGACCGCTATGCCTGGCTGCGCACCCGCGTGCTTCCCGTGCTGGCCGCGCGGCCGGAACTGTTTCGCGAGATGCTCGCCGTGCACGTCGGCGAACAGCCCATGCCCCGCTTCCTCCTGCGCCACGGAGCGCAGTTGGGCGCGCTGCTGGTGGCCCCCGGTCTCGCCTGACAGCGCACCCCGGCGCGACGCCATCGCGTGCGTGCGATGAGAACTGCGCCCCGCCAACATTTATTCTGGTTGTCACATGACCACGCGACTCGCGCCCTTCACGCTGGCCGGCTCTCAGGTTCGCCTCGAGCCTCTGGAACTCGCGCACATCGACGCGCTCACCGCCGCCTCCGCCGTCGATCCGTCGCTCTACCAGTGGAGCGCAGTCCCTGTGGGCGAAGAAGCAACCGCGGCGTACGTCCGCACCGCGCTGGCCGCGCGCGACGCCGGAAGCGCGATCCCCTTTGCCGTCGTTCGCCTGGCCGACGGCGCAGTCATCGGCTCGACCCGCTTCTTCGACATTGAATACTGGCCCTGGCCCCCGAGCCACGCCCACGCCCTGCCCGACGCCTGTGAGATTGGCTACACCTGGTACACGCGCTCGGCCATCCGTACCGCCGCCAACAGCGAAGCGAAGCTGCTGATGCTCACCCACGCCTTCGAAACGTGGAACATGGTGCGCGTCTGCCTGCACACCGACGAGCGCAACGAGCGCTCCCGCGCGGCCATGCTGCGCATCGGCTGCCACTTCGAGGGCATTCTGCGTTCGCACCGCCTTGCCGTCGATCTCACCCCGCGTAACTCCGCGCGCTTCTCCATCGTCGCCGCCGAGTGGCCCGGGGTGAAGGCGCGGCTCAAGAACATGCGCGCGCACTACGACGAGAAATCCCGGACCAACTGAACCGCACCGAGGCACTCACTATGGGAAAACAGTTCAACTGTATCGAGCCGGCTCATCGCGAGTTCATCGAGCGGCAGCACATCTTCTTTACCGGCTCCGCCGCGGCTTCGGGCCACGTGAACATTTCGCCAAAAGACGGCGCCGCTCTGCGCGTGTTCGCTGCGAATCGCGTGGCGTATCTGGATCTGACCGGCAGCGGCAACGAGACCGCGGCGCATTTGCTCTCCGGCGGCCGGCTGACAATGATGTTCTGCGCTTTCGAGGGTCCGCCCATGGTGCTGCGGCTTTACGGGCGTGGCCGCGTCCTGGCGCGGCGATCGGCGGAATACCGCCAACTGCTGGCGTCGGCTTTCGGCAACGAAGAGCGCCCCGGGGCACGCCAGATCGTCGTGCTCGATGTGGAGCTGGTCCAGACCTCCTGCGGATACGGTGTTCCTCTCTTCGATTACGTCGCGGAGCGGCCCACGCTGACGCGCTGGGCCGAAGCCAAAGGCGAAGAGGGCCTGCAGGCATACTGGCAGGCAAAGAATGCCGTCAGCATCGACGGTTTTCCGACAGGAATCGTGGAAGAGGAAGCTCCGGTGGTGTGAGAGCTGCTATTTCGGCGGCTGGCTCTGCTGGAGATATTCGATGTACCCCAGCAGCGCGCCCCAGTGATAAAAGCGGTCGCTGTTGGCGACGTCGTCGCCGGTGCCCGTGATGGCGTTGTAGTTCTCGTGCACGTGGCCCTGGTCGCGCCATTCCTGCAGAAACAGATCGTACGACTTCTGCGCGAACTCGCCGCGCACCGCAGCATCGTTGTAGTTACAAAGTCCGAGATAGACCAGGTAGTTCATCGGCCCCCAGATGCGCCCACGCCAGTAATTCTGGTCGGGAAACGCCGGATCGTCGCGCTCGATCGACGGAATCACCCACTGCCCCCAGAATTCCTTCGGGTTGAGCAGATGTTTCCCGATCATGATCTGCGCCTGTTCCGGCGTCGCCGCGTGCGCCAGCATCGGATAGAAATTCGTCGGCGAAAGCCGCGTGTTGAACTGGCCCGTATGCAGATCCTTGTTGAGAAAAATTCCCGTTCCCGGATCCCACAGCGTGGCGAGGCTCGCCCGATAACGCGCCGCCCGATTCCGCAGTTCCTCTTCCTCATTCTGTTTCTTCAGCTCATGCGCAATCTGCGCCAGTGCATCGCAGTCGGCGATGTAGAGGCTCATCAGCCCCACATCGGCGTATTCCAGCACATGCGTCTTCGCGTCGTACTCAGCCGAGTCGTACATCGGGCTGTTGTCGAGGCCGGACTCCAGGATCGCTCCGGCGCGCGTGCCGCGGCTTCCATCGTCGAGATTCTCCGGCTGATTCTCGCCGTCGCTGCCCCACGCCAGGTAGCCGTCGATCTGCCTGTGCGCATTCCACCAGCGATCCCAGCGCAGCAGGGGTTCGAAGGCGTCCTGCAGAAACCACCGGTCGTGGAATTTCCTGTACAGCCCCAGCACCGTGATCGCGCCCACCGGCGGCTCCGACCGGTCGGAGCTTTTCCACCCGCCCGCGCGCGCATAATTCGGCACAAAACCCTGCGCCGTCTCCTCGCGCAGCGTCTCCAGCGCGTCGGCATAAGCCAGATCTCGGTCGCCGATCCCCGCCATGGTCGCGGCAAAGAACGTGTCCCAGTCGAAGATCACGTACCCGCCCCACGCCACGCTCCACACGCGGCTCACCGGCGAAACCACGCGCCGGCGCGATGGCTCGTAGATTGTGTCCCACCCCAGCGTCGTCTCAATGGCATCGACGATGGGTCCATTCGTGCCTGCCGCGGTTACAGATTGCCGGTAGTGCTCTTCCGCGCGCGCGATCAGGCCCTCGACTTCCCCAAGCGTGCGCCGCTGCCCTGTGCTCACGCCCACCGGACCGGTCAGATCGGCGGCGAAGTACGGGCCGCCCGTGGGAATGTCGATCAGTTCCCGCGGCGAGCCCGGCGGGGCGCAAGTGCAGTAGATCGCTATGTCTCCCGCCGACAGCGGAACCTGCAGCGCATCAGCATGGGGCACCACCATCCCCGCCCGGCTCCACAGCAGATCCACGGTGAACACCACAGTTGGCGGCAGCGAGCTCGACGACCGGATCGGCGTCACCAGCATCACCAGGTCCCGCGGCCCGGCATGCGCGCTCTGGATGCGCCAGCTGTCCCCTTTCCACGCGATGCGCAGATCCGTGTAGCTGCCGTCCCAGGCGTGCGGGCCAGGCGTTAACTGCTCCGCGCCCGGCGCCAGCCTCCCGATCAGCGCGTCCTGCAGAAACGCATCGCCGGCCAGGGTGGTGTTGTGCTGCATCCCCACGTGAATGGCCACGCCCTCGGGGAGCAGAACCTGCGTGGTCACGCTATGCACGTCCCACGTGTTCCATCCCCGCGCCAAACTCTGCTGCACGCGCCGGTACTGGGGAGACGCGGGAGGCGGGGGCGCCTGATCGGGCGCAAGGCGCGACGCAGAGCTCGTCGCCCCAGGCTGGTCCTGCGGCTGCGCAGACGGCGCGACCGCGGCAGCGGCGATGAGAAAGACAGCCAGCGTGACCAGGCTGCAAAAACGCATGGGCAGAAGTCTATCCTGCGGACCAGCCGCGCGCGACGTTGGCGCTTCGCCTGAAAAGCCCCGCCTTTCAGACCGGAGCGCACAGAGATGCATCGTTGTTGCGCACATTGCCCACCGCCGCGCCCACCTTCCACGCCGTCATCTCCTCGGCGGGACGCGGACGCAGCAGGTCGACAGGCGGCCGCGCCACATCCCCTGGCGCCAGCCAGCGCTGGTAATCGCGCGGCGCAAGAATCACCGGCATGCGATCGTGGATCGCCGCCGTCAGCTCGTTCGCTTCCGTGGTGACGATGGTGTACGTCTCCAGCGGCTGATTGGTGGCTTTGTCCTTCCACCGCTCCCACAACCCCGCAAACGCAAACAGCGAGCCATCGGCCAACCCGATGGCGTAAGGCTGTTTCGTCTTCGCGTCAATCTTTTGCCACTCGTAGAAACCGTCTGCCGGCACCAGGCACCGCCGCCGCTTCAGCGCCTCGCGAAACATGGCGCTCGTCGCCACGGTCTCGGCCTTCGCGTTGATCGTGCTGTACGCCACTTTGGCGTCCTTCGCCCAGAAGGGCACCAGCCCCCAGCGCAGCAGCGCCAGCTCGCGCTCCCCGGTCTCGTCGTTCAGCCGCACCACCGGCTGAAAACTCTGCGGCGCCACGTTGTACGACGGCAAAATCTCAAAGGTCGCCGGCACGCCGGTGCGGAACGCCTCCGCGATGCGTTGCTTGTCCGAGCGTCGATAGTAGCGGCCACACATGGGTCGATTACCAGTTATCCGATCTCAGCGATCAGCAGTCAGGGGGGAAGGCCGGCAGCGAGGGAAGCGCAGCGCGCAGATCGCCACAGCAAGGCAGGCAGCAACGCGCTGCCAGGACTTCATGTTGAGACTCCTGAGGTTGCAACAGCAATTTTGCGGGCTACTCACAGAGAAGGACAAGCATACAATCCCGCGCGGCCGGACTGCAGGGAGCAGTCCAGCCTGTCGCGGCACTTGCTCGACACCTCACCCCGGCGCTTGCCGGACGATCGAACCTCGCGGGCGCGGGTTACATCAGGTGTTGCAGGGCATCCCAAACATAAATGCCGATGATGCCGACGGTAAGTAAACAGGTTACGCCGGTTGCGATCCGGATCGCGGGTTGGATCTTGTTCACTTTCACCAGAAGCTCTTCCTGTTCCTTCTTCAGGTGGCTGCCCGAATCGTCGAGGAAGATCTGGTCTTCTTCATAGCGGGTGAGGTTGGAACGGTAAACAAGGAGAACGAGCAGGACGGTGATGACCGCCGCCCACACGATCCAGACCACAGGCATGTAGCTCATCATGGAGCTCATAAAGCGCCTCGGGGACTACGAGATTCCGATTCTTGAGCAGGGTGCGCACTGGGCTGCCGCCGGATGATTGCGCCGGTCGTCCTGATGGCCAGCTGCAACCACGCCGACCGGCCGGATTCCTCCCTGCCGTCGAAGCGGTCGAGCCGGCTCCTGGTGCCGAGCGGGTCCGGAAAACCGTGCCTCCGGGCTCGGGGGGCAGGAGGGGCCGTTTGCTGAAGGATGTTAGCCCTGTTCGGGCACTCTTGAAAAGGCGATTTTTCGTCAATCTGGTTACTCTTTGGCAACTCTCTGCGAATCATGCCCTTCCATGCAAAGGCGGAGGCGTGTAAGCACCATGCGGCAGACCAATCAGGGCAACCTCATCATCCGGCTGGCAGTGACCGTGGCCTTGTGCACGGCCTTGCTGTGGATGGCATCCTGCGCGGACAAATCCGACCGGCAGATTCAGGCCCAGGCCCAGCAGGCCACGGAGCGCGCCAAAGTCGAGGCCGACAAAGCTGCGGCCGAAGCCAAAATCGCCGCCGCCAACGCCACCCGCGAGGCCAACGACGTGGCGGCGGGAGTTCGCGCCGGGCTGCATAACCGCAACGGCGCCCATGCCGTCAACCTAAACGACGCCAGCCGCGCGGACCTAGAGTCGCTGCCCGGCGTCACACCCGCCACGGCGCGGCGCATCGCCGACAACCGCCCTTACAACACGCCGTACGATCTGGTCCGCAAACGCGTCGTCTCGCAGAGCGAGTTTGACCGTATCTCCGGCGACGTCGTCGCGCAGTGACGCGCTTGATCTCCGCCGCCGGCCCGATTTTGCGCCACCGCCTCCGGTAAACTCAGGTCAATGTCTGCCGGGAAGAAGTGGATCTGCGTTTTCTGCGCGTCGGCTGCCGGCGCGTCTCCTGCTTATCTGCAAGCTGCCACCGAACTGGGCCGCCTCGTCGCCCATCGCGGCTACGGTCTGCTCTACGGCGGCGCCACTGTGGGCACCATGGGCGCCGTTGCCGATGCGGCTCTGGCTGCCGGCGGCGAAGTGGTCGGCGTCATCCCCGAAGTCATCCGCGAGCGCGAGATCGACCACAAAGGCCTCACCGAGTTGCACGTCGTCGGCACCATGCACGAGCGCAAAGCCATGCTGGCCGAGCGCGCAGACGCCTTCGTCGCCCTGCCCGGCGGCTACGGCACGATGGATGAGTTCATCGAGGTCGTCACCTGGGCGCAGCTTCACATCCACGCCAAGCCCTGCGTCCTGGTCAATGTCGGGGGCTTCTACGACGGCTTGCTCGCCTTCCTCGATCACACTGTGTGCGAGGGCTTTATCCAGCCGGAAAACCGCAGCCTGGTGCAGGTCGCAGCCGATCCCGAAGAGGCGTTAGCCCTGGTGGAGCAAACCTGGGCGCAACGCGCCGAAATCCCTCCGCACGATACGCGGCTGGACGAGGTGGTGCGGTAAGGCAGGGGACCATACATTTCCAATTGGCCGACAAGACGGGAGTTTCGGGGCGCTCCCGGCTGGTTCGCGGCGGTCAGTTCCGCTGCAAAAAGAAAGATTCCGCGCCTCCCTGGGAAACGCGGAGTCCTTCGGTCACATGGTTATTTGTGGCTGCAGCAGCCGGGGCAGCAGCACGACGACTGTCCCGGGCAACTGCTGCCTGGGCAGCACTTCGCGCCGGACTTGCCCGCACCTGTCACCGCGAACGCGGAAAGAGCAAGCATGGAAGTGGCAACGATCGTGAGGATTTTCGTTTTCATGGAGAATTCCTTTCAGTGTGAAGAGGATCGACGTGCGCCGAGGCGCAGGGATACACGAGCACACTGAGGTCTAAATCCTCAGATCGTCTTTGAGTCGGAAGACCGCTGCGGCAAAGCGCAGCCCGGGCGTCAGTTCCCGCAGTGCCTCCGCCCGAGGCGGCCCCGCGAAATCGGAAGGCACAGCATCCGCGACGGGCAAGGTGGCCACCTGCTCGCCACTCTGGGCCTCTGTTTTTTCCGGAGCCTGCTCACATTGCGCCGTGGAGCATCCCTGCGTCCCGGCCTGGGGCGGACAACAGGGCATATTGCGATGCATCGCAGGCGTCTGCCCGGCAACGGCGCAGACACCCATCGCCACCCACGCGGCAGTCAGCGCCAGCGCGATCGTTCGGCCCATCCGCCCCTGGAGGAAGCTCATCGATGCCCCTTCTCAGGCCACACTTTCTGCCATTCCCACTGCGGCAACGCCTGCGCAATGCGCGGCGCGACCAGGTTCGCTACACGCTCCGTTTCGCTTCCATCCGGCGAAACGCTCGCCCCTTTTCAGCGGCGATGCAGTCCGATCCATGCGCCCTATTCTCGGTCGCCGCTCAGCTCTTGTCCAGCCGGGAAGACCGGACACTTGTTCCGATCCGAGAGTCGCTGGTTCTTGCCGCATCACCCCCAAATCCCGTGAGCATCCGGCAATCGGACCCTCTGCTCGGAGTCCATCCCCGTGCCGCAGGCGCAGCGCAGATGAGCCGCGCGCCACCACCCCCTGAACGGTGCTACTATGATTGCGCATCGTGCTTCGGCCTGGCCCCCGGAGCGTGCTTCTCCGTTCGCCCACAGTCAAGGAGGCGGACATGTCCGCGATCTCCGTTCCCGCCAGTCTCCTCTCGCTTCTGCTCGCTGCTACCACCCTGCCCGCGCAAACCAACCTTTCCGCCGAATCTTCGACCGGCATGTCAAAGGTCCGCATCGTTCGGCTCAGTGAGGTGCGTGGCACTGTGCAGGTGGATCGAGGCACCGGCCGCGGCCTCGAGGCCGCGATGCAGAACCTGCCGATCGTCGAGTCCAGCCGCGTGCAAACCGGCATCGGCATCGCCGAAATCGAGTTCGAAGACAACAGCACTCTGCGCCTCGCGCCCAACACCGAAGTCGAGTTTCCGATGCTCGAGCGGCGCGCCTCCGGGGCGACTGTCACTGCGGTGCGCGTGCTCCGCGGCATGGCTTATGCGAGCCTCACCAAGGCCCAGACCGCCGGCAACGACTTCATCCTGCTCTTCGGGCCGGAAAAGCTGGCCCTGCCGCCTGACAGCCACATTCGCCTGGAGATGAGCGGCACGGGAGCCAGCCTCGCCGTGCTGAGCGGGATGGTCGAAGTTAACGGCGCCGACGGGCCGATCGCCGTGCCGCGCAAGAGGACCGTTACGTTTGACTTCGCGCCCAACAGTCAGCCCGAGGTGAAGAAGGACATCGCCGCCAACTCCCTCGACTCGTGGGACAAGCAGTCGGCCGATCATCACGCGCGCGTGGCCACGCTGGCGGCCTTTGGAAACGCCCCGTATTCCTACGGTCTGAACGATATGGACTACTATGGCAACTTCGCGGACTCCGGCGGCTGCGGTATGATGTGGCGCCCGTACTTTGCCAGCGCCGCATGGGATCCGTATGCCAACGGGACGTGGGCGTGGTATTCGGGCGCGGGCTATTCATGGGTTTCGCCTTATCCCTGGGGGTGGACGCCGTATCACTACGGGTCCTGGTCGTACTGCCCCGGCGCCGGCTGGGGATGGATGCCGGGGGGCGCATGGAATGGGCTGGCGAATGGACCGGTTGCCACCGGCACCACGATCGGCAGCATTGGCTCTCTGCCCCGCTTGCCGCAGCGGCCCACGCAACCGCCGCGGCCCGGCACGTCCACGCTGGTGACTGTGAACCTGAGGCCGCTGGTCTCGTCTGAGGTCAGCAGCGGCGGCTCCTTTATCTTCCGCCGCGACTCGGCCGGTCTGGGCATTCCGCGTGAAGGCCTCGGCGGTTTGAGCGGCTTCTCGCACAGCGCCCTGCGTCAGGGCACGGCCAGCACACCCATCTACTTCACCGCCGGTGCAGGCGCCGGCACGTTTGGCGGCGCCGGCCGGACCGCTGCCCAGGGCCTCGCACCCGTTATGGTCCACCGCGGTTATGCGCCGGCCCCGGCGACCTCGTCCGATACGGGATTCAGCTCGGCCGCTGCGAGTCTGCCCAGCCAGGGAGCCTCGATCGGTCCTTCGCCCGTGTCTTCCGGGGGAGCGACGGGCGGAGGCCATATGGGCGGCGCCGCACCGGTTGGCGGTGGCGGCAGCGGAGGAGGGCGCGGGCACTAAAGGCAGCGCACGCCGGCTTCTGCTGCCCGCGGTGCCGGAACGGCCGATTCCAGAGCGCAAGGGAGCGGATGGTCTGACTTTTTCTCGCGGTTTCCGCGCTCAATTCTCCACCAGGAGACAGCCGGCGGGGACAAACGCCTTCGCAGAGCCGGCCACGATGTCTTTCTCCGGAAGAATGCTCGCATCTCTCGTGAAGAACCGCTCCACCGCCCCCAGAATCGCCTCGCCCGTCTTTGCCTCGTAGATCGACTTGCGCAACGCCGCGCCGCCCGCCACGCCATGCGTGAACCATGACGCGAACTGCTTCATCTTCCCCGGCGCTTCCGGCAGCGCTTCCGCAAGCAGCATCTCGAAATACGTACGGATCATCCGGTACCGGTCCTGCTCGGTCGGCGCGTCGTAGCGGCCGGCCGCGGTGTATTGCGCAATCTGGCGAAAGATCCAGGGATTCGCCGGCGCCGCGCGCCCGATCATCACTGCATCGCAGCCGGTCTTCGCCACCAGCGCGCAGGCATCCTCCGGCGTCCGCACGTCGCCGTTGCCGATCACCGGAATCTTCACCGCGTCCTTCACTTCCGCAATGTGCTCCCAGCGCGCCTGCCCTGCGTAGCCCTGCTCCCGGGTGCGCGCGTGCAGCGCCACGGCGTTTAGCCCGCACTCCTCGGCCAGCTTCGCAAGCGGCACGCAGACGATATGGTTATCGTTCCAGCCCAGGCGGAACTTCACCGTGAACGGAATCGTCACCGCCGCGCGCACCGTCTCGAAAATCGTTCCTATCAGCGGCAGATCGCGCAGCAGCCCGCTGCCCCCGTTGCACGACACCACGCGCTTCGCCGGACAGCCGAGGTTCAGATCGACCATGTCGAACCCGGTGTCCTGCACAATGCGCGCCGCATCGGCCAGGGTGTGCGGATTCGACCCAAACAGCTGGGCGGAGATCGGATGCTCGTCGTCGTAAAACGTCAGATACCGCTTCCGCTTCGACTCGCGCATGCGCGACAGCCCATCGGCCGACGTGAACTCCGTCATGATGAGCCCGCAGCCCGACTGCTGATTCGAAATCGCCGCATCCACCGACTCGGGCCGCCCCGCATCCGGCTCGTCCGCCGACGTAAACACGCTGGCGTTGCGAATAAACCGCCGGAAGACCGTGTCCGTCACGCCCGCCATGGGGGCCAGCACCGTCGCCGGAGCCACCGTCACCCCGCCAATCAGCACAGACGCCGGCACCCGCGCCCCCTCCGGCATGGCATGTTCCAGCGGATTGTCCCACTGCTTTCTCATAATGACAAGGCCCCCGCCGCGGCGGAGGCCTTGTCTCCCGAGGGCCGCCCGGTTACCGGGTAGCCGGCGTCTCCGTCTTCGCGTACTTGCGGCGGAAGCGCTCCACGCGCCCCGCCGTGTCCACCAGCTTCTGTTTGCCGGTGAAGAACGGGTGGCAGTTCGAGCAAATTTCCGCGTGAATGTCGCCCCTGTGCGTGGAGCGCGTGGCAAAGCTGTTCCCGCACGCGCACACCACTCTGATCTCGTGATAATCCGGATGAATTCCCTGCTTCGGCATGACTCTTGTTTCTGACCTTTCCTGCAATCCTTTTATTTTACCGTGAACAGGCGCGCCGGGCCAAGCTCGAATCCGGCCCGAAACCGATGAGTTTGCCCCTGCGTCCCCGCTCCTGCCGATTCGCTTACACCTCGGCTTTCAGCCGCTCCGCGTTAAAGTGCGCCGTCAGCGCGTCGACCACCGGCTGCAGGCGCCCCTCCATAATTTCCGCCAGCTGGTGGATCGTCAGCCCAATGCGGTGATCTGTCAGCCGGTTCTGCGGAAAGTTATACGTCCGAATCTTCTCGCTCCGGTCGCCCGTCCCCACCTGCTGCTTGCGCTCCTTCGCCAGCGCCTGCTGCTGCTTCTCCATCTCCACTTCGTACAGCCGCGCGCGCAGCACGCGCATCCCCTTCTCGCGGTTCTTGATCTGCGACTTCTCGTCCTGGCAGCTCACCACCGTGCCCGTGGGAATGTGCGTAATCCGCACCGCGGAATAGGTCGTGTTCACGCTCTGCCCGCCCGGTCCCGACGAGCAGAACGTATCGATGCGCAGATCCTTCGCCTCGATCTTCACGTCCACGTCCTCAGCCTCCGGCAGCACCGCCACGGTAATGGCTGACGTATGCACGCGCCCCTGCGTCTCCGTGGCCGGAACCCGCTGCACGCGATGCACGCCGCTCTCGTACTTCAGCTGCGAATACACGCGGTTGCCCTCGATGATCGCAATCACTTCCTTCAGCCCACCCACCGAGGATTCTGACGACGACAGCACCTCCACCTTCCAGCGATGCTGCTCGGCGAACCGGGAGTACATCCTGAAGATTTCCGCGGCAAACAACGAAGCCTCATCGCCCCCCGTTCCGGCGCGAATCTCCAGCACCACGTTCTTCTCATCGTTGGGATCCTTCGGCAGCAACAGCAGCTTCAGCTCTTCCTCGATGCGCGGCGCGCGCTGCTCCAGCACCGCCAGCTCCTCCTGCGCCATGGCGCGTATCTCCGGATCGCTCTCGCCCATCATGGTCCGGGCATCGGCCATGCCGGTCTTCACGTCGCGAAACTCGCGGAACTTCTCGATCACCGGCTCCAGTTCGCGGTGCTGCTTCGCGATCTTTTGATACTTCTCGTGATCGGCAAGCACCTCCGGATCGGCCATCTGCCGGCCCATCTCCTCAAAACGCGCTTCAATCTGTTCCAGACGGTCAAACATAAGAATCCTCCCGGCGCAGGGCCGGCCTCACAACAATTCAGACTATGCAGGGAAAACGACGCAGCAAGGGCAATGGCGGCGGGAGCCGCTAGAGAAGAACGCCGATGGGAAAACGCCGCTGCATCGCTTCTATTCTACTTCCATTCGATGCTCGCATCCCGCAAATGGACCCAACTCGCAGATACAAAGGAATATCTACGGCGCCCCTCCGCGAAGGCTGCGCGCTGATCGCGGAGCGCTGCCATTTCCTCGCCGGCAGCGTACACCACACCTCAGACTTCAGCCCGAAACGTCTTCCCCAGCTCCGAGCCCAGACCATGGTAGTGGCGAAAGTTATAGATGAGAGGCTGCCAGCGGTTCGGATCGACATAGTGCTCGCCCAGAACAAAATCCCGGCGCACGTGGACCCGCAAGACTTCCACTTCGACGGCTGCTCCTCCCGTCAGCTCCCGGAGCCGCCGATCGCCAGCGAGAGCGTGCACCTTCCGCACACGCGCCTCCAGCTGCGCCGGGCACTCCCTGACACGGGGCACGGAAACACATTCGCTGGCCAGCGAAGTCAGCCCTGCCGCCGCAAACTTGTCCCGCTCCGATCGGAACTTGGGTGCTTTTTCCTCAGGCACCGGATCGAGCCCGGTGAGCGGCGCCAGCCGCTCGACCTGCTGCCACATGTCCGGTGAAGGCAAATTCACTACGCAATCCGGATTGGCTTCGAGGTTGCCGAGAGTCTTTGTGTCCCGCAGCAGGCCGAGCACCATCGTCCATCCCAGCGCCCAGAACGAGGAAATGGGCGCGAGGTTCGTGGTTCCATCTCCGTTTGCCGAACTGACGATCGCAATCGGCGTCCCAAAGTACAGAATCTTCGGCGTGATGGTTGCAAAACCGGATTTATCAGCGTCAGCGTGTCCAGCTGGTTGTCTCATATAACTAAGGGTGATGCGCCTGGTGTTCGCTGCGTTGAATTAAGTTTGCCTCACAGCCCCTCGAACCTCCTCACGACGATGGCATATAGTCAGCAGTCGGGATCGCTCCCCATGTCTGACTTCCTCCAGTTCGCCGAGCTCAACGACGCCCTCGCCGCCACCGCGAAGAAGCTCGAAAAGCGCGCCTTCATCGCCGACTACCTCAGCTCCCTGGCCGTGGATGACGCCGGGCGCGCTGCCCTCTGGCTCTCCGGCACACCCTTCGCCGAAACCGACGCCCGCGTGCTGAACATCGGCGGCTCGCTGCTCGCAAAAGCCATCGCCCAGCTTTCCGGCGCGGATGAGCATACCCTCAGCGCTGCCTATCGCCGCCACGGCGACATCGGAGCCGCTGCCGCCGATCTTCTCTACGGGCACGCGCCCGACCAGGCCACCCTCACCCTCGCCGACGTCGAATCCGGCTTCGCCGCCCTCGCCGAAGCCCGCGGACCCACGCCCAAACTCCGCCTTCTGCTCGACCTGCTCGGCCGCGCCACTCCCGACGAGGCCAAGTACCTCATCAAGCTCGTGACCGGCGACATGCGCACCGGCGTCAAACAGTCGCTCGTAGAAGAGGCCATCGCGGAGGCGTGGCCTTCGGTTTCCGGCGACCAGACCTCGACCAAAACGTTGCCCGCGGCAGCGTCCGCCTCGGCGGCAGCGGTCCGCCGCGCCTCCATGCTGCTCGGAGATCTCCGCGAAGTCGTCGCTCTGGCTACCGCCAATCGTCTCGCCGACGCCCGCATGAAGCTCTTCCACCCTCTCGGCTTCATGCTCGCCAGCGCCGTTCAGTCCACCGAAGAAGCCATCGCCCGATTCAGCGAAGAGGTCATACCGGAAAAAACGGATCTCACTCTGAACGAACCGCACGCGGATCTCCGTCGTGAAGATCAGGCAGGCCCACCCCTGGCCCCGGGCGGCGGGAATCTGAGTCGCTTTACCCTCCGAGCCGCGCAATTAGAGGACAAATTCGACGGCATCCGCGCCCAGCTCCACGTCGAGCCACAAAGATCAGGCCAATCCAGGGTCGCGCTCTACTCCCGCAATCGCGAAGACCTCTCCGAATCCTTCCCCGAACTGGTCGAGTGGTTCGCCGGCATCGGCGCATCCGCCATCCTCGACGGCGAAATCCTCGCCTGGAACCCCGTTGCCCAGCGCGCCCTGTCCTTCTCCGCGCTGCAACAGCGCCTCGGCCGCAAGCGCGTGACCGCGGATATGCGCCGCGACATTCCCGTCGTCCTCGTGGTCTTCGATATCCTCTACCGCGACGGCACCCTCCTGCTCAACGAACCCTTGTTCGAGCGCCGCCGCCAGCTGGAGGCGTTCGCCGCCCGCTGGTCCGCATCCACAGCAAAGACCACCTCCGCGTCCCACGCCAGGCAAACTACGCTGTTCGCCGAACCTCCACCCGCCGCTGAATTCCCCCGCCTCATCCTGGCCGCCGCCAGCCGCCTGACCACGGCCGAGGATCTCGACCGGGCCTGGCTGGAAGCCCGCGTTCGCGGCAATGAAGGCGTGATGATCAAGTCCCTCGCCTCGCTCTACCAGCCCGGCCGCCGCGGCCTCGCCTGGCTCAAGCTCAAGCGCGAACTCGCAACCCTCGATGTCGTGGTGACCGGCGTCGAATTCGGCAACGGCCGCCGCGCCCAGGTCCTCAGCGACTACACCTTCGCCATTCGCGATGCCGATGACCCCGCCGCTCCGCTCAAGAACGTTGGGAAAGCCTACTCCGGCCTCACCGACCAGGAAATCGCCGACATGACGGCGTTCTTCAAGGCCCACACCGTCGAGAACTACGGCCACTTCCGGACCGTCGAGCCCACGGTCGTCCTCGAAGTCGCCTTCAACAACGTGATGCGCTCGACGCGCCACGCCTCGGGCTTCGCCCTCCGCTTCCCGCGGATATTGCGAATCAGAACCGACAAGCCCGTCGACGAAATCGATACGCTCCGCCGCGTTGAAGAAATCTACAACTCCCAACCCGATAAACCCGTCGACGAAACCGAGCCGCCCTCCTGAGCCGCCCCGCTCTGTCCGTCCCTCGTGCCCTCCGCGCTCTCCAGGGTGAGATCCGCTGCCAGTCCCTACGCCGCCTTGTGCAGTTCGATCGTCACCGGCACGTCGCTGTCATCCGCGTGCCCGGTCAGCTTCGCGTCCGACTCGCTGCACGAGCCCGACAGAGTCATCATCCTGGGATGATCCGGTATCGCCGGCTCTCCTTCCTGTTGCGGCAGGCACGGCGCAACCCGAACCCGCGCATACAGCTTTGCACCCTCCTCCTCGTACGTACCTACCCAGGTGTGGGCGAAATCCCCGCCCAGGATCTCTCCCGAGCGCAGCACCGCGATGCCGTTCCCATGCGCGGCGCCCGCGTTAAAGTACGCAATCCACAGTCCGTTCATGGTTCCCTCCTCCCCCAATCTGCCCTATGCATCCGGCAGTTTGTAAGACCGCAACCCGATCCTGAATCTCCCGCCTGCGGCCTCCCTTGCCGCCCCGGGCGCAGTCCTGCTCGCGGCAAAGACCGCACACCGCCGCGGTCCGGCGCCCCCTTCATGCCTCAATCCTCCTCACGCCGCCGTACGCTCCTCCCGGTGCGGCGAGCGACACCGCCGCAGTTCCACGTGGAACGGCAGATCCTCCCGCTCGTCCGGATGCCCTTCCAGCCGCGCATCATCCTCTGTACAGGTCCCCTCCAGCGAAAGGAGCAGCGGCCGGTCCCGCGCCATCAGCTCTTCCTCATCCCGCGTCACGAACGGCACAATCCGTATCCTCACGTACAGCCGCGAGCCTTCCTGCTCATAGGTGCCGCGCCATACGTGCTCGAGGTCGCCGCCCAGCAATTCGCCATTGTGCATCATCATGATGCCTTCGCCGTGCGACGGGCCTGCCCGATAGTGCGTAAGCCAATAGCCTTCCATGGCGTGTTCCCCCTTTCGGGTTCTCGTTCGCCCCTCCACATTACGTCCACAACCCCGGGGGGAGAACCGCTGTTTTCATCACGCCAAATCGATTATGTTGTGGCTTGCGGCCTCACCCGGCGTCGGCCGGCTGAACCCCGCTCCGGTTCCCCATCATCGAAATCAGGTAAAGGAGACACAATGTCCTCTCAAACCGCCGCCCGAGTCGCAACGCCCAACGCTGCCGCCGCGGGAACCGTGAACCTGGGCGACCTGACGGTCAACCGCCTGGGCTACGGCGCTATGCGTATCACGGGCCAGGGTATCTGGGGCCCTCCGAAAGATCACGACGCCGCCATCAAAACCCTCCGCCGGGCGGTGGAATTGGGAGTGAACTTCATTGACACCGCCGACTCCTACGGCCCCAACGTCAGCGAGGAACTGATCGCCGAAGCCCTCCACCCCTACCCCAAAGGCCTGGTCATCGCCACCAAGGGCGGATGGGAGCGCGTCGGACCCGGCCAGTGGACCCACAACGCCAGCCCCAAACACCTCGAAAAAGCCATCGACGGCAGCCTGAAACGGCTCAAACTCGACCGCATCGACGTCTACCAGCTCCACGTCCCCGACCCCGCGGTCTCCTTCGACGCATCGGTAGAAACCCTGGTGCGCGCAAAGGAGCGGGGCAAGATCCACCAGGTCGCGCTCTCCAACGTCACCCTCGAACACCTGGAGCGCGCCCGCAAAATGACACCCATCGTTTCCGTACAGAACCGCTACAGCTTTGCCGACCGCGAGTGGGACTACCTGCTCGACCACTGCGAGCAGAACGGCATCGGCTTCATCCCCTGGGCGCCGCTGGGCCAGAACCGCGAGGCCAACGAGCTGCTGGAAAAGATGGCCAAACAGCTGGACGCCACGCCGCTGCAGGTCGCGCTGGCCTGGCTGCTGCGCCGTTCGCCGGTCACGCTGCCCATCCCCGGCACGTCGTCACCCGCGCACGTGGAGGAGAACATCGCCGCCGCCGGGCTGAAACTCCCCGAGGCGGCGTTCAAACAGCTCGACGCGGTTACACCACCGCCCGCCAGCCTGCGGTGACCAGGGAATGTAGACGGATGCCCTGCATCTGCCCGTTGCTGGCAAACGCAGGAAAGACAACCCTCCCCCAACTCTGCTACCCTACCCGGTTTTCGCATCTCCTCTATTACGAGCCTTCATGACCACTGCTGCCCAGTCCGCGCCCTCCGCCACTTTTCCCTTCACCCTTACGGAAGATCAGGAGGCGCTGCGACGCGAAATCCGCGACTTCGCCGGCCGGGAAATCGCCCCCAACGTCAGCCGCTGGGACGAGGCTTCCGAGTTCCCCATGGAGGTGGTGCAGCAGCTGGGCCGAATGGGTCTGCTGGGCGTCATCTTCCCGCTCGATCTGGGCGGGGCGGGCCTCGGGTACATCGACTACATGCTTGCCATCGAAGAACTGTCGGCGGTGGACGGGTCCATCGGCATCATCGTCGCCGCGCATAACTCGCTCTGCACCAACCACATTTTTCTGGCCGGCAGCGACGCGCAAAAACAGAAGTACATCCCGCGTCTGGCCGCCGGCCAGGCGCTCGGGGCGTGGGGACTCACCGAGCCCGGCTCCGGCTCCGACGCCTCCGCGGCGCGCACCACCGCTGTACGCAAAGGCGACCGCTGGGTCCTGAACGGCAACAAGACCTTCATCACCAACGGCCACTACGCCGAGGTATCGGTCATCATCGCGGTGACCGATAAGAGCCAGGGCACGCACGGCCTGTCCGCGTTCATCGTGGAAAAAGGCACGCCCGGGTTCCGCGCGGGCAAGAAGGAAAACAAGCTCGGCCTGCGCGCCTCCGACACCTCGGAGCTGATCTTCGAAGACTGCGAGATCCCGGGCGAAAACCTGCTCGGCAAAGAGGGCGAAGGCTTCATCGACGCCATGCGCACCCTAGACGGCGGAAGGATCTCCATCGCCGCCCTGTCGCTGGGCATCGGGCGCGGCGCACTCGATGCCAGCGTCAAGTACGTCAAGCAGCGCAAGCAGTTCGGCAAGGCGATCGCGGAGTTCCAGGGCATCCAGTGGAAGCTGGCCGACATGGCTACCGAGCTGGACGCAGCGCGGCTGCTCACTCTGCGCGCGGCGGTATTAAAGGATGCGGGACAGCGCGTCACCCAAGAGTCGGCGATGGCCAAGCTCTATGCCAGCGAAGTTGCGGTCAAGATCTGCAACGAGGCCGTGCAGCTCCACGGCGGCTACGGTTTCATCAAGGACTACCCGGTGGAGAAGTTCTACCGCGACGTCAAGCTGTGCACCATCGGCGAGGGCACCAGCGAAATCCAGCGCATGGTGATTGGCCGAGAGATCCTCAAGGTCCACCCGTCCCGTGGGTGAGTGACTGGCCGTCACGGGGTGACTGGCCGTCACGGGCGGACGCGCCTTCGGCGCAAAACCAGGAACCAGGGCCAGGGGATGCCCCACCCTTGTTGCGCGGCGGTCTTCCATGGGACAAGGTGAGGCGATCATGCCGCTGACGTGGGCGGGTTGTGCCGCTGTTGGGGGATACCCGCAGTAATCGGAACGGCTCTACTTTGAGGCATGGCGCGGTTGTCCGAAACCAATCAGACAGACCTCCGGCGGGGTACTTCCCGCTGCCTAACCCGGCAGCAGCGCAGGGCCGTCATCGTGCGAAGAGACGGCACACGCAGGGAGGTCCCCTTCGCCATTCCCCCGCAGGATAACCCGCCGACTGCGAAGCTGGGCGCAACACCACCCAGTCCGGGGAGACAATCATGACGACATCATCTGTACCTACTGAAGAGCTGGCAGAGCTGCGGCGGCGGCTGCAGGCCGCGCTGCTGGATGCATCGCGGCCGCTGCCGGCGCGCATGGAGGAGTTCCGCAGACTGCTGCGCGAGTCGAAGCTGTGCGCCGCCGGCGTCGAGCAACCCTGGGAGTTGCTGCTGGACAGCTTCTAGATTAGCCGCGGCGCGATACCACTGCGACGGCCGAGCCACTAAAAAGTCACGAGTTATCCCTGGGGAATAGCAGAATCGTTACGGGATTATCTTTTTGGTTAATGGGGCGCATTCCGAGCCTGGCGCCCCTTTTTTTTTGCGCGCCGTTGGCGCGGAAGCCATGTTCCAAAACCTGGGGGCCTTCGACAAGCTCAGGCCAGGCTATGGGGCACCCGGCAGTTGGTGAAGCAGGCGGCGGGGGAATTTAGGGAGTCTGCGATTCACCGGCGCGGGGATCTGAGATTGCACTACGGGGAACACGGAGGACACAGCGCTGGGCGAGTGCGTGCCGGGTGAGATCTCTGTTTCGAACGTGGTCAGCTGTTGAGGCTGCGTCGTCTGTGTCGATTGAGCCCAGGGAGTTGTGTCGCTCTGCGCACGGCTCGCGGCATGCGGTCGAGCCGAGAACGCCCGCTACAATCGCGTCATGGCAGACCGGGTCTCGGCACACTACGCAAAGCTGCTCGCCCGCCACTACAGCTGGATGTTCGGGCTGACGTTCGAGGAAAAAGTAACGGAACAACGCACAATTTTGGAGCCGGTGCTAAGCGGCGGGGCGCGGGGTTTGGCAATCGACCTGGGATGCGGGCCTGGCTTCCAGACGATCGCGCTCGCGCAGCTTGGCTTCGCGCCGGTGCTGGCGCTGGATACGAGCGCGGAATTGCTGGCCGAGCTGGACGCGCACGGCACGGAGTACAGGATGGAGGCGACCAGGATCGAGGCGCGGCAGGCCGACATCCTGACGCTGTGCGATCAGGTGCAACCGGACGAGGCGAGCGCTATTGTCTGCATGGGAGACACGCTCACCCACCTCCCCGGGCGTGACGCGGTGCGGCGTCTGTTCGAAGCCGCCGCCACAGCGCTGGCGCCGGACGGCATCTTCGTTCTTACGTGGCGCGATTTGACGCGCGAACTGACGGGCGCGGAGCGGTTCATCCCAGTCCGCAGCGGCGAGGACCGCATCATGACCTGCTTTCTCGAGTACGTGAATGCCGAGACGGTCGAGGTTCACGATTTGGTGTACACGCGCGATGCGGCGACCTCGGCCTGGGCGCTCGAGAAAAGCAGCTATCCAAAATTGCGGCTGGCGGCGGCATGGGTAGAGGCAGAGCTGGCGAATGCCGGGCTGCGGGTTCATACCTCTTCTTCGGCGGGACGTTTGTCGCTGGCGGTTGCGCAGAAGCCGGCGTAGGGGTCTGCGGGGTGCGATGCCGGATCGGCGCGGCCAGGCGAGTATCATGGTTCGCCGCGATTTTCAGCATCACGGGGTACGCTTCCATGCTGACCTGCAACCTTTTGCGAAGGCTTACACTGGCGTTGCCGCTGGCGTTCGCCGCCCAGGCGCATGCACAGGCGCCGATGCAGCCGCTGTCCGCATTTTCCGTCGATTCTGCCAGCCCGATGGCGATCCGCCACCAGACGCTGCCTGAGCTGCCGTTCTCCGTCGTGGGCCCGCGGGGCGCGATTCTGGGACAACAGGACGGCAGCTTCGAAGCGTGGCTCTTTCCGTGGAAGATTCTGAGCGGCATGCGGCTCTCGGTAGAGATGCAGGACTACGCGGTGCCGATCGATGTGAACCGGCAGGCTGCCGAGATCGACGTGGCGCCCGAGGCAACCACCATCACCTATGCGCACGCGAACTTCACGATTCGCCAGACCATGGTGGCGCCGAAGGCGGGTGCGAACGGGGCAGGAGCGATGGTGCTGTTTCAATTCCAGGCCATCCGCCCGATGACGGTTACGTTCAGTTTTCGGCCGGCGATGCAGCGCATGTGGCCCGCGGAATCCGACGACGGGCCTTCGCCGGAATGGGTGGCAACGCCGGGCGGTTCTGGCTTCTACATCCTGCACCTCAACTTCCCCGATCACGCGGGGGCGCTGGCGATTCCTGACGCTGAGCCGGGCATTCTGCCGCCTTACCAGGAGAGGCCTGAGCGGTGGCCGCTGCAGTTTGTGCTGCACTTCGATCCCAAGCAGGACGCGGGGAAAATCTATCCGCTGCTGATGATGGTGGCCGATTCCGCGGCCGCGGCGAGGAAAGAGGCTCTCGAGGCGAGCCTCGAGAATCTGGATGCGCAGGCGCGTGCCACATTCGATGCCAACCGCGAGAACTACCGCCGCTACCTGGCGGAGCACACCTCGATCGAAACGCCGGATGCGCGTCTCAACGACGCGTTCGCCTGGGCGGAGACGGCGATCGATCAGTTGCGTGTGGAAACGGCGGTGGGGTCCGGCCACGAGGCGCTCACCGCGGGTTTCGTCGGTTCAGGAGATGCGGCGCGTCCGGGCTTCGGATGGTTTTTCGGCCGGGATGCGCTGTGGTCGCTGTATGCGGTGAACAGCTACGGCGACTTCGCAACCACGCGCGAGGAGATTCAGTTCCTGATGGACCACCAGCGCGCGGACGGCAAGATCATGCACGAGTGGTCGCAGACGGCGGGCCTGGTGGACTGGGGCTCATTGCCGTATCAATGGGCGGCTGCGGACTCGACGCCGCTGTTTGCCATGGCGGTGAACGACTATCTCCGCATCAGCGGGGACGAGCAGTTTGTGGCGTCGATCTGGCCGAGCCTGGGGCGCGCGTGGAATTTTGAAACGTCGCACGACAGCGATGGCGACGGGATCTACGACAATTCGGAAGGGTCGGGGTGGGTGGAGTCGTGGATACCTTCGATGCCGCACCAGGAAATTTATCTGGCCGCGCTCGACGAGCAGGCCAGCCTTGCCTTTGCCAATCTGGCTCGCTCCACCGGCCACGCGGATCTGGCCAGCGCCGCGGAGCAGCGCGCGGAGCACATTGCAGCCACCATCGAAAGCGAATACTACCTGGCGGACAGCCGGAACTATGCATTCAGCTGGAACGGCGAGGGCAAGCGGGACGAGACGGCGACCATCTTTCCCTCCGTCGCGTGGTGGGACGGGGACTGGCAGCTGGCGCACCCTGAAACGATGATGGAGCGGTGGGCGGCGAGCGAGTTCTCGACGGACTGGGGGGTGCGCGACCTGAGCGATCAAACATCGTTCTACGATCCAATCAGCTACCACCAGGGGTCGGTGTGGCCGCTGTTCACGGGGTGGGTGTCGGTTGCGGAATATCGCGCGGGCCATCCGCTCTCCGGATACGCGCACCTGATGCAGAACGCGAACCTGACGTGGGCGCAGGACCCGGGCGATGTGACCGAGCTGCTTTCCGGCCAGTTCTACCAGGTGCTGGGGCGCAGCACGGCGCATCAACTGTGGTCGTCGGCCATGGTCATTTCGCCGATCCTGCGCGGAATGTTCGGCCTCGAATGGGACGCAGCGGGCCGGACGCTTACGGTGACGCCGCACCTGCCCGCCGACTGGAACCAGGCCGCGATCCACCGCCTGCCGTTCGGGGAGGGAAACATCGATCTGACCTTCCGCCGCGAACGCGGGGAATTGCTGGTGCAGGCAAGCGACCCGACGGTTCATCTGGCGTCGCGCAGTGCGGGAGCACGGGTGAAGAATGGCGCGCTCGACATTCCGCTGCCGGCTGTGGAAGCAGCCATCCCGGCCAGCCTGCCGGCGTTTGGATCGGAGACGCAGCAGATGAAGGTGCTGGCCGAGGAACACCACGAGCATTCGCTGGTGCTGCGGCTCTCTGCGCCGGGCGGCACCACGCAGACGCTCACGGTGCGGGAAAATATCTCGCTGCCGCGGCTCAGCACGCAGGGCGCTCAGCTGGGCGAGCCCGAGGCCGGACTGCGTTCGCTCACGGTCGAGTTTCCGCAGGCGGCCGGATACACCGAGAAGACGGTGACGCTGACCTGGTGAACATTCTGGTGACGATGGCGCTTCCACGCTGGGCATGCGTTCTGGCGCTGCTGGCCGCGGCGCACGCTGCATGCGGCCAGGCGACCGCGAAGCTTGCCACCGCCGACACGGTGGTGGAACTATCTGCGGGAGTGCAGGCGCCGCGACTGCTCTGGCTCGGCGGGCACGGGCAACGTGCATGGCAGAATCGCGCCGTCGAGCCGCTGCCGGCGTTCGTCGAGCGGGCGGTGGGAGGCGGAGTGGAACGCGTGCCGCTGGCATGGAAGGTCGTGCCCCGGCTGAGCGAATCGAGCCCTGGCCGCGTGGTCTTCGTGTACGAGTCGCAGCAGCCGCATCTGCGGCTCGACTGGGAGTGGACAGCGCGCGCCGGCTTCGGACCCGTCGAGCATCGCATCGTCGTCGAGAACCTGAGCGGCGTCGAGTACTGGCTTCCGATTATGGATAGCCTGCGGCTGGACTGGCGCATCGACGGGGACACCGCGCTGCGACAGCTTTATATCGATAAGGGCGCGGGCGCGCCGACGGCGATCGGGACGCATCTTGTGGCCGTTGCGCCTGGTTCTGCATGGACGGGGTGGTCGACTACGTTTGCTCATCCTGTGCCGGGACGGCCGGCGGAGATCATTCCGTACGAGGCGGTGTTTCGCGCACAGAATCGCCAGGCAGGATGGTTTACCGGCATCGAATTCAGCGGGCGGACACGGCTTACGCTGGATCGGAGCCAGGACGGTCTCGCTGCCCTCGCCGGGCTCGACCCGGAGCCGGCGCCGGCATCCAGTCCCGCGGTCACCCGTCTCACGCCGGGCGGGAGCTTTGCGACGCCGATGGTTTTTCTGGGCGCCTTCGCGGGCGGAGCTGACGGGGCCGGCAACGAACTGCGTCCCTGGGTGCGCGCTGTGCTCGGCAACGTGCGCACGTGGTCCGATCCGCACTATCCATTGGTGGTGAACAACAGCTGGGGCGTGGGCATGAGCATCGACGAGGCAGTGGCGGAGCGCATGATCGACGATGCCGCCGGGCTGGGGTTCGAGATGTTCCACCTCGATGCAGGATGGTTTCGCGGGGTGGGGGACTGGTATCCGAACGCGCAGAAATTTCCGCACGGCCTGGCGGCCGTGGCCGACGACGCACATCGCCACGGCATGCGCTTCGGCCTGTGGGCCGACTGGACGCAGGCGGGCCTCGACACCGCACCCGGGACGCTCAACGTCCACGATGCGAAGGTGCGCGACTGGCTGGTGGCCGACGTTAGCCCCAGCTGGAAGCCGCAGGATTTCAAAGGACAGACCATCGACCTGGGAGTTCCCGCGGTGCGCGACTACGCGGGGAAAGAAGTGAATCGCATCGTGACCGACTACCACCTGGACATGCTGGAGCACGACGGCTATCTGGTGGCCCAGGGATGCACGCGCGACGACCATCCGCACGCGCCGCCCGACCCGGAGCGCATGAGCGTGGAGCACTACGAGGGCGAGGACATCGTGCTCAGTTCCAATTCGACCGATGTGAGCTACCACGCGGTGCGGGCCTACTACAGCATCTACGAGCAGCTGCGGCGGGAGCATCCGGGATTGCTGTTCGAGATCTGCAACGATGGGGGCCGCATGGTGGACTTTGGCAGCGCCGCGCACGGTGATTACTTTTCGATTACGGATAGTTATGACCCGCTGTCGAATCGGCGCGCCTTTTACGATGCGAGTTACGTGCTTCCGCCGGCCATGCTGGAGACTTATGTGGAGAAGTGGCCGACGCCGCGCATGGAGAATTTTCTTTATATGTTGCGCAGCGGGATGATGGGGTGGATCACGGTCATGCAAAACACGAACGACTGGACGCCCGCGCAGCATGCTGCGGCGCACGCGGCCATTGCGCTCTATAAGGCGCAGCTGCGGCCGCTGTTGCGCGATGCCGAGGTGTTCCACATCTCGCCACGCCCGGACGGCGTTGGCTGGGACGGGATGGAATACTGGGACCCGGCGCGCAAGAAGGGCGTGGTTTACGCCTTTCGCGGGTCCGCAGCGGACGAGCCGCAGCACGTGTTCCTGCTGGCGGGTCTTAAGCCGCAGGCAACGTACCGCCTGCATTTCCAGGATGGCACCGCTGCCGATACCTTTCTGTCCGGGCGGCATCTCATGAAGGACGGGCTGCGGGTGGCACTGGCTGCGCCTCTCAGCTCCGAGTTGATCTTTGTTTCCGAGCAGTGAATCCGGGGTTACCCCCGATATGTGGTGAGACAAGTAGCCTGAGAGGACGGGAGCCGAGCCGATGACGAATGCAGCATCCGATGCACTGGTGTTTTTTGGCGCAACGGGAGACCTGGCGTATAAGCAGATCTTCCCGGCGCTGCAGGGGCTGGTGCGCGACGAAGGATTCAATCTGCCAATCGTTGGCGTAGCCAAGGCGGGCTGGAACCTGGAGCAGCTGAAGGCGCGCGCCAAGGACAGCCTGGAGAAGCACGGGGGCATCGATCAGGCTGCTTTCGAGAAGCTGCTGAACCTGCTGTGCTACGTGGACGGCGACTACAACGACGCGAACACGTTCACGCAGCTGCGCCAGCAACTGGGCAAGGCGCAAAGGCCGCTGCATTACCTGGCGATACCGCCGAGTTTATTTGGAACGGTGGCGGCGAATCTGGCGAAAGGGGGCTGCGCGGCCAATGCGCGGGTGGTGGTGGAGAAGCCATTCGGGCGCGATCTGGCATCGGCGCAGGAGCTGAGCCGGATCCTGCACGAGTTTTTTCCCGAAGAGAACATCTTCCGCATCGATCACTATCTGGGCAAGGAGCCGGTGCAGAACATCCTGTACACGCGCTTTGCCAATCCGAATTTCGAGCCTCTGTTCAACCGCGACCACGTGCGCAGCATTCAGATCACGATGGCGGAGGGATTCGGGGTGGAGGACCGGGGCAAGTTTTACGACGAAGTGGGCGCGATGCGGGACGTGGTACAGAACCACATGCTGCAGGTGCTGGCGTCGCTGACCATGGATCCACCGACGGGGGAGGACCACGACGCGGTGCGCGACCGCAAAGCGGAACTGCTGAAGGCGGTGCGGCCGCTGGCGCCGGACACAGTGGTGCGGGGACAGTATGAGGGGTACCGGTCCGTGCCGGGGGTGAAACCAGGATCGAGTGTGGAGACGTTTGTCGCGGTGCGGCTGTACGTCGACAGCTGGCGCTGGGCGGGGGTGCCCATCTACATTCGGGCGGGCAAGATGCTGCCGGTGACGTGCACGGAAGCGACGGTGGAATTCAAGCGTCCGCCGCAGGAGACGTTTGGCGAGCACGTGCCGCTAAATTCGGCACACATGCGGATTCGGATCAGCCCGGATGTGGCCATCGCCGTGGGTGTACGGGTGAAGATTCCCGGGGAGCGGAGGGTGGGGCGCGATGTGGAGCTGGAGATGCACCGCCAGGCCGCCGACGATATGCCACCCTACGAGCGGCTGCTGGGCGATGCCATGCGGGGCAACAGCGAGCTGTTTTCGCGGCAGGACCTGGTGGAGGCGCAGTGGCGGATCGTGGATCCGATTCTGGGGAATGTGACGCCGTTCTATTCCTATCTGCCGGGAACATGGGGGCCGGAAGAAGCGGGACAGCTGATCGGCAACGATGGGCCGTGGGCCGATCCGGTTGTGGAGAAGGCGACGAAGTGCTGAGGGGTGCGAGCGATTCTCCGATTCAGCCGCCTGTGTGAAACGGATTGCACCACCGAGAACACGGAGCACACAGAGGATGGGGAATTCGCTCCCGGCCGGCTGAGAGCCGTGCCCCTTCCAAATGGGCTGTGTCGGAAATTCGCTGCGTGGTGTCTGAGAAGTTTGCTTCGTAATTCCAGCGCTGAAAATACAGGTGCTTCGACTGCGCGTTCGAATCTGTTTCGGCGAGCGCGCTCGCGGAAAATTCGATGCTCCGCTCAGGATTACTGCGCGTGCTTATCACCAGCTGCAGACTCCCAGCACCGGAGTTGCTTCCCTTTTCTGCCTACGATCCCGCGGCGGTCTTCTCTTTGTGGCCGCCGAATTCGTAGCGCATCGCAGAAAGCAGGCGGTCGGCATATTCCTCGCTTCCGCGGGAAGCGAAGCGCGAGTAGAGGGCGGCGCTGATGACGGGCACGGAGATTCCTTCGTCCACCGCCGCCTGCACCGTCCATCGGCCCTCGCCGGAATCGGAGACGCGGCCGGCAAATTCAGAGAGCTGGGGATTCTCGTGCAGGGCGGCAGCGGTCAGGTCCAGCAGCCATGAGCCGACGACGCTGCCGCGGCGCCAGACTTCGGCGACCTCGGCGATATCGATGTCGAACTGGTAGAGCTCGGGATGACGCAGCGGGGTGGTTTCGGCGTCCTCGACCTGCTTTGCCTTGCCGACGTTGGCGCTGTGGATGACGTTGAGGCCTTCGGCGAAAGCGGCCATGATGCCGTACTCGATGCCGTTGTGCACCATCTTGACGAAATGGCCGGCGCCGTTGGGACCGCAGCGCAGGTAGCCGTTTTCCGAGGGCGTGGGGTCGCCGGTGCGTCCGGGGGTGCGAGCGGCGGCGGCAACGCCGGGGGCGAGCGATTTAAAGATGGGGTCAAGATGTTTGACGACTGATTCCTCGCCGCCGATCATGAGGCAGTAGCCGCGATCGAGGCCCCAGACGCCGCCGCTGGTGCCGCAATCGACGTAGTGGATGCCCTTTGACTTCAGCTCGCCGGCGCGGCGGATGTCGTCGTGGTAATAGGAATTGCCGCCGTCAATAATGATGTCTCCGGAGGCGAGGACAGGGGCCAGCGAAGCGAGGACAGAGTCGACCACCGCGGCCGGAACCATGAGCCACACGGCCCGCGGGGCGCGCAGCTTCTTCGCAAATTCCTGAAGACTGGCGGAGGACGATGCGCCTTTTGCGACGAGCTCCTGCATGGCCTGCGGATGGCTGTCGAAGACGACGCATTCGTGACCGGCTTTGAGAAGCCGCTGTGTCATGTTGGAGCCCATTCGCCCCAGCCCGATCATTCCCAGCTGCATGTGTTTCCTCCTCAGGAGTTGATTCACCTGTACCAATGGATGCCGCTCGGCGGTAAATCGGGTCACGCAGTCCGAACGCAAAATACATCCTGCGGAGAACATCGTCGATCGCGATCAGGTGACTGCGGCGCACCGGCGCCGATTCCCGGGGCCCAGGGCCCGATTTACTCGTAGGCCAGCGCGTCGATGGGATCCTTGCCGGCCGCCTTCCAGGCCGGATAGAGCGCGCCCAGGACCGAGCCCACCAGGGCGATGGCTGCGCCGCGCAATCGCCAGTCATTGCCGACCAGGAAGGGCGTGGTTGGGAATCGGACTCCCATGAAGAGCTTCAGCACCTCAGTGAGCAGAACGCCGAGAAGGATGCCGGCGATGGCAACGAGGACCGCTTCGCGCAGGACCAGGTTCATGACATAGAGTTTCGATGCACCGAGCGACTTGAGGATGCCGATCTCGCGGGTGCGCTCCATGACCGCGGTGTACATGGACTGGAAGATGACGAGGAAGCCGACGATGACGGCGATGCCGATGACGACATGCAGAGCGATATTGAAGCCAGGCAGGTGGTCGGGCGTCATCATGGACATCCACTCGGCGAGGGTCTGCACCTGGTAGGTGCCGAGGTTAGGGTGCTGATGGATCTCGTCGATGACGGCCTGTTCGTTCTTCGGATCGTCGGTGCGGATGTAGAAGATGGAGGCGTTGCCGGGGGTGCCGTTGAGATTCCCGAGAGTCTGGATGGGCAGAAAGACGCGGCTTCCCTTGCCATGCTCCACGATGCCGGAAATGCGGAAGTCGTGGCCAAGAATCGTCAGGGTGTCGCCCACGTGGCTGTGATGGCTGCGGGCATAGAGGTCGTCGACCATCGCGTCGTATGGGCCCTGGGGTGGACCGCCGGCGAGAAACGCAAAGGGACGGAGGGCGTTGTAGCTCGGATAATCGATGCCGAACAGAGTCTGGACCGCGCCACTGATATTGAGCTTGGCAATGACGGGTGAAGCGACGGCGACATGAGGAAGCGTGGCGAGGACTTGCGGGGCAATCTTCGCGGGTACGGCAGCGTCGCTGAGGCCGCTGAAATTGCTGGCATTGGGCGGACGGACCATGATGTCGGCGCCGATGCCGCTGGTTTGGGCAGCAGCGCCCCGCACCTGGCCGACCATGATGGCCACGATGGAGAGGATCATGATGACTTCAATGGCGACGGCGAGGACGCTGATGGCGGAGCGCATGGGACGATGCAGGATGTTGCCGAGAACGAGCTTGTTCATGGGGTTAGTTGGGATGCGGCGGTGAACCTTTCAGGGTAACAAACCGAGGCGGGGGGAGGGCCTGGCGGAGGGGTGACCGTTTTGGGAACGGCGTCCAAAACGGTACCCGGGAAGGAAGGAGGTTACCTCGGTTACCTGATCTGCCTAAACAAAATGAGCTATTTACCGATTTTTTCCTTTGACGGGAGTGGTTACTTCGCATTAATGTGGCACTGACACCACCGTAACGATTGGGAAGGAAGCCGCACGTGGGTCATTTCGGCGAGGAACTTCGCAAAGAACGCGTGTCCCGGGGCATCGAGCTGACGACGATCAGCGGCACGACCAAAATTGTGACCCGGTATCTGACGGCGCTGGAGAACGAGCAGTTCGAGGTTCTGCCCGGCGGCATCCTGAGCAAAGGCATCGTACGCAACTACGCACGCGCAGTGGGTTTGGACGAAGGCGTGTGGGTGGAGCGTTTTCTGGCGGCGAGGCACGAGCTGGGTCAGCCGGAAGATGGCTGGGTGGACTTTGTGCGCAACGTGAGCGAGGCGCGGCCGAGGACGCGGCGGCCGGAGATGCGGCTGCGCTGGACGGGTGTGGTTTTGCTGCTGGTGGTGCTGGTGGGTTTCGGCTGGTTCGTGTACCGGTTCGTGAGCGGGAGAGTGCTGGCCGGCGAAGTGCAGCGGCACGCGGCCACCTCGGTCGCGGTGACGCACCCGGGCAGTGACACCAGTCAGTAGTCCATTACCTCTGTAACCTGTCGCGATCGGGCAGCTATGCCTAGCCTGAGAGCATGTTTCCCGCAAAATACGGCTTCGCTGTCGCGCTGACGTGCATTTTGCCGGCTGTGGCATTCTGCGCCGCCAAAGGGCACGCGGTTGGCCTGGGAGCGGCGCGTCACGAGCCTTACTCGGCGCAGGGGGATCCGGCGGGCGCGATGCAGGACGAGACGGAGCTGAGTGTGCGTCCTCTGGTGGTGGACCAGAAGGTGAAGGAATGGACGACCGGCGACGCGCACGACGTGACGGCGCGGAGCTTCGTGGTGCGGCGAGCGGTGCGGCTGAACGATTCCCTGCCCACGGATCGTACCGATCGCTGGGTGTGGCAACGGGGACCGTGGCTGCTGGTGGATCGCGACACGGGGAAAGTGACCGCGCTGCACCTGCCGGATTTCGACCCGGCAGTTTCCGGCGTGGTGTGGTTTCGCGATTACGCTGCGTATTGCGGGCTCAATTCCGGCGGCAAGCAGCTTTTTGCCGTGGTGGCGCAGATTGCGGCGCGGCGTCCGCTGCTGGCAAAGAAGCTGGCGCCGTGGGACGCGGCCAGGCCTCCCGGCCCGGCATGCAAACCGGCGGTGTGGCAGCGCGATCCGCTGCAGGTGAGCTTCCAGCCCACGGGAGGGGCGGCGGTTAGCTTCGACCTGGTGGGGGCCTCGGCGGTGCTGGTGGAAGACGGCGACAGCGAGTAGAGCGGGGAGAGCTGCGGGGCAATGCGCCGGTGCGGGAAATGACATAGCATCGTCGCATGGAATCTCTGGACGAACTGCTGTGTGAGGCGGAGAAGGCGCACGGACATTTGTGCGCGGGCCAGGTGCTGGGAGTGCGCATGGCCATTCTGGGCTGCCGGCGGCTGGGAATCGACGAGCCGCGCGGGCGCGACCGCAAGCGCCTCGTCACCTACATCGAAATCGACCGCTGTGCGACCGACGCCATCGGGGTGGTGACCGGATGCCGGCTGGGCAAGCGGGCGCTGAAGTTTCGCGACTGGGGCAAGATGGCGGCGACGTTTGTGGATTTGGCCAGCGGCAGGGCGATCCGCGTGGTGGCGCTGGAATCGTCGAAGCAGCGGGCGCGCGAGCTGTATCCGGAAATTCAGAACAAGAACCAGCAGCAGATGAAGGCTTACCGCGAGATGGAGGACGCCGACCTGTTCGGCGAGCAGTGGGTGGAGGTCGCGCTGGATGCGAAAGAGATGCCTGGCTACAAGGGGGAGCGGGTGGCCTGTGCCGGGTGCGGAGAAGGGATCAACTACGATCGCTTTGTGGAGCGCGACGGTGAAAAGCTGTGCGTGGCGTGCGCGTGGCCGGAGCAGCGGTACTACCGGCCGACGGGTGCGGAGGCCACGCCCCACGAGGCGGCGCCGGACGAGAAGTGTGAGTGCGCGTGAGCCGCGGGGGCGAACCAGCCGCCTGCCGACATTTACAATAACGTAGCAGTCTGTGGCAAACGTCGAAGTTTCGGAATCGCTGTCCCTCAGGGGCTAAAGCCCTTTCGATTTTGGAGAACTTTCCGGCACGGCTGAAGCGTGCCCCTTCATAACCCCGACTTGCGCCACGGTCTGCCAACCGTGCAGAGAGAACGCGGGCAAACGATGCTTCCGGAGTGAAAGGACTCATGCTGAATTTGAAGGGCCGCGTGGCGGCAGTATTCGGGCTGGCGAACAAGCGCAGCATTGCGTGGGGCATCGCGCAGAAGCTGCATGAAGCGGGCGCGCAGCTCGCTATCGGCTACCAGAACGAGCGCATGAAGGCGGAGGCAGCGGATCTGATCGAGGATTTGCCAGGCGCGGAGCCGTTCCAGTGCGATGTGGCGAACGACGCGGAGATCGGAGAGACTTTCGCACATCTGAAGGAGCGGTACGGCAAGCTGGACGCGCTGGTGCACTGCATCGCGTTTGCGCCCGCGGAAGACCTGAAGAACGACTTTCTGATGACGACGCGGGAGGGATTTCGGATCGCGCACGACGTGAGCGTCTACTCACTGATCGCGCTCAGCCGCGCGGCGGCTCCGCTGATGACGGAAGGCGGATCGATTATCACGCTCACCTACTACGGCGCGGAAAAAGTCGTTCCGCATTACAAGGTGATGGGAGTGGCCAAGGCCTCGCTGGAAGCGACGGTGCGCTACCTGGCGTGGGACCTGGGCAAGCAGAACATTCGCGTGAACGCGATCTCGGCGGGACCCATCAAGACGCTGGCGGCGCGGGGGATCGGCTCGCTGGGCGACATGCTGAAGTACCACGAGGACCGCTCACCGCTGCACCGAAACACGGAGCAGACCGAGGTGGGCAAAACCGCTGTGTATCTGGCGTCGGACCTCGCCAGCGGCGTGACCGGCGAGGTGATTTACGTGGACAGCGGCTACAACATCATGGGGTTCTGAGGCGCACGAGAAGCGGGAGCTGACCGAATGTGAGCCGCGATCTTACGGCGATTCCTGAGTTGGCCTTTCGAGTTCAGAGCAAGGACGCTGCTCTGCAGTTCCCTTCACAATTCGACGATGGAAATGGGGCGAAGAATACCCCTCAGGGGCTAAACGCCAACCTTCGCAATTGCCGGGCAGATAAGGTGCACCGCCCAGAGCGTAAATTTCAACCGATGCTTTGGTGTTGGTCGATACGTTCGTCCAATGGCTTCGTCGTCGCGGTTCTGCCAATCTCGCCTTGAACAGTCACTCGCTCCGACATCGAAAGGACTACCCGATGGACGGCGCCGATGGACTGAAAGAGGCGACGCGCGTAACCGTGCCTGTCGCCTCGAACACGCGTGGTGCGAACGTTTTTAGAGCCCCGGGAAAGGCTATGGTGGGCGAGCGGCCAAGACCCTTCGGCGAAGCGCGCGGCTTTGGCCCGATCACGTCGACATTAATCTTCGGCGAGCACGAAAGAACCAGAATCAGCAGATGAGCACTGTTTATCGGAAATGGAGTCGCCAATGAGCAGCGTACAAATCGAGCAGAAGAGCTATGAGATGCCCCCGCGGGAGGGGATGAGCATCGCGCATTTTCTCACCGTCTCCGACATCGAGCGATCGGCTCGCTACTACGAAAAGGTCTTCGACGCTCGCATTCTGAGCATGGGTGACGGCAACGCGCCTGGGTACCTTCAGCTTGCGAATATCTGGATGATTCTGAACGTTGGGGGCGGCCCGACCCCGGATAAGCCGACGGTAACGCTTAGCGTCCCGGACCCGAATCACATCAGCAGCTTTATGAATTTCCGCGTTGCGGATATTCAAGCGTGCTATGAATTATGGAAAAGTCGGGGAGCGGAGTTCATCACGGAGCCGATCCCCAAGTACGGCGAGACGCGCTGCTACATCCGCGATCCTGACGGATATCTTATCGAGGTCGGACAGAGCACCGATCTCACCTACGGTTAGCGCTTTCGGCCCGGCTGAGGTGCGCGTCGACCTGCGTGCAGCGGCCTGGGGATATGCCGGCTCATGAATTGCGGCAGGTTCGCTTTTGCCCCAGGAATTCAAACATCCGGCATGGATTTCCGCTCATGGACAGAGACTCATGAGAACGCCAGGTGAGGGATTCAAACCCGGCCCTGATCGCATCGACTTCCGGCGGTGAGTGGTGGTGGGCAATGAACAAGCGATTCCCGCGCGCGTCATTCACCTGAAAATTCCCGCTACGCCAGCCAAGCGCGGCCCCGGCTTCATACCGTATGCGACAGACGTCAATATCCGGCGACATTAGAAAGTCGTGGACATAGATGTAGCCTCGGGGCCTGAGAAGCTGGATTGTCCGGCGCAGAAGTGCATCCCACTCGGAGGACTCGGCAAAGCAGGTGAGGACGCGAATGAGCAAAACTACATCGAAGCGATCGGCGACCGGCTCTTCGCGGATGTCTGCCACCCTGAACTCCGCCGATCCGGGCGCAGTGATTGCCTGGGCACGCAAGCGTGCCACCTGGATGGCGGCGCCATTGATGTCGATGCCGAGCACGCGAAAGCCATGGCCGGCCAGAAAGATTGCATCGCTTCCTTTGTTGCATCCGATATCGAGGACGGTGCTGCCGGGGGAGACGTGCTGCAGGACAGGCACGGGGGGATGGTCCGGGATGGCCGGCTGGTAATCGATTCGCGTCCAATCGTTCGGCTCGCTCATCTCTTGTTCCTGTCTCCTCGAGGCCATTCGCACACAGGCGTCTGGGGATCGGAGCCGCGGAGCAGCAGGCCGCAGCGGACTGGGCGGTCCGCGCTCAAAATAAATCCTATATCGCGAGTGTCTCCGAGCTACCGGCAAACCGGAAGCCAAGCGTTCAGACGTCCGTGATGCCGGCCTTACGGCGCCAGTATGGACACTGAGACAGGTTTGGCCGTAGTGGGTCAACAGGCTTACACTGAGCGCGCCCATGGGCCGAATGGAAATCCTGGCTCAGTCGTCCCTGGTCGGGGTTGCGCTGGCGAAGGCGAGGTGCGGCGATGAAAAATCTCCTCGGCGAAATCCGGCGGGATTTGCGATTCGCGTTGCGCAGCCTCAATAAGGACCGGCGATTCACCCTGCTGGCCGTTCTCGCGCTGGCGCTGGGCATCGGATCGGTCACCGTGATCTTCAGCGCCGTCTATGGCATCGTGATCGACACCTTCCCCTACGCGCATTACGACCGCATGGTGAGCTTTTCGATTGATCCCATTGGAGGGTCGCCTGGGTTCAGCCGGGAAATGCTCTCCATCCCGGAGTTTCTCGATTACCGCAAGGACAACAATGTCTTCGCGGATATGGAAGGCGGAACGGGCATCCCGGCGCTGCACTGGAGGCACGACGGGGTGACGACGCAGTGGACGGATACCGACGAGACCGCCAACGGGTATCAGTTTTTGGGCGTGAAGCCGCTGATCGGCCGCCTGATTGCGCCCGCGGACACCAGGCTCGGCGCCCAGCCCGTCTTCATGATGACGTACAAGGTGTGGAAGGATCAGTTCAACGGCGATGCAAAGATCGTGGGCAGGATGTTCGACCTGGACGGCACGCCGTATCGACTGATCGCCATCATGCCGCCGCGGTTCAGGCCCGGCTGGACGGACATTTTCATCGCCTTCCCCATGGATCGCGCCGCGATTGCCAACGATCCGAATCTCAGAAACGCGTACGTGTGGCCGCTTGGAATGCTGAAACCCGGCGTGACCATTCCCCAGGCCGTTGCCAACCTCAACATTGTCGCGCACCAGCTCGCAAAAGTTTACCCGGACAGTTACCCAAAACAGTTTCGGGTGACGGCCCGCTCCTTCCAGGCGCGGGTTACGCCGATGTTTACGTATCTTTTGCCTCCGCTGCTCGGGGCCGTCAGTCTGCTGTTGCTGATCGCCTGCACGAACGTTGCGAACCTGCTGCTTTCCCGTGCCACCGCTCGGGATCGCGAAATCGCCGTGCGCACCTCTTTGGGGGCAACGCGCTGGCGCCTGATCCGCCAGTTGCTCACGGAAAGTTTTGTGCTCGCCGCCGCCGGATGCGCCGCGGGGTGTTTCTTCGCGTGGATCGGCGTTCGGGAACTGGTTCCGCTGATCCCGTACAACAGCTTTCCGCAGGAATCAGTGATCGGACTGAACGGAATCGTTCTGGCCGCGGCCATGGGGGTGGCGTTTGTAGCGACGATCCTTTGCGGGCTGGTTCCCGCGATTCATGCCGTGGTTGGGCAGCTGCAGCCGCGGCTTTCAGGCTCCGGCACAGGCTCGGCTGCCGGCCTGCGCCACACCAAACTGCGTTCCGCTTTGGTGGTTGCGGAAATCAGCCTCGCCATCGTACTTCTGACAGGCGCCGGCCTGATGCTGCGCTCGTTCTTCAGCATGACGCACCAAAACCTGGGCTACGATCCGAAAACGGTCCTCAATGTCAACGTGAATTTCCCGGCGGATCAATATGCCTCGGCAGCGCAGCGGAAAGAGTTCTTCCAGGAATTGCTGCGCAGGTCACGCGAGACGTCCGGCGTCTTGTATGCGAGCGCAGTCGGGGGCGACTACACCGAAATCAACGTGACCGGCGGCGCGAGTCACTCGGAACCCTGGCGCTCCGTGGTCCAAACGGTGGGCAAGGACTATTTCGCCATTCATCACCAAGAGCTGCTGCAGGGACGCGCGATCACTCCGGAAGATGTTTTCGCAGGCGGCAAGATCGCGGTGGTGGGTGAGACGTTCGCCCGGAAGTTTCTACCAAAGCGCGAAGCTCTGGGACAGAAGATCGACTTCGCGGACTACGACGACTATCTCCAGCATCCGCCGCTGGAAAAACCCGGGAGCGCGCCTGCGGGGGTCAAGCCGCCCGCGCACACGTGGTTCGAGGTGGTGGGGATTGTCGCCGACGAGAAATACCCCTGGTCCGGCCCGGGCAATCCACCCGACCCGGACGCGTTCGTTCCCTGGACGGTCGCACCGGAGATGGTGGGTGCTCTGACGGTCCGGACCAGCGGGAATGCCGACCGATCCGCGAAGGCACTGGTTCAGCAGGTATGGGCCATGGATCCGGAAATCCAGACGGGAGACCCGCGAGAAGGGCAAACCCTGTCTGAGGCGGACGAATTCAGCCAACAGGTTTATGCGCAGCCGGAGTTCGAGTTTGCGATGCTGGCGACGTTTGCCTCGATCGGGCTGCTGCTGGTGATGATCGGGGTCTACAGCGTGATGGCGTATAACGTTTCGCTGCAGACGCACGAGACCGGCATTCGCATGGCGCTGGGCGCGCAGCGAGGCGACATCCTGCGCTCAGTCCTGCGCAAAGGAGGAACCCTGATCGCCTGCGGCGTCGGCCTCGGCGTGTTCGGTGCGTGGGGCGCCACACGCTTGATCCGCAATCAGCTTTGGCATGTGAAGCCGAACGACCCCTGGACCTTCGCCGGCGCCATCCTGGTCGTGGTTCTCACCGGCGTGCTGGCTTGCCTTGTCCCAGCGCGCCGCGCCTCGGAAGTAGAACCGCTTACCGCACTCCGCCATGAATAGAGGCGAGGGCGGGAAAGAACGCCAGTGCATGACGCCTTCTTCCTTCCTCATTTCGCGGATATAGGACAGGCCGACAGCGCCTACGGCAACAGCCCAAACTCAGCCACTCCGCTCGGCGTTCCGACGAACACCTTTCCGTTGGCGACCATGGGGGTGATGAATTTGTTGCCGCTTCCAAACTGGTCTCGCCCGGCGGATGCCTGATTGCTGTTGTACAGTTCCGCGAGGGTGGTGGCGTTGAAGGCGTGCAGCACCGCGGGCGAAGAGTTTTCGACCACCCAGACGATGCCGTTTGAGGTGCCGGAGGCGCTGATGGAGGGCGCTGTGCCCGGGTAGCCGAAGGTATTGGCGCTTTGCGCGGTGGGGGTGGTCGCCAGCAGGGCGTTCGAGATCGAGTAGGCTTTGAGGTTGTCGCCGACAGCTCCGTAGTAGACGGTGTTGTTAAAGTACGCAGGGGTCGCCCAGACGCCGCCGCTGCCGCCGCTTATCTCCTGGTAGATGGCGTTGTCGTTTTGCGGGTTGAACTTACCCATGGAATCGCGGTTGACGACGTAAATCATCCCGTCTTTGCCGGCGCCTACAGCAAGATGATGAACGGCTCCGGAGTTATCGGTGAGGTCGGGCAGAACCATCGCGCCGCCGGAGCCGAGATCCTCGTCCGCGTTCGACTCGGAAACGGTGTTGTACATTTCGAAGTAGTCGGCGACGGCGAGGTTCCCACCGGTGGTCGATAGTTTGAGGAAAGCGTTGCCGTAATCGGCCTGCGCCGGGAAGCCATTCGCGGTCAGGGTGGTGTCGAAGGTTCCGTTCGCGTCGAGGAAATAGATGTTGCCGCTGGAATCCGCGGCGAGGCCGCCGCCTGACATCCAAATGGAGCCTTCGCTGCCGTTCGGGGTGAGGTTCAGCACGGTGATTTGCGCCAGGGTCTTCTCGCTGTAGCCCATGACCCAGCCGGTATAGGGGTCATCGTCGCAATGAGAGGTCCAGCTCAGGTAGATGGTGCCGTTCAGCAGGAGCAGCCCGGCTCGCTCCGCGTATTGGCCGGGATCGAAAACAACGCTGCCTCCGGAACTGTTGGCGCCGGTGCCGGGATAGGTGGCGTGAATCTCGGTGGGGCTCCCGGTCAACTCCGCGCCGGTGGTGACATCAAGCGCATGCAGGCGCTGGTGATATGCGCCGCCCTGATCGAGGGACATGCCGACAACGAAGATGGCGCCTTTGGGTCCGGCCTGAGGGTCGATGACGGGTGTAGAGGTGATGCCGATCTCGGGCGAGATCTGGCCGCATCCGTGATCGTCGCTGGTGGTCTCGCCGGCGCCGAGAACCGAGGTCTTCCAGAGTTGGGCGCCGGTATCGGCATCGAAAGCGTAGACGCTGTCGTGTTCCGTGGCCACGAAGACGACGTTGTGCGTCTGGCCACCAACCATCAGGCTGGAGAGGTAGAGCGGCTGCGCGTCCACCAAGCCGTCGACGGGAAGGATCCTCAACAATCCGAACTTCGATGCAGTTACATTGGCCTGGGTGAGCGTGCTCTCGGTGGCGTTCAATCCCGATCTGCCAACGTCATCGTGATAGGTGACAACGTCAGTGCCCTGCAGCGCCGCCACGCTGACGGTAATTGGCGCACTGTGGCTGATGGCGCCTGCAGTAGCGACAAACTGCACCGTCGTGTTGCTGGCGCCTGCCGTTGCTGCTGCGGCAAAGCTCACCTGCTGGGAGACGCCCGGGGTGAGGGTGATCGTGGCCGGCGATATGGTGACGCCGGTGGGCAATCCGCTGACGGAAACCTGGATGGTGCCGGCAAACCCGTTAATCGCTGTGGCCGACAGCGTGACCGGCTGCGTGCTGCCGCCGGGCGTGAGGGTGAGAGCGGTAGCGCTGGCGGAGAAGGTGAAATTGGGCGTGCCAGTGACGGTTGGATAGCTCGAACCGCAGCCGACGCTGACGGCGGCGAGAACGGAGATACTAAGCCAGAAGGAACGAAGCAGCCAGTCACGGTGCATTGTATCGGCCATCCTTTCTAACCGATGCCAGGCAGAAACGGTCCTGCCACGCAAAAGCGATGCAGAGGAACCGGAAAACAAGGCACAGTATAAAACGGCCGATGGAGGGTTGAGAAAAGCCTGGTGGAGAGGTGGGTTATTGAGCGACGCGGTCTGCCGCTGACAGGATGGGGTCTGAGTATGGGAGGGCGCGTGACACCTAACTGCTTGACACTGTGGCGAGGCTGTTGTGTAGTGGAGTTAATCGGAATGGCGAAGGAGTTCGCCTTCAACCGCTGTCCTCGCTGGCGCTGGACAGATGATGACTCCTGGCAGGGAATCCTGTCGCGGAGTCATATTCCCGGCGCGATCCCTGTGTAACCTGTGACGTTCGATGGATGGCGCGGCTGCGCGGAACGGCAGCGGTGCGGCCGGATTGCGAGGATTTCGCGGTTGAGGCATTTGGGCAAGCGAAAGGGAGCGGCGCATTCTATGGCCGGATCGACGCAGCCGGGTGCGCCTCGCGACGAAGGTGCCGATGCGGCGACTCGGCGGCCGGCCGAGCTGAACGAGGCGCACAAGCGGCGGCTCAGCGTGAGCTGCGAGTACATCGACAGGCTGCTCGAGGATGTGGAACACATTCTGGGCAGCAATCGCTCGTCTTCACCGTTCCCGAGGTATATCGCCGACATCAATCCGGCGCAGGCAGAGGCGCTCAAGAGCTATATCCGCGATCTGCGGGAGCAACTGCTGCGGGCGCTGGCGTGGCAGCAGATGAAAGCGAAAGAGCCGGAGATTCCGGCGTCGCGCGCGGTCCTGATCAACCTGGACTACATCGGCATTGCGATCGAAGAGCTAAAGCCGCGGTACATGCGGGGCTGCGGTCCTGTTCCGGAAGATGCAGTGGATGGACTGAACCGCGTGGCAGCGGAGTTGAGCGCGGCCGCCGAGAGAATGGAGCACTACCTGCTGCGAGAAATCGGGGCGGCCGCGAGCGCAGAGGCAAACGTTGACCGCCAGCAAGCCGCTGCACCGTGCGCGGAGGAAACGCAGCCCGGTGGGCGCCTGCAGAAACGCGCGAAGGAGGGGGATTGCAAAAGTATCTGCTGATTGCGCTGGGAGGCGCGCTGGGATCGCTGGCCCGCTATTGGGTGGGGTCTGTGGTGATCGACCGACTGGGGACGAGATTTCCCTGGGGAACGCTGATCATCAATCTGAGCGCCTGCGTCATCATTGGATTCTCGGTCACCTTTCTGACCCGGCGCACCGGGATGAGCGTGGCGTGGCGCTACCTGGTCCCAATCGGCTTTGTGGGCGCCTACAGCACCTTCTCCACGTACGAATGGGAGACGCTGAGCCTGATGAGGACGGGCACATTTTCGATCGCTGCGCTCTATTCTCTGGGTAGTGTTGTGCTGGGGCTGGTGGCGGCGTGGTGCGGCATGATGGCCGCGGAGCTTCTCTCGTGATGCGCGCGGGAATGGCAACAACGGAAAGAGGACATGCATGCTGACGGAGGGAAAAGCGCTGAAAGTGTCGATCACGGTGAGCGAGGGCGCAATGTACCACGGGGCCTCGGCTTACGCGAGCATTCTGGATTTCCTCTTCTATCGCGGCGTGAGCGGGGCGACGGTGATGAAGGGGGTCGCGGGATTCGGCGCCGATCATCATCTGCACACCACCGGGGTGGTGGAAGTATCGGACAAGCTGCCTATGCGCATCGAGTTCATCGAGACGCGGGAAAAGGTGACCGAACTGTTGGGCAAGCTGGAAGAGATGGCCGGCAGCGGCCTGATCGATGTGCAGGAAACAAACGTGGTGAAAGCGGCGAAGTTTTCGAAAGAACAGAAGGCGGCTCCGGAGCACATGAAGATGGAGGGCAAGGCGCGCATGATGCGCATCTACATCGGGGAGTCGGACCGCTGGCAGGAGAAGCCGCTGCACGAGGCACTGGTGCAGGCGATGCGCGCCAACGACATCGCCGGGGTGACGGTCTATCGGGGCGTGCTGGGCTACGGAGCGCATCGGCGCGTGCACAAGGAGAAGCCGCTGCACCTTTCGCGGGATGCCTCCATCATGCTTTCGGCCGTGGACACGGAAGACAAGCTGAAGAGCTTTCTGCCGGTGGTGGACCGGATGGTCGAGGAGGGACTGGTGGTATTGTCGGACGTGGATATCATCAAGTATTCCTGGCGCGCGCCAGAGCTGGAGACGGACTGAGGGCGCGATGCGAACGGCGCTGACGGGTATGACTGAGGCCGGAGGATGAAAGAGCAGTTTGAAGCGCGGATGCTGCGCATCCACTTTGGCGAGAGCGACAAGTGGGAGGGAAAGCCTCTGCACGAGGCGATTCTGGCGAAATGCCAGGAGCTGGGCATGGCGGGCGCCATTGTCTACCGCGGCATCGAGGGATACGGCACCAGCACGCGGGTGCGCCATGCCAGCCTGTGGAAGCTTTCGCGTGACGCTCCCATCATGGTGAGCATCATCGACAGGGAGGACCAGATCGCGCAGCTGCTGCCTCACCTCGACGCGATGGTGGGCGAAGGTCTGATTGCGGCGTCGAAGGTCGAGGTGATCCGGTATTCGCGCGCCGCCGGCGAAATGAAGACGTCCTGAGCGGGATTGCTTCGAGCTTCCGGGGTCTTCTCAATGAATGCTCCGTGTGGTCAACGCTGATTACCTTCCGGTTCCGCGCCGCGACGGCTGCCGTGAAATAATCACCTGTTTATTTCATGGGTGGTGCATCATGCAGGCGGAATCGAAAATCCTGTTTTCTTTGCGCGGCAAGAACGCCGTGATCACCGGTGCGGCCAGTGGCATCGGACTGGCCATTGCGCGGGCCTTTGCGCGCCAGGGTGCGGCGGTTGCCATACTCGACCGTGACGGCGAAGCGGCTGCGGCGGCCGCTGCGGAGATTACTGCCGCGGGCGGAACAGCGCATGCGCATGCCTGCGACGTGACGGATGCGGCGAGCGTCTGCAGCGTGTTCGACGCGCTCTTCGAGCGGGGGCGCGTCCACATCCTGGTAAACAATGCCGGGATTGCTCACGTCGGCAGTCTGGGAACGACATCGGAGCCGGACTTCGAGCGGGTGCTGCGGGTGAACGTGAAAGGCGTTTACCTGTGCATGCGCGCCGCTATCGAGCACATGCGCGGACACGCGGGCGGGGTGATCCTGAATATGGCTTCGATCGCGGCGACCACCGGGTTGTCTGACCGGTTCGCCTATTCCACCAGCAAGGGGGCCGTGGTTGCGATGACGTTGTCGGTGGCGCGCGATTACCTGCGGGAAGGCATTCGCTGCAACGCTATCTCTCCGGCGCGCGTGCACACGCCGTTTGTGGATGGATTTGTGGCGAAGAATTATCCCGGCCACGAGCCGGAGATGATGGCAAAGTTGTCAGCAGCGCAGCCCATCGGGCGGATGGCTGAAGCGGAGGAAGTGGCCAATCTGGCGGTCTATTTGTGTTCCGACGAGGCAGGATTCATCACGGGGCAGAACTATTATCTCGACGGCGGCTATATGAACCTGCGGGAGTAGGAAAACTCCGATCACGGATGGCACCACAGAGAGCACGGAGGCCAGGAATTCGTTCGGGGCTGGATGGCTTCGACTCCGTTCGGTGCAGGCTCAGCCCGTGACGGTGCAGAGTCGGAGCTCGGCGTCGGTCAAAATTTACTTCAGGCTTATTCGACGGTGACGGACTTCGCGAGGTTGCGGGGCTGATCGACGTCGCAACCGCGGCGCACGGCGATGTGATAGGCGAGAAGCTGGAGCGGAATCACGTCGAGGACGGGCTGCAGGAGCTCCGGAGCAGGCGGAACGAAGAGAACGTGCTCGACGAGCTGGCCGATGTGCTGGTCGCCCTGGGTCGCGACGGCGATGACTTTGCCGGAGCGGGCCGTGACTTCCTGGATGTTGGAGAGCGTCTTTTCGTAACGCAGCACGGAATCGCGATTGCTGTCGTCTTTGGTGGCCAGCACCACGACCGGCAATGTTTCGTCGATCAGCGCATTGGGCCCGTGCTTCATCTCGCCGGCCGGGTAGCCCTCGGCGTGAATGTAGGAGATTTCCTTCAGCTTCAGCGCACCTTCCAGCGCAATGGGATAGTGAATGCCGCGCCCGAGGAAGAGAAAATCGCGCGCATTGGAGTACGTCCGCGCCAGAGGGTCGCACTCGCTGTCGCAGGTGCGCAGAATCTCTTCGACCTTTCCCGGCAGGAGGTTGAGCTCGGTGAGCAGCGCGCGGCTGTCGTCTGCAGCGAGGGCGCCGCGAACCTGCGCCAGATGCACCGCGAAGAGAAACAGCGCCACAAGCTGCGCGGTAAAGGCCTTGGTGGAGGCGACGCCGATCTCGGGGCCGGCGTGAGTGTAGATGGTCCCGTGCGCCTCGCGGGTGATCATGGACCCTACCACGTTGCACACGGCCACGGTGGGCGATCCCTTGGCAATCATCTCGCGCTGCGCGGCGAGGGTGTCCGCGGTCTCACCCGACTGCGTGATGAGCAGGCCGACGGTGCGCTGGTCGAGGATGGGGTCGCGGTAGCGGAACTCGCTGGCGTAATCGACTTCAGCGGGGATTCGGGCGAGGCGCTCGATCATGAACTTGCCGGCCGTGGCTGCGTGCCAGCTGGTTCCGCAAGCGGCGATGTGGATATTGCGAGCATGGCGAAAGGTCTCGTCGGGAATCTTCATCTCGGCGAGAAAGACCTTGCCGGTGTCGAGCGAGATGCGACCCAGCGTGGTATCGAGGATGGCGCGGGGCTGCTCAAAAATCTCCTTGAGCATGAAGTGCTTGTAGCCGCCCTTTTCCGCCTGGATGGGGTCCCACAGGATGTGCTGCAGAGGCCGCTGGATGGGGTGGCCGTCGAAGTCGGTCAGCGTGACGCCATTCCTGGTCAGCACCGCCATATCGCCGTCGGCCAGGAAATAGAGGTCGCGGGTGTGATGGAGAATGCCGGGGACGTCGGAGGCGACAAAATACTCGTCCTGGCCGACGCCGACGATGGCAGGCGGGCCGTTGCGGGCGGCGACAATCTTGTCCGGCTCGTCGGCGGAAAGCACGCTGATGGCAAAGGCTCCGGTCAGACGGCGCACGGCGCGGCGGACGGCGTCCTCGAGGGAGAGCTGTTTGCCGGACTGCGCTGCGACCGACAGCTGCTGCTCGACGAGATGCGCGATGATTTCTGTATCCGTCTCGGTGGCAAACTTGTGGCCCTGCGCGGACAGCTCGTGTTTGAGCGCCAGATAGTTTTCGACGATGCCGTTGTGTACGACAACAATGCGCCCTGTGCAGTCGCGGTGCGGATGAGCATTCTCCTCGGTGGGACGGCCGTGCGTCGCCCAGCGGGTATGACCGATGCCATAGGTTCCTGCGATGGGATTGTCGCGCAGAACTTCTTCGAGGCGGCGCAGCTTGCCCGGGGCGCGGCGCAGCTGCAGGCAGTCGCCGTTGCCGCCAACAGCGATGCCGGCCGAGTCATAACCACGGTATTCGAGGCGGCGCAGTCCCTCGATGATGACAGGGACGACGTCCTTCCTGCTGCCGACGTATCCGACAATGCCGCACATAGTCTTGTCTTTCAGGGTACAGCAGGGAGGCGGACGCGGGTCGGATTGCACCGCAGAGAGCACACAGAACACGGAGGACACGGAGGATGCGGAATTCGCTGAGAACAGAATGTGAAGTCGTGCTCCGTTAGAAAAGCTGTGCTCCTGCAAAGAATCGAGTTTTTCTGCAGGCCGTGAGGCGGCGCCCTTTCAAGGCCGCTGCCTGATCCGGAAGCCAGCAAGCGCGGCCTTTACTCGAGGCGGAAGGTGTATTCCTCGATCACCGGATTGGTGAGCACTTCGCGCGCGATGCGCTCGACCTCGGCGCGCGCGGCGGCGGCGGGGATGCCGTCATCCAGGGTGAGCTCGAAGTGCTTTCCCTGGCGCACATCCACGACACCTTCGTAGCGCATCTTGCGCAGCGCGTTGTGAATCGCCTGACCCTGCGGGTCAAGGACGGTTTTCTTCAGACTGACGTAGACATGGGCCTTCATTGTGCCCGATTATAAATGCAGGCACATGCCGCGCCGCTGCCCCGCGCTCCCCGCTCACCGAAAACATCAGCGATACTGGAAGAGTGATGACTAACTATCTGGAACTGCCTGTCGGCGACAAGGCGCCCGAAGTGTTCAACGTCGTGATCGAAATCCCGGCGGAGGGCATCAACAAATACGAGTACGACAAACAGCTGCATGTCTTTCGTCTGGACCGTAATCTTTATTCACCCGTCCACTATCCGGGCGACTACGGTTTCGTTCCGTCGACGCTGAGCGACGACGGCGACCCGCTCGACGTGCTGGTGCTGGTGGACGCGCCCAGCTTCCCCGGCTGCGTCATGCAGGTGCGGCCGATCGGACTGCTGGAGATGCTGGACCAGGGCACTCTGGACGAAAAGGTGCTGGCGGTGGGACGGAAAAATCCGCGCTACACCGATGTGTGGAATTACTCCGAGATCTACCCCCACATGCTGAAGGAGATCACGCACTTTTTCTCCATCTATAAGGATCTGGAAGGCAAGCGCGTGGAGATCAAGGGCTGGCACGATGCCGCACACGCGCGGGATCGCGTGATGTATGCCGCGCGGAATTACGAGGCCAACCAGGAAAAGAAGCCGATGGAGGCGGGAGCAAGGAAGTAGTCGCCGGCTTCGGTGCACAGCGTCTGCGCTGCCGGCGCTCGATGGCAGGGAGAAAACGCCACCGAGTCCGGGGTGGCGTTTTCGTCTGGCCGATGACTGGTTTGAATCAGGAGGCTTTGCGCCGGATGTTCTCTTCCGGGCGGTAGTAGTTCCGCATTCTGCCGTAGATCTCCACGCGCATTTCCTCGCTGCTGTGGGGACGGCCAGACACCTGCTCGAAGCGAATACCCCCATGGTTGCGCTCGATGATGCCTTCAGCCAGGGACGCGCGGCTGCCGGGCGTGACGCAAACGACGGCGCCGCCCTGTGTGAATTGTTCGCTGAGGTTGCGCGCCTCGCGCGCTCCGAGGCCCATGCCGAGGAAAGAATTTTCGAAGGAGAATTCCGAGTACTCGTCGTCGGGAGACAGCTGCCCTTCGCCGGAGGCGAATTTGACGGTGGAAGGACGTGCTGCGGCGGAGGTGTCGGCGCCTTCGGCAAACAGGCGCGGCAACCTTTCCCGCCGCGATTCGGCGGCCTGGGCACGCTGCGATTCCGCCGACGGAGAACTAGGCAATTCGCTGGGCAGATCGTGGGGCAGGCCAGCCGGCACTTCGCCGCCGGGAATGGGCCCTGGCCGCGATGCTGCCGGAAATGCGTTACCCGATCCGGGAGCCAGCCCTGCGGGAGTCACCGCCTCATCGTGCGAGGCTGCGCCGCCAACTCCTGCTGCAACGGCGGGGTTGGGCGAGACTGCTCTGGCTTTGCCGCCTGGGGCGACAGTTATTCCAACGCGCGGTGTGCGAAACGCCGCTCCGAGCTCCGCAGACCGGAACCCCTCGTCGATCAACTCCACGATGGCACGGTAGGCGTTCGCTCCATCAGGAAAGAAGCCAACAACGATGCGATCATCCGGAGTATCGGCGTTCTGTAATGTCATCCATTTCACTCCCTGCAAAAATACGGCACGAGGCCGCTCCAGATAGGATGCGCCGCAGGGCAGCGGGGCCGCTCCAATCGGGCGGCGCCATGCAATCCGGTGTGCATCGAGGCTCTCTGGCTGAGGGGCAGCGTTCCCCTGTATACTGGCCAGAACCGAGCCGGAGAGATGGCCGAGAGGCTGAAGGCGGCGGTTTGCTAAAAAACTGGTTCTGTTTGCGCCTATCGATGTTTCCTTTATTTTGTTTGCGTTAACGCACTCTCATTTGCAGACGAACACCTCATTTGCAGACGAAAGTCCAGCAATAGTCCAGCAGATTTACTTCCCTGTTCGCTGTCCGCCGTGGAACAATCGCTCCTCTCTTGATCGCCGTCCAGTTGCATCGTGTGGCCAGCTTCGCATCGTTCTTTCGTGCCTTAGAGAACTCGAGTCGCCCCAATTCAGGCTCTCGGTCGCCCGCAAGGTGCTTCCCCACTTCGGAGAGAACGTACCCCGGATCAGCAGTTCGGTCAAATACGCTGGAACCCGGATGGAGCAACACGGCTGCGTGTTCGTGGGGATCGGAAAAAACCGCACGGATGTGCGATTTCGTGATCTCTCATTGATGGGCTGAGGTGACGCGGGCCAGATGCAGCCAACACCGATAACCAAATGGCCAGTGGGCCGATTGTGTAAATCAGCCCGGCATCCTTCTCACAAAAAAATCCGCCAGGGCCTCGTTCGTCATTTGTGCCTGCCGGCTATTTGAGCTGCTCCCCTCCGATTCGTCCACAGGCGGTGAGAGTTCTCCCATAATGGAGGCCGGCAGTTGTGGCCGACGAGGAGAACCGATGAAGGGGAGCCGGTACACAGAAGAGCAGATTGTGGGTGTGCTGAAGGAGTCCGAAGCCGGGCTGGAGACGGGCGAGTTGTGCCGCAGGCACGGCATCAGCCAGCAGACGTTTTATCGCT
>JASHNW010000018.1 GCA_030041435.1 Acidobacteriaceae bacterium
GCCCAATAATGAAGATCTCCGTTTGCCGGGTAAGATCGGTGAGCACATATTGCTGTTCGTAGATCTCCACATCCGCGCGCTGCAGCTCGTTCCCCACCACCGTTTCCGCGCGATGGTGCGTGTCGAAAACCGCTTCCAGATGGCAGATCGTCGCGTCCCGATGGCGGCGTATTTTCTCGCCCGGCTTCAACGTTGCCGGATCCGGCATCAACCGGCATTTTTGGTCGACGTAGATGGCCTTCACCGGCGCCGCCGCAGCCGTCACACTGCCGCCCTGGCTCGCGGCAGCATGCGCCGGCTGATAAGCGGGACGTTGCGCCGCCGCCATCGTCGCCCCCACCGCCAGCACCGCCCCGAGTCCCGCCGTCGCAATGCACCTCATCGCAGCACCGCCTCTCGTCCTCACGCCGGCCTTCCCGCCTTCCGCCTGCCTTCGCTGTGGCTTCGCGAAACCGAATCGGCTCTCCTAACCGACGCCAACCCCCGCAAATTGGTTTCACTGGCCGTTTCACCGCTGGCCGCTTCACCGCTGGCCGTTTCACCGCTGGCCGCTTCACCGCTGGCCACCCGCTCGCTGCGCCCGTGACCTTCGTACCGCCCACCGCTCGGAATTTCCTTGCTCCCATCCCCGCAAATTTCTAGACTCGGCACAGGGAAAGCTCTGTTCATCGCGAACAGAGCTTTTGCTTTTCTGCCCACCCCCCGGGCCCAGGCCTGGGTTGCATTCGCTCTTTGAGATCACCGCGAGCCGCTGCACTCCCCACGCCGTTCCAACCGTTGATCGTTGCCGGGGTATTTTTCAAGGCGAGCCGCCATGCATAAAAAAACAAAGTGCTTGCCGCTAAGCACTTTGGAATCTTATGGATAGCCAGAACGCGAGGGTAGTCAGATTGAATGGAATCAAATGCTTAGCGTTTTTCGCCACAGAAATCGTTCCACCACGACTGTGAATCCGCCGACCGCTGACTGCTAACCGCTATCCGCTGTCCGCTGGCTGCTATACGCTGCCTCTCGGCCGCTGCTTTATAATCCGACTCAGTTTTTATCGCGTTCTCATCCAACCGTTCAGCTCGAGCTCCCCGATCCAAAACAGAGAGGTGGCTTCATGGCAGCGTCCAATCCTACCCTTGAAATCCTTCAACCCCGCGCCGACTGGATCGTTCGCCGCAAAGCCGAAGCCGCCCGCACCGGCGACGCCAACATGTCGCAGATGCACTTCGCGCGTAAAGGCCTTCTGACCGAGGAAATGGCCTACGTCGCCGCACGCGAAAACATCGCCCCCGCGCTGGTCCGCGACGAAATCGCCGCCGGCCGCCTCATTATCCCGGCCAACATCAACCATCCCGAACTGGAGCCGATGGGCATCGGCATTGCGACTCGCTGCAAAGTCAACGCCAACATCGGCAACTCCGCCATCACGTCGAACATCGACGAGGAACTGCGCAAGCTGCACATGGCCGTCCAGCACGGCGCCGATACGGTCATGGACCTCTCCACCGGCGGCGATATCCCGGAGATCCGCGACACCATTCTGCGCCACTCGCCCGTACCGATTGGAACCGTCCCCATCTACGAGGCTCTCGCCCGCGTGAAGCGCCTCGAGGACCTCAACATCGACGTCTACCTCGAGGTCATCGAGGAGCAGGCGCAGCAGGGTGTCGATTACTTCACCGTCCACGCCGGCGTGCTCATCCAGTACGTGCCCATGGTGGCCAGGCGCATCACCGGCATCGTCAGCCGTGGCGGCGCCATCCTCGCGCAGTGGATGACTCACCACCATAAACAGAACTTCCTCTACGAGAACTTCGACCGCATCGTTAAGGTCATGGCGAAGTACGACGTCAGCTTCTCGCTCGGCGACGGTCTCCGCCCTGGCTCAGTCGCCGACGCGTCCGACGAAGCACAGTTCTCCGAGCTGAAGACCCTCGGCGAACTGACCGCCAAAGCCTGGGAGTCGGACGTCCAGGTCATGATCGAGGGCCCCGGCCACGTTCCGCTCGACAAGATCAAGGAGCAGGTGGACAAGGAGGTCGAGTACTGCTTCGGCGCTCCGTTCTATACCCTCGGCCCGCTGGTCACGGACATCGCACCCGGCTACGACCACATCACGTCGGCAATCGGCGCGGCTCTCATCGGCTGGCATGGCGCCTCGATGCTCTGCTACGTCACCCCGAAAGAGCACCTCGGCCTGCCCAACGAGAAGGACGTGAAGGACGGCATGATCGCCTATAAGATCGCCGCCCACGCCGCCGATATCGCGCGTCATCGCCCTGGCGCCCGCGACCGCGACGACGCCATCAGCTATGCCCGCTACACCTTCGACTGGGAAAAGCAGTTCGCGCTCTCGCTCGACCCGGAAACGGCGCGCTCCATGCACGACGAGACGCTGCCCGACGACTACTACAAGGAAGCGGCGTTCTGCTCCATGTGCGGCCCGAAATTCTGCTCCATGAACTGGTCGAGCAAGGTCGACGAGTTTAACAAAACGGTCCACGGCCTCGAGAAGCAGGACCTGAGCGAATTAGTCACCCTCCAGGCGCAGCAGCTCAGCGCAAAGAAGTAATTCAGAGCAGCAGCATTCCGTCCCGCTCGCAAACACCAAAGCCGCCTGCAAAGGCGGCTTTTCCCGATAACAAATATTTATTCTTGCGCTTCGACCGCACCGCTCGGACCCGGCAGCCAAACCCTAAACCCTAATCCCTAATCCCCGTAGTTGCGGGCAACTTCACCACAAACTCCGTCCGCCCCGGCTCCGACGTAAACCCGATGGTCCCCTTAAACTGCGCGGTCACGATTCTCTTCGCAATCTCCAGCCCTAAGCCCGTCCCCACGCCCGCCGGTTTCGTCGTGAAGAATGGCTGGAAGATCTGGTCCCGCAGTTCCGGCGCAATCCCCGCTCCCTCGTCGGCGATCCCCACGCACACCTGCCCATTCTCCACCCAGGTCCTGATTCGCACTTTCGACCCCTGAGGAGCCGCATCGGTGGCGTTGTCCAGCAGGTTCGTCCAAACCTGGCTGAGCCCCGTACCGCGCGTTTTGAGTTTGGGCAGATCCGCAACAAAATCCTTCTCGATAGCGAGCTGCTTGTGGCGGAACTTGTGCCCCAGTATGATCAGCGTGCTCTGGATGCTCTCGTGGACGTCGACGACATGCTCGCCGCTCTTGTCCTCGTAGGCATACTTCTTGACGGCGATCACCAGCTCAGTCAGCCGGCTGAGACTCTCTTCAATCGTGCCCAGCTGCTGCATCGCGGAAATCAGGGCTTCCAGCCAGTTCAGCGCGTCCTGCAGGGTCTCGGCCGGGAACGCCTCCTGCGCGCATTCAATGTCTCCGCGGCGCCACCCGGCGGCCACCAGCGTCGGCGCCAGCTTCCACGAATTGGCCACCCCGATGCTCTCCAGCCAGTTGGCCAGTTCCTCTTCGGCATCGGCTTCTTCCAGGCTGCTGGTCGGTTTGGCTTTGTCGTGCGCCAGCACCTCTGCCTGCATATCGCGCAGGCAAACCGCCTGGTCGGCGGTCAGCGGCGAACGGCAAAATCTCATGGAGATGTCCTGCAGCCGCCCCAGGCTCTCACGCAGCAACGCCGCCGAGCGCTTTGCTGCCGCCCCGGGGTTGTTCAGCTCATGCATCAGCCCGGCGGCCAGCGTGCCCAGCGAGATCAGCTTTTCCTGGTGCAGCGTCGTCGCCTGAAAAGTGTGGACCCTTTCCATGGCAGTAGCCAGCACTCCCTGCCGCACCGTCGGGCAGGTGGCCATCAGCCGCCAGAATCCCTCCGCGTCCACGCGCAGCACCCGTGTCGGCGCTGCCGTCTCGCAATGCACCCCGCTCTTCTCCACACCCAGCAGCAGGGGTGCCTCGCCGAATGTATCCCCGTCGCGGAACACCGAAAGCGGTGTCTCCACTCCGTTGATCTCGTAGCGCACGGCGCGCACCTCGCCTTCGAGGACCATGCAGAAGCACACCCCCGTCTGCCCCTGCCGGTACAGCACCGTCCCCGCCGGCGCCTCCACCAGCTCCACCGTTCCCAGGCAGCTCAGATCCTCTGGCTTCAGCCTGGAAAGAATCGGCACCTTGCGGATGAGGAGCGACAGTTCCTGCTGTGACAATGTCCTGATCGTCGCTTCCGTTTTCGTCGTTTCCATCCGTTTCCGTTCCCGCCTGATCTTTCCGCTGCTGCGTCTAGAATTGTGCCAGATACTGGTGCATCAGCTGTACTGCAATCGAGCCTTCCCCTACGGCCGAAGCCGCTCGCTTAATCGATCCGTGCCGTACGTCGCCGGCCACGAAAACCCCCGGCATCGAAGTTTCCAGCAGGTAAGGCTCGCGGCTCTCTTTCCAGCTGGACGGCAACTTGCCTTCGACCCGTAAATCCCGCCCCGACAGCACGAAACCGTTGGGATCGCGCATCACCCGTTCCGGCAGCCAGTCGGTCTGGGGCGCCGCTCCGATAAACAGGAACACGGAGGTCGCCGGCCGGGTCTCTTCGCCTCTCCGGTTTCGGATCCTCACCGCCTCGAGCCGGTTGTCGCCAATCGCTTCCACGATCTCGCTGTTGGTCTCCACCGTTATATTCGATGTGCCGGCGATCTGATCGATGAGGTATTTCGACATACTCCTCTCGAGGGAATCTCCGCGCACCAGCATGGTTACGTGCGACGCAAACCGGGAGAAATGCATCGCTGCCTGGCCGGCAGAGTTCGCCCCACCCACGATAAACACTTTTTCATTCAGGCACGACTGCGCTTCCGTCAGAGAAGCCCCGTAGTAAACCCCCGCTCCAGTCAGCCGCTCGATCCCCGGCGCCTCGGCCCGGCGATAGCACACCCCCACGGCGATCAGGGAGACGCGGCAGGCGATTTCTGCCCCATTGGCCGTCTTTACCTGCAGATAATGGCCGTCGCTGCGAACCGACGCCGCGCCCTGGGTCACGAATTCCGCCCCGAACTTACGCGCCTGGTCGTACGCATCGCGCGCCAGGCGCTCCCCGCTCACGCCCCGCGGAAAGCCCAGGTAGTTCTCGATGCGCGAGCTGCTGCCCGCCTGCCCGCCGGGCGCTTCCGGCTCCAGGACCAGTGTTTTCAGCCCCTCGGATGCCCCATACACCGCCGCCGCCAGCCCCGCCATGCCTGCGCCGGCCACCACCAGATCGTAGAAGTCCCGCGTGGCCTGAGTCCTCAGCCCCACGTGCTCGGCCAGTTCGTTGTCGTCCGGCTGCACCAGCGAAGTCCCGTCCTGAAACAGCACAACCGGCAGCCTGCTGTCGTCCACCCCGAACCGCTTCAGCAGCTCGATCGCCTGGTCGTCGTGCTCCGGATCGAGCCAGACGTACGGCACCTGGTTGCGCGAGAGAAAGTTCCGCACCTCGTAGTCGCGCTTCGACCAGCGGGGCCCCACGACACGGATGCCCTCAAACGGGGGCTTGTACCCCTGGTGCCAGTCCACCAGCAGATCGTCGAGCACCGGATAGAGCCGTTCTTCGGGCGGATCCCACGGCTTGGTGAGGTAGTAATGGATGCGCGCCGCGTTGATAGCCCGGATCGCGGCTTCCGTGTCGGCGTACGCCGTCAACAGCACCCGGCGCGCCTGTGGATAGATCTCCTGCACGCGCTCCAGCAGTTCGACCCCGGCCATGCCTGGCATGCGCTGGTCGGAGACGATCAGCGCCACCACGTCGCCGCGCGCTTTCAGCTGTGTGCAGGTATCCAGCGCCGCCGGACCCGACGCGGCGCGCAGAATGCGGTATTCCTGCCCATATTTCCGGCGCAGATCCTGGACCACTGCTTCCAGTACGCTGGCGTCGTCGTCGACCGCGAGGATGATCGGCTTGGCCATCTCCCTGCCCCTTTGCTGCGACCTTCTCTTACTACGTTACAAGGGAGCCCCGATTCGGGCGAGTTCCCACGGCCCTCGCCCGGCGCCTGCCAGCTCCCCGTCACGCGTCCCCCATTCGTGGCAGCCCATCCCCCGGAAGTTCCTGAGATGGGTGACGTGCGTCACAGGACCATTGTGCCTCTGGGCGTTACTTTTGTCCTGAATGATGGCACTCGCTCCAAGGTCATCCATCACGGCATCCCGGAGGCTGGCATTCCGGAAGGCCGCATCATTCGTCCGGCGCCACTCGTTGGTACCCGCGCTGTCCGTTTCAGAGACAGCCGGGCGGATTCACACTTTCAAGTCGATGACCCCTTTAGCCATCGCGGCGACCCGCGCTGGTTTTTTTTCCAACCTGTCTTCGGGGTAACCCGGCGACGCACCCACTGAGGAAGCGGACAATGAACAAACTCATACTCGCGGATAATCAAGCCATCTTTCGTGCAGGAACCGCCAAAATCCTGGCAATGGAAGATGACTTCCGCATCATTGCACAGTGCGCAGAGGCGGAGCGGCTCTTTCCCGCCCTCGATACTTTTCGCGGCGCAATCCTTATTTTTGCGTCGTCGCTGAAACTGGATCTGCAGACCCTGATCCCGAGGGTTCTCGCCGCCGGCAGCCGCAGCATTGTGATTGCCGAAAATGGCGAGCCGGTTCAGCCCTGGTTCAGTGCCGGCATCAGCGGCGCCGCCCATCGCAATGTCACCGGCCCGGCTCTGATCGAGTGCGTCCGCCACGTCGGCCAGGGCGACCGTCAGGTTCGCGCCGCCGGCATGGACATGCCAGGAATCGACGACGATTCCGTCGGCTCCCGTGTCCGCGACCGCCTCACGCCCAAGGAGCTGAAGATTGTGGCTCTCATTGTGCAGGGGTGCAAGAACAAGGAAATTGCCGTTCGCCTCAGCACCACCGAGCAGGTCATCAAAAACTACCTGCGCAGCATTTACGACAAGACCGGCGTCTCCGATCGACTGGAGTTGGCCCTGTTCACGATCCATCACCGCATCCTCGCGGAAGCCGCGCAGGCTGTCGGAGATCAGATCATGCAGGGTTTGTAAGTCGCAGTCAGTTCGTCGTTACGCCGGATGTCTCGGCGAAGGGTACGCTGCCGGCGGATCTGGACCTTCGGCAGCGTCTCCATCATTCTCATCCGTGTCGGTTCGCCGGCGGTCCGCATCGGAGAGCGGCCTCGCGCCGTACAGGCCAGCTGTTCGCAGCGGCGATCTGTCTGCCTGCAATCAGGAAAGCTTCTCGGCCACCGATTTTGCCTGGCTGAACAGATACAGATAATCCGGCCCGCCCGCTTTCGAATCCGTCCCCGACATATTGAAGCCGCCGAACGGATGCGCTCCGACCATCGCTCCGGTGCACTTGCGATTGAAGTAGAGGTTGCCAACGTGAAATTCCCGGCGCGCGCGGTCCAGCTTCACGCGGTCGGTCGAATAGATCGAGCCGGTCAGGCCGAACTCCGTATTGTTCGCGATCTCGAGCGAATGTTCGAAGTCCCGCGCCCGGATCACCGCCAGCACCGGTCCGAAGATCTCTTCCTGCGCAATCCGCGCATCCGGAGCGACATCCGCGATGACCGTTGGAGCGACATAGTAGCCCTTCTCCGGGGTGTCGATCAGGTTCCCGCCGGCGATCAGACGGCCCTCTTTTTTGCCGATCTCGATGTAGTCCACGATCGTGTCCATCGCCCCTTCGTTCACGACCGGTCCAATGTTGGCATTCTGTGCAGGGTCGCCAACCTTCAGATCCCCGACCTTCTCCCGCAACCGCTCCACAAAAGCGTCGTAAACAGACGCTTCGACAATTACCCTGGAGCAGGCCGAGCACTTCTGCCCGCTGAACCCAAACGCCGAAGCGACCACGCCGCTGACCGCCGCTTCGAAGTCGGCGTCGGCGCTGACGATGATTGAGTCCTTGCCGCCCATCTCCAGGATGGTCCGCTTGATCCACGTCTGGCCCGGCTGCGACTTCGCGGCGCGTTCCTGAATGTCGAGCCCGACCTCCTTCGACCCGGTGAAAGCGATGAAGCGCGTCTTCGGATGCGCGACGACCGCATTGCCGAACGAAGCTCCGGAGCCTGGGCAGAAGTTGACCACGCCCGGAGGCATTCCAGCCTCTTCCAGCACTTCCATAAAACGTGCAGCGATGGTCGGCGAGTCGCTGGACGGCTTCAGAACCACGGTGTTGCCGGTGACGATGGCCGCCGCCGTCATGCCCGCCATGATCGCGAACGGGAAGTTCCATGGCGAAATGACAGCCACGACGCCCAGCGGGATGTAATGCAGTTCGTTGCGCTCGCCCGGATACTGAATCGGCGTGGTGGCTGCGGCCAGGCGCAGCGCTTCGCGCGCATAAAACTCCAGGAAGTCGATCGTCTCGCCCACGTCGGCGTCGGCCTCGGCCCAGTTCTTGCCCACTTCGTACGTGAGCCACGCACAAAAATCGAACTTGCGCCGGCGAATGATGTCGGCCGCGTGCAGCAGCAGGGCCGCGCGCTCCTCTGTCGCTACGAATTTCCACTTCCCGAAGGCAGCCAGCGCCGCCTGCACCGCCGGTTCCGCCTGTTCGGCTCCCGCCTTCTGGTGAACCCCGACCACCTGCGCGGGCCGCGCCGGGTTGCGGGACTCGATCTTGCCGCCGGTGTGCACGCGTTCTCCGCCGATGACGAGCGGATACTCGTGCCCCAGCTGGTCACCGACGCGAGTCAGCGCGTCGCGCATGGCCTGCGCGTTCTCGTGGCGGGAGAAATCGATGAACGGCTCGTTGCGGAATGCGCCCTGCGGTTTCCGCGGAAGGATCACGGTGGGAATTTCAACGGTAGCCATAACCTTCCAGTTTAGTTCAAGTCCCGTTCGTTCGGTTTGGCCACCTCAAAAGCACGGTTCCGTCTGCACTCCGGTTTGGAAGATCCTAAACCTCGCAGGCGGCGCCACGCCACCATGGCTACGGCCGCGCCGATCGCAGCCGCGCATGTGCCGGCGCACACAGCTCCGGCGCCCAACAATACCGTTCCGGAAAGAAGCGCAGCTTTTGCAAGCTTCATCTCGTTCTCCGATCATGCCGGTCCAGGTGAGTGGAGGATTCTCTCGCCCGGAAAGGCAGCAGCGCACAAAATCACCCGGATGCGCGGGTTGCCGGTCGGCATCGGATGAAGCGCATCCGTCAAGCCTGAAGAACTCCATTGTGCATATTCCGCCCCCTTGCCGTCTATCGAAGGAAATGACATTCGTTTGTCCTGTGGCTTGTGCTCTCGATCCGGGGCCGCCCGATCGCCCCCGTCTATAGCCTGGAGCCCAAGGTGCTGCCGGTGAGCACGCCGGTGTGGGGCACGATTGTCGGCACACGCCGCGACACAGCGGTGGGCCGTATTCAACAGATCCGGGAGGGAGAGTTCGTTCCGCCCGCGGCGGGCTGCGGCTTCGCCTGGTTCGGTTTCCTGAGGTCGATCTGCTTCCGCTGGATCGCTCGCGGCCATACCGGCCGCGTGGTCCGCATGGGCCCTGGAGAAACCGAATGCAGCACAGAGAATTATTCGTGCTTTCCCACGGGCCGCAGCCGCAGAAACACCACGGCTCCCATCGGATCCGCCCCGTAGACGGGTTGCAGTCGCGAGCCTGGAGTATATGCCGTCACCTTCGCTCCCAGCGCGGCGCTCAGGTGCGGAATGTGCCCGACTTCGCGATCGTAGCCGAAGGTGTAGGCCTGCACGCGCCCAGAGGATTGCTCCTGAAACCCCGGCGGCAGGGTCTGCTCGCCCAGAAGCAGTTCGCTGGTGCGGTCCACGTCTTCGATGCGGGTGAACGCATCGTTGCGATCGCGGAAGCGCAGGGTGGACTCGAGCAGATAACTGTTCTCGATCAGGTTGTCGCCCAGATCCCGCGTGCGTCCCCAGACCACGCTGCTGGCCCAGTTGTCGTTCCCGCCGAGGGGCCGGTTGTACATCACCGACGCCGTCATGCGGTCCTGATCCTCGGAGGGAAATAGAGCCTCGGGGCTGTGCAGGTGGCCCCACGAATACTGCCCGCTCCAGTACTGCCCCGGCTGAAGGGTCGCGCGCAGCGACCACGAATCGACCGCGCCTTGTTGCACCTGCCAGCGATGCTCGTTGGGCTCGCGGCCGTGAAAGCCGCTCGCCTCGATGCGCAGCCAGCCGAATGTCATTCCGGCCGTGATCACATCGTCCGCAATATGCGTCGAGTCCTCCTGGTGATGCCCGAGCGTCGCCACCGGATCTTCCATGGCAGACGCGCGATGCGGAAAGGCCGTGGGGCCGATGGCCGGGTCGCCCACCGGCGCCAGGTAGAAGCTGAGCAGCGCCCTAGTGCCGAGAGGCAGATCGTACAGAGCGGCCAGTTCCATCACGAAGTCGTGCGGGTGTTGGCCGTCGACGATGGGCTTGCCGTACGCCGTCTCTCCCTGCTGGAACAAGAGCGGATACCGGCGTCCTGTGACCGTGGCCGGCTCCAGGCTGAGCATGGTGCGCAGCGTCAGCTCACCCGGCCCCCACGTCCGCTGTGCCATGGGCATGAGCCAGTTCGTGGAGAAGAACTTGTCCCCTCCGCGTGGGCTGGTCTGCTGGATGTCGGCGATAAATCCATTGCCGTGCAGCATCAACATCCAGTTGCCGCGCATGGTCATGAGCATCGGCACAGGCGTCGAGTTGGGCTCGGAACTGGTGCCGGAGGTCGTGTGCGCATCGATCTCCTGCGTGAACGTCCGGGGTGGGCCGTTCATCAGCATCTGCGCTGGCGCAACAGCGAACGCCGGCCCCGCGCACAGCAGGGCGAGCACGATCTTTCGAATACGGGACATCGATGACTCCTCGGGGATGACAACTGGAGACACGGCGAGCTAACTGCGCCGCGACGACGACGAGGAGGATGTTTCGGGATCAGATACGCAGCGGCGGCTGCGGCGGTTGAGCGTCGCGCACACCGGATGGTCGAGAAAGTGAGCTGTTGATGGCGGCGACGATCGCGTGCTCGCCGGCAGACTGTGCGGGAGGCAGCGACGGCGCCAGCGTGCCGGCCGCCTCCTTCTGCGCGAGGTTCGGCGCGGTGCGGACACAGCCGAGCGTCAGATGCAAGTCCGCGCCGGCGCAGCTTCCGGAGTGGCTGGGACAGCAGGCATGCGTGCAGCTCTGCGCCGGGCACAAAGGCACGCACAGCAGGGCAAAGGCCAGGAAAACGGCCACGCAGCGAGCGGCGGCGGAGAAACAGCGCACACCGTGATGGTAGCAGCCTGGACTACGGAGCCGTCGAGAGCGGTACCCTGTCTGCGATGCGCCTTTTTGTCGGAATCGCGCTCGCTCCGCAGGCGGCGAAAGCGCTCGGTGAAATTCGCGACCGCCTCGCCGCAGTCGGCAACGACCTGCGCTGGTCCGCGGAAGAGAGCTGGCACGTAACCCTGCAGTTCCTCGGCGCAGCAAGCGATGAGCAGGCAGCATGCGTGAGGTCACAGCTGGGCGAAGTGCGGTCGGCGCCGGTGCCGGTCCGGCTCGCCGGCCTTGGCTTCTTCGAACGCGCCGGCGTCTTTCATGCCGGCGTGGACCTCAGCCCAGGATTGCTGGCGCTGCAGCAGGGCGTAACCGCCGCGACGCGCGGCTGCGGATTCCTTCTCGAAGCGCGCGCCTACAACCCGCACATCACGCTGGCGCGCAACAAAGGAAGATCGGGAGCCAGAGCGCTGGCGCCGCTGAAGAAAGCGCTGGAGCGCTCCAGGCTCAGCATCAGTGCGGAATTTTTGGCCGGCGAATTCCTGCTCTACGAATCGATCCCCGGCCCGGAGGTACCGCGCTACGAAGTGCGCGCGCGCTTTCCCCTGAGCGCCGATCGCTGAGCGTTGTCCTACGCCGGCTCCGGGATCACGCGTAGTTTGCCGAGCCCCAACACGTACCCGGCAATGCCGATGGCGAGCACGACGGCAGCCAGAGCAAAGGCTCCGCCGAAGTCGTGCGCGTGCGCGAAGTAGCCGGTGATGACGGGCGCCAGGATGGCAGCCATCTGCGTGGCGCAGTTCATGATGCCGCCGATGCGCCCCACGCTCTCGCGCGGCGCGATGAAGGTGGGCACCGACCAGCCCACCGGCGCCATGGCACCCAGGCCGGCCATGCAGACGCTGATCCACGCCACCGCCTGCCACGGCGTGTGCGCAAACTTCGCGCCGTAGATGCCCATGCCCAGGGCAAGGCCGCCCACCAGCACCGCCTGGCGCACCAGCCACGCGCGCCGCACGCGGCGGACCAGGAAGTCGACCATCCAGCCGCCGATGAGCAGATCGGTCACCGTGGCGATGAGCCACGGGATGCTGGTGTACAGCGTGGATTCCCGCAGATCGAGGTGCAGGCTCAGGCTCAGGTACGTGGGCAGCCACACCAGCACCAGATAGAAGACGTAGTTGTACGCAGCGAAACCTACGGTGGCGCCCAGCACCTGCCGCTGCCGCAGAAGATACAGCAAGGGTGCGCCGTGCGCGTGGGCGGCGGGCGCGGACTCCGGCTGTGCGTGCCCCTCGTCCATCAGCGCGCGTTCGTCGGGGCTCAGCTTCGGATCTTCGCTGGGGTTGCGGTACACGCGCCAGAAGAGCAGGAAGTACAGAAAGCTGATGAAGCCGGTAAAAAGGAAACTCCAGCGCCAGCCGAGAGCGATGACAAAGAGGCCGAGAATGGGCACTCCGATGGCAGAGGCAAACTTCGCGGCGGCGTCGTTCAGCGAGGTGGCGAAGCTGCGCTCGTCCTCAGGGAACCAGTAGCCGACGGCCTTGGCGTTGGCGGGGAAGGTGGGCGCTTCCCCGACGCCGAGCAGCAGCCGCGCGGCAAAGAAGCTCCGGACGCCGACGGCGAGGCCGGAGGCGAAGGACGCCATGCTCCAGAGAAATGCGGCAACGCGCCCCACGCGGCGCACCCCCCAGCGATCGAGCATGACGCCGACGGGAACCTGCAGCAGTCCGTAGGTCCAGTTGTACGCGCTGGCCAGATAGCCGAAAGTGACGGCGCTGATGCCCCAGGCCGTATGCAGGGCGTCGAAGGCAACCGAGGTGTTGACGCGGTCGAAGAAGTTGATGAGGACGCCGATGCCGAGCAGCACGGCGATGCGCCAGCGGCGATGCGGGGCGTGCGCAGGTGAATCGATTGCGGACTCGCTCACTTCCGCATTGTAGATGGGCGGTGCAGGGACGATTTATTCCAGCGCCTGGATCATGCCGCGTCCAAGCAGCAGCTCGGCTTTGTCGATGAAGGCACGGTCGGCCGCGATGCTCATGCCTTCCGGCTCCATGACCACGCAGTATTCGCCGCGCTGCTCCACGTTGAGCATCAGCCGCGCGGGACCGGGGGCGCCCACCACCAGGTCGCGCAACTCCACCAGCGTTGCTTCGCTCACGCGATCGAGCGGGATGCGTATGCGGACGTTGTTGGGCAGCCGCACCTTCACGTCTTCCAGCGCCTCGATCGAGGAAACGTAGAGCTTCGTAGCTGCTTCCTCGTCTTCCTTACTGAGTTGCCCACGCACCAGCACCGGTACTTCGATGCGCAGCGACTCCGCCAGACGCTCGTAGTCGCGCGGAAAGCACACAATGTCGATCTTCCCAGTGGCATCTTCCAGCGCCCCCTGCGCATACAGATCGCCAGACTTCTTTGACTTCGCGACCTTCAGTCCCACCAGCACGCCGGCCACCTGTATCTCGTTTTCCAGCGATCTGCCGCGGCGGCCGTTCGACGGCGCGGGCTTCATCTCGAGCGCAGCCGCGACGTCGACCACGCCAGCCAGATTGCGCAGCTTCTCCGCGTACTTGTCGAGCGGATGGCCGGAGACGAAAAATCCGAGCACTTCCTTCTCCATCTGCAGCCGGTGGCTCTCGTCGAGATCGGGGACGTTGGGCAGCTCATCGCCTTTCGCATGAGCTGCCGGCGCATCAAAGATGCCGAAGAGCCCGCTTTGCCCGGCAGCCTGATCGCGCTGCGACTTCTGCGCGCGCTCCATCGTCTTGTCGACGGCCGCCAGCAGCTGCGCGCGTCGCCCAAACGAATCCAGCGCTCCGGCCTTAATCAGCGACTCCAGCACGCGCTTGTTCAGCAGGCGCAGGTCGATCTTCTCGCAGAATTCCTGAAACGATGCGAAGCTCTTCCCTTCTGCGGCCAGTTCCGCGCGCGCGGCCAGGATGGAATCGATCGCGTTGCGCCCGACGTTTTTGATCGCGGTGAGCCCGAAGCGGATGGCCTCGCCGTGCGGCGTGAAGTCGGCGTCGCTGAAGCGCACATCCGGCGGTTCGACGGCGATCTCCATCTCGCGGCATTCTTTGATGTACTTCACCACGTTTTCCGGCTTCGAGATTTCCGAAGTCAGCAGCGCCGACATGAATTCGACCGGGTAATGCGTCTTGAGGTACGCGGTCTGATACGCCACCAGCGCGTACGCCGCCGAGTGCGACTTGTTGAAGCCATATCCCGAGAACTTGGCCATCTGATCGAAGATTTCACCGACCGCACCCCTGGGATGGCCCAGCGCCGCCGCGCCGCTCATAAACCGGTCCCGCTGCGCGGCCATTGCATCGGGGTCCTTTTTCCCCATCGCACGACGCAGCAAATCGGCCTCGCCCAGGGAGTAGCTCGCCAGCACGTTGGCGATGCGCATTACCTGCTCCTGATAGACAATTACCCCCAGCGAATCCTTCAGGATCCCCTCGAGTTCGGGCAGCAGGAACTCCACCTTGCGCCGCCCCCATTTGCGCTCGATGAAGTCGTCGATCATATCCATCGGCCCGGGACGATAGAGCGCATTCAGCGCGGTCAGATCTTCGACTGTGTCCGGCTTGTACCGCCGCAAAATATCCCGCATTCCCGGCGACTCAAACTGGAAAACTCCCGAGGTCAGCGCGGTGTGAAACACCCGTTTCATCGTCTCCAGATCGTCCAGGGGAATCATCTCGATATCCAGCGTTTCCCCGCGGGCCTGCTCGATCAGCCTGAGGCAATCGGTGATTACCGTCAGAGTTGCAAGACCGAGGAAGTCCATTTTCAGCAGACCCATTTTTTCGACTGCTTTCATATCGTAGGCAGTCACGATTTCGTCGTTCTTCGTCCTGTTCAGAGGCACCAGTTCGGTGAGTGGCCGCGGTGCGATCACCACCGCCGAAGCATGGACACCCGCGCCGCGCACCAGCCCCTCCAGCTTTTTCGCGGTATCGATGAGCTCGCGTATCTGCGGATTGCCCTCGTAGGCCTCCTGCAACGGAGGCGAATCCTTCAGCGCCTCATCGAGTGTGATGTTGAGTGTGGTCGGCACCAGTTTGGCGATGCGGTCGACGTCGCCATACGGCATATCCAGCGCGCGGCCCACGTCCTTGATCGCCGCCTTTGCCGCCATGGTGTTGAAGGTGATGATCTGCGCTACCTGTTCGCGCCCATACTTGCGCGTCACATAGTCGATCACTTCGCCGCGACGATTTTGGCAGAAGTCCACGTCGATGTCGGGCATGGTGACCCGCTCGGGATTGAGGAAGCGCTCGAAGAGGAGCACGTTCTGCATGGGATCGATGTTGGTGATCTCCATGGCGTATGCGACGAGCGAGCCGGTCGCCGAGCCGCGCCCCGGGCCGACAGGGATGCCATGATCCCGCGCGTACTTGATAAAATCCCACACGATCAGGAAGTAGCCCGAGTACTGCATCTGCTTGATCACGCCGATCTCAAAGTTCAGGCGCGATTCGTACTCATGCACCGGCGTGCGCAGCAGTCCGCGGACTTCGAGGTTCCGGACCGCGGTTTCCAGTCGCTTCTTCAGGCCCCTCCGGCACACCTCCTCAAAATAGCTGTCGATGGTATGTCCCGGCGGGACGGCAAACTCCGGGAAGGGATTGTCGACCTTGCTGAGCTTCACATGGCAGCGCTCCGGGAACTGCATGGTGCGTGCGACCACCTCCGGCGCATGCGCGAAGAGCCGCTCCATCTCCGCCGCCGTCTTTACGTAGAACTGATCGGCGTCGAACTTCATCCGCTTTGGGTCGCTCATCGAGGTCGCGGTCTGCACGCAGAGCAGGATTTCGTGCGCGTGCGCGTCGTCCTCGCACAGATAGTGGCTGTCGTTGGTGGCGACCAGCGGAATGTCCAGCTCTTTTTCCAGACGGAACAGATCGGCGTGGATCTGCTTTTCCTGCGCCAAACCCTGATCCTGAATCTCCAGGAAGAAATTGCCCCGCCCGAAGATGTCCTGATATTGCCCGGCCGTGGCGCGCGCCGCCTCGAACTTGCCGGCCAGCAGGTTCTCGCACAGCTCGCCGGAAAGGCAGCCGGAAAACCCGATCAGCCCGTTCGCATGCTCCGCCAGAAATTTCTTGCTCACGCGCGGCTTCCTGTAGAAGCCGTGCAGGGAGGCCTCCGACGTAATGCGGACCAGGTTGCGGTACCCCTCCTCGTTCTCCGCCAGCACCAGCAGATGGTTGTAGTCGTCGCCCTGCGGTTCGGCGCGATGGTCTTCCTTCTGGCAAATGTAAAGTTCGCAGCCGAGGATAGGCTGGATGCCGTGCTTCTTCGCCGCGTCGAAAAAGTGCACCGCGCCGTAGATGTTGCCGTGGTCGGTGACGGCGACAGATTTCTGGCCAATGCCGGCAACGCGCTGGACGAGCTTTTCCACGTCGCAGGCGCCATCGAGCAGCGAGTAGTCGGTGTGCAGATGCAGGTGGGTGAATTCCGCCATGGGTGTAGTTCTATTTTAGGGCGGGTGGCCGCGGCGGACGCAGCGCGCCAGGCGTGCAATGTGAGGAAAAACCGGGACGAAATGCGCGCTTCAGCTAAACGCTGATCCTAATCCCCTGTACCTGCTTCACCGCGGCATATCGCGATGCACCGTCTTCACGCGGTACCCATGACGGTCGAGACGCCGGGCGACCTCCTCCGCAATCATGACCGAGCGGTGCTGGCCGCCCGTACAGCCAAAGGCCAGCGTCAGATAACTCTTCCCTTCGTGGATGTAGTGCGGCAGCAGAAACTCCAGCAGCTCCGTCACGCGATCGAGAAATTCGCGCGTCTGCGGAAAGCTGACAATGTAATTCTCCACCTTCGGATCTTTGCCAGTCAGGTTGCGGAACTCGGGAACGAAGTGCGGATTGGGCAGGAAGCGCACGTCGAAGACGAGATCGGCGTCCAGCGGAACGCCGCGCTTATAGCCGAAGCTGACCGACGAGATGATGAGGCTCTTGCCGTCGCTCTCGCGCACGAATTTGCTCTGGATGTAGGCGCGCAGCTCGTGGACGTTGAACTTGGTTGTGTCGATGACAATGTCAGCCACCTGGCGGATCGGTTCCAGCACGCTGCGCTCTTCATGAATGGCACGGGTGACGCGATCCTGGCGGCCCAGCGGGTGCGGCCGCCGCGTCTCGGAGAAACGCGCCAGCAGCGCCGCATTCGACGCCTCCAGGTAGACGACGGTGGTCGGCAGGGTGCGGCGGATTTCGCCCAGGATCGCCGGAAATTGCTCCAGACTCTGACCCTCCCGCACATCCACCACCAGCGCGGCGCGGCGGATATCGCGCGAATGCGCCACCAGCTCGGCAAAATGCGGCATCAGGGCCACCGGCATGTTATCCACTGCGTAGAAGCCGAGGTCCTCGAAGGTCTTCAGCGCGGAGGCCTTCCCGGATCCGGAGAGCCCGGTGAGGATAACCAAATCGCGCGGTTCCCCGCCGTCTGCCAGCGCTTTGGCTTGCGCCGGTGCAGCATTGCGGCTCGATGCTTTCCTGCCGGGAGGCATGGCTCATCGTAGCATCCAGCCGAAATTCTGCCTTCAATTTCCTCGAAGCGCAGGTGCAGCGCACAACCGCGGCTGCGCAGTTACTCCACGGCCGCATGCATGCTGTTCCGCCGTGCCGGAGCGGACCGCGGCGGCGTGCGGCACTCCGACGTACGCCGCTGTCGCGCGCTCGAATTCCTCCATCTTCGGCCCGAGGCTCAGGCGATTGCTGCGCAGCACCTTGACGACCGCCGCGATTTCATCTTCGCCGATATCCGGCGCGGAGAGCGCAATTTCCATCGTGGTCACGATGAAGTTTCGTCGGGTATCGGCATCGTGCGCTTGATCAAAAGCCCCGCGCCGAGCGGCGCCGTCGTCAGCACCTCGACGATGCGTTCGGCCGCATGGCCGTCGCCATAGGGATTCGTCATGCCGGCAAGCGACGCCCGAAACGCGGTGCTGCGAGCTTCATCGATGCGGGCCAGGATGGACGTAGTGTCTGCCTCCGCGTCGAGCACGTTTGCAGCGCGCTCGCGTCCCTTCTGCCGCATGCCGACGTTGACAGTCGGCAGCGCAAACGACGCCGTCTCCATGATGCCGCTGCTCGAATTGCCGATCATGACGTCGACCTGACGCAGCAGGCTCCAGTATGTGATCGCGTCGAGGTTAACAAAGAGCTTGCCCGAGGCATGGCCGGCGAGAAACGTGCGCGTGCTCTCGATCAAGCTGCGGCTGCCGGCATCCGCGTTGGGGTAGCAAAACAGAAGCTGCGCGCCCCCCCGCTCGGCGACCTGTGCGAGCGCGGCGAAGAGCGCGCCGGCCTCCAGCGTGGTGTCCCGCTCCAGTGTGACCGGATGAAGGGCAACAAGCAGCGCCGGCGTGTCGAGATCGAGACCGCACCGCGCCTGCACTTCTTCGCGCGAGAGCAGCCGGCTGCGGCGCAGATGATCGAGCGACGGAGCGCCCGCGCGATGCACGCGCCATGGCTCCTCGCCCATCGCGATGACTCGCCGGCGCGCGCACTCCGTCGATGTGAAGTGAATATGGCTCATCTTCGTGAGCGCGTTGCGCACCGCGTCGTCGATCGCCCCCTCGCTGATTTCGCCGCCCTCGATGTGCGCGATGGGAATGCGCAGCGACAGCGCCACCGACGCCGGCGCCAGCATCTCGTAGCGATCGGCGATCAGCAGCAGCAGATCGGGGCGCATCGCGCCCAGCGTGTCGGCAAGCGAAAGCACTGCGACGCCGATGCTCTTCGCCATGCCGACGTCCGTATCGGAACTGAGCAGACATTCGATGCGCGCATCGAGGTCAAAGCCGTCCTTCTCGATCTCGCGAATCGTCGCGCCGAATTCCGGCGACAGATGCGAAGCCATGGCGATCAGGCGCAGATCGACGCCGGGATGTTCGAAAAGCAGCTTCAGCGGCCAATAAAGATGGCTGTAGTCTGCGCGCGAGGTGGTGACGACGGCGATGCGGCGCTGGTTCATTGCCGGACGGACGACAATTGCGGTGTGAGTTCGGAGATCGCCTCGCGCAGAACCGAACTGGGCCGGTAGTCAGGGACGATTTCCTGAACGAGGCGCAGGACAAGGCCGCCGTCGCGCGCATCGACGGCGGACGCAAGGGTGCGCAGGGGCCGGTCGAAACCGGCAACAACAGGACTGAGAATGCGCCGTAAGCCGTGCGTCGCCCGGCCATCGTACTGCTCGCTCGGCGAGAGCAGCGCTTCGTCGAGCTTTTCGCCCGGGCGCGGCTCCGTGAAGACTATCGCGATCTCGCGCCCACTGGCCGCGATCATGCGCCGCGCCAGCTCGGCGATGCGCAGCGGCTCGCCGGGATCGGAAACCAGCAGGCCTGTGGATTCCGCATCGATGGTCTGCGCCAGCAACCCGGCGACTTCACCGAGCGTAAGAAAATAGCGCCGCGCAGCAGGATGCGTGACGGTAATCGGCCCTCCGCGACCGATTTGTTCTGCAAACAGCGGCCCCACGCTGCACGGCGATCCGATGACGTTCACCAGGCGCACCGCGGTCTTGCGCAGGTCCGACGGCGCGAGCATCGCCAGCTCGGCGATCCGCTTGGCCGCGCCCATGATGCTGTGCGGCGCGACGGCTTTATCGGTCGAGACAAGAATCATGTGGCGCGCGCCGTGCTCTTCCGCGGCCCGCGCGACGAACCAGGTCCCCAGAGCGTTCGTCTCGGCGGCGGCCACTGGGTTGTGCTCCATCAGCGGCACGTGTTTCAGTGCAGCGGCATGGATGACAATTTCCGGCCGATGCTCGACAAAGAGCGCGGCCAGCAGCCTGCGGTCGCACACGCTGCCCAGGACGGAGACGCAGCGATCTCCCCAGCCCCGCGCGGTCATCTCTGTGGAGATTTCAAAAAGGTGCTGCTCGCAAATGTCGAGCAGCACGATCTTCCGCGCGCCGGAAGCCGCCAGCACGCGAACCATCTCCGACCCGATGAATCCGCCCGCGCCGGTAACCAGCACACACGCACCGGCAACGTTTGGAATTAGAGCCAGGCCGGAATTGGCGGCTTTGCGCCCCAGAATTTGAGACCAGCAGGTCCAGGGAGGCAGCGGCGCCGGCTGGGAAAAATCAGTCTGCACTTTGCCGCATTATAATCGCCCTTCGCTGTCCATCATGTCCGTCACTCTGCTTCCCGCCACTGAACAACTCGCCCTGCTGCGCTGCCACGATCTCACGGCGCTCGATCTGGCCGAGCAGCACATCGCGCAAATCCGGCGCCTCAACCCGCAACTGAACGCGTTCGCCGACTTCGATGCGGAGCGCGTGCGCGCACAGGCACGCAATCCGCGCCCCGGGCCGCTGTCCGGCCTGCCGGTGACGGTGAAATCGTCCATTTCCGCCGCAGGCTATCGATGCGAAATTGGCAGCGTGCTGAACCGCGGCTCCATTCCGGATCGGAACGCCGTGGTCGTAGACCGGCTGCTCGCCGCGGGGGCGGTCCTGCTCGGCACGACGAACTGCCCGGAATTCCTCATGGCCTACGAGACGGAAAACCTGCTTTACGGCAGCACGCGCAATCCCTGGAATCTGGAGCGCACGGCCGGAGGATCGAGCGGCGGCGAAGCGGCGGCCATCGCGGCCGGGCTGTCAGCCGCCGGACTGGGCAGCGACAGCGGCGGCTCGGTGCGCCAGCCCGCGCACTTCACCGGTATCTGCGCGCTCAAGCCGACAGCGGGCCGATTCCCTCCCGCCGGACATCTGCCGCCCTGCGTCGGCCCCTTCACATTTCTCGGAGCGATCGGCCCCATGGCGCGCACCATCGCCGATGTAGGGCTGCTCTTCGAGACGCTGTCCGGCCACGACCCGACGGACCCGTCGAGCGCGCCGCTTGCCCATCGCACCGTCACGCTCCAGGAAGCAAAGCGAGTCCCCATCGGATGGTTCGAAGACGACGGACTCGTTCCAGTTACGGCGGAGACGCGCGGCGCGGTGCAGCACACCGTGCGAGCTCTGGAGCGCCAGGGGTTCACCGTCCAGCCGTTTCGTCCCCAGGCCCTCGAAGCTGCTCGCAAATTGTGGTGGGCTTTTTTTGTACAGTGCGGCGCAATGCTCTACGCACCCACAATTCGCGGCCGCGAGCGGTATCTCAGCCCCACGTTCCGCGACTTCCTTGCGATTGCGCGGGCGGAACTCCCTCTCACCGCCGATTCGCTGCTCGACTCCTGGGTCGAGTCGGACAAGGTGCGCGCGCGGCTGCTCGACGAGATGCGCGAGTTCCCGCTGCTCCTTTGTCCGGTCTGTTCGATACCCGCGTTCAAACCCTTCGAACGGAGCTGGACCGTCGACGGCACAACCGTTTCTTATCTCGATGCCATGCGCTTCACGCAGTGGTTCAATCTGCTCGGGGGCCCGGCCGCCGTCGTGCCGGTCAGCCGGTCGGCGGAAGGCCTGCCGATCGGGGTGCAGATTGCCGGTCGCCCCTGCGCCGACGAGCTGGTGCTCTCCCTCGCCGCGGCGATTGAAAGCGAGTTCGGGTATCAGCCCCCGCCGATTGCCGCCTGACCGGCCCTACGGCTTGAGGCGCGAGAAGAGGTTCAGTTTCGAGACGTCGTTCACCATCACGAATGCGAAGATCAGGATGAGCATCACGAAGGCGACCTGATACACGCGCTCCTTGAACTCCTGTTTCAGATCGCGGCGCAGCGCGCCCTCGATCACCAGCAGAAGAATCATGCCGCCATCGAGAATCGGGATGGGCAGCAGGTTCATGATGCCGAGATTGAGGCTGATGAGCGCGCTCAGCCCGATGATGGGCTCCAGCCCGTGCGCCTCGGCGGCCTCGCCCGTGGCGCGCGCAATGCCGATCGGTCCGCTGATCTGCTGCATGACGGCTGCGTGGTGCGAGACAAGGCGGCCCAGCATATCGAGAATGTAACCGGAGTTGCGCACATTGAACTGCACAGACTGGCGTATCGCTTTGGCCAGCGGCAGCTGTTCGACGCGGAATGGAGGAGGCGCCGCGGCGAATCCGAGCCGGTATCCCGGCGTCTCTCCGCTGAAATCAGCCCAGATGGGCTGGGCGGTGACGCTGAATTCATGGCCGCTGCGGTTCAGCACCAGGGTGGCAGGCTTGCTGCCTGCCTCGTTGAGAACGGCAATGATGGAGAGGACGTTGTGAACGGTTTGCCCGTTAACCGAAACGATGGCATCGCCGGCGCGCATGCCTGCTTTGGCCGCCGGGTCGCCCGCCATCACATCTTCCACGATCAGCGGCCCGCTTTGCACTTTCGGAATCAGGCCCAGGGACTCAATCTCAAAATCGTCGCCGCGGGTGGGGTCGGCCAGGAACAGCTCTGTGCTGAACTCCTTCGTCCGGCCGTTGACGTTCCGCTGCACGGTGATCGCTACAGTCGAATTGGCGTTGAGCGCGGCTCGCTCGGTGATCTGCTCCCAGTCCGGATTCGTATCCTTGTCGAAGCGCACGATGCGGTCGCCGCTGGCGAGGCCGGCGCGTCCGGCCGGTGAATTCGGCGGGGTCACGTCCAGCACTGCGGGACCCTCGGTATACACCGGCACCTCGTTGTGCATCATGAAAAAGCCGGCCATCAGAAGGAAAGCCAGCACGAAGTTCGCGAACGGCCCCGCTACCGCGATCAGCATCCTCTGCCAGCGCGGATGGGAATTCAGTTCGCCGGGATCGCCCGTGGTTTCGGATCCAGGCGTCTCTCCCGACATCTTGACGTACCCGCCAAACGGCAGCGCGCCGATGCAGTAGTCGGTCTCGCCGTATTTGATCCCGAAAAGGCGCGGCGGAAATCCGAGGGAAAAGGTCTCGACCCGCACCCCGAACAACTTGCAAAAAATGAAGTGCCCCAGCTCATGGACCAGGACCATGACACTGAGCACTATGAAGAACGACACGATTGAAATTACGGCAAATGACATAGTTGAAGGTCGGGCACCAGTACTGTACCGGAGGGCCTGAATCAGCCGCGACGGCCGGTGTTGCTGTCCGCCAGAATTCTACGCGCTGTTGCGCGCGCCTGACAGTCCAGCGTAAGCACTTCTTGAATGGTCGCTGGATGAGTCTCCGAGGTTGTCTCAAGTACTCTCTCTATTGTACCGGGGATGCCCATAAACGGGATGGCCCGTTCGAGGAATGCCGCTACCGCGACCTCGTCGGCGGCGTTCAGGGCAATGGCGTGCGCCCCGCCCTTTTCGGCGGCCTCGTAGGCCAGGCGCAGGCAGGGGAAGCGCTCCAGGTCCGGCGGCTCAAAGTGCAGATCCGCCAGAGCTTGCATGTCGAAGCGCAGTTCCGAGGCTACCCGCTCCGGGTAGCTGAGCGCGTACAAGATGGGCAGCCGCATATCCGTCACCGAGATTTGCGCCAGCAGGCTGCCGTCGACGTATTCCACCAGCGAATGCACGGTTGACTGCGGGTGAACCGTAACCCTCACAGCGGAAGGAGGAAGATCGAAGAGCCGACAGGCTTCGATGATCTCAAGGCCCTTGTTCAGCAGCGTCGCGGAATCGATCGTGATGCGCCGCCCCATCACCCAGGTAGGATGCCGCAGCGCCTGTTCGACGGTGATATTCGCGAATTCTTCGATAGGCAGCGTGCGGAAGGGCCCACCTGACGCCGTCAGCCAGATCTGCCGAACCTCCCCCCGCTCGCCGGCGCGCATGCACTGGTGCACCGCATTGTGCTCGGAGTCGATCGGCAGCAGGGCGACGTTTCTCTCGCGCGCAGCCGCAGTCAGAATCTCTCCGGCTGCAACCATCGCTTCCTTGTTTGCCAAGCCGATCGTCTTGCCCGCCAGCACGGCCGCGTACGTAGCCTCGAGCCCGGCAACGCCCACAATCGCGGAGACCACGAAATCGGCCTCGGGCAGTGTCGCGACGCTGACAGTGCCCTCGCTGCCCCAGACGACTTCGATGTCCGAAAGCCCCTCCCTGCGCAAACGCTGCCGGAGATCGGACGCCAGTTCTTCCGTTGCCAGGGAAACGATGCGGGGATGCCAGCGCAGGCATTGCTGGTATGCGGTGTCGACGTTGCGCCCGGCAGCGAGAGAGGCAACGGCGAAGCGCTCAGGGTAGCTCTCAACGATGCTCAGAGTGCTCTGGCCGATGGAGCCGGTCGATCCAAGAATGGCAATGCGTTTCAAGTGCCGGAACTCTTCGGTGCCTGTCTCAAGCGGAGCGATTGGCCGCAGCCCGCTGCTGGCCTGGCCGCTCTGTCCGCAAGCTACCAGCTACCCCGCTAACTGCTTCTCAGCTAAGAGCTTCTCAGCTCCCTCAGAACCACTGCTGCGCTAACTGAGCGTACCACAGCACCGGCGCGGCCAGCAGCAGCGCATCGATGCGATCCAGCATTCCGCCGTGGCCGGGAAGCAGCCGCCCGGAATCCTTGACCCCCGCGCCCCGCTTGATCGCGGACTCCACCAGATCGCCGAGTTGTGCGCCGATGTTTACCAGCACGGCCAGGCCGATCCAGCGCAGTGTGCCGCCGGGATAGGAAAGAGCATCGATATTGCGCGCCGAAAGTTCTCCCGCGATCCAGATCAGCAGCAGCGTTACCAGGATACTGCCCGCAACGGAAGAGAAGCTGCCTTCCCACGTCTTGTTGGGGCTGAGCGTCGGCGCCAGCTTCCAGCGCCCAAACGCGCGGCCCACGTAGAGTGCCGCCACGTCGCCCGACCAGACCACGAAAAAGAGAAACAGCAGCAGCGAAGGCCCGTTCTCGCGCGTGCTCAGCAGGTAGAGCATGCCCATGGGCAGCCCGATGTAGATCAGTCCCAGCACCGAATACGCCGCATCGGGCAGCACGCGGTTCACCGGCGACCGGAATGCACAGACAAGGAACAGCACCAGCGACAACATGCCCAGCATCGGCTCCACCAGGTCGGAACGCCGGAAGACGGTCGCCAGCAGGATCGCGAGCGCAATCGCCACCACCAGGTGCGGCGTTTTCGCGCCCATCGCGTCGGCCAGGCCCAGATACTCCCACAGGGCCAGCACCGCGACGACGAAAATGGCGCCCATCAGGGGCAGCGGCTGCGTCGGAGAATAAAAGATGAGCAGGAGAACAACCGGAACCAGAACGACCGCCGTCAGTATGCGCTGCATGCAGGTGCCAGAATACACGCTGGCGAGCCGCCAGGCTGTGCCGTTTCCACAGGCACAGTCACTTTGAGTCGGGAATCAGCGTCGCGGGCAACTGCCGCAGGATGGCCAACTCCTGCTGCACCTTTCTCCACTGGCGCGGGTGGCGCTTTGTCGCAATCGGCGCACTCGGGTCCGAATAGAACGCCAGGATATTCTGCCGCAACCCCACCGGCGGCCGCGCATTGCGCGAGGTCACGCGGCTAAGCAGTTGCGCATACGTCTGGTCTGTGAGCCGGTACGTGGCGGGCTTCGTCGCATACCCGGTATCGAGATCGAGATCGGGGACTGCAAACTTATCCTGGCCGACCTGCTGCAGGTTGTCCAGAAGGTCGGCATACTCGGCCGTAGCGCGGTTCACGCTCTCCACGTAGTTCTGCTCGGTATCGACCGTCGGCCCGCGGATGGCAAGGTCGGAGAGTGGCCCGATCTTCGGCAGGATGACGATCATCGCGGCAAAGACGCGGGTGAGGAAGCTGGGCTTGCGCTTGCGGTACGCCTCCCAGTGGCTTACGCTGTCCGTGCTCTTCAGGCGATCTGCGTATTCGTCGAAAGCCGCGTTGTTTCCGTCCGCCGGAAAGCTCTTCCGATGAAGCAGCACCTCCGCGTACCCCACCCGCGGCAGCAGTGTCCGCACCGACCACTCGTAGCTGCGAAAAGCAGGAAATTCGTTGCCGATGACGCTGTGCAGCGAGATGCCGTAGGTGTCGTAGAACGCGCGGTTGAGCAGCCCGACCGGGACTTTGAACCCCACGTGCCGCAGATAACCCGAGGGCGCAAAGCGAGCATGTCCCAACTGGTCGACGTCGAAGGCGAATTCAGTGCGAACGTGAGCGTGAGGATTCTCCTCGTAGGTGACGACGCGGCCGTACTTGTCCTCGAGGCCCGGAAACTCCTCGGGCACGGAAACATTGACGCAGTAGCGGTGGCCGACCGTGTCGCCCACATAGTGCGAGAGCGCGCCCAGCGAGAAGGCCAGCTCGTCGATGTTGTGCGAGTCGCGGATCAGGTTCGTGATGAAGTCGCCCGTGCGGACGTAATGCGCCAGGTCGCTGAACAGCGCTTTGCCGAACGGATAGTAGCCTGCATCCTGGATCGTCGATCCGCCGTACGCATAAGCGCGCGCCTCGCGCAGTTCAGCCGGCGTTGCGTTGGGAAAGCGGCTGAGCAGCACGGGCTTGATCGACGAGTCCCACGCAATGTCGATGAGCGTTTCGTGCGTAAGAAAGGAATAGGCGAGGCAAAGCGGCGCAGCCAGCAGAACGCCAAGAGCGACAATCGCGGCTTTCCAGGGCATTCTTCCCAAACCCCTCGTCAGACGTTGTCTCTTCAGCGTTGGTTGCCCGGTTCTCCTGATGCGTGCCCGGCGCCGCCCCCGGGAATCTCGCAGCCACGATGTCGTTTATGGACGGTTTTGAGCACCATGCCAGATGCGCAACACCTCAATTCCGTCATTCTTCACACGATAGACCGCAATATACGGCAGCCGCCCCAACACGAGTTCGCGAGTGCTCTCTTCGCGTCCAGGGCGGCCAGGGTGCGGAAAGCTCTTCAGGGATCGAATCGTTTCGTATAGTTCACGTACCGTGGCCTGAGCGTAACCGGGATGGTGTTCCTTCAGGTAGTCCGCGATATTTTTAAGATCGTCCGCGGCAGCCAGCGTCCACAGAATGCGCATCTTCAGGAGGGAAACATGCGTTCAATGCGAACGTCCATTTCCGCTTCCCCAATCAGTTCGCCCCGATTCGCCTGTGCAAGGCCCGTTTTGACGGCGTCGCGGAAGCGCCTGTCCTCCTCAAGAAGGCTGAACGCAGCATCCTTGATCAACTGTTCAGGGTTGCTGCCCACGATGGCAGCGATCTCCGCAAGTCGCGCTTCTTCGTCCGGAGTGAGGCGCACTTCCATGCTCATAGTATAGAAGCTTGCGCCTACTCGTAGCGCAGCGCCTCCGCCGGCAGTACCCGCGCCGCCGAGCTGGATGGATACAGCGTCGCCAGCAGCGACACGCCCAGCGACAGCGCCGTCACCACCACGCCATGCAGGATGCGCGGCGCGAAGGGAAGATAGTCCAGCGAATAGACATCGGCCGACAAATGGATAAAGCGGTAGTGCCCGCCGGCCCACGCCAGCGCATAGCCGAACACCAGCCCGATGACCGTGCCGATCACGCTGATCAGCAGCCCCTGCAGCAGAAAGATGCGCCGCACCTGCTCCGGCTGCACGCCCATCGACATCAGCACGGCGATGTCTTTGGTCTTCTCCATCACCATCATGGTGAGAGCGATCAGAATGTTGAGCGCCGCCACGCAGACGATCAGCCCGATGACGATGAACGTCACCACCTGCTCCAGCTTCAGCGCCCGGAACAGCTCCCGGTTCTGTTCCATCCAGTTGGTGGTCATGAATCCCGGACCCGCAGCCTTCTCGATCTCGTCGCCGATCGTGTTCGCGTGGTACAGATCGTCGACTTTGAAGGAAATGATGGAGATCAGGTCAGGCTCGCCAAACAGGCTCTGCGCATCGGCCAGGCGCACGAATCCGAAGCTCGAGTCGTACTGATAAAACCCGGAGTGAAAGATACCCGCCACCTGGAAGCGCTGGTATTTCGGAATCAGCCCGTACGGCGTCAGATCGGCCTGCGGGCTCGTCACCATCACCGTGTCGCCCACCTGCGCCCCGATGGAATCCGCCAGATCGCTGCCGATCACGATGGGTGGTGTCGGCTCGCCTGCCTTATCCACGCTGTTCGTTATTTGGCCCAGCGGCTTCGGACTGCCCTGGATGACATGCGACAGGATGCCGGAGACGCGCCGCTCGTCCGCCGGAACGATGCCCTTCAACACGGCGCCCCCGGCGCGCGCGCCCCGCGAGATCAACACCGGCTCGTAGAGCCCCGGCGCAGCAGCTACGACGTGCGGCAGCTTCTCGAGGCGCGCCAGCAGCGGCCGCCAGTCGCGCATCCCGTCGCTGAGCGTCCGCATCAGGTCCACATGCGACGTCGAGCTGAGCAGCTGCTCCTGCAGATCGCGGCTCATGCCGTTGGTGATGGCCAGCGCCAGGATCAGCGAAGCCACGCCCACCGCCACGCCCGCGATCGAAATCCACGTGATGATCCCGATCACCGCCTGGCGGCGTTTCGCCCGCAGATAGCGGGCGGCGACAAACAGCTCGAACCGCATGGGATTACCGCACCACGGCCTTCACCGTCACGGCATTGTCCTGGCGGTCGAAAATGCGGATCGCGATCACATGCTCGTGCGGGTCGATGGGAGCTTCCGCACCCGGACGCGGCTCAGGCAGCGGCGCGCTGAAGTCGAAATGCTCCGTCAGCGAGTCGGCAATCGTTCCCACGGGCGCAAGGTACTGCCACTGCCCGGCATCGATGGAGTACTCCGCATGCGACACCGGTGACATCGCATCGGTCGCCGTCAGCGAAGCATGAACCTTCCCATTCTCCAGATGCGCTTCGAGGTTTGTGACCACCGGCGGCGTCGTGTCGATCAGGAAATCGTCGCTCACGCGCTCCCCCGTGAGCGCTTGCCCGGGATTGTGCGAAGGCGCATCGCTGGCCACCACTTTGATCCGGTAATGGCCGTCGGGCAGCAGCGACGAGTCGAACGAATAATACCGGTCGCGGAGATGGTCCTTCAGCAGTTGCCAGTTGCGCTCGCCTTCGCCGCGGTAGTACAGCGAGAAGACCAGGTCGTCCCCGTTGTCGTCGCGCGCCGACCATCGCACCGTGACCGCGGTGCGTTCTTTGATTGCCTGCAGCGGCTCCTTGCCCGCCTCCGGCTGCACAAACGTGATGCCGGAGTTCTGCTGCGAGGGGAAATTGATGGTCAACTGCTGCGGTTGTCCAGGCTGGGGTGGCGAAACTGCGGCGCGCGTCCCCGGTGCGACCACGATCTCATCCACCTCCGGCGGCACATTCACGGGCAGGAAGTTCACCCCCACTCCACCCACCACGCTTCCCGGATGCTCGACCAGTTTCCACTGCATGAACCGCGACGATGCGATTCCGACCGGTCCCACATTGGGCGTGAATTGCTTCCAGTCGCTCCACGCGCGCTCCGGATTCTCTATGTTCCCGGCCCGCGCAAACATATCGATTCCCGAAGCTCCGCCGCCCGTCTCCACCTCCGCGCGTCCCCATTGCGCCATCATCCCCGCGTCAAACACCTCGCTGGTATACGTCCCTTCCGGCGCTGCTCCGTGGCTCAGCAGGTACAGCTTCCCGGCGTTCGCCGTCGCCACACAGAAGCCCTTCGGCGAGTCGGCAAAGCCGGTCACCTGCAGCGCCTCCAGATGAGCAACATCGGCAAACGTGCCATCGTCGTGCACGCGGTAAATGCGGCCGCGATTGCCGGTGGCGGCAAGGACCCCATCGGAGGTCCACGCCAGCGCATAGACGACATCGTCGTGATCCGCCCAGATGATTCGTGGCGCCCCGTCGCCGTGCGGGATCTCATAGAGCTGCGAGCCGTCCGGGATCAGCGTGTTGCCGTTGAAGGCCTGCACCGACCCCGGCGCCACGATGGTGATCGTCGCCGTCACCGTCGCCTGTCCCGTCACCGCCAGCGGCGGCAGGGAGTTCCTGCCCTTCTCACCCACCCCCGAGGCGTAAATCGTCCCGTTGGGCGCGACGACGACCGAGGTGATCTCCTTCTTCGGCGCGTCGTAGAGGACCCACGCCTTGCCGTTCGGATCAATGCGGTAGATGAGCCCCGTGCCATCCGACCCGGCAATCAGGTTGCCCGCCTGATCGAACGCCAAAGTCCGAATGTGCTCCTCATCGCTCTTGAAGAACAGGGTCGCCTTGCCCCCGTTTGCCACGCGATAAATCGCTGCCGGTGCGCCCGTGGCAATGTAGAGCTGCCCCTTCGCGTCGAACGCCAGATCCCAAACGTACTTCGGCTTCTCCGCCGTGGCCGCCGGATCGAACACCAGCGTCGCCGTGTCCTCGGTCTTGTTCTCCGCATGCGGATCGATCCTGTACACCTTCCCCGAAGGCAGCGTGGCCGCATACACCGATCCGTCCGGGCCTACGCGCACAGCCTGCACGCTCATGTCGCGGCTGGTGAAGATCGTTGTCGATTTCCCATCCGGCCCCACGCGCAGCACCGTCGCCGGCGTGCCGGTAGCCAGATACGCGTTCCCCTCGCGATCCGTCGCCACCGCCCAAACGTAGGTAGACGGCGTGGTCAGCACGGCCGTGCTCTCGGGTCCGGGCACCAGATGGCCGTCGCTGGTGATCGCCACGCCGTTGGGCGTGCCCCGCTCGAAATCCTCGAAGCGCGATTCGCTCCACAGATGCGTCCCCTGCGCATGCGCGACGGAAACCAGCGAACAGGCGAGAGTAGCTGAGAAAAACGGCAGCGCCGCAAGGCGTACAAGCGACGAAAGTCGGCGAAAACGGCCTGGCATCATGCTGGTTTTCAGTCTACAGAAAGCCGCTGCCCGGCGTGGCCGCGCGGTACCGTGCAAAATGCCTCTCGCGCGCGGGACGAAACGCCGTTCTGTCACCTACACTGAGTGTTCGCTCACTCCTCCGATCACCGGGCCGGCGGGCTCGGCAACCCGCGAACTGGACTCGCGCCATCATGCTGAAACGCTGGAGAACCCGGATCGTGCTCTTCCTGGCCGTGCTCGGCCCCGGGTTCATCACGGCTAATGTCGACAACGACCCCAACGGCATCTTCACTTATTCCCAGGCGGGCGCGCAGTTCGGGTACACCCTGCTGTGGACCATGATTCCCGTCACCCTGGCGCTCATCGTCGTCCAGGAGATGTGCGCTCGCATGGGCGCGGTCACCGGCAAGGGGCTTAGCGACCTCATCCGCGAGGAATTCGGCCTCCGCCTCACCATCATCGTCATGTTCCTGCTCGTGCTGGTGAACTTCGGCAACATCATTGGCGAATTCTCCGGCATCGCCGGCAGCCTCCAGCTCTTCCACGTTTCCAAATACATCTCCATCCCCATCTGCAGCGCGCTGGTGTGGCTTCTGGCGGTCAGGGGAGACTACAAGAGCGTGGAGAAGATCTTCCTCGTCGCCTCCATGTTCTATTTCACCTACATCATCGCGGGCGTGTTGGCGCATCCGGGCTGGCACGCTGCCATGGCCGCCACCATCAAGCTGCCGCGCATGTCCGTGCTTCGCGACCACGAGTACGTCTTCATGGTCATCAGCGTCATCGGCACCACCATCGCTCCATGGATGCAGTTCTACCTGCAGTCTTCGATCGTTGAGAAAGGCGTCACGGCGGAAACGTATCCGGCCTCGCGCCTCGACGTCATCGTCGGCTCCATCTTCACCGATGTGGTCGCGTGGTTCATCATCGTGGCCTGCGCCGCCACGCTGTGGGTACATGGCCTCGGCACCATCCACGAGCCCGCCGACGCCGCCGAAGCCATGAAGCCGCTGGCCGGCTCCTACGCCTTTATCCTTTTCTCTTTCGGCCTGTTCAATGCGGGCTTCTTCGCCGCGTCGGTGCTGCCCATCTCTACGGCCTACGTCGTCTGCGAAGGCCTGGGCGTTGAATCCGGCGTCGACAAGCGCTTCCGCGAAGCCCCATTCTTCTACTGGCTGTACACGCTGCTCATCGTCGGCGGCGCGGCCGTCGTCCTCATCCCCAACTTCCCGCTCATCAAGTGGTCGATCGAATCCCAGGCTCTCAACGGTATTCTGCTGCCCGTGGTCATCGTGCTGATGCTGCTGCTCATCAACCGCAAGGATCTGATGGGTGAGCACGTCAATTCCCACTGGTTTAACGGCGCCGCCTGGATTACCGCCGTCGTCGTCAGTATTCTGTCTGTCATTCTGATGATCCAGCAGTGGTGGCCCTGACGGCCGCCGCCCCGAGAAATATTCCTGGCAGATGCCCGACCCGAATCACCTGATCCTGACCTCATTGCCGCCCGATCCACCGAAGACAAAGGGCAAAGCGCCAGCGAAGCCTGCCGCACCCTTCACCCCGCAGATTGTCTCCTTCACCCGCACGCCGACCATGGCGCACTATCCGCTGCTCGAGCGCGGCTTCCACCTCATCAATCAATGGGGATACGAGCGCTGACCGCGATCCGCTGGCCGCCTTTGAGGTAACCGTTTATTAGCCAACCGCCAACTGGCCGCCCCTACAGCAGCTTCCCCGCAGCCAGATCCCGCACCAGATCGCGGTCCGCCGCCAGAAAGTCGTAGCCCGGCAGATCTCGCAGCTGTGCCCAGCGAATGTCCTCGAAGATGTGGTTGGTCAGCTCGCCCTCAAAGCTGTGCACGGCAAAGAACTGCAGATCGACCGCTCCGCCGCTGCGGTAGCTGTGCCGCACGTGTGCGACGTGGGTCCCGATCTCCGCCTGAATGCCCAGCTCCTCGCCCAGCTCGCGTCTCAGCGCCTGCTCGGGGCTCTCGCCGGCCTCGATCTTGCCGCCCGGGAACTCCCACTTCAGGCCCATGGGGGAGCCCGCCTTGCGCTGGCAAATCAGAACCTCGTCGCCGCGCAGGATCAGCGCCGCCGCAACAAATCGCAGCGACTTCCCGCCCTGCCCGTTTTGGCCTGTATCCCCCATATTCCCCGACAGTTTAGACGTATTCGCGCCCGGATCGATTCCTAATCTCCGCTTATTCGTCTCCCAAGAGCCAGCTGAGTACCGAAAACCTCAGGATGCAGAGCTGCAGCAACCGCCCGTAGTCCCTCCACCAGCGTCGGAGCCGGGGTGTTCAGCAGTTCGTCGGCAATGCAGTAAACCCGCCCTTCCCGGACAGCTCGCATCCGCTCCCATCCCGGCCGCGCCGTCAGCTTCGCCAGCGGAACGCGGTCGCCCGCCCCACACCACGCCGCAATCACCACATCCGGATTCACTGTCGCGACCGCCTCCGCGGTTGTGGGTTTGCCCGGCTCGCCCAGGAATACCCCGCCCGCGGCCTCTACCAGTTCCTTCACCCACGCCTGCGAGTGGATCGGAGGTTTTCCCCACTCCTCGCAATACACCAGTGGCTTCGGCGTAATCGCCGCCGTCCGGAGGTGGACCTCCCTAATCGCGGCGCGCATCTCTGCGACGATCGGCTCCGCCCGCTCGCTTGCACCAGCCACCGCCGCAATCAACCGAATATCCTGTTCGATATCCGCCAGCGTATGCGGAGCCAGCGCCAGCACCGGGCAGCCTGCTTTCAGAATCGCGGCCAGCGATTCGTTTCGGTAGGGCACCGATGCGATCACCAAATCTGGCCTCACCGCGAGCAGTTCCTCGACCGTCGTCGACCAGGAATCCCGCACCACCGCAACCGGCCGCTGGCGCAGCGCCGGCACTGCGGTCACGCAGTACCGCGTGCATGCTACCAGCGCATCCAGGCGTCCGAGCCGCTCCAGGATAATGCTGACGCTCGGTTGCAGGGACGCGATTTTCACGGTTTCACCTGGGGTGATCCGCCAGCACGGATTCCGGGTAGAACACCGCCCATCCGCGCTGCGCAGCCATCTCGGCCAGCGCCGGCGTCGGATTCACAGGGAACGCCCGCTGCCCCATCTCCAGCATTGCCGCATCGTGGATGGAGTTGCCGAAGACAGCGTCCGGCGAGTCAATCCCCACGCGCCGCAGCGCCTCCGCCTTCCCTTCGTCCGTCGGCACATCGATTAGGTCGCTGCTGATTAACCCGTCCTTCACTCGCACGGCTGCGGCCAGCACGCGATCCGGACCGACCCCGAAGCGCCGCATGCCCTCCTCGATCACCCAACTGTTCGTCGAGCTCACCGCCCAGATCTCTGTGCCCGCCGATCGCAGTTCAGCCACGAGCCTATGCATCTCCGGGAAAATCTGCGCCTCTACATGCGCGGTGAAGTAGCGGGCGGCGGCGCGCCGCAGCTCGTCTTCGCGCAGGCCGGCGTATACCTGCACCATCTCGCCGCAAATCTCCAGTTCCGATACCCGCCCCTGCCGGTAAAGGCGGTGCCGCGCATCGATCCAGTCGCTGGCGTCGCGAGAAAGCAGTCCCGCCTCCATCGACCAGGTCATGAATCCCACACCTGCATCCCCGTTCCACAGCGTTCCGTCGCAGTCAAAAACGGCGATACGCAGCGCGGCGGAAAGCGCTGTGTCGCGAAATTCCTCATGTGTGTAGCGAGCGGCCGGAACTGCCCGAATCAATGTCACAGTTACCCTGCTTCCTGTCTCTGAGGCCGGAAATCCTCTCTCCCTAGCCTATCAAGCCGCGAGCGCAAGCCCGCCGCTGCGGAAACCGCCGCTAACGCAGTTCCTGAGTCGGTGTATTCCGAAGCTGCTGCACTCAAGTCGACGCGACCTTCAGGAGCGGCGACCTTGCACTGAATCCGAAAGGCCACTGGAACTCAGGAATTGCCGTAAGTATAAGCACCCAATGTTGCAATGGCTTAAAGCAGGAATGAAAAGCACGCGCCGACGCGACGGAGTACGCCATCGGCTGCGGCTGGCGGCGGGGCGATCAGGCAGCGTCGTTCAGTGACGTTCCATCGGCGAGCCACAGGCCACCTTCTCGCCGGGTCCGAACCGTGTTTCCTTCGAAACTCACGGTGTACTCGCCGTCGGGCATCCCTGCGGAGGCCTTGATGACGCTGCACCGCGAGTACACAGCTGGGCGACCGTCCGGCTGGACTTCCTTGAGTGCGAGCATCTCGCAGTTGCTCTCCTGGCCCATGCCTCGAAGCACGCCGCGTACGAGAACAACCGATCGCATTCGGGGTGGACTGATCGTCCAGGAAACCGGAGCCACCATTGAGGCCTTCAGATGCCGATAAAATCTCCCGGGTTGGCCGTGTTATCCGAAAAAGTTATGCTCGCAGGAGAAACTGCCGGGCCCCATCCTGCTTTCCGCCCGGAACCCCACCCGATAGCATAGTCTCCGTGACCGTTTTCGCCGAAAACCTCGCCCGCGTAGAGGAGCGCATCGCCGCCGCGTGCCGCCGTGCCGGCCGTCCCCGCAGCGAGGTTCGCCTCATGGCCGTCTCCAAAGTTCAACCCGCCGAAGCTCTGACCGAGGCCGTCGCTAGCGGCGTAACCCTCTTCGGCGAAAACCGCGTCCAGGAGTACGAAGCCAAGCGCGAACGCCTCCGCGCCCTCGGCCTTGCCGGTGCCCAGGTTCACCTCATCGGCCACCTGCAGTCCAACAAATCCGCAAGAGCAGCGCAGATTTTCGACGGTATCGACTCCGTCGATTCTCTGCGTCTCGCCGAGCGCCTCAACGAGGCAGCGGGCAAGCTAGGCAAGCGCCTGCCCGTCCTTCTCGAAATCAAACTGAGCAAAGAATCGGCGAAAACCGGCCTTGACCCCTCCGGTCCTGAGCTCTCGCAACTTCTCGAACGCCTCCCCGCCCTCGATCACCTCGCCGCACACGGACTCATGACCGTCGCGCCCTTCGACGAGAATCCCGAGACCGCACGCGCCTGCTTCCGCCGGCTGCGCGAACTCCGCGAGACGCTCGCCACCGAACACCCCGGTCTCGACTTCACCGAGCTCTCCATGGGCATGTCCGGCGACTTCGAAATCGCCATCGAGGAAGGCTCCACTCTGGTTCGCATCGGCACTGCCCTCTTCGGCAGGCGCCCCCGTCCGATACCTGGCCAGCCATGAGGATTCCCGTCAGCGACACCCCGGAAGGCGCGAAGTTCGCCGTCCACGTCGCACCCCGCGCCCGCCGCACCGCCATCACCGGCGTTTTCGGCGAGGGCCCCGATGCCGCCCTCAGAATCGCCCTCAACGCTCCGCCCGTGGAAGGCCGCGCCAACGAAGCGCTGATCGAATTTCTGGCTGGTCTACTGGGAGTTCGCCGTTCTGAGATCGAGATCTCCGGCGGTTTGCACGCGCGCAGGAAACTAATCCTCGTTCGTGGAAGGAGCGCAGCCCAGGTGACGGCTGCAATCCAGCGGGCGCTGGCCTAGCTGGCTTTCTTTCTTCTCTGCGCCACCGACGCAGCCCGTTGTGGCGGCTTCTTCGGCGGCGCAGCCTCCGCGCCGGCCCTTTGCGCCATGCTCTTCTTCAGCGCCTCCATCAAATCGATCACCGGAGCCAGCTTCCGCTTCGCCTGCTTTCAGGGCGCAGGCGCCTCGCCCTGCTTGCTCTCGATCAGTTGCTCCACGCGAGCCTCGAACTCGTCCTTAAACTTGCCCGGATCGAACGCCGCCGTCAGCTTCTTCATGAACTGCTCGGCCAGCTCCACTTCGGCCTTCTGCACGTGCACCTCGGGCTGGTTCTCGAACTCCGCCACCGCGCGAATTTCCTCGGGGTAATAGAGGGTGTGCAGCACCAGCCCCCGCTCGAACGGCCGGATCATCACCACCTGCTCGCGCTGGTGCAGTGTGATCTTCGCAATCGCGCCGACCTTCAGATTCTCCATGCCCTTGCGGATGAGCGCGTACGCCCGCCACCCCGGTTCCTCGGCCACGCTGAAATACGATGTCTGCAAATACAGCGGATCGACCTCCGGCAGCTTCACGAACTGCAGGATCTCCATCGTCTCCGACGACTGCGCCTCCAGGGCCCGCAGCTCCTCGTTCGTCACCTGGACAAAATGCTCTTTGTCGATCGGGTAGCCCTTCACGACCTCGCTGCGCTCCACCACCCGCTCGCAATGGGGACAATACAGCTGTTGCCGGATCCGCGTCCCGCACACTGAGTGAATCTGGTTGAAGCTAATGTGGTGTTCTCGCGCCGCCACATACAGCCGCACCGGCACCGAAATCAGCCCGAACGAGATGTAGCCTTTCCAAACTGTCGCAGCCATAAAGCAGTGGATGCAATTATAAGCAGGTCCGGTTATTCGGCTCATCGGCATTCGCCATCGCTTCGCCCCGGTCTGTTTGGCGTCTAACTTCGCTGGCCATTGTCTGCTGGCCGCGTTACCACTGACCGTCGCATCGCTGACCGCTTCATCGCTGCTTTACCGCGCTCGCGGATGCGTTCGGTCATAGACCTCCGCCACCTGCCCCACCGTCAGTTGCGTGTACCTCTGCGTTGTCGACAGCCGCTCGTGACCCAGCAGTTCCTGAATCGCCCGCAGATCCGCACCCTCCTCCAGCATGTGCGTGCCGAATGCATGCCGCAGCGTGTGCGGATGCATGTCCGCCGCCAGCCCGTGCGCCAGCGCAATCTTCTTCACAATCCGTCCCACGCTGCGCGTCGTCAGCCGCCCGTTCCCGCGCAGCCGCACATTCAGTAACAGCGCCGGTGACGATTTTCCCGCTCCCGCCAGCTTCGCCTCGCGCAGAGGCAAATACGCGCGCAGCGCTTCCGCCGCCGCGTCCCCCAGCGGAACGTGACGCTCCTTCCGTCCCTTGCCGCGCACCAGAATCGCCTCGTTGGCCCAGTGAATATCTGCCAAATCGATCCCCACCAATTCCGCGTTCCGGATCCCGCACCCGTACAGCAGCTCGAAGATGGCTCGGTCCCGCTCCGGCCACGCCGCGCCATCGTCATCGGCGCTCTCCACAACCCGGTTCATCTCCTCGATCGTCGGCACCCGCGGCAGATGCTTCGGCAGCTTCGGCGTTGCTACCAGAGCTGCCGGACTCTGCTCCACCAGCCCCTGCCGCGCCAGCCATTTGAACCACGACCGAATCGCCGCCAGCGCCCGCGCCACCGACGCCTTGCCGAGTCCCCGCCCATATAACTGGCCGAGATAAGAGCGAATGTGCTGATGCTCGATCCGCGTCAACGCAAACTTCGTTCCGAAATTTTTGACGACAAACTCCGCAAACCCCTGCAGCTCGCGCTCGTAAGCCCGCACCGTATGCGGGCTCGCTTTCCGCTCATGCGCCAGCATCGCGAGAAACTCGTCGACCCGCCGCGCTGCTTCCGATTTTGCCGCAGTCTTCGTCACGCATTTGCTCGCTTCGCCCGCGGATGATGCGCCCGATGTACCGCTTTCAGCCGCCCCAGCGCCAGATGCGTGTACACCTGCGTCGTCGCAATATCCGCATGCCCCAGCAGTGTCTGCACCGTCCGCAGGTCTGCGCCTCGCTCCACCATGTGCGTCGCGCAGCTGTGGCGCAGCATATGCGGGCTCGCGTCGCGATCGCTCTGCTTTACCAGCCGCCACACCCATCCCCGGCTCAGCCCCCGCCCGCGCGCCGACAAAAACAGGCGGCTGGTCGGCCTCTTCTCGAGCGCCGGCCGTCCATTCTTCAGATACGCCTCCAGTGCCTCCACCGACGCCCGCCCCAGCGGCACAATGCGCTCCTTGTCGCCCTTGCCGCGCACCAGCGCCCGCCCCGCATCGAGCGACAAATCCGCGACATTCAAGTCCGTCAGTTCGGAAGCCCGCAGTCCCGCCGCGTACAGCAGCTCCAGAATCGCGTGGTCCCGCAGCGCTATCGCATCCGCCTGGGGAGCCTCCGCCGCCGTGCCGGCCCGCTCCAGCATCACATCCACTTCCGAAACCGCCAGCGATTTAGGCAGCACCTTCCACGCCGCCGGAGATTCCATATTCAGCGTCGGATCGCGCCGAATTCTCTTGTCGAGCAGCAGCCAGCGATAAAAGCCGCGCAGGCACGACAGCTTCCGCGCCGCCGACCGCGATTCCACCCCATGCTTCGCCAAATGTTCCAGGAATCCAGCCACCTGCGCCTGCGCCGCGCCCGTCAGGGTCGTCCCCTGGCCCTCCAGGTATTCGCTAAATTGCAGCAGATCGCGCTCGTAGGCCTCGCAGCTCAGGGGCCGCAGCCCCTTTTCCACGCGCAGGTACGCAAGATACTCTCGCAGCAACCCCGCGTTGCTGCCCTCCGGCTTGTCCGGTCCCGATGCGCGCGCCGCCACCCCTCGATTATCGGAGAAGCGAGACCGCGGGATCAGTACCCAACCAGGTTCTGGCGCCCATTGCTGGCGGTCTCCCCGCCGACCGGCTCCTGGCTAAACGGCCTTGACCTGACCGCTTGATCCCAGACCGGTTCTTACCTGACCGCTTTCCAGCTGACCGCTTCTCAGCTGCCTCACTGTCCTCCAACCCACGCCTGCAACTTCGGTCCCTGCTCGGACCGCAGCTCGATGCAGTCGTCGATTGCGTCCTTCGCCCGCTGCAACGAGCGCTCGGAAGCCGCCACCTTGTGCGTCGAAAAGAAGTCGACTACCTCCTGCTTCTTGTCTTCGCTGCAGAACGCGCCCGTCCCGCCGATCAGATACGCGCCCATTGACGTGGTGATCTGCGCCTGCACCTTATCCCAATTCTGGCGCATGAAATCCCACGCAATATCGCGGGTTTCCGCGTAGCGCATGGGCAGCAGGAGCTGGAAGATCGCATCCTGATTGCGCACCTTGCCGGAAACCGCATATTCCAGCGACCGCCGCTGCAGTTCCGGATTGCGAAACAGCGCCAGCAGCCGCAGCGCGTAGTCCTGCACCTGCGGATTGTTCGCCGTCTCGTACACGTGCTGCAACTGGTCGAAGAATGCAGCGTCGCCGTTCTCCGCTGCAATCGCCGCCGCAGTCTGCGCCAGGTTCGGATCGACCGACGCAGGATCGCCCAGATACTGCCCCGCGATCTGCTTCGATTCGGCGATCACGTCCGCATCCTTCCCGATCGTCCCCAGCACGGCAAACAACGTCGAGCGCAGCTCTTTCTTGTCGGGAGAATCCGTTGCCGCCGGCGCTCCCAGCTGGTCGTACGCAGGCTTGAACGTCTTCACCACCCACGCTGCCAGAGCCTGATGTTCCGCGGGCGTCGTTGCAATCCGGTTGTCGATCGTCGAGAGCGGCCCAACCGCTGTCCCGATCACCGCCGCGCTCGCATCGCCCTTCACCGCCGCGGCCAGATTCAGGTAATCGCCCACTCCGTCATGATTCGACCGCACCTCCGCCCATACATCGCCCAGCAGGCTGATGCGCTCTTCCGGCGTCAGGCTCGTTTCCACGCCCGTGAGCACTTTCGCGTAAACATCATTCGGCAGCGCAAAGCGGTAATACCCACGCCCGCCCGCATCCGGATAAAACACCTTCGCCGCTGGGAATTTCAGCGTTCCCTGGGCCGCGCTCAGAACGTCGCACTGTGCTTGTGTGCCCGAGGACGCAAAGCATACCGGAACTGTCCACGCCTGCGCGCTCTCTGCCTTCACCTGCGGATTCAGGAAGAACCGGCTCTGGCTCACCTGTACTGTTCCGTTCGCCGACTCCGCGAACGTCAGCGCCGGTTCGCCGGGCTCCTCCACATAGCTCGACAGAATCTTGTCCACCGGTTTCTGGCTCACCGCGGCCTGCGCGGTCCAGAAGTCCTCCGCCGTCGCATTGCCGAACAGGTGCGCTTCAAGATAGTCGTGGACGCCCTTGCGGAACACTTCCGGCCCCTCGTACTGTTCCGTCATCAGCAGCACCGCGGCCGCCTTGCCGTAGCTGATGCCGTCAAACATCTGGTTGATCTCGTCCGGCGTGTCCGCTTTGGCCCGGATCGCCCGTGTAATCTTCTGCGCGTCGTAGTCCAGCGTCCCGTTCAGCCCCTCCGCCACATCCTCGGGCACATTCCAGTCCGGCTTCCACGCGGCGATCGGCTTGTTTTCCATCCAGGTGGCAAACCCTTCGTTCAGCCAGATGTTGTTCCACCAGTTCATCGTCACCATATCGCCGAACCACTGGTGCGCCATCTCGTGCGCAATGTCTTCCGCAACTTCCTTCTTCGCCGCCAGAGATGCGGTGTTGTCGTCGACAAAGAGCGCCGTCTCGCGGAAGGTGATGGCGCCGAAATTTTCCATCGCGCCCGCCTCAAAATCCGGAATCCCGATCAGATCCAGCTTCGGCATCGGATACTTAATCCCGAAATACGTGTTGTAGTAGTGCAGCACGTACTCCGCGGTCGACAGCGCAAACTGTGCGTACTGCACCTTATCCGGCGTCCCGCATACGCGGATCGGCGTCCCGTCGCTCTTCCCGGAAATGCACTGGAAATCTCCTACGAGAAACGCCACCAGATACGTCGACATCTTCGGCGTTGTCGCGAAGTGAATCGTATGCACATCCTCGTAAGGGCCCGGCTGGTCTGAAACGATGTTGGTGTTTGAAATCGCCGTGTCGCCTTCGGGCACAATCAGGCTCACGTCGAAGGTGGCCTTGAAGGCCGGCTCGTCGAAACTCGGAAAGGCCCGTCGCGCGTCGGTGGGCTCGAATTGTGTCACAGCGTAGTTACGTTTTTCCGTCTTCGACAGATAAAACCCGCGCAGCTCGTTGTTCAGAATCCCGTGGTAGAGAATGTGGAGCGTTACCTCTCCCGGATCGATCGTCCGCCCAAAGTCGAACGTCGCCTGCTGCTTCTGCTCGTCCTGCGTGACCGTCGCCTCCAGCTCATGCCCATTCACCGCAGCCGTCACGGTGCCAAACGTAATCTCCGCGGCATTCAGCGTAATCGCGTCCACCGGCTGCTTCACCTGCACGTCGATCGTTTCGTCGCCCGTAAACAGCGCTTCCTTCAGATCGGGTGCGAGCGTCAGCGTGTAGTGTTCGGGGATCACCGAATCCGGGAGGCGCTGGCCGTATGCGGTTGCGGCGGCAATCAGAAAAAGGCAGGCGAGGGTCGAACGAAATCGGGGAAGCAGCACTGTGCACCTCGAAGCTAAATTGGCAACTCCCTAAGATACCGCACAGGCCGCCCCAATCACGACTCGCGGTAGTTCAGCAGCAGAAGGCCCACCAGAATCAGGCAGACCGGCCAAATCCACGCAGCCGTCCGTCGCGCCCACCCGGTCTGCGCTCCGTCCTCCCCGCTGTCCAGGCGCAGCTCCAGCCAGCGCGCCCATCCCGCGCTCGCCCCCAGCAGCGCCAGCGGCGTGTGGCTCAGCTCGGCAAAAACCTCGTCGGTGCCTTCGCCCAGCGCATGCGTGTGCGTCAGCAGCAGCGCGCCCCCGGCCGCGCACAGAGCCGGAAATACATACTGCGCCCGCGGCCAGCGAAGCCGTCCCGTCCTTACGCCCCACTCAAACAGCGCAAACACCGCAATCAATGCGGCAAACACCCGATGCTCCAGCACGTCCGGCGCCGTAAAGCTCTTCCAGAACGGTCTCGGCCCCAGCGGCCAGCACTCCGGATCGGCGCGCAGCAGGATAAACACCGCCAGGCCCAGAAACAGCAGTGGCCACTGCCGCACTACTGCCCGCTCCCAACGCGGCCCCGGCAGCCACGCCATCAGCGCCAGAACCCCCGCCGCAAAAACAATCAGTCCCGCCCAGTGATGGTTGTACTCCGACCACGCGCGATCGTTCGCATCGCTCGCGCTGCCGCCCGTGAACGTCGCCTCGCGCACCGCCACGCTCAGCGGAGTCGGCGCCGCCAGTTGCGAAAAAGCTGGTGTATGGAAGCTCGGCCACCGCCATTCCATCCGCTGCACCACGGCGTGGCCGGTCAGCGTGTTCTGCGGCATCTCGTCCACCGACGGCGACTGCGCCGTCAGCGAGGCCGCCGCCAGAATAACGGTGAACCCCAGCCCCAGCTCCACTTCGCTGAAGCGCCGCAGCCGAAACAACAACGGCCCCGGCTCCCCGCCGCGTCGAATCCCCAGAAAATTCGTCGCGCCCAGCATCAGGATCAGCGCCGTCAACGCAATCTTCGCCAGCAGCAGAATGCCGTACGAGGTCCCGTAGAGCCCCTGCCCCCAGGCTCCCGAGGGAGACCTGGCGTAGAACATCGCCAGCCCCACCCCCGCCAGTACGAGCGCGGGCGCAGCCACCACCGCCATCGCGGAAAACCGCCCTGCCATGCGCCGCCCCAGCTCCGCGTTGTCCGTCAGCTTCAGCGCCATGGCCAGAAACAGCAGCGCTCCAATCCATGCCGCCATCCCCAGATGATGCGCCGCCGTGAGCGCCAGCAGCAGCGGCCGATGATCCATGCGCGATGCTGCGTGGCTCAGCGAAACTGAAGCGCCCAGCGCGATCGCCGCTGCCAGCGCCTTCGGCGCCAACCGCGCCGTCGCCCACAGCAGCAGAAACAGCGCAATCGCCGCTGCCGCAAACACGCTCCCGGAAATGAAGAAGGGCGCTGAGACGAGCTCTCCGAACCTCATTCCGGAGCTGCCCATCAGCTCAGCGGAAGTCGTCGCCAGCAGCAGAACCTCGGTCGCGGCCAGCCCCAGCGCAAACCACGCCCCGGTGCGCCGCAACCGCGCCTGCGCTTCGGCCGCAAGTCCAGCCGGCCGCGCCGCGAGCGCCAGAAAAAACAACGCGCCGAAGGCCAGAGCCTCCAGCGCGAAGGAAACCGCTCGCAACAACAGCGCGAGCAGGTCGAAATCGCGAACGAACCAGATCAAAGGTGCGCTCTATTGCACGGTGAATGGAATCTCGCCGCGCGTGATGTGCCCGTCCGTCGAGAGCGCCTGCCAGCGCAGCTTGTATTTCCCAGCCACCAGCGCCGCGTGCGCGTTCAGCGTGGTCGCAGTCCGCTGGCCGTCGAGCGTCAGTGCCTGCGTGTGTCCATCCGGCGCCACCAGCGTGATCGTCGAGCGCTGGCCGTCCACCCGCGAGTTGTACCGCAGCTCAATCGCAATGTTCCCGGCATGGACCGTGGCGTTCGCCGCTGGTGTGCTCGACATCAGCAGCGCATGCGCCAGCGCCACCCGCGGCAGCAGCAGAATCGCGCAGGCCACCAGAATCCCGACCGATACCCGTTTCGCAGACATATCCGTTATCTCGACGCGGCCCTGACCGACTGGCCGCTGATCTCTGCCGCGCGCGCCTCGGCGTACGCCGCCGCTCCCAAAAGCGCGGCTCGGCTCTCCAGTATGATGTGCACCGGCGTGTGGATCAGCAGCTCGCTCAGTCGCCCCTTGTCTGTGAAAGCCTGCATAAACCTCCCGTCGCGCATGGTCTTCAGAATCTTTGGCGCGATGCCGCCTCCCAGATACATGCCGCCGATGGCCAGCACCTTCAGCACCATGTTGCCCGCTTCGGCTCCGTACGACGCAACGAACATCTCCAGCGTCTTCGTGCACAGCTCGCTCGTGCCCGCCTCGCCCACTTCGCCGATCACCGCGTTCGGATCCTCATTCTTCATCCGCTCCGCGAGCCACGCCGGCTCTTCCATCTTTTTCTCGTCGCGCAGAAACTGATAAATATTCGTGAGCCCCGGGCCGGAAATCACGCGCTCGTAGCTCACGCGTCCGCCCATCTTCTTCATCAGGTGCACCAGCAGTTCGGCCTCCAGTGGATTGCGCGCTGCGAAATCCGTGTGCCCGCCCTCGGACGCCATGGGCACGTGTTTCTGCCCGTTCCAGATCAGCACGCCTTCGCCGAGGCCCGTTCCCGCCGATACCACCGCGCGATTCCCCACCGCCGCCGTGTCGCCCACGTTCAGCGTAAAAATCTGCTCCGCGGTCAGCTCCGGAATCCCGTACCCGTTCGCTTCGAGATCGTTGATGAGAAAAATGTGCGGGATCTTCAGATGCACCGAAAGCTCGCGGCTGTCCAGCACCCACGGCAGGTTGGTCAGCCGCAGGCGCCCGCCGCGCACCGGACCGGGCACGCCGAAGCAGGCTGCCGTAACTTCAGGGTTTCCGCTTTCTGAGAGGAACCTGCGGACGATGTCTTCCAGTCCGCTGTACTCCTGTGCCGGATATCGTTCGTCGCGTATGTGAACCAGTTGCCCGTGTTCGAATCCGTAAAGTGCCAGGTGAACCTTGGTGCCGCCCACGTCTCCGGCGAGAATCATCGTGCAATCTCCAGTACTCCCCTGCCCTGGGCATCCGGCGAAGGCAGATGTGCCGCAGCGGCCCGGTCCACATAGAATAGCAGCCGCCCATTTTGCGGCTGGATCAGCTGCGAAGGCAGCGTTTCCGGATCGTACGCGCCCGCAAGCACGCGCCCCAGCGGGTCCGCTTTCTTTGCGCCGTCGATCAGAAAGAACACGTCGCGCGCCGCGTTGATCACCGGCCAGGTCAGCGTCACGCGCCACGTCTGCGTCTGCTGCGGAACGTGGTTGGCGATCGCGATCCGTCCCCTCTCGTGCAGCGCTTCCGTGTGCGGAAAAAGCGACGCCGTGTGCCCGTCATCGCCCATGCCCAGGTGCAGCACGTCGAAAATGGGAACCTCCGCGCCTTCCAGACGGAAATTGCCGCGAATGGCGGACTCGTACCGCGCCGCTGCCTCTTCCGGCTCCAGTTCTCCCTCGATGCGGATCACCTGCTCTGCCGGCAACGGCACCTTCGATAACAGCAGCTCTTTTGTCACGCCGTAATTGCTGTCCGGATGTTCCGGGGGCACGCAGCGCTCGTCCACCCAGAAAATCCACACGCGATCCCACGGAATGGCTGCGCGATATGGCGCCTTCGCATCGGCCAGCAGCGAGAAGACCGGCTTCGGGCTGCCTCCGCCGGAGATGGCGATGCGCGCAAAGCCGCGCGCTTCCGCCGCTGCTCGGATCCCCTCGACGAAGTGTTGCGCGGTGGCGTGCGCCAGCGCGTCCAACTCGTCGAAGACACGGTACTCAACATGAATTGGTTTAGGCATTTTCCCGGCTCACGATGCGGAGTGGCACTTCACACTCTGATGCCGCCCTGCGGAGTCAAGCCGCATTCTACGGCAAAACTACGGGGATCAGCTTATTCCGCCTTCGCTCTTGCCGGCACCCGGATCGCTTGCCACGTGTGCCCGTCACGGCCAATCAGCTCGTCGCCGCACTGCGGGCCCCACGTGCCCGCCGCATAATTCGGGAACGTCTGCGGATATTTCTTCGCCCACGCTTCCAGCACCGGCGTATACAGCGCCCACGTCGCCTCCACGCCGTCGCGATGCGCAAACAGCGTCGCGTCGCCCAGCATGGCGTCCAGCAGCAGCCGCTCGTACCCGTTCGCCGACGAAGCGCCGAACGCCTGCGCGTAGCTGAAGTCCATCACCACCGGGCAAACTGCCATCTGCGGCCCCGGCACCTTGGCCCCAAAGCGCAGCGAGATGCCCTCGTCCGGCTGGATGCGCATGGTCAGGATGTTGGGCTGGATCTCGCAGCCGCCCTGCCCGTTCGCGCCAAAAAGTAACAACGGCGGTTGCTTGAACTGAATCGTGATCTCCGTCGCCCGCGCCGCCAGCCGCTTCCCCGCCCGCAGATAGAACGGAACCCCCGCCCACCGCCAGTTCTCGATCTCCAGCCGGATCGCTGCGTAGGTCTCCGTGTGCGAGTCCGGATCGACGCGATCCTCCTCGCGATATCCCTTCACCATCTGGTTGCCCACAATGCCCGGCCCGTACTGCCCGCGTACGCAGTCGAAGATATTCAGCGGCTTGATCGACGTCCACACCTTGATCTTTTCCCGCCGCACCGCCTCCGCGGCAAAGCTCGCGGGCGGATCCATGGCGATGAACGACAGCAGCTCCATCATGTGGTTCTGCACCACGTCGCGCAGCGCTCCCGCCTTCTCGTAAAACGGCCCCCGCCCCTCGATGCCGATGCTCTCCGCCGCCGTAATCTGCACGTGATCCACAAAGTTGCGGTTCCAGATAGGTTCGAAGATTCCGTTGGCAAAGCGAAACACCAGCACGTTCTGCACGGTTTCCTTGCCCAGGTAGTGATCGATGCGGAAGATTTGATTCTCGCTGAACACCGTGTTCACGTCGTCGTTCAGCTCGCGCGCGCTCTCCAGATCGTGCCCGAACGGCTTCTCGATAATCACTCGCGCCGTCCCCACCTCCGGCTTCGCCATGCCGTGCGTGCCCAGCCGGTGCACAATGTCAGCGAAATACTCCGGCGCCGTCGCCAGATAAAAAAGCCGATTGCCGCGCGTCCCGTAATCGCGGTCGAAGCTCTCCAGCAGCGTCTTCAGCTGGTCGTATCCGGCGTCGTCGTCGAAATTCATGGCGTGGTAGTCGACCTTGCTGACGAACTCCTCCAGCTTGTCCACTCCGTCCTTTACGCCTCCAAACTCGAGGACGCCCTCCTTCATGTCCTCGCGAAACGCGCTGCCCAGATTGCGCCGCGCCACGCCCACAATGCGGAATTGTTCCGGCAGCAACCCTGCCTGCTCCAGATGAAAGAGCGCTGGCAGCAGCTTGCGTTTCGTCAAATCGCCGGACGCCCCGAAGATCACCACCAACCCCGGCTCAGGAATCCGCTCCTTCACCTGCGCCGCCGCCTGCTTCACGTCTTCGGGAGAAATTCTCAATTCCGTCGTCGCCATCGCTTGTCCCTCTGTGCTCTGAGCTCTGCGCCTCAGACTCTGCTTAAGCCGCCGATTCCTTTTCCGCCTTCACCGCATGACCGCCAAACTCGCTGCGCAGAATGGCCAGCATCCGGTCGGTAAAGTTGTTCTCCTCGCGGCTGCGAATGCGCCGCAGCAGAGCTTCCGTGATGACTGGCGCGGTCACATTCAGGTTGATCGCTTCGAACACCGTCCAGCGACCCTCGCCGGAATCTTCGACCCACGGCTCCAGCCCGTCGAGCTTCGGATTTTTACCCAGCGCATCGGCGGTCAGGTCCAGCAGCCACGACCGCACCACGCTGCCGTACCGCCAGATTTGCGCAATCTGCGCCAGATCCAGGTCCAGTTCGTGCTTGTGCTCCATGATGGTGAAGCCCTCGGCGAAGGCCTGCATCATCCCGTACTCGATCCCGTTGTGGACCATCTTCACAAAGTGGCCGGCCCCCGCGGGTCCCACGTGTCCCCACCCCTTGTCCTTCGCCGGCGCCAGCGTCTCGAAAAGGGGAAACAGCCGCTCCACCGCGGCGTCATCGCCGCCGATCATCATGCTGTAGCCCTCTTTCAGTCCCCAGATTCCGCCGGACGTTCCCACATCGACGAAGTTGAACCCCTCCGCCTTCAGCTCCCGATGCCGCCGCTGGCTGTCCTGATAATTGGAGTTGCCGCCGTCAATGAACGTATCGCCTTGCGCCAGCAGGGGCTTCAGCTTCGCAATCGTCTCGTCCACCGGTTTGCCCTGCGGCACCATCACCCAGATCGCCCGCGGCGCAGACAGGTTCTTCACCAGGTCTTCCAGCGTCGACACGCCCGTCGATCCCGACTCCGTCAGCCGCTTCACGGCCTCCGCGCTGTAGTCGAAGCCGACAACTTTGTGTCCGCCCAGGCGCAGCCGCTCCGCCATGTTGCCGCCCATCCTGCCCAACCCAATCATGCCCAGTTCCATCGTTCCTCCTGCTGAATCCTGTCGATCATCTCCGCGGGCCGGCGGTTACGCCTCCCGCAAAACGCGGCCCTCCGGACGGTCTTGTCTCACGCGCACCCCCAGCCGCTCCAGAGCGCCGGCCAGCGCCGCCGACCCTTCGTACCGGACGCCGTGGATCCCCAGGGAAGCAGCCGCCGCCACGTTCTCCTCCCGGTCGTCGATAAACACCGTTTCCTCTGGATCGCGCTGCAGCACATCCAGAGCCAGCTGATAAATCTTCCGGTCCGGCTTGCGCAGCCCCAGATAGCACGAGCTGAAAAACGCGTCGAACTCGTCGAGCAGGTCGAACTTCGCAATACGGTATTCGTTCAGCGCGCGCGACTCATTGTTCACTGTAGCCAGCACATACTCTTCCGATGCGGACAGCCCCCGAAGGATTCCGATCGCGCTGTCTTCCAGCAGCCTTGATTCCGCGCGCACCGCCTCCAGAAATTCTCCTGGGGTGAAACTCCGCGGCTCGTAGAACACCGTGCGCCGCATGTATTCGTCCGCCGTCAGTTCATCCCGCTCCCACGCGGCGTCCAATGCAGCATGCCGGCGCTCGAATTCGCTCTCGTCAAGCGAAAAATGCGCCAGCACCGCCTCACGCTGGGTGCGGTCCCAGCCGTTGGTGAGCAGCACGCCGCCCACGTCCCACAGGATGGTGCTGATTTCTTCCATCGCGCTCCCGGCCCTGACTATGCCGCTGTGAATTTTTCTCTCGTGCGGAAAAATGCGTGGGGACCCCAATCCTACAGCCTTGCTGTTTCCGCCATGTTACGAGCTTCGATGGCCTTCACCTTGTTCAGCCGGCGCACGTAGCGCTCCACCTGCGACTCGAACTTCGCATCGAGAAACGCTGCCACCAGGTCGAACGCCAGTTCCTGTCCGATGATCCGCGCTCCCAGCACCAGCACATTCATGTTGTCGTGCTCCACGCCCTGATGCGCGGAGTAGTGGTCGTGGCACATGCAGGCGCGAATGCCCGGAATCTTGTTGGCCGCCACGCACACGCCCACGCCGCTGCCGCAAATCAGGATGCCTCGCTCCGCCCGCCCCGCAGTCAGCGCCCGCCCTACCGCGTCGGCGAAATCCGGATAATCCGATGGCTCCGTGTTGAACGCGCCCAGGTCGATCACCTCGTGCCCCAGCCGTTCCAGATAGCCGCGTACTTCTTCCTTCAACGGATAGCCCGCGTGGTCTGCTGCGATCGCCAGCTTCATCGTTACTTCCCTGCCATGGCCGGTTCCGGCTTGCCTTCAGCGCGCCGCGCCCGCTCCACCAGCGCCTTCGCGCGAGCTGCCACGTTATCCGCGCCGAATCCCAGCTTCTCCAGCACAATCGGTCCCGGCGCCGATGCGCCGAACCGGTCCAGTCCGATTACGTCGCCGTCCCTGCCCACATATTTCCACCAGCCCAGCGTCGCCCCGGCTTCAATCGCCAGCTTCGGCACATGGTCGGGGAAGATCGACGCCTTATAGCTCTCCGGTTGCTCCTCGAAGATGTGCGTGCTCGGCATAGAAACAATCCGTGCAATGATCCCGTCCTTCTTCAGCAGCTCCGCTGCCTGCACCGCAGGCCACAGTTCCGCGCCTGTGCCCACAATCAGCACATCCGGCGTATCGCCGCCCTGCTCCACGATGTACGCTCCGCGCCGCACCCCCTCGAACACACGCTGCTTCACCGGATCCAGCAGCGGCAGATCCTGCCGCGACAGCGCCATGAAGCAGGGCCCTTTGCGCTCCAGCGCCAGTCCCCACACCGCCGAGGTCTCGTTTGCGTCCGCTGGCCTGAAGTCCGTCAGGTGCGGCACCGCGCGCAGCATGGTCAGTTGCTCCACCGGCTGGTGTGTCGGCCCGTCCTGGCCCAGCCCAATCGAATCGTGCGTGAACACGAAGATCGAATGCGTTTCCATCAGCGCAGCCAGCCGCAGCGCCGGCTTGCAGTAATCCGTGAACACGAAGAACGTCGACCCGTAGGGAATGACGCCGCCGTGCGCCGCCATGCCGTTCACCGCCGCGCACATGCCGAATTCGCGCACGCCGAAATAAACATTCTGCCCCGTGGGATCGACGTGGAAGTTCTGGCTGTCTTTGATCAGTGTCTTCGTCGACGTGGACAGATCTGCGGCCCCGCCCAGCAGCTCCGGCACATATTTCGCAAATGCATTCATCACCGTATTGCCTGCCGAGCGCGTCGCTATCGGCTTGCCGCCCGCCGCGAATGTCGGCAGACTCTGCTGCCAGCCGTCCTTCAGCCGGCCCGCCTGCACGCGCTCGAATTCCGCCGCCTGCTCCGGATACGCTTCTTTGTACTTCGCAAACATCGCGTTCCAGTCGGACTCTTCCTGCGCACCTTTGTCCACCGCCTGCAGCCAGTTAATCGCCGCCTCTTCGGGCACGTAGAACGTCTTATCTTCCGGCCAGTCCAGGTTCCGCTTCGTCTCCTTCACCGCTTCCGGACCCAGCGCCTCGCCATGCGCCTTGTTCGTCCCCGCCTTCGGGCTCCCGTAACCGATCACCGTCCGCACCGCAATCAGCGAGGGCTTGTCCTTCACCTTCTGCGCCGCTTCAATCGCCTTCGAAATCCCTTCCAGATCGTTCCCATCCTGCACAATCTGCACGTGCCAGTGGTAGGCCTCGAAGCGCTTCAGCACGTCCTCGGTGAACGACAGCTCCGTCGGCCCGTCCAGCGAAACCAGATTGTCGTCGTACAGGAAGATCAGCTTGCCCAGCCCCAGCGTGCCCGCCAGTGAGGCTGCCTCGTGCGAAACCCCTTCCATCAGATCGCCGTCGCCGCACAGCCCGTACGTGTAGTGATCGACAATCTCGCAACCCGGCCGGTTATAAACCGCGGCCAGATGCTTCTCCGCCATCGCCATGCCCACGGCCATCGCGAATCCCTGCCCCAGCGGACCCGTCGTCACTTCCACCCCGTCCGTGTCGCCGCGTTCCGGATGCCCCGGCGTGATCGATCCCCACTGCCGGAACTGCTCCAGGTCCTCGATCCCCACCTTGTATCCGGTCAGGTGCAGCACCGCGTACAGCATCGCCGAAGCGTGCCCGTTCGACAGCACAAACCGGTCGCGATTGGTCCACTTCGAATTCTTCGGATTGTGCCGCATGTACTTGTGAAAGAGCAGGTAAACCATGGGCGAACAGCCCAAAGGCGCCCCCGGATGGCCGCTGTCCGCTTTTTCCACTGCATCGACGGCAAGAAATCTCAGGGCATTGATCGACAACTGGTCGAGTTCGCTCATAAATCCTCGTCTCTCCTGTTAATTGGCAGCCTGGGGGTGGTTCGGACGGCCGGGACACAAATCCTGACGCAATCCTGATTCTCGCTCTCACGGGTTGGATGACGCAAACCGCCCTCCGGCCTCGTTTTGTCACGCAACTGTACCCTGAGCCCTGGAACTTGCCCTACTCCAGCTTCACGTCGAAGTCGCGGCCCTCCCAGCGATCCTCATCGGGCCAGTACAACGTGAAAGTGAGCGCTCCGGTTTGCCCCGGCTCCGTCGCCAGATCCGCATACGATCCCGCGTAGCCTGCCTGTGTGCTGTCCAGGACGTTTGTCGTCTTCCATCCGTCTGCCGTCCACGTCGCGCGGAAGCGCGACGCCGCCGTGATGCGCAGCGTCTTGCCCGCCGGCATGCTGCGAATCCGCCGCCGCGACGGCTTGAAGACTTCGATGTGGCTGGGCGGATGATTCTTCTTCGCGTAGCGCTCCTCCACGATCGGGATGCGGTCGAATACCTGACCATCGAGCGTCGAGCGCAGCAGCTTCAGATACTCCGAGTGCGCCCACACCAGCGGCATCGCCGATCCTGCCGGCTCGCCAAACACCAGACCGTCCTTGTCCGGCTCGTCCCAGATCTGCTCCGGCAGCATGCCGCCGGCCGAGGCAAAGCGCTCGATCGTCGCAATCAGCGGGAGCACATCCCGGCCCGCCGCCAGCTCGTAGTGGGCCCGCTCCCCCACCAGCAGCGGCCACGGACGCCCCTGCCCGTAACCGAGAAACGGTCCCCCGTCGCTGCGCTGCCCATACCCGTCGTGGTTGTAGCGCAGCCAGCACGGACCTTTCGGCGTCTCCCGTTTCAGTACATGATCCACCACTTTGAGCGAGTCCACGATGAGCGGATCGTCCGCCGCCCGCACTCCGTAGCGCACCAGTTCCAGAAATCCGGCGTCGACAATCTCCCGCGACTCGAACTCCGACTTCTCCCCCGGCGGCAGGTTGTTAATGTGCACCAGCTCTTTGCCGCATGTCTCGTGTGCATATGGCGCGCCGCACTCAGGCGGCCGAACCCTGATGTAGTGCCGCTTCACTTCCGGATGCAGCACGCCCTCGTTCGTCACCGTCCAATCTTCCAGGTGGCTCTCGATCCAGTCCGCATGTTCTTCGAGAAAATGCGCCAGCTCCGGCGAGTCGTGCGCCCGCGCCAGATCCGCCGCGCAAATCAATCCCGAAATCACCGCCGCCAGCGTCGACGGCGAATAACCCGGCACTTCTTCCCACCGTTCCTGCTGCGTCACCGGCGCGTAGCGCACCAGGAACCCCGCGGCGCGCGCCACAAACGGGAACACCGCAAAGTCCTCCAGCGCGTCCAGCTGCCACAGCCGCCACGCCAGAATGATCGGGAACGCCACCTCGTCCAGCTGGATTCCCGTCCAGTACGGCTCGCCATTCACCCAAAAATTCTGGGAGAAGCCTCCATCCGGCTTCTGCGTGCAGGCCAGATACACGAGCGCGCGCAGCGCCGTCTCCAGGCGTCCGCACGCCATCATCGCCGTCGCCGTCTGCACCATGTCCCGCGTCCATACCAGGTGGTACCCGCCCAGATCGTCGTCGCCTTTCGCGTACCCCCACGGAATCGATGCCGACGCGATAAACGCCCCCGCGAAGGTCTTGTCCTCGTGCGCCAGCACCACGTTGTGGCTGATGTGCAGCAGCCGCCCGTCGTCGTTCGAATACTCCGCTAGGTTCTGCGGGGTCTGGATGCGGTGCCACTGCTCGATAAACCGCGACAGGTGCTGCCGGAACGGCAGTGCCACCGATCCCATCGTCGACGCCAACGCCGCATGATGCCCTTCTCCGAAGCCGATCGCCAGCGTAAACTCGCGCGTCGACTCGGGAGGAATCTCGCCCATGATCGCCACATTGCCGTTCAGCGCCGAGCCAAACTCCCAGTCCATCCGGAAATTCTGCTTCAGGTCCTGCCAGCCGTCGCTCGCGCCCACAAACCCGCAGCTCGCCCGCGAAAACCCGCAGGCGCAGGTCATGGCCAGCGACACGGTGTCGCGCCAGGCGACGATCGCGCGCTTGCCCGCCACATCCGCCACGCGCGCCGAATTGCCCATCCCGCCGCCTTCCAGATGCGGTGCCAGCAGCGCATACACCCGCAGCCGCTTCAGCATCTCTTCCTCGGCCTCCAGCCGCACATGTACCAGCACGACCGGATAGTGCGGATCGGCGACCATCTCGCGCACGATCGTGTATCGCCCCTCGGGGTCGCTGTTGCGCACATGCACCGCCAGCGCATCTTTGTCGATGTACTCGAACTCATGCAGCAGATCGCGCCGCTCTTCGTGAAAGAACGTCTCCCCGTCCGTGATCAGGAACTGCATGTCGCGGATCTGCGGACGGTCGATCGTCGGGCAATAAATCTCGTTCAGAATGCCGTGCGAAACCGTGAACCACACCTTGCTCGACGCCGCATACGCCGTGCTCACCGCATCCTTGGCGCTCGACGTCCACCGCGGTTGCAGGCCAGGCGCGCCAAAAGCCTCACCCTGCCCCTCGATCCACCGATATCGTGCAGTCGTATCTGTCATCGCGTCAGCTATTCTCTCTAAATTTGGCGCCAGGTGCGTAAACGCCGCGCCAATCCGCAAATAGGGCCCACGCGCCCGCGCGGATGTTGTAGTACGCTCGCCGCCCGCACTCGTTCGATGCTCGAAAATCCCGCAGGACGCCTCCAATTGGAATCAGTCGCACCATACCATCCGCGAACCGGCCCTGAGCAAACCGCTCTTCAGCTACCCGCTGCCTTTAAAGCACCTGCGACATCGCATCCGGATCCGGATGAAACTGCACCTCGCTCATTGCATGGCCCACTTCCGGATTCTTCATGAACCATTCCCAAACAAACCCGCTCCGCAGGTTCTCGGCCATCAGCATCGTGATCCCCTGATCGATCCCCAAAATGTCCGACCCATACCAGTTCGCTTTCGGCTGGAACGCGTCCACAAACCCATATCGCGTGTACACCTTGTCCTTGAACTGATCCCGCATGCTCATCAGCACGTGCGAGCACTCCGCCGGCAGAAACACCAGCGACCCGCCGGTCGCACACGGCACCAGCGTCCCGTCCGGGTTGCCCATCGCCGGCGGCCCTCCCCACACCCGGTACCCGTCCCGCGAATCCGACGCGGATATCCCCCACAAATCCTGGTCGAACCACGGGAACTTGCGTCCCTCCGTCAGGCACCACAGCTGGTGCGACCGCGTCGCCGCAATCGAATTCGTGAAGTAGTTGGTGTGCAGATCCGCAATATTCCGAAAATCGCACCACGCGTGCGCGTACTGGTGAATGAAGATCGGCGCCACCCCGCTGATGTAGGTGATTCCCCCAAACTGCACCACCGGCCGCTGCAAATCGTTCCACGTCGAAGCCGGAATCGGATGCGTCGGCGACCCGATCGCCAGCAGATAAAGCACCAGCAGCTCCGAGTAAATATCCCACCGGTTGCTCAGAAATCCCTGGTCCGGCAGCCACCCCATCGAGAGCGTCTGTCCCTCGTTGAGCATCCACTCCCAGTCGATTCGCCGGTAGAACGTCGTCGCCAGCGCCTGAATTCGCTCGTTGCCTGCAAAATACTGCCTGCATGTCAAAACCCCGCACAGCAGCCAGCAGGTGTCGATCGACGAAAGCTCGCAGCCGAACATCCGCTGCCCACTCTCCATATCGATGAAGTGATACAGAAATCCGTGCTCGTGCGGGCAATCCTCCAGCAGAAACGCCAGCGTCTTCTCCACCCGCTGCTCGCACTCGAATTTGCTCAGGTAGGTGCGGTTGTGCGCGATGCACAGCGCCGTCAGCCCGAACCCCGTTGCCGCAATGCTCGAGACGCGGCTCAGCGACAGCCCCGCCGCCGAGGCGCGGTCCCGCACCATCCCGGTCCGCGGGCTAGCCTCGTTGTAGAAGAAGTCGCTCGCCCGCCCCTCCAGATCGTCCAGCAGCGCCTCCGCCGCCGTCGTCACCTGGGTCAGCGGCCGGTTGATGAACACACCGGGCGGGTGCGGATACTGCTGCGCCGCCTGCGACTCCGGCTTCGGCTCCTGCCCCGGCTTCACTTTCGGCGGAGCGTTCTGGTTCTGTCCCAGCGCCAGCGCCGGCGTGCTGAGCGCGGCAAGACCGGAGGCCCCGGCTCGTTTCAGCAGTTCCCTTCGAGTTATGGAGGTTGGGGCCAACGCAGACCGTATCTTCTCTTCAAAATTCAACCCGGCACGCCCACGCCACACGCCCGGATTTATTTCAGATTGGGCCCGTCGCAAGGTAGACGCCGCCGGCCGCCGTGAAGATGCCATTTCTCGGCCGCTGCCCTTCTCCCAATGTAAATGGGAGCGCGAGGGCGAGAAATCCGGTGAGCCCGCTTCCGCGAGAATTTCGATGCCTGCTGCAAGCCGCCAGCCTGCTCTGCCCGCTGCCTCCATGCACCCTGCACCCAGCCTGCCGCATCCAGTATCATCGGAAGGCGCAATGGGCGCGGGTCGCTTCCACCCGGGAAATCCGGCCCGCGCAGTCCCCCACCGTTTCCAAATAATTCGCCAGGAGGATTGCTTTGGCACACGAAGTTCCACCTCTTCCCTACGACTACGCGGCGCTGGAACCCTACATCGACAGCGAAACTATGCATCTGCATCACGACAAGCATCACCAGGCCTACGTCAACAACCTGAATGCCGCCATCGAGAAGCATCCCGACCTCGGCAAGCACTCCGCCGAAGACCTGCTCCGCAACCTGAACTCCGTGCCGGAAGATGTCCGCACCGCCGTCCGCAACAACGGCGGCGGCCATGTGAACCACACTATGTTCTGGAACATCATGAAGCCCGGCGGCGGCGGCGAACCCACGGGCGTCATCGCTGCACAAATCCGCAAGGACTTCGGCGCGTTCGACGATTTCAAAAAGCAGTTCAATGACACCACCGCGAAGCAGTTCGGCTCCGGCTGGGGCTGGCTCATCTGGGACGGCAGCAAGCTGAAAATCATCACCTCAGCCAACCAGGACAGCCCGCTCTCCCAGGGCTTCTATCCCATCCTCGGCAACGACGTCTGGGAGCACGCCTACTACCTGAAGTACCAGAACCGCCGCCCCGACTACCTCGCCGCCTGGTGGAACACCGTCAACTGGGACGAGATCAACAAACGCTTCGAACAGGCTAAAAAATAGAAGTCGACCCAGCAACAAATACGTGTGCCCCATGTCTGCCCGCCTTTGAAAGGCATGGGGCGCCGGCGTCCTCCGCTACTGGTTTTGGAGCGAGATCCTCAGCCAACTGAACTTCGCATCCAGGACCCCCATCCCTGACAGCTTCTTTCCTGAATGCATCGTCCCTCGCCGCCCGAGCGCTGCAGGCCGTTTATCATGGTCCGTTCCCGAATTCCTCCTGGAGGAACCGATGCGCCGTATTCTCTTCGCCCTGGCTGCCGTGCTTTGCCTCACCACCGCCGCCTCCGCCCAATCCCACACCGCCATGCCGGCCGCTCCCGCACGCTGGGTAGGCACCTGGGCCACATCCCCCTTCGGCGGCGACCCATGGCACACCATCCCCACTCTCGTCGACTCCACCATCCGCGACATCGTCCACACCTCCATCGCCGGCAAAGCCCTCCGCGTCCAGTTCACCAACGAATTCGGCACCGAGCCCCTCCGCATTGACGCCGCCAGCATCGCTGTCAGCGCCGGCGACTCCGCCATCCAGCCTGACACGCTTCACGCCCTCGCTTTCGGCGGTTCGCCCTCGATCGTCATTCCGCCCGGAGCCCAGGCGGTTTCCGATCCCGTCGACCTCGCTACTCCAGCCTTCGCCAACCTTGCAGTCAGCCTCTACCTGCCCCTGCAGCAAATCAGCGACGTCTCCGTCCACTCCAGCGCCCAGCAGGACAACTACATCCAGGCCGGCAGCAACGAAGTCAGCGCTGCCACCCTCAGCTCCCCCACCACCGTCCCGTCGTGGTTCTTCGTCAAAGGCATCGACGTCGAGCCCGTTTTGCAGCCCGCCGGCCCGCACGCCGCGGCCGTCGTTGCTTTCGGCGACTCCATCACCGACGGAGCCTACGCGACCGAAAACCAGAATCATCGCTGGCCCGACTACCTGGCCGTCCGCCTGCACAACAACCCCGCCACCGCCAATCTGTCGGTTCTCGATGAAGGCATCGGCGGCAACTGCGTCCTCATCCACTGCGTCGGACCCAACGCCCTCGCCCGCTTCGATCGCGACGTCCTCGCCCAGGCCGGCGTCCGTTACGTCATCGTTCTCGAAAGCATCAACGACATCGGCACCCTCCACGATCCCAACAACCCCGGATACAAACTCACCGCTCAGGACCTCGAGCAGGGCCTCAGCCAGCTCGTCGCCCGCGCACACGAGCACGGCATTAAAATCTTCGGCGCCACGCTCACGCCCTACAAAGGCGCCGACTATTTCACTGAAAAGGGCGAGCAGATCCGCGAAGCCGTCAACGAGTGGATCCGCACCAGCGGCGCCTTTGACGGCGTCATCGACTTCGACAAAGCCACTCGCGACCCTGCTAACCCGCTCGTCTACGCGAAGGACTTCGACAGCGGCGATCACCTCCACCCCGGCGACCGGGGGTACGCCGCCATGGCCGACTCCATCGACCTAAGCATCTTCCACTAATCCGGGCGAGGTACCCTGCTGGCCCGTACTTCTGCAGTTCGCTTTCGCATGGCTGCAAATCCCGCTTTGTCCTGCGCGCCCCGTATGCGCCGGGACTAAAATGTTGGTGCGTTGTGGGGGTGGCAAATGAGACATTTGCTGCGACAATTCACGGTCGGCGGACTTATTGCGTTCGCGGTCCTCCTGACTGCTCTGGAGCTGATCCGGCACGGTGTCGATCTCTTCGCTCCGGGTCCTTTGACCCTGTTTGTCATTGGAATGGCGTTCTATTTGTTGCCGACGGCGCTGGCCTTATACCGGAACTGCCAGGACACTGTCTGGATCGCTGTTACGAATGTCTTTTTGGGTTGGACAATTTTTGGCTGGGTTGTGTCGCTTGGCTGGGCAGAGAGTGGCAGGATCGAAATCCTGCCTCGCACCGTGGCTGCGTCGCACAGGCATGCCTTTCTCAGGCATTGAGGGAGTTCCCGTCATCGCGTTCGAGCCGGACGAGAACGCACACATCGACGCCGAGGCTGCGCCCGATGCATCGCGCCGCGGCAAGAACAGCGGCGACAGATTTCCGCGCCGCTGTCTCTGCGTCCCTGCCATGAGCATCAGGCGGTCAGGCCCAGTGAAATAGAATGCTGCCTCTACCTGACACCGAAAGAAGCGAGATTCTGACGAAAGGGTCGCTCTATTGCGGTGGATTGACGGGACATGCGCATACAGCCGCTACCCCTATCCGCTATCCGCTGCCCTTCCCCGCAGCTTTTGCATCAGAATTGTGTCTATAGCTGAAAGAAAGGTCCTTCGGAACCATGCGCCTGTCCCCGCTTCCCTTGCTGGCATCTCTCGCCCTTGCCGCCCCCGCTTTCGCTCAGGCCCCCGGCGTCCCCGTCGGCCAGAGCCAATACACCATCGTCCAGGCCAATGACGGCAAGACCGTCGGTTCCGCCGATTGCACTGTCGGCGCCCTGGCCACCGGCTATCAGATTGACTCGCGCGGCCAGATCAGCCTCAGCAAGTTCAGCTATTCCTTCACCAACACCAACCGCCTCGACGGCCAGCTCAACATCGTCCACGACCAGCTCAGCGGCTCGGTCAAGGGCGCGCAGGTCACCTTCGACCTCGCCTCCGATACCACCGGCCGCCAGTTCACAGTCAATATCGTCGCCAGCGGCAAGACCACCCCCAACACCTTCGACCGTCACCAGCACACCGTGCTGCTGCCCGATCTCGACCCGGCTGCCTACGTTGAAATGGCGCACTTCGCCCTTCAGCACCCGCCCACCGCATGGATCGTCATCCCCAAGCAGAACGGCCTGCTCGTCCCCGCCAATTACACGCCCCAGGAAGACGCCCACGGCACGCTCCAGGGCCAGGCCGTCCTCGTCCACCACACCACCGTCGCCGTCAGCGCGCAGAACAGCATCACCGTCGAAATCTACTACACCAGCGACGGCACCCTGCTCGAAGCCGACCTGCCCGAGCAGAACTTCTACGTCGTCCACGATGGCTTCAAACTGGAGAACCGCCCGCACTACGCTCCGCCGCACAACGCCGCCCCGCCGCCGGCCCAGGGCGACTCTGCGCAGCCGCAGGCGCAGAGCAGCTACCGGCAGCAGTCGCCGCACTACACCATGCCGGCAGGAGCCACGACGCCCCAAATCCAGCCGCAGTCGTTTTAGCGGAACAAAGCTCGAAGTGAATTGCGCAACTCAGGCGCGCTTCCCGAACACTCCCACCAGGTTGCCCACCAGCCGCAGCGCTCGCGGCACCGCCTGACGCAGCGGCCCAGACAAATCCTCGCCGTAGCCGAAATGGCAGGCGCCCACCGTCAGCGCGAACGCCCGTGCCGGAGCATGCCCGCACAGCGTCTGCGCCATCGCGAGCAACGCCGGCGGTTCCAGGCTGTGTGCCCCGAATCCATGCAGCTCCGGCGTATCAGGGCACGCCGTTACCGGTGCAAAGCGGATCGCTCCGGGCTCGTCCATGGCGCTCGCGTCCACAAAAATCGCCAGTTCCGTCTTCGCCAGGTCCGCAGCCATCTCCGGCGTCAACTGCTGCGCCGCTACAATCCGCAGACGCGAGGCGGGGAAGAGGTGTTCCGCCGCCTCGGCAATCCGCAGTCCGACTCCATCGTCCTGGCGCAGCGAGTTGCCGCACGCCACCAGCAAAGCCGGTCCCGCCGGGTGCGTGCGCGGCGCTGCTCCGCCGTCCCGGGCATGCTTTTCTTTCCGGCTCCCGCGCCGCCTCGGCGAGGCGTCCTCCGTAAGCCCGCGGTTGGCCCCAGCTCGCCGCGGTGCGGGAGGCAGAGTCGCATTTGCATTCATTGCCCGCATGGCGCTCTGCCTCAGCCCCTCCGCACCTCGCGCACCAGACTTCCATCCGGTGCGCGCAATTCGATCGTCAGCGGCATCCTTCCCATCGCATGCGTCGAGCAACTCAGGCACGGATCGAACGTCCGCACCACCGCCTCCACGCGATTCAGCATGCCCTCGGCAATGTGTTCGCCCTGCACGTAGTGCCGGGCTGTCTGCAGGATGCCGCGATTCATCGCCGCATTGTTGTGTCCCGTCGCAATCACCAGGTTGGCCCACTTGATCAGCCCGTTCTCGTCCACCTTGTAATGGTGGATCAGCGTCCCCCGCGGCGCTTCCGCCACGCCCACGCCTTCGAGGTTGTTCACCGAGGCCGTCGCCCGCACGTGCTTGTCCAGAATCGCCCGGTCCGCCAGCAGCGACTCGATCTTCTCCGCCGCGTGCAGCATCTCGATCAGCCGCGCATGGTGGTAGTGGAACGAGCTTAGCACCGGCCGCGGCGAAATCGCCCGAAACCCCCGCCATTCCTCGTCCGCTCGCGGCGTATCGCATCGCCCTGCCAGGTTCAGCCGCGCCAGCGGCCCCACGCGGTACGTCCCGCCCGGATAGCCCAGCGGCTTGTAGTACGGAAACTTCATGTAGGTGAACGGCTCCACTGCTTCGCCGATGAAGCTCGCATAGTGCGCCGGATCCAGCTCGCCTGCAATGATGTTTCCTTCCGAGTCGATCACGCGCAGATTGCCGTCGTAGTATTCGGCCAGACCGCGGTCGTCGATCAGCCCCATGAACAGCGTAGGAAAATTCGCGAACACCTCGATTTCCGCCGCAAACTTCTCGATGCTCTCCTTGAACCATGTCAGCGTTCTCTGGATCGCCGCCACCGCCGCAGGAATCATTCCCAATAATTGATCGCGCTTCTCCCCGCTCAGCGGTTCGTTCACGCCACCCGGCACCGTCCAGCCCGGATGAATCCGTCGTCCGGCGAGCAGTTCGATGATCCGCTGCCCAAACTGCCGCAGCGCCACGCCGTCCGCTCCAATCGAAGGATGCGAATGAGCGATGTGCAGGATGCTCCGCTCCTCGGCGGGCGCATCCATGCCCAGCAGCAGATCGGGAGAGGACAAATAAAAGAAACTCAGCGCGTGCGACTGGATCAGCTGCGCCAGGTTCATAATCTGCCGCAGGTTTTTGGCCACAGTCGGAATTTTCACCGCCAGAATCGCGTCGCACGCCTTCGACGACGCCACCAGATGGCTCACCGGGCAAATGCCGCAGATGCGCGCCGTGATGTTCGGCATCTCGTAAAACGGCCGCCCCTCGCAGAACTTTTCGAACCCGCGCAGCTGCGTCACGTGGAACGTCGCATCCTGAACCACGCCGGCATCGTCCAGCTGCAGCGTAATCTTGCCGTGCCCTTCGAGCCTCGTAACCGGGTCGATAACGATGGTGCGCGACATAGCTCTCCTGTTCTTTCTGCCTCGGCTCAGCCGAAATGCGCCACGCCTTCCAGCGTCGGAACCTTCCCTGCCAGCAGCTCGCTCAGGACCTGATAAATCGTGTCCGCCGACGGCGGGCATCCCGGCACAAATACGTCCACCGGAACCACCTCGTGCACCGGCCGCACCCGCTCCAGCAGCGCCGGCACGCCGACCGTCGGCACCTGCTTCTGCAAATCGGCGTTCTGCTCGTAAACCCGCAGCATCACCAGCTGCACCCCGCAGGAATTGCGCATCGCCGACACGTTCCCCGTCAGCGCGCAGTCGCCCAGCGAAACCAGCACCCGCGTATGCTCGCGAATTTTGCGGATCTTCTTCAGGTCGTCAACGCTCGCCACCGCACCTTCCACCAGCGTCACGTCCACGTGCTCCGGAAACGTCTTGCAGTCCACGAGCGGCGAATACACCAGCCGGAACTGGCTGCTCAGCTCGATCAGCCGCTCGTCCATGTCGAGCAGCGACATGTGGCAGCCTGAGCAGCCATCGAGCCAAACCGTCGCCAGCGTTTTCACGTCGCTCATGGCTGCTCTCCCTCCCGCATAATCCGCAGATAGGGCAGGAACTCCGGATGCTTCCGCACCTTGCTCCCCGCGCGCCCCTTCTCGAACAGCGCCCCCGTCGGGCACACCTGCACGCACTTGCCGCAGCTCGTGCACGTTTCCGAATCGCCCCACGGCTGCTTCAGATCGGTGATCACCAGCGACTGCCCGCCGCGTCCCATCACACCCCATGTGTTTGCGCCTTCAATCTCCGCGCACACCCGCACGCACCGCGTGCACAGCACGCAGCGGTTATGATCCACCGTAAACCGCGGGTGCGAAGCATCCACCGGCAGCTGAGGATACTGATACGGAATCTCCACGTGCGTCATGCCCAGCTGCAGCGACAGGCTCTGCAGTTCGCAGTTCCCATTCGCCACGCACACCGAGCACACATGATTCCGTTCCGCAAAGAACAACTCAAGGATCATCGTTCGGTAGCGGTCGATCTTCGCATTGTGCGTCGTGACCTCCATCCCCTCCGCAACCTGCGTCACGCACGCCGGCAGCAGTCGCCGCGCCCCCTTCACTTCCACCAGACACAGCCGGCACGCGCCCACTTCCGACAGCCCTTCCAGGTGGCAGAGCGTCGGGATCGCAATATTGTGCTCGCGAGCCGCCTCGAGAATCGTCTGGTCCGAGCGAGCGCTGATTTCCTCGCCGTTGATGGTCAGGGTGCGAACATTCGGTTCCGCGCTCATGCGTGCACCTCCACCGCCGCCGGACTCAGCTCGCAGACCCCCGCCGGGCATCGCTTTTCGTCGATATGCGCCAGGTACTCGTGTTTGAAATAGCGCAGCGTGCTCAGCACCGGATTCGGCGCCGTCTGCCCCAGACCGCACAGGCTCGTCGCGCCCACCACCTCGCACAGTTCCACCAGTTGGTTCAGGTCGCGGTGCGTCGCCTCGCCCGCGCAGATCTTCGACAGCAGCTCGTACATCTGCACCGTCCCCGCGCGGCAGGGCACGCACTTGCCGCACGACTCCGTCATGCAGAACTCCATGAAGAATCGCGCCACCGATACCATGCACGACGTGTCGTCCATGACGATCATGCCGCCCGAACCCATCATGGAACCAGCGCTGATCAGCGCGTCGTAGCTGATCGACAAGTCGAGGTGCTCCTCGGGCAAACAGCCGCCCGAGGGTCCACCCGTTTGCACCGCCTTGAATTTCCTTCCGTCCGGAACGCCGCCGCCGATCCCGAAGATGATCTGCCGCAGCGTCATCCCCATCGGCACTTCCACCAGCCCCGTCCGCTGGATCTTCCCCGTCAGCGCGAAGACCTTCGTCCCCTTGCTGCGCGCCGTTCCCATCGACGAGAACCACTCGCCGCCGTTGCGGATGATCGGCGGTACGTTGGCAAACGTCTCCACGTTGTTGATCAGCGTCGGATCGCCCCACAATCCGCTCACCGCCGGATACGGAGGCCGCGGCCGCGGCGTGCCTCGCTTGCCTTCAATCGAGGCGATCAGCGCCGTCTCTTCGCCGCAGACAAATGCGCCCGCGCCCAGCCGGATATCGATGTCGAAGCTGAACGTCGTCTCACAGATTCCGTTGCCCAGAAACCCCCGCCGCCGCGCCTGCTGCAGCGCCACCGTCAGCCGCTGCACCGCCAGCGGATATTCCGCGCGCACGTAAATGTACCCCTTCGTCGCGCCTATCGCGTACGCCGCGATGGCCATCCCCTCGATCACCCGCTGCGGATCGCTCTCCAGCACGCTGCGATCCATGAACGCGCCCGGATCGCCCTCGTCGCCGTTGCAGATCACGTATTTCTGCGCGCCCTTCACCTTCGCGACCGTGTCCCACTTCAGTCCTGTGGGATAACCGCCGCCTCCGCGTCCACGCAGCCCGCTCTTCGAGATCTGCTCGATCACCGATGCCGGATTCATATCCGTCAGCGCTTTCACCAGCGCCTCATAGCCGCCGCGCGCAATGTATTCTTCGATCTTTTCCGGATCGATGTGCCCGGAATTTTCCAGCACCACGTGGTTCTGCCCATCAAAATAGCCGCCCAGATGCGGATCGAGCCGCGCCACCGGCTCTCCGCCCAGGGATGCGATCACTTCTTTGGCATCGCCCTCGTGCACGTGCCCGTAACGCATCTCCGACGGCTCCATCAGCACCATGGGCCCCGCCGCGCACAGCCCCATGCACCCGGTTCGCCGCACGTGGCATTTCTTTCCGCACCCCGCGGCCTCTTTCTCGATCGCGGCTTTCACCTTATCGCTGTGCTGCGAGAGGCACCCGGTGCCCATGCACACGTTCACTTCGTAGTCGAACTTCGCGCGCTCTGCGTGGGCAGCCTCAGCAATCTGCTCCAGTTCCTCCGCGTTCATTGCGTCGTCCACCTTTCCAGCTGCGCTTTCAGCTCCGCCGCTTCCATTTGCCCGGAAAGCTCGCCGTCCAGCAGCGTTACCGGCGCCCGCCCGCACGCGCCCACGCACCGCGCCGTCGTAAAGCTCACTTCCCCGTCCGGGGTCGTCTGTCCCGGCTTGATGTGCAGCAGCTTCTCCGTCTCCGCCACCAGCTTGTCCGATCCCTTGATGTAGCAGGCCGTCCCCGTGCAGATGGTGCACGTGTGCCGGCCCGGCGGCTTCAGGCTGAAGAAGTGATAGAACGTCACCACTCCATACGCCTGGCTCAGCGGCACGCGCAGCGACTGCGCCACAAACTTAATCGCCGGCTCGTCCAGAAACCCGAACGACGACTGCACCGTGTGCAGCGTCTCAATCAGCGCGTTGCGCGAGTAACCGTGCTTGCGCATCGTGCCGTTAACAATTCTCCATCGCTTGTCGTCGGAGGGCAGAGGTGGGCGTTCTGCATACAGCGGCATGTTGTTCTCCCCGACTGCCGTGGGCAATCGCAGGTTCCGGGTTTTGGGTCCCGACAGCATTTCCGCCCGCCGCTGTTGACCGAACGCGCAGCCGACTCGGGCGAAGACGTTTTCGCCGCGCGCGGTTGCTGGCGAGCGTCCCGTGCTGAACGTGCTGGCAACCAACGCGTGCGCACCAAACAGAATGCAGCGCAGGCAGGACGATCGTCGGTGACAGTCGTCACGGCTGCGAAATAGCTGGTGTGCCTCAGGGAAATTAGTGCCGGATCAGCAATTCCGAATCCTGAACGCCGAACCCTGATCCCTCCCCGCTCCTCGCTAAACTCTACACCTGTCCCCTATAGCAGTTTCGGAATTGGTGTAGACCGAAGGCACACGCTCAAGTGGCTTTTTAATCAGGAAAAAGCCACCCTGTACCAGCCTCAAAAAGTCTGCGTGAATTCCGAAACTGCTCAAACCCTGTCTTATTCCCCAATATCCTCATTCCAGATTTCGGGATGCTCCCGGATGAACCCCGCCATCAGATCCACGCACTCCTGCGCATCCAGGTCGATCACCTCAACTCCCAGCTCGCGCAGCCACGCAATCCCGCCCTGGAATGTCCGGCTCTCGCCCACCACCACCCGGCGAAACCCGAACTGACGGATCAGCCCGCTGCAGTACCAGCACGGCGCCAGCGTCGTCACCATGATCAGGTCGCGATACGACCGCTGTCGTCCCGCGTTGCGAAACGCATCCGTCTCGCCATGCGCCGAAGGATCGCCGTGCTGCACGCGCCGGTTGTGTCCCGCGCCCACCAGCTTGCCCTCGCGCGTAAAGATCGCCGCGCCGATGGGAATGCCGCCCTCGGCCCGCCCTGCGCGCGCCTCGCCGATCGCCACCGCCAGCAGCGTCTGTGGATTGAAATCGCCGGCCATCGGGTCCAAAATAGCAGGTCCACGGGATCAGAGCGTCCGCGGGCGCACAGGGCACCGAAAAGCATCGTCTTCTCGCCTCGCGCGCATCTATCTCCGTCGCGGCTCAATCCGATCATCCGGGAGGGAACCATGAAAGGGAAAGACGCAGACGTTCAAAAGGGCGCCATCGAGGACACTCCGCCCGATCTCTCCCACCCCGGAGAATCCCACAACCGCCTCGCCAACCAGCTCCCGCACCGCGAGACCGACGAGGATATCAAGGACCATGACTCCGACTTCCCCGAGCCCGGCTCCAACCCCGAACACTCCTGACCCCATCGCCGCCCACAGCTCCCCTGGCTTTGTGCAGCGCCCCGTGCCCGTGCCCTGAGCTCTGGTCCCTGCGCCCTGCTCCCTGTACCCTGCTGCTATGCTCGTCCTCGCCTCAGCCTCGCCGCGCCGCAGCGACTTGCTGGCGCAGGCCGGCTACGAGTTCCGCGTTCTCCCCGCGGAAATCTGCGAAGACCTGCAGCCCGGCGAGCAACCCATCCCCTACGTTCTTCGCGTAGCGCGTGAAAAGGCCGGGGCCGTCGCCGCCTCGCCCGCATACCAAACCCTCGCCGCCGCCCACCCCGAAGAATCCGCCCTCATTCTCGCCGCCGACACCACCGTCGTTGCGCCCAACGGCGACATCCTCGCCAAGCCCGAAAATGATGCTGATGCCGCCCGCATGCTCCGCCTGCTCTCCGGCGCGACGCACCAGGTCATCACCGGAGTGGCTCTGCTTGAGCCCGCACACGCCAACGCCCCCGCCATGCCGGCCGAAGTCGCAGCGGAAGTCACGCATGTGACCGTCGCCCATCTCTCCGACCACGACATCGCCGGCTACATCTCCACCGGCGAACCCCGCGGCAAAGCGGGAGCCTATGCCATCCAGGGCCGCTTCGCCCGCTTCGTCCCCCGCATTCACGGCTGCTATTTCAATGTTGTTGGATTGCCGCTGTCTCTGGTGTCCGCCATGATCGAAGCGGCACAGCAGCGGCACAGCGTCGAAGCCGCCACTCAGTCGACCCTGTTCTAGCTGGCCTTCGGCTGCGCTTCGTCCTTGGGTTCGCGTGCCCCAATGGGGTGTTCCTCGATCGGCGGCGCTTCCGGCGGGCCCTGCAGCACCAGTCCCAGAACGATCACCAGCGCCACCACCAGCAAACCGAATTCCATCAGCTTCAGCATCGGAACGCCCTCGAGCGGCCCTCGCCGCCTCCGCTTAAACGCATCTGCGCGCACGTATCACGCCGCGGAAATCGCCTTATCCCGCATCAACTCGTCCGTATCATCTCCGCCAGCAACGCAGTTCTCGGAACTAAATCCTTCAGCACCACTGACTCATGAGATGCATGCGCGCCCTCGCCGACCGCACCCATCCCGTCTAACGTAGGGACGCCCAGCGCCGCCGTAAAGTTCCCGTCCGATCCTCCGCCGGTCGCCGCTTCAGTCAACACAAACCCCATCTGCTCCGCCAAAGTCGCGGCGCGCCGAAACAATGCCACCGTTCCCCGGCTCCGCTCCATCGGCGGCCGATTCATCCCACCGGTTACTTCGAGGACGCATCCCCGGTCTCGAACGCGCAGTCCCCGCATCCGCCTTCCGATCCGCGCCGCGTCCTTCGCGCGCGCAATCCGCACGTCGATCTCCGCCTCCGCCTCGGCCGCCACCACATTCGTCCGCGTGCCCCCTCGTACCACCCCGGCGTTCACCGTCAGCCCGCGTTCCAGCTCCGTAAAGCCGCGCACCTTTTCCATCTGATAGGCCAGTTCGTAGACCGCGCTGTGCCCCCGCTCGAAGTCCACCCCCGCATGGCTCGCCACGCCCTGCACCCGCAGCTTGTAATCGCCCACCCCCTTGCGCGCTGTCTTGTACGCGCCTTCCAGCCCCTGCGCCGGCTCCAGGACAAAAACCGCCGCGCATTCCTGCGCCAGCTTTTCCGTAATCGGACGCGACACCGTGCTCCCCACCTCCTCATCGCTGTTCAGCAGGAACACCACCGGCCTGCGCAATTCGCCGCATTCCTTCAGCGCCTCGATCGCGGTCAACCCCATCGACACTCCAGCCTTCATGTCCAGCGTTCCCGGGCCCCACGCCCGCCCCTCTGCGATCCGGAACGGCATATTCCGCAGCGTCCCCAGCGGCCAAACCGTGTCCAGATGCCCCAGCAGCAGCAGCGGCCCGCGTCCATCCCGCTCGCTCCCTCCCTGCCTGGAATTCCGGCCGCTCCGTTGGGCGGAGAATCGCAGTTCCAGCACGTCCCCAAACGCCCGCTGCCGATGCCGCATCACCCACGCCCCCAGGGCCGCTCCCATCTCCGCCGCTTCCGCCACGCACCGATTCACCGCCGCCTTGTCGTCGCTGGGCGACTCCGTTTCGACCAGTTTTTGCATCCGATCCACGAGGGAGGCTTCCAGCCGGGCGACCGCCTCCAGCATCCCATTTTGTGCGTAAGTTGCTGAATGAGTGACTCTTACCATCGAGGGTAACCATCCTGAGTACTGTGACTTTCGAGAGGTCAAGTGTGGCAATCTTACAACACCGCAACTTTGTCTTTTCAGGTTTAGTCTATGTCTTCCTAAGCAGGAGAGCGCTTGGCCGACTCGTCGCATCTGGAAAACACGATCTCCTCCCCGATTGAGTTCGCCGGCGTTGGACTCCACAGCGGCGCCGCTGTCCGCATGACGCTGCTGCCCGCGCCTGCCGGCTGTGGCGTGGTCTTCCGCCGCACCGACCTCGACGGCTTCGAAATCTCCGCCATCGGCCGCAACGTCGCCAAAGTCAGCTACGCTACCAGCCTCATGCGCCAGGGCGTCCTCATCTCTACCACAGAACATTTACTCTCTGCCCTGCTCGGCATGGGCGTCGATAACCTCATCGTCGAGCTCGACAACCTCGAACTCCCCATCCTCGACGGCAGCGCTCTTCCCTACATTCAGGCCTTCCGCCGTGTCGGCCTCAAAACACAGCGCCGCCGCCGCGAATATCTGCGCATCCTCAAGAGCGTCGAAGTGCGCGAGGGCGACAAGTTTATCGGCGTCTATCCCGGCGAGGGTTACTCCGTCTCCTACAGTATTGACTTCCCAACCCCCATCGGCCGCCAGGGATACATGGTCGACCTGGCCACCGATGCCTACGAGCGCGAAATCGCCCCCGCCCGCACCTTCGGTTTCCGCGAAGATGAGCAGAAGCTCCGCGATATGGGCCTCATCCGCGGCGCAACGGAGAAGAGCGTCATCGTCCTCACCCGCGACGGCGTCCAGAATGGCCCTCTCCGCTTCCACGACGAGTTCGTTCGCCACAAGGTCCTCGACCTCATCGGCGACCTGGCCCTCGCCGGCCATCACATCCTCGGCCACATCGTTGCCGAGCGCGCCGGACACGCCATGCACACCGCGCTCGTCTCCCGCCTGCTCCGCGACCGTTCCGCCTGGCAGTTAGTCACCCTCGGCGCCGAACGTCCGCGCACCAAAACCGCCCCGGCAGCATCCCCCACCCTCGTCACCGCATAAGTGCCTCGAAACCGCTTCGATCGTCGGGATCTGCGCAAACACCGACTCCTGCATGCTCACGACAGCTTCCGCGGGATATCGAGTAGTCGGGCAGGCTGATCCGCAAACCGCCGCAGGGAATCGCCACTGCCCGGCATACGTGCTAATCTGCCGCGGTGAAATCCATCACCGCTAAGCCGCACTCCCCCGCTCTGGCCGCGCTCGTCAAGTCGTTCCATTACCACGAGACGGACCTTCCCTTTGCGCTGGAGCGCATCATGCCGAACGGCCAGGCGCACCTCATGGTGAACCTTGGCGAAAACGAGTTCCGCACCTACGATCCCGCATGCGCCGCACGCCTCCAGTGCCATACCGCCGCCGTGCTTTCCGGCCCGCGGGCTCAACCCGCCATCCTCGACACCCGAGAGCAGCGCCTTCTCGTCGCCGTGGAGTTCCGTCTCGGCGCAGCCGGCCAATTCTTCCCTCTCCCCATGTCTGAGGTCGCGAATCGGACCGTTTCGCTCGAAGACCTGTGGGCCCGCGACGGCGCTCTGCTGCGCGAAAGGCTGCTCGATGCGCCCACGCCCGCGCTGCAATTCCGCCTCCTCGAAGAAGCTCTGCTCCGCCATCTCCAGCACGGCCCCGGCTTCGATCCCGCCATCCGTTATGCCATCTCCGCCCTCGAAGCCGGCCTGTCCGTTGCGCAGGTGGCGGATCGCCTCGGCCAGTCGTCCCGAACCTTCACTCGCCGATTCTCGGCGCAGGTCGGCATCACGCCTCGTCGCTTTGCCCGCGTCCGCCGCCTGCAGCGGGTCCTGCGCGCCGCGCGTCGCTCCCCCTCCCCCGACTGGTCAGCGCTGGCTGCCGAACACGGTTACACCGATCAGCCGCACCTGGTCCACGACTTCCGCGACCTCGCCGGCATCACCCCGTCCGCCTACAAGCCCCACTCGCCGCGGCGCAACAATCATGTCCCCATCGCCGCCGCCTGACGCTTTTTTACAATACAGCCCGCCGCCGCCTTCGCTATCGTAGAGGTCTGTCGGCGCATCCTCTTCAAGGTAGACACAACCTGTGATCTCCAACCGCTCCGTACCCACAAACACGGTCCTGCCGCACGTGATGGTTCGCGACCTGAACGAGGCCATTCCCTGGCTCACCAATGCCTTCGGCTTCGTCGAACACTACCGCTACGGCGACCCGCTCAGCGGCGCGCAAATGCGGGCCGGCAACGCCTGGATCATGCTGAAGCAGGCTCCTCGCTCCCACGCGACTCCACGGGAGCTCGGCTTCGGGACGCAGAGCCTCACCATCTTCATCGAGGACCTCGAAGCGCACTACGCGCATGCACAAGCCGCCGGCGTCACCCTCCTTGAAGACCTTCACGAAACCGTCTACGGCGAACTGCAATACGCCGCGCAGGATCTCGACGACCACCACTGGCTCTTCTCCCGCCACGCCCGCGACCTCGATCCCATCCAGTGGGGCGCCACAGTGGCCCACCCCGCCATCCTCACGCCGCAAATCTCACCTATGCTGGCCGTCAGCGACGCCATCGCCGCCATCGCATTCTACAAATCCGCTTTCGATGCCGAAATCCTCTGGCAACTCGGCGACTCCGAGCACACCGTCGCCGGCCTTTCCGTGCGTGGCGCCCGGTTCTTCCTCGCCACGGAGTCGCCTTCTTTCGGCACGCGCGGCCCGGCTGCTGCCGGATGCACCACCGTTCGCATCGAACTCTTCGTTCACAATCCGGAAGCCGCACAGCGCCAGGCCCTTGACGCGGGAGCAAGTCTCCACAGCCCGGTCACCGAGCACAGCTATCCCATGACCGGCCCGCAGCCCATCCGGCGCATGCTGCAGGGCGCCGTCATCGATCCCTTCGGCCACATGTGGCTCATCGGAAAAATTCTCGAGTAGCGCCCTGGAACTCCGCCCATGAACAAGCGTCCGCTCACCATCACCCTCCTCAGCTGGCTGTTCATCGCGGTTGGCACGGCCGAATTCGTCTATCGCGTCGCCGCGATCCACATTCATGCGCCCTTTCACGTGGAAGACGTCCTCCTCCCTCTCCTCGAAGCCGCCCTCGTCGTCGCCGGCGTGTTCATGCTGCGTGGCTGCAACTGGGCTCGATGGCTCGCGCTAGCGTGGCTCGCCTTCCACGTCGCGATCAGCTTCCTCAACGGATGGCAGACAGTGCTGGTGCACGGCCTCATCTTTGCCCTGATTGCCTATGGCCTCTTCCGCGCCGATGCGCGCGCCTGGTTTCGCGCTCGGCCAGCCACCGGCGCCTGAATCGCTCCGGCCGCCAGCCGCCTACCGCATCGGCTCTCCGGTCTGCGCGAAGCGAACTCCCGCCAGTGTCGTGCCCGACGCCAGCACCGCGCGCAACCGCTCCGGATTGTTCCCGCTCGTCCGAGCCGCCGCAGCCAGCAATCGCACCGCTGCAGCAGCACCGCTTCCCGCCGGCAGCCGGAAGATCCACGGCACATTCGTCGACGTCAGCGCCGTGTCGTTCGCCAGCGCCACCACCGGCACAAAGAATTTGAGCGAAAGCTGCTCCGCCAGGTGCGCCGCGTCCCGATCGAGCGCGACGATCGCCAGCGCCTGTCCGTCTTCGAGCGCATGCACCAACTGTGTCGTCGCCGCGCCCCAGTTCTGGTCGCTGGTCACCGCCACTGCGTTCCACTGCGCCGCGCCCAGCGCTGCGCGCAGGTCCGGCTGCTGCGCCACCTGATCCGCATACGGCCCAAAAATCACGATCCGCGCCGCGCCCGCAATGTCCGCCTCATGCGGGCCCGCGTAGCCCACCCCATCCTCGCCCACGCGGGCATACGGCTGTGCGACTGCTGGGTTGGCGGCGTGGGCCGCACCTTCAGCGCCGTCCGCGCCGGCTTGTCCGACGTTCTCCCTGCGCGAAAGAGTCGCCACCCGATACGTAATCTTCCCGTCCCGCACCGTGCCCAGAAACATCGGGCTCACGTTCTTGTTCAGCGGATCGAACACCATAGGCCCCGTCACGCCGTCGTATTGGTATACCTGATCGAGCGCGTCCTGGATGCGCGCCCGATTCAGCCCTGCGCGGCAAATTGACTCGAGCAGCACATTCATCGCGTCGTAAGCCAGCGCCGCAAACGGCTCCGGCTTCTCCTGAAAGCGCGCCTCGTATCGCTGGTTGAACGCGAGCCATCGCGGGTCGCTCCGCGTCGGATCGTACGGAAAAACCGCCTCGAACCCTTCCGCCGCCGGCCCCGCTTCCTGCAGCAGCTCGTCGCCCAGCGTCCGGTAACTGCCGAACACGCGCTGCTTCATGCCCAGCTCGCGCGTCTGTTTCAGAATCCCCGCAGCCTGCGCCTCATCGGCCCACACCACAATGGCGTCGGCGCGCGAGTCCTGAATGATGCGCAACGCGCGACGGAAATCCGTATCTCCCGGCATGAATTTCTGTTCGATCACTACAGGATGCCCCAACCGCCGCGCTGCATCGCGGAACTTAATCACACCGAGGCGCCCATAGCGGTTGTTCACCCGCAGCAGCGCCGCGCGCTTCAGCCCCAGCTCCGTGAAAATCCGCCGCGCCAGCGTGTAGCACTGCACCCGGTCATCCTGAATATCGGTGAAGTACCACGGAATGTATGTTTCCGGTATGGTCGGGTCGGTCGAAGCCGAGTTGACGATGGGGATCTCCGCCTTCAGCGCCACGCGCAATACGATGTGCGTGGTTTCGGAGCTGATGCTGCCGAAGATCGCCCAGTCCTGGTCGTCGTAGACCATCTTTACCGATTCGTTCGAGGCCGAACCCCAGATCTGCGAATCCGTCGGCCGATCCGGCCCGTACTCCGCGCCCCGCTGCCAGTTGTTGTAGTCGTCGTGCACCATCAGACGGAAGGGCTTGCCGCCGTAGCCGCCGCGCGCGTTGGCCTCATCCACGGCCATCTGCGCGCCGTTGAGCATGCGCAGCCCAAAGACCTGATCGGCCTGCTTCGCGACCGGCCCGATAAATCCGATCCGGACCTCGCTCACATCCTTCGCATCAGGAACGTCTCGCGCCGCTCCGCTGTAAAGGTTCGGGTGCGTGTAGTTCACGTCGTAGGGCTGCGAAAATTTCGCGTAGGGCTGCAGGTCCTTCGGCTCCCCGGCATAGGGTGCGACGATCCGGTCCGGTTGCGGCCCCGGCGGATGCGCCCCACACGCACACCCTGCGCCTGGAACCCGCGCGCCCGGTCCGGCGGGCAAGCCTGCGGTCTGCGCCCGCACCGATACGCACGCCGCCAGCAACAGGGCTGCGAACGCTCCTGCCATGAATCTGTCGCGCACCATCGCCGCTACTCCTCGCGCTTCGGCGTGCAAAACATCGCGATCGCCTCGATCTCCACCAGCAGCTCCGGCCGGCACAGCTTCGCCTGGATTCCCGTAGAGGCCGGCAGCGGGTCGAGTCCCTGCTCTTCAAAAAACGCAGTCCGCTCCTCGTTAAAGGTCTCGTAATCGCGGTCGATGTCGCGCAGATAGCAACTCGTCCGCACAATGTCGTGCCACGTCGCGCCCTCGCTCTTAAGCAGCCCCGTAATGTTGGCCAGCGTCCGCCGCATCTGCGCGCGAAAATCGCCGATGTGCACGCTTTTGCCGTTCTCATCGATGCTGGCCGTGCCCGAAATCAGCAGAATGGTCAGCCCGTTCAGGTCGATCCGCATCCCCCGCGAAAACGAGCTGGGCCGGGCATAGGCGTACGCCTCGTTCAGAACCCCGTGGTTGGTGATCGCTCGCTTCTCCACCGGCGCATGCGCAATCTCAGCCAGTAACTCAGCAACTGTATTCATTGGTATAACTCCTTAACGTTGATAAACCCCGTGACTTAGCCCCTTTGCCGTCGCCACCCAGATATCCGGCCCCTGAAAATCAATTCCCAAAATGTAGTTATGCGCGGGAGCTGTCTCGACGGGGATCTCCGTTACCTTCCCCGCCGCATCGCGCACCGTCATCTCTGCCTTGCCCGTCTCGAGCGACGGCCGATAAACAGCCCAGTTTGCGCCGTCGTAGTACGCCAGCCCCTTGTCCGTGCAGAACCAGGCCCGATCCCGATCCACTCCCTTAATTGAGTTAATGAAGTTACTCGGCAACCCGCTGTCTTTCGTCAGGAAGTTATGCCAGAAACGTCCGTCGTAGTGGCTGGCGCCAAAATAAGTCGCCGCCCATACCACTCCGTCCACATAACTCACCGACGTAACGATCTCGTGGATCAGCCCCTGATCCTTGAGCAGCACGATCTCGTTTTCGCCGTCCGGATCGTCGTACTTATCCCACACGCCGGTCTTCTGGTTGAGCTCGAGCAGGCCGCTGCCCCAGATTGCGTAATACACTTTGTCGGCAGCGGCGGAGACGCCGTACGCCCAGATCTCGACCATCGGCGTATTGCGCTCGTTATAAAGCGACCACTCGCCCGTCCGCGTGTTCAGCCGGCCCGCGCCCGCCGCCGTCGCCACCCACACGTTTTCGCCTTCGACAGAGACGCCGTACACCACGTCATTGCTCAGCCCGGAATTCAGTTGTGTGTACGTGTCGATCCGCCCCGCCGAAATGCGGCTCAGCCCGCCCATCGTTCCCGCCCACACATCGCCCGTGCGTTTGTCCAGCGCCAGCGACAGCACCGCGCGATGCGCTAAGCCGTCCGCGGTGGTGTACGTCTTCCACTCGCCGTTCTCGAACTCCGCCAGCCCGTTGTTCGTCCCCGCCCACACACGATCTCCGTCCACCAGAACCGAGAAGACATGATCGTCCGGCAGTCCGTTCGCCGTGGTGAAATTTTCGAACCTGTACCGCGGCATCGCCGGCACGCGCTGCGTCTGCGCTATCGCGTGCACATGCTTCACGGGATGCGCCGCCGTCTGCGCCGATGCAACCACCGCCGCCAGCAATAGCCCGATCATCGCCGCTTGCTTCATCGCGTCCTCAGATACTCGATCAGGTCGTTCAGTTCGTCCTTGGTCAAATCGTTCGTGCGTCCATGCTGATCGTGCGGGTTATAGACCGTCCATATCTCCTCGAGCGTCGCCGCCGACCCATCGTGCAGATACGGCGCCGTCAGCGCGACGCTCATCAGCTGCGGCGTGTCCAGCAGACCGCTGTTGTCGGTCGGCTTCTTCGTGCCCACGTCAAACGATTTTTGGTTGGTCCCCTTCGGGCCGCTGTGACAATACGCACACTGGTTGCCCTGCGGGATCGGCTGTCCCAGCTTGTCCACCGTGCGATTGAAGATGGCCCGCCCGCGTTCCTGCGCCGACGTCAGTTCCCCGTCCGCCGCGCGAAAGCGATTCGGCCGCGACGGCAGGCTGCGGATGTACAGCACCAGGTCCGCCAGCCGCAGATCGTCGTAGTTCTGCGATCGCCAGAAGTACATCTCCGTGCGCACGCCGCACTCCACCGCCAGCGTCGGATTCTTGCCGTTCCATTTGAACGGCTCCGTCCCCCGCAGGTCCTCGATCAGCCGGTTGGCCACAATATCCCGCCCGAATCCATCCGGCTCCAGATCCCACTGCAGGCCGTCGAACGTCGAGTCGATGTGGCAGTTCGCGCACCCGAACTCCCCCTGAAACGCGTACTGCGCCGAATAAAACGTCTGTTCCCCGCGCCGCAGCGCCGAGACCTTCTCCGGCCCCCGCAGCCGAATCGTTTGCGTCACTCGGTTGGTGCGCGTGTCGATCGCGCTGATCGTGTCGTCCAGCCGGTTCGCCACGTAGAACCGCGCGCCATCGCGGCTCAGCACCACGCCCCGCGGATTCTTTCCCACCGCGATGCGCGCGACCACGTAGTGCGCGCTCGCCGAAAGGTCTTCTGCGAACGGCTCACGATGCGCATGGACGTACGCCAGCATCCGACGTGTATCGATCACGGTGACAACATCGGACCCTCCATGCGTCACATAAATGCGCGATTTGTCCGGAGCGATCGCAACGCCGAACGGCCGCGCATAATAGCGGTCCAGTTCGTCGAGCGGAACCTCGACCGTGCGTCCTGGTTCGGAACTGACGTCCGCCCCGAAGATCGTCAGCGTGTCGACGAACGCCCATCCGTGCTCCACATGCGCCAGCGGCACCAGGTTCTTCGGGTGCAATTCCGCCACGACGCCCAGCCGGCCATCGCGCGAGAGGGCCACGTGAAAAGCTCCCGCAATTGACTCGAGCTTCAGCCGGTCGATCACCTGCGCCCGCACCGGGTCGATCACCGTTATCTCCGACTCGGGAGGCGTTCGGTGCGGTGTCGGATTGGGGTAGACGTGGGTCGCATACAGCCTTCTCCCGTCCGCCGTCATGGCCAGATAACTCGCGCCCCGCCCTGCCTCCAGCGTTTCCTTCTCCGCGCCCGTCGCCGCGTCCAGCACCGTAATGTCGTTGCCGATGCGGTCTGCGACGAACAGCGTCTTGCCCGCCCCGTCCTCTACCACGCTCGACGGCTCGAATCCCGCCTTCCACGTTGCCGTCACTGCGCTCGATTTTGTATCGATCACGGTTACGCTATCGTCCCAGGAGTTTGCCACGAACAGACGTCTTCCGTCCGGCGAAAAGAAAAATCCGCGCGGCGAGCGCCCCACCGGAATCGCCTGCAACTCCCGTCCGCTCGCTGCCTCCAGTACGCGCACTTCGCCCGTGCCCTGGCAGAGAACATAGAGACGCGATCCGTCGGGAGACAGCAGGAGTTCGAGCGGCGAAGCGTAAGGTTCGGTGATGTCGAGCGAAGGCTCCGCGGCCACGGTCGTCGCCCCGTACCGCAGCAGCAACGCCAGGCAAACAACCGCCGCGCCGAGGAGCGCTTCCCCCAGCCGCCGTCTCATTTCGGCTCCTCGATGGTCAGCACGCGATCCACCGCCTGGTTCTCCAGCGTCTGCTCGCGCCCGCTCGGCCAGTGCACCACGATCCTGTCCACCTTCTCCGCCGCACCCAACCCGAAGTGCAGCCGCCCGTCATCCTGGCTCAGATACCCCGACGATGCCACCCGCTCCGCCACCTGGCGTTCTTCCGGGGTCCCCGCCACGCCCGTTGTCGGCGTGTCGGGGTGGCCGGCGGCCCACACCTCCACGCGCGCACCGATCCCGTCGCGGTTGCTCCCGGAGTGGTCCTTCGGCGTGTTGGCTCCCTGCAGCCGGATCTCGATCCAGTGCCCCGTCCCAGTCGAAATATTGTGCAGCAGTGTCCCCCGCGCTCCCAGATTGACGACAAACGCGTCCACCTTGCCGTTGTTCTCGTAGTCCGCAAAGCACGCCCCCCGCGCCACCGTCCTCGTATTCACCACCGCTCCCGCATCGCGCGACACATCCTCGAATTTCCCGCCCCCCACGCCGCGAAACACCGAGTGCTCCTGCGGGATCAGGTGAATCAGGCCGCCGTGAAACACCATGATGTCCGGCAGTCCATCGTTGTCGAAGTCATAGACGCCCGTGCCCCAGCTCACATACTGCGCGTTCGCCTGCGACAATCCGGACACGATCCCGATATCGTCGAACCCGCCTTTGCCGTTGTTCTTCATCAGCCGGTTGTAGTGGCCGTCGCTCACCCACAGATCGAGCAGCCCGCTCCCCGTGATATCCGCGAACACCGGCCCCATGGACGAGGTCGCTTCGCCGTCCTGGCCGTAGGCCACGCCCGCATCCGTCGCGATCTCCTCGAACGTCCCGTCGTGCTTGTTGTGGAACAGGAAGTTTTCCGTCTTGTCGTTGGCGACGTATATGTCGTCCCATCCGTCGCCGTCAAAGTCCGCCGCGGTCACCCCCATCGTCCGGCCCACCAGGGCGCCGATGCCCGACTTATCCGTAACATCGGTGAAAGTACCGTCGCAGTTATTGTGGAATAACTGGTTCGTCTCGCCTTCGTAGTCCAGCGGTCCCGGGTAGTTATCGGCAGCATAGTAATTCCGGTACTTCGGATCGAACTTCACATAACGCCCGACAAACAGATCCACGCAGCCGTCGCGATCGTAATCGAGCCACGTCGAGCTGATCGCCCAGCCATCCACCTTGATTCCTGCCTTCGCCGTCACATCGGTAAACGTCCCGTTGCCGTTGTTGTGGTACAGAACCACCTTCCCGTACCCCGTGACCAGCAGATCCTCATATCCATCGTTGTCGTAATCGGCCGCCGTCACCGCCACGCTGTACAAATCGGGATTGACTCCCGCCTGGTCGGTCACATCCGTGAACGTCCCGTCGCCGTTGTTGCGATACAGGTGGTTGTGCGGCGGCGGGTTGGGCTTGTCCTTCAGCGGATACGGGTGCATCGAATCGTCCAGCGGACGTCCGCTCAGCAGGTACAGATCCGGCAATCCATCGTTGTTGTAGTCGAACCAGATGCACCCCGAACCCGTGCCCTCCAGCAGCGACCCCAGTTGCGCCGATCCACAACTGTGCACGAAGTCGATGCCCGCCTTCGCGGTCGCATCTTCAAACCGGATCGTCGACTTGGCCGCAGGCGTCTGCGATGCATGCGGCACCGGCTGTCCCATCGCCGCCGTGGCCAGCCCGATCGTCAATAAGTAGCGCAGCCGCATCTCACCTGCCTCCCGCACCGACCGTGCCGCCCGCCCCCGTCACATCTACCGGCGTCGTCGTCCGCAGCAGCACTTCCGGCACGCGATTGTCCGGCGCGCGCTCTGGTCCCGTATGGCAGCCCACGCAAATCCGCTGCTCGCCACTCCGCACCCAGAACCAGCCATGCTCCTCGCGCACGGTCCGCCCCTGCGCATCCAGCAATACGAACCGCAGCGGCTCATCGCCCTTCGCCTGCACAAAAAACGACCCATCCTTTTCCACCGGAGCCGTCCCCAGCACCACGGCGCGCCCCTTGTCTCCCCGCGTTTCCACGCGCACCGTCGCCGGCGCCGCGTTCAGCATTCCGCTGCGCGACAACCGTGCATTGAGTGCCAGCAGATTGCCTGTCGTCCAGTCGTGCAGCCCCGACGGATGCCGATTCGGAACCGTCCGCGCCGCCACCACCACCGGTTCCACCAGATCGCGCTCCCCATCCCACGCCATCATCTTCATCGCCGCAGTTCCTGGCTTCCACACTGCCAGTGCATCGCGCTTCTCACCTGGCTCCCGCACCGATACCACCCACCGCCCATCCGGCAACTCCGCCGCATCGCCCGCGTAGTCGCCCGCCGGAGCCGCCACCGGCGCCTCATCCGCCAGTGCCGATGTAAACCGCGCCAGGCGCGACCCGTGCGTGAAGACAATGTCCCCGGAGGCCATCTGCCGCCCGTGCTCCCGCCCCGTGTCCTGCCCGCGACCCGCAGGATGATCGCACCGCACCGACTCCACGCCGCTCCCATCCGCATACACCAGAAACATCTCGGGGATCGCCCCCGCGCCCAGCGGGAATCCCGACTCGAACAGTACGCGCCCATCGCGCAGCACATCGTCAGGAATGAAATTCCCCGGCAGAAAACTCAACTTCTGCACCTCGGAGCCCACTCCGTCCACGGCCGCCGTCTCCAGCGCAAACCCCTCCGGCCCGCGCCGCGCATACACGATTCGTCCACCCGGCATCCACATCGGGCGAATCAAATCCGTTGCTCCCGCCAGCACGTGCTGCGGCTCTCCGCCACCCAGCGCAATCGTCCAGATTCCCCACAGATCGCCCGCTTGCTTTTTTCCCGCAAACAGCACCGCTTTCCCGTCGAACGAAACGCTCGCATCCGCACTCTCCGCCAGTCCCGGGACCAGCGGCTCCGCGCGCCCCGCACGCAGCACCATCAGTTGCGCTCCGCGCGGAAATCGTTCTTTTCCGTGCAACCCAGCCAGCGACTCATACACCGGCGCGGCCGTGAAAATCACCGCCGGCAGAGCATTCTGCACTTTGGAAACCGGCAAGCCTCGCACCGTCGTCCGAGCCTGTTGGGCCACCATCACGCATACCGCGCCACACACAGCCGACGCAATGGCGGCACGCCGCGTCATACCGCCGTCTCCAGCGCGCAGCCCCGTTCCTCCCGCAGCGCGCACCATGGAGCCAGGTCCGCCATCATCGCGTCGTATTGGGCGAAGGTCAGCGACTGCTCGCCGTCGCTCCACGCCCGATCCGGATCCGGATGCACTTCGACAAGCAGTCCATCCGCGCCCGCCGCCACCGCGCTGCGCGCCAGTAGCGGCACCAGCGACCGCCGCCCCGCCGCGTGGCTCGGATCGGCGATCACCGGCAGGTGCGAGACTTCCTTCAGCACCACAATCCCCGCCACGTCGAAGGTGTTCCGCGTCGCCGTTTCAAACGTGCGAATGCCGCGCTCGCACAAGATCACGTGAGGATTGCCGTGGCTCACCACGCACTGCGCCGACTGCAGCAGGTCCGCCACGGTGGCCACCATACCCCGCTTCAGCAGGATCGGCCGCCCCGTGTGCGCCGCGGCTTCCAGCAGAGCGTAGTTCTCCATGCTCCGCGAGCCAATCTGCAGAATGTCCGCGTATTCGGCCACCAACGGCGCGTCTGCGGCAGCCATCACTTCGGTCACGACGGCCAGCCCGGTCGCCGCCCGCGCCGCGGCCAGCAGCTTCAGCCCTTCCAGGCCCAGTCCCTGAAACGCATACGGCGAGCTCCGCGGCTTAAACGCTCCCCCGCGCAGCACGCGCGCTCCCCCCCGCGCCACGCGCTCGGCTGTCTCCATCAGCTGCCGCTCGGTCTCCACCGAACAAGGTCCAGCCATGGTGACAAATTCCCCGCCGCCGATCTCCACTCCGCCCGCCCGCACCACCGTCTGCTGGTCGAGCGCGTTCTTCAGCACATCCGGCGCGTCGGCAAACTGCTCAATCCAGCCTCCGCCCACCTGGGCTCCACTTCTCTGGGGAACAGGTGAGACTAGTCCTGTCGCAGCGCCGTCGCCTCCATCGAAAGGTTGAATCTCGTTGTGCCTTTGGTGTACTCCGTCGTGCTCCACCGCATCGGCTTCCAACAAGCTGCCGTCGCGCACGGACAACGTCGCACCGCATTCGCCGACGCTACCCTTTTCCCTCGCGCGCATCGGCATCTCCTCCATAGCGTTATTGCGTCCCGCCCGCCGCGGCTTGTGCCTGGTAGCGCGCCACGTTTGCCTCCAGCGACGCTGCCAGCGCCTGATTCTGCTGCTCCCGCGCCAGTTGCAGCGCGGCTTGCGCCGTCGTCACCGCCTCCGCGGAGCGCCCTGTCTCCGACTGCATGGCCGCCAGCATCTGCAGCACACCCGGATCCTGCCGGTTCGTCAGCGTTGCCGCCTCCTCGAACTGCGGCAGTGCTTCCGCGAACATCCCTCGCGCCGCCAGCACCCGCCCCAGGTTAAAGCGATAGCCCGCGTCCTGCGGCGCCAGCGTTACCGCCTTCTGCAAATGCGTCGCGGCCTCTTCCAGATTTCCCGCGTGCGCGAGTGCCACCCCAAGCCCGTTCTCCCCATTGGGCGAATTCGGCAGTTTCTCCAGGCCGTTCTGCAGCAGTTCAATAGCCTCCTGCGTGTGTCCCCCTTCGGCCGAGAGCGTATTCCCCAGGTTCACCTCCGCCGACGCGTTATCCGGATTGATTCGCAGCGCATTCTCAAAATGCTGCTGCGCCTCCGTCAGGTTGCCTCCCTGGGCCAGCGCGCTGCCCAGATTGTTCTCCGTCTGCGAGCTGTTCCCATTCAGCGACAGCGACTTCCTGTACTCCGCAATCGCGTCGCTCATCTTGCCGTCGCCTGCCAGCGCAATCCCCAGGTTGTTGTGCGCGCGTGGATCGTCCGGATCGAGCGACACCGCCTTCTCCCACGCCGTCACCGCCGCGTCGTATTGATGCTTGTCCGACAACTGCACCGCCGCGTCGAACAGCTGATAGAAATCCGTCGCCGGGTGATCGATTCGCTCGAAGCCGCCTGGCTTCACGTTCACAAACTCCGGAATATTCACCGCCCGGTTGGCTGCCGTCGCATTCTCCACCAGAATCGCCGGGCTCGCGTTGCCGTCCGCGTCGATGTGCGTCAGATAAAGTTCGGTGTACAGCGACGGCGTCTTCGACGAGAACGCCAGCCAGTGCCCATTCGGCGAGAACGTGTGCCACGAATTCATCACCGCCAGGTTCGACTGGAGCGGCCGCGCCGTCCCGCCCTCGAACGGCACAAGGTACAGCTTGCTGTCCGGCCGCATCAGCAGGCCGTTTTTGCACTGCACAAAAACAATCCACTTCCCGTCCGGCGAAACCTTGGGGAAGTTGTTGCTCATCCCGTTTTCCGAAGCTCCCACAATCCGCTCCGGCGTCCCGCCCTTCCCCCCGTTAAACGGAATCCGGTACAGGTCGTACTGAATCTGTGTCTCGTTCGGATCGTTCGCATAGGTCGCCTGCTTCTGCCCCGGCGCATACGGATCCTTCGCCGCCGCCCGCGAGTACACCAGATACTTCCCATCGGGGCTCCAGAAGGCGCTCGTCTGCACGAAATTCGGATCGTCGGCCCCCGGCAGCGGCTGCAGCGTTTTGCTCTCGCGGCTGTACCAGGCAAGCACGCCGCGCGTCGGGAAGAACACCTGCCCAAACCCGTAGTTCCGATAGAAGCCGTTGTACAGCCTGTCCACCACGCGCTGCCCGTGCGCACGCGGCACGTCGATCGACGTCACCACATATTGCCCGTCCGGCGACACCTGCGACATGAACCCGAAGCGTTTCTGCGCGTGCTCGTCGCTGTAAGCGCTCCAGTGGATCACATAATCGTTGCCGATCGTGCTTACCGGCCGGATCGGGATCAGTGCGTACAGCCCCTTGTCGTTCTGCGGCCCGTCCACGTCGATGCCCAGCGTGCTGCCGTCGCGCGACGGCGAATGGCAGTTCGCGCACGTGGGCAGCCCCGTCATCACCACCTTGCTCTGCGTATCGGAAACCCACCGCAGCTGCCACTTGATCAGCGGCAGCACCGAATCCGGCAGCGGTTTGATGATCCCCCGCTCTTCCGTTTCCGGCGGCGGCGGAATCAGCGGCACGTCGCGATACATAATCGGCGCGCCCACCGGATCGGGCGAAGTCTCGAGCGTCACCTGTCCCGTCGAAACCGGCTTCTTATCATCCCTGCTCCTGTAACCCGTAAAGACAATCTCCGCCGGCTGCTGCAGTGAGTGCTTTTTGATCTGCTCCCACGTCTTATCGTCCGGCCGCCATGTATGCGACGCGCTCTGCTCCGGCGTCAGCGTGGGCGGCACAAACCCAACCAGCGTATCGTCGATCGGCCCAACCTTCATCAACTCGCCGTCGGACCAGTCCCGGATCTTCGGCCCTCGCTCCCCAAACCGAACCTCAATGCGCCACACCTTCGCATCCGGGTTCGCATCGATCCACTGGAACAGCGGCGCCACGATGTCGATGGGAAACAGCGACCCCTCGCGCGGATACGCAACCGTGATTCCGTTTGCGTCGGGAGCCGTCGTGTCCGGCAGCGTCGCCCCCGGTTCTGCCCCCAGCTCTGCCCGATGTACAGCCAGAAAGTGAGTGAACTCTGCCACAGCCGGTGTCAACACCGGCATCGCACATACGCGCGCACTTTGCTGCGCCGAAGCGACCAGCAACCCAAGCGCCACGCCCGCTCCTGCAAACCACCACTTTATCGAGGTTCTCGTCGGGACTCTCCCCCGGTCCCGCAGCGCGCAGGCTCAGCGGCCCAACCGTACAGCGCGCGCAGTCCGGAAAACTACCCGAACTCTAACCAGCGAAGAAGACATTGGCTGTGAGCCACATCACAATTTGGATTTGCACGGACCTGAGCAGCGCCGTACTTCCCGCCGCAATGCGCATCATGAAGAGCGCCGGCCGAGTGATTCCGAATCCGCTGAGCCGTACCGGCTCGGATCTCCCTGGCCGTCTCATCCCTGACCGCTCTTTCCCTGACCGCTTCTGAGCTACCGGCTACCAGCTATTTCCCCGGCGTCATCTGCTGCACCAAACTCTGATCCTGCTTCGCGTGCAGCGCGCTCGCCTTGGCAAACTCCGCCCGCGCCTGCTCCGTTTTTCCCTCCGCCTGGTACAGCCGCGCCAGCCGCCAGTGCGCGTCCACCTGGTTCGGATCCATCGCGATCGCCCGCTCGAAATCGCTCTCCGCCGCGTCGTTCTTCCCCTCTCCTGCCAGCACAATTCCCAGATCCACCCACGCCATGCGCTGCGCTCCCGGCACCTGCACCGCCCGCTCCAGCGTCGTCTGCGCCTCCGCCGTCTGCTCCAGCTTCATCTCCGTGTCACCCAGATACGCCAGCGCCTGCGCGTGATTCGGCACGTTCTCTGTCTCCAGTTCGAATTCCTTCGCCGCCTGCGCATACTGGTGCTGCTTCCACAGCAAATACCCCAGCCCGAAGTGAACATTCGGCTCCTGCGGCGCCACCTTTTCCGCCGCCTCGAACTGCGCAATCGCCTCCGCCGTCCGATTCATCCCGTCCAGCGCCTCCCCCGCCAGCATGTCCGCCTGCGCCGAGTTCGGATTCGCCGCGACAATCTTTTTGAACTGCGCCAGCGTGCAGTCGAATTGCCGAGCATACAGGCAAGCCTGCGCCAGCACCCCGCGCAGTTCCTGGGTTCCGGGTCCGGCCGCAGGCGACTTCTCCACCGCGAACCGCAGCTCGGGCACCGCCTCCGCAAACTCCCCCACGCCGTAGTAGCTCATTCCCAGCAAAACGCGCGGCTGCATATCCCCCGGAGCCGCCGCAACCGCCGCCTTCAGCGGCGCAATCGCCTCCTTCAACTTCCCCTGCTTAAACAGCGCCAGCCCCAGGTCGAGCTGTAAACCCGTCATCCGCGGATCCAGCCGCAGCGCCCGCCGGTACGCTTCCTCCGCGCCTCGATAATCCCCCTCCCGCGCCAGCACAATGCCCAGATGTCCGCACGCCGCCGCATCCCGCGGATGCGCCGCCAGCACCTGCCGCCACGCCGCCTCCGCGTCCTTCCATTGCCCCTGCTGCTCCAGTGCCAGCGCCTGCTGCGCCGCGCCCGCAGTCCGCGAACCCGCGCCGCCAGCCTGCGCCCAGGCAGCATCCGCCGCTGCTGCGCTCACCCACGCGCACAGCACCGCCGCTGCCGCCAACCGTTTCCATCGCGATACCAGCGCCATCCACCCCTCTGTCACAACCCATCCGTTATTACACCACCCTGCCCGCGCGCATGGCATCCGCATGCGGCCCGGAAAACGTCCCCCAAAAAAGGAAACGCAGTGGAGCAACTGCCCCACTGCGTCCAAAGGTGCTTCTCGAATTCTTAGAACAGGAACTTACCGCCAAACTGCAGCACACGCGGGTTGTCGTTGTCGCTCGTCACCTGGCCGAAGTTTCCACTGGGAAGTCCAGTGCTCAGCCCGGTGAACTGCACATGGTTGAAGGTGTTGTACGACTCAGCACGCAGCTCAAACCGCGTCGTTCCATCCTCCGTCAGAGCAAAGGACTTGAACAGGCTCAGGTTCCAGTTGGCAAGCCCCGGCCCCGACACGACGTTCCTGCCGGAGTTCCCGAAGCCGTTGTTGCCACCGCCAGCCCAGGGAGCAACCGGAGCGGCAAAGGCGCTGGTGTTGAACCATTCCTTCTGCGTCTTCGGCCCGCTCACGCTGCCCACCCGGTCCGGACGGTTCGTCGTTCCGCCGCCCAAACCCAGTGTGTCCGCTCCGCCCCAGGTCACGTTCTGCGGCAGTCCCGTCTCCAGCGTGGTGACGCCGGAGAAGACCCAGCCGCCCAGCAGGCTCCGCTCTGCCATGCTGCCTGCATGCATGAAGAACGGAACGTTGTACACGTAGTTGGCGTTGAAGATGTGACGCCGGTCGTACGAACCCGGCCCGCGATCGTACCTCAGGTCGAACGGATCGGAGATCGAATTCAGATCGTCCGTCTCCTCATCGATCTGGTGAGACCACGTGTAGGCGAATTGCGCCGTCAGCCCGTGCTTGTTCTCCATGCGCAGCCCGGTCTGCAGGCCGTTGTAGTTAAAGTTGCTGGCGTTCTCGTCGTCGGTGATGCCAGCCCACCCCGGGAAGATGCGGTACAGATTGGAATTCGCTCCTCCCGCGACCGCCTGCCGGTCGGTCAGGTCGCTCAGGGGCAGCGTGTTGACCGCGCGCTGATCGTTCTGATCCCACGCGCTCGATCCGACATACTGCACCACCGCCATGATGGCCGGGGCGATCTGCTGCTGGACACCCAGGCTGAATTGCGCAGTGCCCGGGGGTGGATAGTAGTAGTCCAGCGTGCCGATGCTCGCCGGGAACACCGGATTGGAAGCTACCGCTCCATTCAGAGCGCTGGTGTGAGGATTGGTGAAGTACACTTCGTTCGCCGATGGCTGGTAGGCAAACGGCGGGTTGGTATCGGTCCCGTAGACATCGTTCCCCTGGACGCGTTCATAGAAGATGCCGGCGCCCCCGCGCAGCACCGTCTTGCCCGTGCCCAGCAGGTCGTAGGCAAACCCTATGCGAGGCTGCCAGGTGAAATAGTCGCTCTTGACCAGTCCACGCGGGAAGCCGTTCACTCCCGGAAGTCCGATCCCATTCAGATAAAAGGGAACCGCAGCGTTTGTCGGATTCGAGAATCCCGGACCGCTCGGGTTGAGCGTTCCCGTGCTCGCACTTGGAACCTGCTCATTCGCTGCACTGAACAGCGAAGGAACAAAATTCGCCGTCCGGTTCTCTTTGTTGTAGACGTGCGGTAGCCCGTCATACCGCAGCCCCAGATTCAGGGTCAGGTGGGGCGTTACATGCCAGTTATCCATTCCGTAGAAGGAATAGGTGTTGTTGATCCAGTGGAACATGTCGATGATCTGCAGCTGCTTGAAGCTGTCCGAGAGCCCCAGCAGGAAGTTGACATAGGAATCGCCGGAGAAGTCGGTACCGAAGCTGTAGTCTCCCTGAGTGTCCGCCTGCTGCTGCTGGTTCTTGTCGCTGCGCATCCAGGCGAATCCGAACTTCAGATCGTGCCTGCCCCTCGTCCACGAAATGTCGTCGCGCGGCTGATAGTCGAGGAACGCGTTCTTCCACGGCCAGTAGTTGATCGTCCAGTTCGTGCCCAGCGGCGCGCCCAGATCCACCGAAGGCATGCGGTTCAGCAGGTTGTTCGCCGCCGGGAAGTACCCGGCCTGCGTCCATCCCGACGGCTGCGCATAAATGCCCGTCGGCGTGATGCTGATGCTGTTCCCGTTCACATTGAACGACGTCTCGTTCAGCAGCGTCGGCGAAATGGTCTGCGTTAGTTTGATCACCGTCCCCCACGTCGGATTGCCGAACACGTCCCCCGTCGTCGGATAGGTGTCGTTGCTCCACATGTCGGGGTAGATGGTCTGCGACATCTCATCGTGGATGAAATGACCCATCAGGTGCAGTTTGTTCGTGATGTCATGATCCATGCGCACCACGTCTTCCCGCACATACGTCGGCTGGCTCGGCGACGCCACATACTGCGGCGCTCCATTGGAGGCCGTCGAGTTCGACGCCGGAATCGCGCCCGTCTTCATAAACAGAACCGCATTCGGATCCAGCATGTTCGCCGGGATCACTCCTCCCGGGAACGAATTGCCGGGTGTCAGCCCATCCCCCTTCTCGAGTGTCGTATAGGCGGTGTTATTGGGCAGGTTCGGCACGCACGGCGCCGTCTGTCCCGCGTTGCAGGCGCTCGCGGCCGGCGATTCCGTAAAGCCCGTCGGCACGGTATAGGTGAAATTAGCCGTAGAGCTCGTCGGAATATCGCTCGCCGGCAGGGTATTGTTGGCGGTCGGAGTGGCTCCCGCAATGTACCGGCGCCATTCATCGCTGTAGAAGAAGAAGGTCCTGCTCTTGCTCCTGGGGTAAATCCCCGGAATCACCACCGGCCCCCCGATATCTCCACCAAAAATATTCAGGCGCAGTTCCGGAGTTGGTGTATGCGACAGCTTGGAAAAGTAGTCCGCCGCGTCGAAATCGTCGTTCCGGTCGAATTCCCACACGCCGCCATGCAGACTCTTCGTGCCTGACTTCAGCGCCATCAAAATCGTGCCGCCCGACGCGATTCCATAATCCGGCTGATAGTTGCTGTCCAGCGTCTGGAACTCCGCCAGCACGTCAGGGGAAGGCATCACATCCGGTTTGCCTCCGCTGCCGCGGTCGTACACTTCGCCGCCGTCAATCAGCCAGTTGTTGTGGCCCGGCCGCGTGCCTTCGAAGCTGATGCTTTCGTTACTGGTCTGCGCGGACACGCCGTTAAACGCCGGGATGTTCGCCGAAACCCCTAAGCCCAGAGCCGCCAGAGAAAACATGTTGCGGCCGTTGATACCGATGTCGGTCAGCTGCTTCCCGGTAATCAGGTTGCTGATTTCGTTGGTTTCCGTTTGCAGATGCAGAGCATTCGCCTGCACCATCACCGTTTGCGTGTTGGCGCCCACCGCCAGAACCACATTCTCCTGGACTGTCGCCGCGACGTTCATCACGATTCCGGTCTTCTCGAACGTCTTAAAGCCCGTAGCCTCGACCTTCAGGTTGTAACTTCCAATATGCAGCGCCGGAAAAACGTAAAGTCCCGCGCCGTTTGTGATTCCGGTCCGTGCTTCGCCGGTCCCGGAGTTGGTGAGGGTTACCTGCGCTTGTGCGATCACCGCGCCGCTCGGATCGGTAACCGATCCCGTCAACTCGGCGTTCTCCTGCGCATTCGCCACGAACGCCGCGCTCAGCGCGACGGCCGCCAGGCATAGCCAGCGCTTCCAGTGTGTCACTAAACACCTCCATGCCTTCGGGTGCTTCAAAATGGGGCTGGCCATCGAGCGATTTAATTGTCGTGGTTCTTGTAGTAAAGAGTTTTAGCTCGCCGTCCCCAACCGCACCAGAACGCGACTCATGGTGTAGCACCAGGTCTCAAGGGTGTCAATGGAAAAAGGAGCGCGAACCGTGCTCATGGATAACTAATTAGTAAACAAGAGGCACCAGAAGGCCATTAGCGCCTGCGTTACAGGTACCCGCCTGTTGCACACCGCCTGCCTCTCTCCTGCCGGATGATCCACGCGCAATCCCTGCAATTGCCGCGTTTGTAACGGTATCCAACCCGATTCAGCTTCTTCCGCAGCATCCTGTGAAACTGGTGTCGGCCTTCGCTCTGTGTATCGGATAGTAAACAATTCTTCGCAGATGCTCCCGCCGGGTCACTTCAGCCTGTAACCGGTTACCCTGGTAACCGCCTGCGACTTCCCGCCAGTCATCGACAACCCGCGTATGTTTCCAGCCGCCTCTCCGCTACCCACTTCCTGCTTTTGGCTGCCAGGCACCGGCTACCCTCAGAACACATGCCCGTCACCGCCCTGCGCCGTGTCCCGCCCCCCGGCTTCCGCGGCCGCCCGCACTCGCGCCACTGAGAGCCAGTTGTCCTTCTTCGGGCGCTCGATGAAAAACGGCGGCAGCGGCATCTGCAGATAGCGGCTCAGCGCCTCGGCATAGCTCTCATACATCTTCCGCAGCTCGCTCAGCCGCTCGCAGCTGCGCTCGTCGCGGCACACCCGCACGCCCGCCTGGCACAGCTGGTCGTAGATGGCGCGAAACCGCTCCGGCGGCAGCCGGTCAGCCGCATCGGTCACCGGCTTCTGTGCCAGAATCTGCGACAGATCCACCAGCGCATGCCGCGCCATGGCAAAGGTCAGCTGCGCCTGCCGCGAGCTCTCCTCCTGCACGCCCGCGATCAGCAGCGCGCACGCATCCAGGATCGCCGTAATCCCGCTCAGCCAGCTCTGGCTGGTGTGCTGCGAGCGAAAAAGGCACAGCAGCGGATACGAAATGTGGCTCTCCAGCAGCTCCGCCGACCACCGCTCCCATTCCTCCAGCAGCGTTACGATCGCCGCGCTGCCGCCCTCGAACGAGTGCCGCTTGATCAGCTCGAACGCCGTCGGCGGCGACCCCGCCCGCGCATCCAGCAGCGCAATGTTTACCTCGCGCCGCGAGAACGCGCCGTACAGCACCGGAAAATACCCGATCACCAGCGCCACGAATCCCAGCCCGATCCCCGACTCCGCCACCGCCAGCCCGCGAATCAGCTGCCGGTGCGGCACCACGTCGCCCAGCCCCAGCGTAAAAATCGTCGTCCCGCTCACGTACAGGTCCGTCAGAAAGGGATGCGCGCTTCCCGCCGGATCGGCAAATGCCCTCGGAAAAGCGTCGTAGAGAAGCGCGAACCCGAAGATCAGCCCTGCCGCCCAAGTCCCGATCAGCCCTACCAGCGACAGTGGCCCGTAGAAGCTCAGCATCGTCTCGCGCTTGCGCTCGTGGCGCACCATCGTCGCCACCTGCCGCCACGGCAGCCACGTCAGCCGGTAAAAGAGCTTGGTCAGCCGAAACCGCCCCGTCGCGCGCCGCGGCAGAATCACCGTCTCGAACGCGTCGAGCAGCACGAAAAACAGGCACGCAATTCCCGCAATCAGCCGCAGAGGATGCATCCCCTACAGCGTACAGGGAGACAGCAATACGTCGGAAATCGCCCCCCCCGCGCCCCCACCATCGCACCGAACGCACGGTCCCTAATCCCTAATCCCTAATCTCTGGTCCCCGACCGCTGGCCGCTAACCGCTATCCGCTGCCTCACTGCGGTATCACAAACAGCGTGATCGACTGCGCCGGGAACGTGTACGTGATCGTGCTCGTGGTGCTCGGCGAAGCAGCCGGCGTAACCGTGAAGCCCGTCGTCACCGGCACAATCGCCGTCAGGTTCGCGTTGCTGTACTGATACGCCGTTACCGTACCCGGCGTCGCCAGGCTCAGCAGCGAAACCGTGCTCGTCAGCGGCCCGTACGCCTTGTTGATCACCACCACGGTAATTGCGTTGTCGCTCGTCCGCAGCGCCCCATAAACCGAAAGCTGCCCCTGGCCCGTTTCCATGTCTGCGACCGGCTGCCAGTTGGTGTCCATGGGCGTGCAGGCGCCCGAAAGTGCCGATGTCGTCGAGCACGAAGCCAGCGCCTCGTTGCCAAACGTCGAATCCTTGCCGTCGTAGTCTCGGTAGATCGCGAAGGCGTAGTTGCCCGGACCCTGCGTGGAATACGCCTGCGTCGGCCACAGCGTCCCCAGGTCCAGGCCATATTGCCCGAACACCCCCAGCACATCGGCCTGCGTCACTGCCCCGTTAATTGACTCGAGACCTCCGAAGTTGTACTCGTCGATCCCCGTCTTCGTCCCCGGATAATTGTTGTTCGCATCGCCCAGCGGCGCTGTGCCATTCACCCACGCGTGCAGCATCGGAATCGCCTCCGGCGCCTGCAGTGGGTCGTTGCAGCTCTGCGTACTCGGGTTCGCCGAGTAATCCGGAGCCGCATAGTTCGAGTTCGTATACGTCGGATCCCACAGCGCCCGCACCGAATCCATCCGCACCATCTGCTCGCCCGTGTCCCCCGCCGTCGTAAACGCTACGCTGTTGCCGTTGTACGACCCGGCAAAGTAGCCGTGAATGTCAACGTAATCGAGCAGCCTTATCCCGTACGCAGTCGAAGCGTCGTTCATCTGCTCGAGGTAATACGGAATCATCGCCACGCCGCCGTGAGCTGCGCGATCGGTTGGATCGCTCCACGGCTCATAGCATGGACCTGTACCCCATCCCTGCTCGATATCTTTCTTCGAGTAAAAGTAGTTCCACCAGAAATCGATGATCGGCCCGCTCACCTGCGCCGTCGGATCGACTGTCTTGATCGCCAGCGCCGTGCTGATCCCGCCAAACGTCACCTCGTCGTAGGTCGACGGGTTCGGATGCACGTCGCGGTGCACCGCGTCCCACCACGCCGGCTCGTTGTCCATATCCCAGATCGCCACGCCTTTCCCGCTGGCTCCGTCGCCGTAGCCCGACGCCGTCACAATCGAATTCACCCATCCGCCCGGCCACGTGGCTTTCGCCCACGCGGCGTTCACCGAGCTGGCCGCCGGCAGCGTCGCCGCCGAGCTCGCCGGCGGCGGCTCCGCATTGCTCGTCACCGCCGCAAAGGCCGCCTGCTGGTTGGCCGGAATCGTAATGTCACACCCGCCACTGCTGGTGCAGCTCTGCGTCCCATCCGGATAAATGCCATCGCCGCAATTGGACGGGCTGTAGCTCGCCTGGCCGGGATAGGTCGACTGCGGATAACTGCATGCGCTCGTCGAGCTGTTCGTCACCCACCCGTTTACGTTCATCGTGCCCAGCACCGTGGCGCCGAGGCCGTTGGCAGCAGTCACATAATCGGTAAACTGCGCGCTGCTCGTGGGGTTGGGCAGCATGCCTCCGGATCCCACCCCGTTCTCAAAGTAATAGTCGCTCGCGGAGTTGCTGTTGCCCGTCTGGTAGTTGTAGCGCGACGTGTCGTCTCCGCCCCATCGCGTTACCGAGACATTGGCGGTCTGCGCCGACGTGGTATCCAGCAGGTACGCGTTCATCCCATAGATCAGCGGGCTGATGGCGTGTTCCTGGTTCCCCGCATCCACGACCAGCGCCGGCCCGCTCGCCGTCGCCGGCGCCGCCAGTGTCACCGTCGTGCTTCCCGTCAGCGGATACGCAGCCGACGTCGCCGTCACCGTCACCGTCGCCGGTGCGGGATACGGCGTTTGATACAGCCCCGTCGAGCTGATCGTGCCCGCGTCGCTCGTTCCGCCCGTTGGATCCGCCACCGACCAGGTCACGCTCGTGTTCGTGGTCCCCGTCACCGTCGCCGTAAACTGCTGCGACGCTCCGATCGTCAGCGTCGGCGTTCCCGGCGCCACCACGATGCTGATCGCGGTAATCCCCGCGCTTCCCGTTTTCGTCGTGTCCTGTGTCGAGGTTGCCGTTATCGTGGCTGCGCCCGCGGCAGACGGCGTGAACACTCCCGACGAGCTCATCGTTCCGGCGCTCGATGGACTCACCGACCACGTCACCGCGCTGCTGTAGTCGCCTGTGCCGGTCACCGTCGCCGTTGCCTGTGCGGTCTGGCTCGTGGTGATCGCGGTGGGGGTCACCGCTACGCTCACTCCCGTGATGGACGACTGCGTCCCTGTTGTCCCGCCCCCTCCGCCGCCGCATCCAGTCGCCAGCGCGCACACCGCCGCGCCCAACACGCCCGCCCACGCCCCTGCCAGCGTCCGTCGCATCATTCTCTGCCTCCGAATCTAAACCGGGCTGGCGCGTCCGGCCGTTCGAGGGCAGCCGATACGGGAAACTCCAGCCGTCCGAAATTGTAATCGCCTCGGGACCGGCCGGAACAAACTTCTCTGGTAACATAACCCCGTTTTTCTCGCACCTTCACCGGCCGGCGACCGCCCGCTTCCCGCCGGCATCCGTGCACCCGGAAGGCCGCCCTCCGTCTGCTCAGCAGCGCCGGCGCTCACCTCCGAGCAGTCCCTGCGCAGCATCACGCTTTCGTTGATCAGGACTCCCGTGAACCGCTCCGTGCTGCCCGCCGACGGCGTGCTCTGCACCTGCGTGCTCCGGTCCGTCTACAGCACCACGAGCGACGCGTTCGTCAGCAGCGTCGCCTGCTCGTCTGCACCGCGAACTGCGGAAACAGATCCCGCGGCGCCTGCCTGGCGGTGTTCGTCGCGAAGGACGCCTCGTTCCCCGTCGACTCCACGACATCGTTGCCGGACGGCCCCCAGCTCCCAGCTACAGCTATCCGCTGCCCGCTGCCTTCAGTACATCCTCAAATCGCCTTCTGGCTGCGGCCCATAGACCAGCAGTCCCAGCTCGCCGGCCATCCGCTCCAGAAAGGCGCGCGTGGCCGGTGACACCGGCACCATTGGCATCCGGTAGTTCTCGCCGATCCGCCCCATCATCGCCAGAATCGCCTTCACCGGCCCCGGGCTCGTCTCTTTGAAGATCCCCTGCATCAGCCGGAAATACTTGCGATTGATCCGCCGCGCCGTCGGCCAGTCGTTGGCCAGCGCCGCACGCATCATCGCCGTCATTTCCGCCGGAATCAGATTCGACGCCACCGAGATCAGCCCCATGCCGCCCACGCCCGCCACGCCCAGCGCCATCATGTCGTCGCCGGAATACACCCTGAAACTCCGCGGCGCCCGCGTGATCAGTTCGGTGATCTGCACCAGGTTCCCGCTTGACTCCTTGATGCCCTCGATGTTCGGCGCCGCCTCGATCAGCCGCAGCACCGTCGCCGGCTCCAGGTTCGCCGCCGATCGGCTCGGAATGTTGTACAGCACCACCGGCAGCGGCACCGCGTTGGCCACGGCCTTGAAGTGCTCGTACTGCCCTTCCTGCGTCGGCTTGTTGTAGTACGGATTCGCGCTCAGGATCGCGGTTACGCCCCGCACCTGCGCCGCCGCCCGCGCCTTCGCCACCGCCTGGCGCGTCGCGTTGTGCGTGCAGCCGGCCCAAACCGGCACCTGCCCACCCGCCGCTTCAGCGACGATGCGGATCGTCTGCAGCCATTCCTGTTCGTCCAGTGTGGGTGTTTCAGCCGTGGTGCCGCATGCCAGCAGCCAGTCGATGCCGCTTTCCACCTGCCAGCGGGTCAGGTCGTACAGCGCCCGCTCGTCAATGCTTCCGTCTGCGCGGAAGGGCGTGACCAGCGCCGTTCCGCAGCCCTGCAAGTCCATATCAAAACGAGTCTACACCGCGTCCGCTGCCAGCTATCCGCTGCCAGCTAGCCCCTACACCTGCCCCGCAATCTCCTGGAAATCCCAGAAGCCCGTCTTCCCGGCGATCCACTCCGCCGCGCGCACCGCGCCCTCCGCGAACCCGCGCCGCGAAAACGCCTCGTGCTTCAGTTCGATGCAGTCGTTCTCCGACCGCGCCTCGACCACGTGCGTTCCCGGCACTTCGCCCTCGCGCTTCGACACGACCTCCACCTGCAACCCTGGTTGCGCGGCCTCGAGGATCTGCTGCAGCGTGATCGCCGTCCCCGAAGGCGCATCGATCTTGGACGCGTGGTGCGTTTCCGTAACGCTGAATTTGTATCCGTGAGCCGCCTGCGCCAGCTCGCGCGCCACGCGAAACATCGCCTGCACCCCAATCGAGAAATTGGCGCTGTAGAGCAGTGCGCCCCCGCGCCGCACACACAACTCGTTCATGTCGGGGAGGTGCCGGTACCACCCTGTCGTCCCCACCACCACGCGCGCCCCGTTCGCCAGGCACGCGCGCATGTTCTGCACCGCCGCCTCAGGAGTAGTGAAGTCGATGACCGCATCGAACCCAGCCAGAAACGGCGCCGTCAGCGCCGCGGCGTTGCGATTCTCTTCTTCGCCCACCACCCGCACGCCGTGCCCGCGTTCGTGCGCCACCGTCGCCACCAGGCTGCCCGTCTTGCCGCGTCCCAGAACCAGAAACAGCATCGCCGCCTCTCCTGTCAGTCAGGCCCTGGCCGCCCGCGCGGCCTCCACATCGAAGATCTCCGGATCGGGATCGCTGAAGAACTCCCGGTGCAGCGACCGCACCGCCTCTTCCGCATCGTCCTCTTCGATCATGAAGCTCATGTTGATCTCCGACGCACCCTGCGAAATCATGCGCAGGTTCACGTGCCTGATCGCCTGGAACACCCGCGCCGCTATGCCGTTCTGCCCGCGAATGTTCTCGCCCACCATGCACACCAGCGCCTTGCGCCCCTCGTACTTCACATCCGCCAGCTTGCTCAGATCGGCGGCAATCGCCGGCAGCTTCTCGTTCGAATCGAGGCTCAGCGACACGCTCACCTCCGACGTCGACACCATGTCCACAGGGCATTTGTGCCGGTCGAACACTTCGAAAATCGATCGCAGATACCCGTGCGACATCAGCATGCGGCTGGCGACCACATCCATAATGGTCAGCCGCTTTTTCACCGCAATCGACTTGAACGGGCTGCGGCAATGCGGCGCCAGCGCCGTGATCCGCGTCCCCTCGTTCTCCGCATTCTTCGAATTCAGCACGAACACCGGAATGTTCTTCCGCACCGCCGGCAAAATCGTGGCCGGATGCAGCACCTTCGCCCCGAAATACGCCAGCTCCGCCGCTTCCTCAAAGCTGATGATGCGCACCCGCAGAGCATCCGGGCACATGCGCGGATCGGCCGTCATGATCCCGTTCACATCCGTCCAGATCTCGATCGCGCCCGCGTCGATGCCGCCTCCCACCAGCGCCGCCGTGAAGTCCGATCCGCCGCGCCCCAGCGTCGTCGTCACGCCCTGCTCCGTCGATCCGATGAAGCCACCCATCACCGGCACGCGACCGTCGGCGAGATGCGGCGCCACATGCTCCTTCAGCCGCTGCTCGATCAGCGCGTCCTGCGGAATCGCCTTCCCGTGCTGCGCGTCCGTCACGATGCACTGCCGCGCATTCACGTGCACGGCATTCAACCCCGTGCGCGCGAACGCCTCGGCGATCATGCGGCTCGATACGCGCTCGCCGTACGACACCACCATGTCGGAAATCCGCGGCGTCAGCTCGCCCACGGCCGCCAGCCCGCGCAGAATCTCGTCGAGCCCGTCGAACTCGGCTTCCATCCAGCCATGCGTCGCCAGCAGCTGCGCATCCTTCGGCGACGGCTGATCCTCACCGCTCGTCTTCGCCGCAATCTGTGTCGCCGTGTCCTTGTGCCGGATGCGCAGCCGCTCTGTGATCGCCAGCGCGCTGGCCCTGTCTCCCCGCGCCGCCGTCGCCGCCGCGGAGATCAGCAGGTCCGTCACCTTCGCCATGGCGCTCACCACCACCACCGGCCGCAGGCCTTTGGCCACGCGCCCTGCCACAATCTGCGCGGTGCGCAGAATGGCCGGAGCGTCCTCGACGGAGGTCCCGCCGAACTTCATCACCACAAGCCGGTTCATGCGGGCACAGGCACCGGTTCGAGCTTGCCCAGCGACACCAGCAGCTCCGCGTTCAGCAGAGCAGCGCCGGCCGCTCCGCGAATGGTGTTATGCGACAGCACGGTGAACTTCCAGTCGAGCAGCCCGCAGGGCCGCAGTCGCCCCACCGTCGCCGCCATCCCGTTGCCACGCATCCGGTCCAGCCGCGGCTGCGGCCGGTCCTCTGCCGTCACAAACTCCACCGGCTGTGAGGGCGCCGTCGGCAGGTCTTTCCCGGCCAGCGGCGCAAACTCTGCCCACGCCGCAATCAGTTCCTCGCGCGTCGCCTTCTTCGCCAGCTGGATGCTCACGCTCTCCGTGTGCCCATCCTCCACCGCCACGCGGTTGCAGTGCGCACTCATCTTCGCCGCCAGCGGTTCGACCGCGCTCCCGCGCAGCCGTCCCAGCAGTTTCAGCGTCTCCGCTTCCATCTTCTCTTCTTCGTTTTTGATGTACGGCACCACGTTGCCCAGGATGTCCAGCGACGCCACGCCCGGGTACCCGGCCCCGCTCACCGCCTGCATGGTGCTGACGAAAATCGCCTCGATGCCGAACCGCTCCACGATCGGCTTCAGCGCCAGCACCAGCCCAATGGCTGAGCAGTTGGGATTCGTCACGATGTACCCGCCCGACTCCTTCCGCCAGCTCTGCCGCTCCACCAGCGCCAGGTGCTCTGCGTTCACTTCCGGGATCACCAGCGGCACGTCCTCGTTCATGCGAAATGCACTCGAGTTCGAGATCACCGCGCACCCGGCTGCGGCGAACGCCGGCTCCATCTCGCGCGCAATATCCGCGTCCAGCGCGGCAAAGATCACGCGCGGCGCGCCGCTCGGCACCGCCGGAGATACCGGCATCTTCGCAATCCGCTCCGGCAGCGGCGTATCCAGCTTCCACCGCACCGCCTCGCCGTATGCCTTGCCACTCGAGCGGTCGCTCGCCGCCAGCCATGCGACCTCAAACCACGGATGGTTCTCCAGCAGCTGGATGAACCGCTGCCCGACCATCCCGGTCGCTCCCAGAATCCCGATCTTTTGCCGCATCCTCACCCTTCTTCAGATACACCGCAGGCTCGCCGTCGCGCACATCCCGCCTGCTGATTCGTTATGTCGATAGTGTAAATGTTCTTTCCGCTCGCCCAAACGCCTCAGTGCGGTTGAGCACAACCGGGGCCCCGTGAATGTCACCTGAATCCGCCGCTCTCCGCCGATCATCTGCCCAACAGGAGGACCAGCTTTTGGCCGCTTATCTCCCGCTCTCCGTTGTGCACTCGTCCAGCTTCGACCCCGGGACCGCGCAGACTCCCGGCTCCCTCCGGCTGGCTGCCATCACGCGCGGGCACGGCATCGAAACCGGTCTGTGGGGCGGAACTTTTCTCGTCGAGCCCGGCGCGCGCACCGGCATCCATCACCACGGCAAGCAGGAAACCGTCGTCTACGTCCTCGAAGGCGAATCGCTCGTCCGCTGGGGAGAACGCGGCGCATCCGAGCTGCAGGTGCATGCCGGAGACTTCCTGCACGTTCCCGCCTGGACACCGCACATGGAGATCAACCCCTCCAGCGAGCATCCCTTCCGCTGGATCGTCGTCCGCAGCACGCCCGATCCCATCGTCGTGAACCTGCCCGATGACGACTGTAGCTAACGCTCCCAGGCAATCTCCGCCAGCAGAATAGTTTCGCGCTGCAAGTCACCCGCTACCAGCTAGTCTCCGTACGAGAAGTCCTGCGTCACCGTCTGCTTCGCGCCCACCGTCACAGTCGCAGTCTTCTGCCCCATGTTCTCCTGGTCGGCCACCACGGTGTACGTGCCCGGCGGCAGGCCCCTGATCACGAACTTCCCCGACGCATCCGACACCGCGAAAAACGGATTCGGCGCCACGTTGATGAACGCCTGCATCCATGGGTGGTTGTTGCACCGAACCGGCATCATCAGCTCCGGCTTCCCAAATGTCGCCTCATCGTGGGCGCCGTTCTGCCCATTGCTCGGCGGCTGCGAAATATCCACCGGCTGATTGCCCTGAACGGTTGGGTTCATGTGGATGTTGTGCATCGTCGGATCGCTGTTCGTAAACCGCACAGCCTGCCCCATCATTACGCCCACCACGTGCGGCACATAGCGGCAGCCCTTCTGGTCGATGTCCACCGGCTGCGTCGGCGCGGCGTAGATCTTATTGCCCAGTCCGTCTTTCACATAGATGAACACGTTCGCAAAGCCGCCGTTGTTCACCACATACCCTTCGCTGTAGTTCGCCGGGCCCAGCGTGCATGCCGGATCCTGCGACATGTCGATCTGCACGGGCTTGGGAGGCGTCTTCGCGTAATGCACCGTGCCTTCGATCGTCCCGGCATTGTTCCAGTCGATGGCCGTGAACTGCGCCGCCGGACTCGTGCCCGCGGGCTGGCTCTTGCACCCGGCCGCCGCCACCAGCACGCCCATAGCGATTGCCGCAACGATTCTCTCCATCTTCATCCCTGCATCTCCTCTGAAGAAAACTGGCTCAACTTCCCTGTTGCATGGCCTCAATCACCGCGTCGGCGAATGCCCTGGTCCCCGCTGTCCCGCCCACGTCGCGCGTCAGCGACTTCTTCGCGGCGTAGGTCTTCTCCAGCGCCGCCTGCACCCGGTCCGCCGCCGCGCCTTCATCGATATGCCGCAGCATCAGAATTGCCGACTGCAGCAGCGCCGTCGGATTCGCCAGGTCCCGGCCGGCAATGTCCGGCGCCGACCCGTGCACCGCCTCGAAGATCGCTGCCTCCGCGCCCAGATTCGCTCCCGGCACCAGCCCCAGCCCGCCCACGAACGCCGCGCACAGGTCGCTGACGATATCGCCGTACAGATTCTCCATCACCAGCGTGTCGTACTGGTACGGGTTCATCACCAGCTGCATGCATGTGTTATCGATGATGTGCTCGCCGTACGTGACGCTCGGATATCCCTTCGCAACCTCGCGGCAGCACCGCAAAAACAGCCCGTCGGACATCTTCATGATGTTCGCTTTGTGAATCGCGTGAATCTTCTTCCGCCCGTGCGTGTGCGCGTAGGCAAAGGCGAACTTCGCGATCCGCGTGCAGCCCTTTTCCGTCATCACCTTCAGCGACTCGACGACACCCGGCACCACCTCATGCTCCAGGCCCACGTACAGACCCTCAGTGTTTTCGCGAATGACGATCAGGTCCACGTTCGGATAACGCGTCTCCAGTCCCGGCAGGTTTTTGATCGGCCGGAAGTTGGCAAACAGCTCGAACTTCTGCCGCAGCGTCACATTGATCGACGAGAATCCCTCCCCGATCGGCGTGGTCACCGGTCCCTTCAGCGCCACGTGGTTGCGCTCGATCGACGCGTACAGCTCCTTCGGAATGTACTCCCCATGCTGCTCGAACGCGCCCGCGCCCGCCGCAAAACGCTCCCAGTTGAATCGGATGCCGGTCGCTTCCAGAATGCGCACCACCGCATCCGTCACTTCCGGCCCGATGCCGTCTCCGGGAATCAGCGTAATCGTGTGTGTCGTGCTCACAACCCCCCTCGAATGTCTTCCCGCTCCCGGCTCCCGGCTACCGGCTACCAGCTACGCCTTGCTCTTCCTGCCCGGCTTTTCACTGTGGTGGCTCAGCAACTGCTCCAGCTCTTCCTTGAACTCGCGCACATCCTTGAAATCCCGATAAACGCTGGCGAAGCGAATGTACGCCACTGTGTCCAGCGCCTTGAGCCTCTCCATAATCAACTCGCCGATTTCGGTCGTCGTGCGCTCCCGCTCGTTAGCCTCGGTCACAAAGCTCTCGGTCTCGTCGACCAGTTGCTCCAGCTTGCCGGCGGAAATCGGCCGCTTCTCGCACGCGTGCAGCAGCCCGCTCAGGATTTTTTGGCGATCGAACTTCTCCCGCCGCCCGTCTTTCTTTACCACCATGTAGGGAATTTCGTCGATGCGCTCGTAGGTGGTAAAGCGTCGGTTGCAGCCTTCGCACTCGCGCCGTCTGCGGATGGAATCGGCTTCCCGGCTCTCACGCGAGTCGATGACGCGGTCCTGAAGGAATCCGCAGTAGGGACATTTCATCGGTCTGACCCAATTCTAGCAGCGCAAATCGGCCTATCCCGCGCGCTGCCCCGGTCGGCCGCATTCCGCCCCACGTTTGTCCCTGCGCGCAATTCGGGCTATTGTGGTTCGCGAAGCATCCTGGCCCGCTATGAGCAACGCGAAGGCATCCCGTTCTCTCGTCAAAGGCTTTCTCGCCGGAGTCGTCGGCGGTCTGGCAGGAGCTGGCGTAAAAATCGTCGCCGAAATGGTTTTCCCGCCCCGCGTCGAAGGCCAAACGCCGCCTCCCGTGGTCCTGGCCGAGCAAATGGCCGGTCACGATCTGCCCGAATCTCAAAAGCAGGCAGCCTTCCACGGCATTCACTGGGTATTCGGCGCCCTTGCCGGGGGCGCTTACGGTGCGCTGGTGGAATATGAGCCTTCGCTCGCGGCCTGGCACGGCGCCGCCTTTGGCATCACGCTCAACCGCATCACCCACGAGGCGCTGCTGCCGACGCTCGGCCTCTCCGCTCCCACCGGCCAGCAGCCCACCCAGCAGCGCATCAGCGAATGGGTCACCCACGCCGCCTACGGAGTCTCCACCGACCTCGTCCGCCGCGCCGTCCGCCGCAGACTCTAACTGGCGGGCCCGGCAAAGAGAATGAGATTGCCATCTGAATCTTTCACAATGAACGTCTTCGCGCCCCACGGTTCGTCTTTCAGGGGCTGCGCCATCGGCACGTCTGCGGCCTGATACGCATCGTAGAGCTGTCTGATCTCGTCCGCTGTGGCCAGCGTGATGGAGGCGGAGAGCAGCCCCTCGCGCTCGCGGACGTCTGCGGCAAAGAAGGACTCATCCATAGAACGCAGCGCCAGGTGGGCTTTGTCCCGGCTCACTTGTCCGTAGAACGGCGGATCGCCATAAACAAAGTCGACCCTGAATCCAAGCTTTGCCGTGAAGAAATCGGTCGATGCTTTCAGGTCGCGAACGTACAGGTGCGCGGCAACGGACGTGAGAATCGGCTGAGAAAGCGGGTGCGTCCGGGGCATGGCAGCTCCTCTTTTCTGAGCGGAACCCGAGCCACAGCGACCGAAGCGCCATCGCTTTCAGAAGACGCTGTCAACATTCAGGCGTCCACTCAAACTTCCTGAGCCGGCGTACCCCCCACCTGGTGCGCCAGTTCCTCCCCTGCGTGCTCGCTCTCCCTGGTCACTTTCGTCAGCGACACGTGATCGAACCGCGCCCACACCAGCCCCACCGGCACAATCCCCAGGAACGTCACCAGCAGCAGCGCCGCGGCGCACCCCAGCGACGCCTCCGGCGACACCGCAAAGAAGTGCCGAATCGCCTCTTCCACCACCCCGATCTGCACAAACCATCCCAGCACGGGCAGCTGGAACACGCTCGCCCCCCCGCTGACCACCATTAGCAGCACGGCCTTCGCCGGCGTCATCGCCGCCAGTTCCGGGCTCGCCACGAATGCCAGTGCCGTCTCCAGGTAGGCCAGCGCAATCAGCACCCACATCGCCAGAGAAAGCGATGCCGTGTAGGCAAAATCCGCGAACGAACGGATCGTATCCAGCCCGGAGTGGAAGGAGTGGATTTTGCTCTCCACCGCCGCCCCGGCGCTCTTTGAAACGATGCCGAACCCGCGCCCCAGCAGCGACCCCACCATGCCGCCTGCCAGCCGCACCAGCACCAGAAACAGCGCTCCAGCCGCGGTCAGCGCCAATCCCCAGTACCCGGCCTTCCTCAGCACTTCAGGATGCGGCAGCGATCCTCGCGGAGCCAGCACAATCACCGTAGAGGTTATCAGCGCCATCGCCCCGAAATCGCAAAGCCGCTCCACGATGTAAACGGCAATCTGCAGGCTCAGCGGCTCGCCGGTTTTCTTCGCCACCAGGTAGGGACGCACCAGGTCCGCCACACGCCCAATGAGCCCCACCGCCGTAAAGCCGATCACCTGCGTGCCCAGCAGCGACAGCGGTCCCACCTTCCTGTTGTGCCGCATGAGCAAAGCCCACCGGATCGACCGGATAAAGTAGCCTGCGTAGATGCAGCCCAGCGCAAACACGATCCTGCGCCAGTCCGCCAGCCGCAGCTGTTCGGCAAACACGCTCCAGTTGAAATGAATTCGATGGCGGCCGAACCAAACCAGCGCCACGATCGCCACGATCGCGACCAGCAGCACAATCCGCTTATTCCTGCTCTTCAATCCGGGCTCCGTGGAAAGAAACGTTGCTGCATCGGCATGCACACTCAGTGCGTCAGCGCAGCCATCTGTTCGCCGGAGCGGGCTTCCGCCCTGCGCCGCAGCGCATAGCGGCGATTGTACTCGTGAATTACACGCGCTACGTAAAGCCGCGTCTCGCGATACGGCGGAATCCCATGCCACCGGTCCACCGCCGCCGGCCCCGCGTTATACGCAGCCAGTGCCAGCGGGAGGCTGTCGTGGTACCGCGTCAGCAGCGCGTTCAGATACGCCGTTCCACCCTGGATGTTCTGGCGCGGAACAAAGCTGTTCGCCACGCCCAGTCCCGATGCGGTTTGAGGCATCAGCTGCATCAGTCCCTGCGCGCCCGCGCGGCTCACCGCGTGCGGATGCCCGTCGCTCTCCTGCCGCACCACACTGGCCAGCAGGTCCGCATCGATGTCGTAGGTCGCGCCCGCCTGCGCCAGCATTGGGTGCAGCTCCGCATCGGTCAGCTTCTCCGCCGCCACTGAGTCCTGAACCGCAACCGCCGGCGAATCGGACGCCTGCGCGGCGACCGGCAAAGCCACCGGTTCCGCGGACGCAATGTCCGACGCATCGACCTCCAAAAAATTCTCGCCCGCCGCATCCAGATACAGCCGCACCTTCGCGCCATCCTCCGCACGATGATCGCAGATAAGGTCGAATCCGTTTTTCAGCGTAACGTGTTCGACGACCCGCCCAGCCGCCGATCCAGCCGCCGATCCTTCCCCCGGCCCGGCCGCATGCGCCCCCGCGCACACCAGCGCCAGCGTCAGCAGCAGCGCAGTGGTCCGGAAGTTCAGCAAAAAGCGGCGCATGCGTCTCTACTCTACCAGTTCAGACGCGGCTTCCAGCCAGAACGCTCTCGACAATCTGCGCGACCCCGTCTTCATCGTTCCCCGGACCGATTTCCCAGCCGCGCTGCCGCGCCAGTTCCACCAAATCCGCCGCCCCATTTGCCATCACGACAGCCTGCCCGGCAACCTCCAGCATCTCCAGATCGTTCCAGTTATCTCCGATAGCCAGAATGTTCTCGCGCCCCATTGCCCGCCGCTCCGCCAACCTCCGCAGAGCCGCTCCTTTCGAGCAGCCACGCGGCAGGATATCGAGAATCGTCAGGTCCCGCGCCGCATACTCCGTCCGATGCACCTCGATCTGCGGCGCCAGCTCGCTGGCCACCAGCCATTCCTCGGCCCTGCGCATCGCTTCCACTCCCCCGCACACCATCCCCTGCACCGGAGCCTCGCCGCTGTCGAACGCGCGCTCCAGCGGCCGTACCTCTCGAATCGACGCCCGGTTCGCCTCCACCCACAGCGAGATGCGCGCATGCGCCTGCTCCAGCGACTCCAGCACCAGTTCTCCGGGCCCCTCGTGATCGAAGGTGAACACCGTCATCCCAAACGGCCGCAGCGCCGGGACCAGCGCCCGTGCTGTCTCCACCGGCAGAAAGAAGCGGTCAATCGCCTCGCCCGCCAGCGTCCGCGTCACCGTCCCATTCGACGTAATCAGCACCGTCTCCGGCCGCAGCCCCACCGGCGCCAGCAGCGGCATCGCAAACGCCTGCCGCCGGCCCGTGGCGATCACGATTTCGATCCCCGCCGCCTGCGCCTCGGTCAGCGCCGCACTGTTGCGCCGGCTCACCGCCGCCCCCACTGACGGCAGCAGCGTGCCGTCGATATCCACGGCGATTATCTTCACCAAACCAGCCATTGCTCTTCAGTCTAGGGGAAGGCGACCGCAGGACCGCGAATCGTCAGCCGCGTCGCTCCCGAAAGAACTCGCGCAGCAACTCCCCGCATTCCTCTGCCAGCACGCCCGGGGTCACCGTCATTTTGTGATTCAGCTTCGGGTGATTCAATACTTCCAGCACCGATCCCGCCGCGCCCGCCTTGGGATCGGCCGCGCCGAACACCAAACGCCCCAGCCGCGCGTGGATCATCGCCCCCGCGCACATCGCGCACGGCTCCAGCGTCACGTACAGTTCGCATTCCAGCAGCCGGTAATTCCCCGCCGCCGCAGCTGCCGCCCGCATCGCCACCATCTCTGCATGCGCCGTGGGGTCGCAGTCGCGGAGCACGCGATTCTGCCCCCGCGCCACGATCGCGCCGCCCACCACAACAACGGCGCCGATCGGGACTTCTCCCGCCTCCGCAGCCGCGCGCGCCTCGGTCAGCGCCCCGCGCATCAGGATTTCATCGTTGTCCGCCATCGCGAAGATCGCGTCGCCCGCTGCTACAGGTTCATCTGCCGCGGCCCGTCCACCCATTTGCGGAAGATCCCGATAATCTGCTCCAGCCGCCGCGGATCGCCCGCGCCCTCAAAGCGCTCGGCACAAATCGAGCAGTCGATCCACTCCTCCCCGCTCGTGTCCAGGCTCAGCCGGTTCGGCGCGGCATTCTGTGCCGTGGTGCCTTCAAGGTTGATCGTCAGCCGCCATCCCGGCCGGCGCAGGCTCTCCAGCCGAATCCCCTCGGTGTGCTCCCAGGCGCCGTCGCACTGGCGTTGGTACCAGCCTTCCAGCCATTCCAGATTGTCGGGCATCAGAGCTCCGCAGCAGATATGGGTTGCTGTTGCGTCATGCAGTGCAGAGCACCCAGCCCCCAGATCAGATCTCCGCAGTAAATCCCCACCACCTCGCGCGTCGGAAACACGTCCGCGAGAACGTTGAGCGCCTTGCGATCGGCGGAGTAATTCAAGGTTGGCACGAGAACCAGGTCGTTGGCAATGTAAAAGTTGGCGTAGCTCGCGGGCAGTCGCTGCCCGTCGAAAATCACCGGCGGCGGCATCGGCAACTCCACAATCTCAAACGGCTTGCCTTCCGGATTCCGTGCCGCCCGCAGCCGCTCCAGATTCTCCTGCAAGGGCAGGTGGTTTTCGTCCTCGCGATTCGGCTCCACCACGGTGACAATCGTATTCGGCCCCACAAACCGCGTAATGTCGTCCACGTGCCCGTGCGTGTCGTCGCCGGCGATGCCGCGATTCATCCACAGCACCTGATCGATGCCCAGGAAATCGTGGAACACATGCTCCAGTTGCTCGCGGCTCACGCCTGGATTCCGCTGCTGCACTTCGCTCAGCAGGCATTCCTCCGTCGTAATCAGCGTGCCCTGCCCGTTCACGTCGATCGACCCGCCCTCCAGCACCACGCGGTGCGGCCCGTGCGGCGTCTCGATCGTCGGCTCCCACTGCGGCATGCCAAGCAGCTCTGCGACTTTGCCCGGAATCTCGTCGTCGCGGTGCCAGTTGTCGTACTTCGCCCACGCATTAAACTTCCAATTCGTAACAGCGACAGCTGCGGAATACTCGCGTGCCGGGAGCAGATCCACGTCTTCCGTATGCGGTTGCCGCTCGGCGCGTTTCTTCACGAAGATCGGCCCCGAATCCCGCGTCCACACCCGATCCGTACGCCACGGATGAAAATGCACCCGCCCCAGGCGCGCACCCGCGCGTTTCAGCGTGCCCCGCGCGCGCTTCTCCGCCGCGGCATCGTTCACCAGGATGTGCACGTCCTCGACGCGCGTCAGGTGCCGCACGATTTCGGCATAGACCCACGGAATCGGCTGAAACTTCCCCGGCCAGTCGTCGGGGTTGTGCGGCCACGCCAGCCACGTCGCCTCATGCGGCTCCCACTCCGCCGGCATCCGATAGCCCAGCTCACGCGGCGTTCCTGTCATCACCGGTCGCTCCACGCCGGTCGCGCTCATTCGCTGTCGCCATCCAGAAAGCGGCTCGCGATCGGCCCGTAGGCATCGATGCGCCGGTCGCGCAGGAACGGCCAGTTGCGTCGCGTGTCTTCCATCTTTGCCAGGTCGATCTCGCCGATCAGAATCTCCTCCCGGTCGTGCGCCGCCTTCGCAATCACCCGCCCAAACGGATCCGCCAGAAACGATCCGCCCCAGAACTCGAGCCCCGGCCCCGCCACGCGGTTCCCGCGCACATCGCCATGCTCCAGGCCCACGCGATTCACCGCCGCAACGTATACGCCGTTCGCAATCGCATGCGCGCGCTGGATCGTCTGCCACGCCTCGTACTGCGCCGTCCCGAACTCGTCCTTCTCCTGCGGATGCCACCCGATCGCCGTCGGATAGAACAGCACGTTCGCGCCCTTCAGGGCCGTAATCCGCGCGCCCTCCGGATACCACTGGTCCCAGCACACCAGCGTGCCGATCTTCCCCGCCGATGTGTCGAACGCGCGAAAGCCCAGGTCCCCCGGCGTGAAATAGAACTTCTCGTAGTACAGCGGATCGTCCGGGATGTGCATTTTCCGGTACAGCCCCGTCAGGCTGCCGTCCCTTTCAATCACTGCTGCGGTGTTGTGATAGAGCCCCGGCGCCCGCCGCTCGAACAGCGACGCCACCACCACCACCTTCTCTTCGCGTGCTACCGCGCCCAGCCGCTCCGTGCTCGGCCCGGGAATCGGCTCCGCCAGATCGAACAGCGCGATGTCTTCGCGCTGGCAGAAGTACTGCGCGCGAAACAGCTCCGGCAGGCAAACGACGTCCGCACCCAGCCGCGCCGCCTCGCGCACGCGCTCCGCCGCCTTCTCAAGATTCGCATCCGGATCCGGCCCGCAGCTCATCTGCACCAGCCCCACGCGCGTCGTTTTGTCCGTCATCCGTCCGATTTTATATGTCCTAGGTGAGAGCTCGACTGGCTGCTCCGGAAGTTTGGCGCAATCAGAAAGGCAGTGCCCGGAAGAGGCCCCGCTTTGCGTGTCGAAGCACTTCCTTGTCATGCGTGCAAAGAGTGAGGTTCTCGATCCTCGCCGTTGCCACGATCAGGCGATCGGCAGGGTCTCCATGAAACCCCTCCGGCAGACGCGCAGTCTCGGCTGCGATGCGAGGGCTGATCGCAACCAGCCCGATGCCGGCTTCTGCCAGGGCCCTCGCCAGCCACTCTTCCAAAGGTAGCGGCAGGATCACACGGCCTCTGCGCCAGATATTCGCGATTTCCAGAAGCGAAACAGCCGCAACAAACAGCTGCCCATTCGCTTCGTACCTCTCGATCGCCCTGCGGATCGGAACAGGCAGTTGATCGTCGCCCGTTGCCAGCCAAAGCCATGTGTGCGTATCGAGCAGAAGGCCCGCGTCCCCGTTCATTTTTCGCTGTTCCAAATCTCCGCATCGGGCGAAACAACGTCGCCGACGATTTTCATCGTCCCCTTCATATAACCAAACAGTGGAACAGGCCGCTTTTCTTCAACGGGAACAATTTTCACCAGAGGCTTGCCTCGTTTGGAAACAATCACCGGCCTCCTGCTCCTCCGCACGCCTTCCATCACCTTAAGGCAGGTGGCCTTGAATTCAGTCGCCGAGAGCTCGGATGGTTCTGTGGCCATTATGGTCATCTCCAAGTGACCATTTTATCTCGAAACATGGAAAAGGCGCCAGCCTTTCGCTGGCGCCTTTTGGCCTTTTCGTACCTACTCGAAAATCAAAATCGCCGCCGCAATCGTCGTCGTCCACAGCCCGCGCTTGTCGCCAATCGCCGACTGCGTCACGTTCGCCGTGCGCACAATCTTGTTTGAGATGCGGTAGATTTCCTTCTTCTCGTCCCAGCTCTTGTCCGGATCGAAATCCACGTCCAGCGTCGTGGCCAGCATCTCCGCCGCCAGTTCCTCGGCGTACTCGCCTGCCTGCTCCTCGGTCTCGCCGAAGCTGTGGTGTTCGCTCAGGTAGCCGTACGTATTGCGGTCGCTCGGAATCGCCACACCGATGCTCGAGGCCACCAGCCGGTGCGGCTCCCGCGTCGAGTTCTCCGCCACCACGGCAAAGACCACTTCGCCGGGGCTCAGATACTTCAGCCCCTCTTTGCGGGCAATCAGCTTGGCCTGCGGCGGAAAGATCGACGACACCCGCACCAGGTTCTGCGCTGCAATGCCGGCATCCCGCAGCGCCAGCTCAAATGAGGTCAGCCGCTCCTTGTGTTTCCCGACGCCTTTGGTAAAAAACAACCGCCTCGGGACCATGTTTTTTCCCAATTCTCAATTCCTCCAGTGGCTAGGCTCGTCCGCCGCAGTTCTCCCGCCATCCCATCCTGTCCGGAACGGTTCGGAAATGCATCCCGATGCAAAATATCACAGCGCAGACGATGCTGAAATGCCGGATCGATGAATTTACGCCGCTTTTAATCATACGGCACCCCGGCTGCGCGCCGCGGATGCCTCCTGATCTCGTTTGCGGAAGGGCTCCGTGGCAATTTCCAGGAATTCCTGCGCCGCCCTGGAGAGCTGCCGGTCCCGGCGAAATACCAGCGCCAGATCGCGCGCCAGCCGCACGCCGTCGATGCCCAGCACGAGCAGCGCGCCCGTCCGCTCTTCCTCGGCGACATTGGTGCGCGGCAAAAATCCCAGCCCCAGCCCCGCTGAGATATACCGCTTCAGCATCTCGCTCGATTCCACTTCCATGGCTATTCGAGGGTGCAGTTCGTTCACCCGGAACAGCTCGTCGATCTGCTCCCGCCGCCGCCCGTGCGCCGGCAGCAGCAGGGCATACTTTGCCGCCTCCTGCAGCCGCACCGCCCCTCGCCCGGCCAGCGGATGCCCCTTCGGCGCCACCAGCGCCAGTTCGTCCCGATGCACCGGCTCGACAGTCAGCCGCGTGTCCCGCACCGGCAGCGACACCACCCCGAAGTCCACCTCGCGGTTCACCACACTCTCCAGGGTCCGCAGTCGGTCCGCGCGAATCACGCTCAGCTTCACCCGCGGATACTGCCGCCGGAACTGCGCAAATACCTGCGGCAGAATATAAAGGTGCGTTGCCTCGTTGGCGCTGATCGCCAGCTCGCCCCTCGGCGCCCGCTCCTGCTCGGCAATCGCCAGCAGAATGTGCTTCTGCCGCTCCACGCAATATTCGGCGAACGGCTCAAACAGCCGTCCCGCCGGCGTGAACGTCACCTTGCCCCCGTCGCGGTCGAACAGCCGCGCCCCCACTTCCTGCTCCAGCGAGCGGATCTGCGCTGAGATCGCCGGTTGCGTGCGCAGCAGCTTTTGCGCAGCTCGCGAGAAGCTCTTCAGCCGGCTCACTTCCAGAAACGTCCGCAGATTTTCGAAGTCCATCGCTGTGTTTCAGCATATGCGGCGCGCCACCACGCCACAAGGGTTTTCGCAGAGCGCGCGGCCGGCGGGAGAGCGCTGTTCCGCATATCCAGGCGGACGCTTCAATTCGCTGCGAGACTCGTGCTCTGTGCCAATCCCCTGTGACAGCCGTCACAGACGCCGGCAACAAGGGTCGGGTAAAAGAGCTACGACGCGCGTTTCGCGGTATGTTGACCTGAGTTCGCCACGCGAGCGTTTCGTCTTCTCATTCGGCTGCGGTCTGAATCGTCCGCCGCATTTTCCTTTCCCCGGTCGCGTCTTC
>JASHNW010000019.1 GCA_030041435.1 Acidobacteriaceae bacterium
CGAAAAGCAAAGAGCGCCGCTGCAATTCCGCGGCATCGGCCGTCTTGCCTACGTCCATGGCGATGCCGTAGACCGGATCGGGCCCGCTGCAGTGGGGATCGCGCAGGCTCCTGCGGATGTCGTCGAGGCGGCGCAGCTCCGGCGCGGGACCGAAGACGCCGGCGCCGTACCGGAAGCCGAGGCTGCTGGCCTCGAGACGGATATCGAAGCCGGGATCGAAGCGCACCGGGGCCACGTTATCAGTCTCCAGAGACAAAGACCGGTTGTCCATCGCGCTCCACCAGGCGGGCGCCGAAGCCGCGCTCGGCGATAGTTCCGTAGTCGTATCCGGCATCGCTGCCCCAGCAGGCCCAGAACACGAGGGGCGCGTTGCCGGTGTTGGCGACGCGGTGCGCGTGCTCGCCACGGATGTAGTGAAGGCTTCCGGGTGTCATCGTCTCCCCCCAGGTACGGCGTTCTGCATCCATGCGGATGAGCATGCCACTGCCGGAAACGGTGGCGTAGTATTCGGCGCGCGTGGGGTTCGAGTGAAAATGGCCGTGGGTCATGAAATATTCGTCGCCCACTTTTCCTGGCTGCAGCACGGTCACGCCCCAGAACAGGCCGCCTTCGGTGCCTGGACTTACGGGCAGCCACGAGCGCACGCGGTAGACCTCACGAGCGGGATCGAGGCGGCCGTGTGCGGCACGATCGTGAAAGACGGCGGCGAGATCGCGGAGGGTCTTGAAGCTCTCGAGTACGGGCTCACCGGTCATTGCGCCGCGAGGCCAGTCCAGCAAAACGGGCGGAGGGAGGACGGCCGAAGATGCAGACGGGGCAGCGGAGTTTTCCATGACAGGAAGGAATGGTAGCAGAGGATATGTTCGTTTTCAATAGTAACAATCATAATTTGCGTTCGTTTATACGCCATTAGAAAAACGATGCCCACGTCGACCTGATTCCGGCCCATGGCAAAGGGCTATCGGCGCCTCCTGCTGGTGCTGGCCGCAGGCAAACCGCGCGCGGATCGGAACTTGTGATTCGGGATTCTTTTAGCGGCTTTCGAACACAGCAGGTTTCCTATATAAACATCTCGTTCGCATTGGGGCCTTCCCTGCGCTTCCCGATTTCGAATGGGCAGGACGCGAGGGAGGGGATTGCTGCGGCGGCGAGGGGAGATATGGTCAAGCGCGTGAAACGAAAGAAAGCAGTGCAGGGTGGCGGAAGCGCTGAAGTGGCGCAGGGCCGGGAGAAGCAGCAGAAGAGGACCAACTCAATCCTGAGCTCGCTGCAGGAGACCGGCTCGGTAGCGGTCGACGACCTGGCCGAGCAGCTCAGCGTTTCTGTGGTGACCATCCGGCGCGATCTCGACCTGCTGGAACAGCAGGGCCTGCTGCGCCGCACGCACGGCGGCGCGGTCTCTATTGAGCCGCTGTTCTACGAGCCCTTCAAGAAAGATCGCTCGTTTCTGGCGCAGGTGGAACGGCAGGCCAACGAGAAGCGGCGCATCGGGCGCGCCGCAGCCGCGCTCATCCTGCCGGGCGAGACGATTGCCATCACGCCGGGCACGACGACGGCGGAGATCATTCGCGGATTGCCGCTGAACAGCAAGATCACCGTGGTGACGAACACCGCCAACATTGCGATGGAACTCTCGAAGCGGAAGGACATTAACGTGTTCGTGACGGGCGGCCATCTGCACGGCGACTGGTTTTCGCTGGTAGGCCCAACGGCGATCCGGAGCCTTGAGAACATGCTCATCCACACCATGTTCGTTGGAGCCGACGGCATCGATCCGGAGTGGGGCGTGAGCTGTTTCAACGCCGACGAAGCGGAGCTGAACGCCACCATGGTGCGGCACGCGCGCCGCCACATTGCGGTTGTGGACCACACCAAGCTCAACGTGGTGGCGAACTGGCGCATCTGCGAGACCGGCGTGCTGCGCACGCTGATTACGGATACCGCCGCTACCGACGAACTGATCGCTCCGTACCAGAAGCTGGGCATCGAAGTGCTGCGCGTCTGAGCCGGGGAGCGAACGATACAGCGGCGGCGGCTGCCGGAGACTGGCCTGCCGGTGAGCGGCGTGACATTCTGACCGATATCAGCGTAATCGTAACTTTGTGCTGTATGATTTGTGGCGAATCATACATTTCTTTGTTCCGGGAGCGATTTCGATGAACCGCCGCAATTTTCTCAAAGGCTCGGCGGGGGCTGCCGTGCTCGCTGCCGGCGCTCCGCCTCTGCGCGCACTGGCGCCCACGCTGCGTCCGGCGATCCCGAGCCTGGCCGACCTGGCGAGCGTGCGGATGACGCACGGGTTCATGGAGCTGTTCAACCTGCCCATCGCGATGAACGACTGGGGGTATGCACAAACGGTCAAATCGGTCTCGGCCATCAGCGCCATCGCCTTTCCGCCCTACGCCTGCTGCGGCGTTCCCAGCATCCCGTGGAGCCCCGGATACCTGACGACCTGCGAGCTGTATGTGAACGGACGGCTCGCGTCGATCTCCGACAATCCGGCGCAGGCGGTGACGTACCAGTGGTTCCCGCATCGCGTAGTGCGGGAGCAAACCGTCGACGAGTTGCACATCCGCACGGCGATGTTCCTGCCCGCCGAGACGCGCGCGGCCGTGGAGACGATCGAAGTGCGCAACACGGCGGCGGCGAGCCGCGAGGTCACGCTCGAGTTCAATCTGCGCGCGGGCGTCATCCACAGGGGAACGACGTGGTTCAACGAGCTTCCGGGCGAGGGCGACAATCGGGCGACGTGGAGTGCCGCGCAGGGGCGGATCACGTTTGCGGCGCAGCACTCGGCTGCTGCGTGCGCGCAGGGGATCCATCCACCGGCGCAGGAAGTACGCGGCGGCAACGTGCTGCGCTTCACGCTGCGCATGCAGCCGAGCGAGCGGCGGGAGTTCCACTTTGTGGCCGCGATTGCCGGCAACGCAGCCGATGCGGAGGGTCTGCACGACCGATTGCAGGAGAACTATGCAGCGCTCGATCGCGACAACGAGGATGCATTTGAGCGGCTGGTGCGGTCGGCGTTTACGCCGGGCAACAGCGACTTCTCCGGGCATCTGCCGCAGTTGAAGACGGACAACGAAACGCTGTGGGACCTGTACCACAACGGATTCAAGGGGCTGCTGACGGCGCGGCGGCGATCGCCGGACTCCGCCTACGGGCCAACGCTGCTCACGCTGAGCGGGCACGTGCTGCCCACGCTGAGCTTTCCGTGGGACACGGCGCTGACCAGCCTGAGCCTCGCGCTGCTGGACCCGCAGCCTCTGCGGCAACTGGTGGAAGTCTGGTTCCAGCGCGACATGCACCAGCACCTGGCGACGGACTATGTGACCGGCGACGCGATTGGGCCATGGTACGGCGTCAACGATATGGCGATCGTGCGCTGCGCACAGAACTATCTGCGGGTGACAGGCGATTTCGCGTGGCTCGACAAGACCGCCGGCGAACGCACCGTGATCGAGCATCTGCACGATCACGCCACGTACTGGAAGAAGCTGGTGAAGACGGGGAGTGGGCTGGCCGACTACGGAGAGATTTCGAACTTGCTGGAAGTGGTGAGCACTTATCTGCACGAAGTGGCCGGGATGAATGCGGGCAACGTGGCCAGCATGCGATTTGTGGCGGAGTTGCTGGAGCGGCGCGGTCAGGGCGCGCAGGCTGCCGCGCTGCGTGCCGATGCGCAGGATCTTGCTGCACGCATCAATCGGCTCCTCTATGTGGACGGCAAGGGGTGGTGGCGCTGCGGCCAGCCGGACGGGAGTTTCAACGAAGTGCGGCACTGCTACGACTTTCTGGCCGTGCTCGACAACATGAGCGAAGACCTGACAGCGCGGCAGAAAACGGAGATGGCGCAGTTCTTCCACCAGCAGCTCGCGTCGAAAAAGTGGATGCGCGCGTTGTCGGCCGGCGATCCGGACGCGACGTGGAACATCCGCCCGGACCACAGTTGCCTGGGCGCATACGCGGCGTGGCCTCCCATGTGCGCGAAGGGGCTGTATAAGTGCGAGTCGCCGGCACAAATTGTCCCTTGGCTGACAGAAGTGGCGAAGGCAGGACGCCAGGGGCCGATCGGTCAGGGGCATTTTACGGAGGACGTGATGCCGGCGCTGGCGGGGGGCGCGCACAAGGCGTCAGAAGATGCGCCGTATATCGAGGACTGGTGTTGCATTTCCGGAGGCGCGTTCACCGACCTCGTGATCGAGTCGATCTTCGGCGTAGAGCCTGCGCTGTACGGCGGGATGCGAGCGACGCCGCAGCTGGCGGAATTCGATGCCGCGGCACGGCTCGAGAACCTGCACTACCAGGGCGCGGAATACGCCGCGAGCCACAGCGGTGTGAAGCGGATCAGCTAAGCCGGCCGCACCGCTTCGCTCGCGAGGCGGGAGACGAAGCGCAGGGTGCTGCGCACGTGCTGCTGCCAGTACGGCCAGTCGTGGCCGCCGGGATGCTCTTCATAATCGTGCGGGATGCGCGCGCGCAGCAGAGCCGCGTGCAATGCGCGATTGCTAACCAGAAGCGAATCTTCGCTTCCGCAGTCGAAGCGAATGGGTGGAAGCGATAAGCGGTTACGGCGCATCCAGTAGAGAAGGTCCGCGTCGCGTTTGCCGGCGCCGAGATCCTTTTCCAGCGAGTCCTGCACAAACTGGCTCAGATCGGCGAGGCTGGTGACGGGCGAGTGCGCGGAAATGCCGGCCACGCGCGATGCGTGCTTTGCGCCGATGCGGAGAGCGCCGAAGCCACCCATGGAGAGGCCGGCGAGAAAGACCTTGCGCGTCTGGATTTGCGGAAAGAAATCGCGCACGCAGGCGGGCACGTCATCGATGATCCACGACTCAGCGTCGAAGTGCTTGTGAGCAACGTAGCCTGAGCCGTCGCTCCACAGGCCGTCGGAGGGCATGGCGACGGCCAAAGGAGCGATCTCTCCGGCGCCGATCATCTCCCCCGCGATGGACGGCAGATTGCCCAGCGCCCACCAGTTCCAGTGGCTGCCGTAAACGCCGTGCATCAGGATGAGCAGGGGCAGCCGGCGTTCGGCGGCAGCGGGCGGCAGATAGAGCGTCACATCGGCGCGTTGCCGGAGCGCCGGCGAGCACAGAGTGAGCAGCCGTACGCCGGGATGGCCGGACAATTCTTCCGACAGGACCGGATTACGAATGCCGCTGACCATCGCAACTCCTCACTGTGCCCTGCGCGCCCCGAGTACGAGCGCTACAGCGGCGGCATGGGCATGCGCACGACGCGCGGAAAGTAGATGCCGAGATTGGTCGCCAGCTTCGGAACATCGAATGTATTGCACACATAGGTGAACACCAGATCGCCGTGCTCGAATTCGGGATGCTCTTTGGCAGCGTAGCAGAAGGTGTTCTTGTCGTAGCCGGGTGTGGCGGGCTGCATTTCAGGCACGGCGTAGATTACCTGGCCGTCGCTCCACGGGCCGGTGAGCGCGGGCGCGGTGCGCAGCAGTATTTTGCTGGAGAACGCATCCGGATCGAACATGACGGCGAGCCAGCGCTTCAGTTCGGGATGGTAGCGAATGGAAAGCTCGGGCGAGCCCTTGTGCATCACCTCCTGGGCTGCGGCAGGATCGAAGCCGGGCTGCCATTGGCCATCGCTTGCCAGATACTGGAGGTTCTTCCTGGGCTCGCTGAGGCCGGCCAGTGGAATGCGCGTGGCGAGCAGCGGCCGGCTGCCGCTCTCGCGCAGCGCGAAGATGTACGCATCCGCGCCGTCGACCACTGCTGTAGCCGAGGGATACGCGTGCGCGCCGTCGGGCACCAGCGGGAAGTAGTCGATCTTCCAGGTCTGCGCGTCGGGGCCGGGCGCGGGGATGCGAGCGAGATCGGCGCCGCATGTTTCAAACCCCATGGCCGCAGTCTGGGCCGGTGCATTGCGCACGCAGAGCAGCGTCACCCAGAGATCGTTGCCGGAGACGAAGCCATCCAGCGCCCAGTACCAGGTGTTGGGGTGCTGCGGCTGGAAGAAGGAAACGGGATGCCCCTCTGCGTCTTTGCGGATCGCATACCGCAGGCTCCAGCGGCCGTCGGCGCAGGTGGAGATGCCGATGCTGTTGCGAACCATCTGCGGGATGGCGTTCTTCACAACGCGCTGCTCGCCATAGAGCGTGTCGCCGAAGATCCACACCTCGCGCCCGTCGGGCAGTGGAATGGAATAGGCGGCATCGGCGCCGAGCCATCCATAAGCCTGCCCGTGCTCGAGCGGGAATCTGGGCGTGCAGCCGGCATCGGCCGCGGCGGCAAAGGCGCTGTATGCGGAGAAGAACAGCAGGAACATCGCGGACAGTGCGATGGCGCGAGGGCAACCCTTCATCGTTTTTCCACTCCTCAGGCAGCGGCTGGCGCGGGCATTGCGCGCGGACAGGCCGGATAATCCGGTCTACCTGCTCGGCAGCGATTGCGTGACAACGACTGGATGATAGAGGTTCATGTTATTCGTTACGTCGCTCTCGACAGTGGAATTGCAGGCGTACGTGAAAAAGATCTGGCCGGGAGTCTCGAACTCGACGTGTTCCTTGGCCGCATAACAAAAGACGTTGGGCGTGTAGTTCGGATTGCCGGGCTGCATCTCCGGATAGGTATACAGCGTCTCCACTGAGCCCCATCCGCCGGTCATGGAAGCCGAAAGACGGTAATACGCATAGTCCTTCAGGCCGGAGGGGTAAACGGCAATCCACTGATTTGTGGAGCTGTGATAGCGAACGGTCATCTCCGTCGCTGCGGGATTAACGATGGGCGCATTGTCGGCGGGCAGAGTGGTGGCCGTGTCGGACCAGGATTCCCAGGAGCCGCTCGTATTCAGGTATTGCCAGTCGGTGTTGCCGGGGCGCGCGAGATTGTTGAGGTCCGCGAGCGGCAGGCGCAGCAGAGCGAGGTACGGCGTCGTGCCCACTCCGGTGAAAAAGTACGCGTAATTCGCGCCCTGCGGGTTGGAGGGATCGGGATTGCCGTTCGGTCCCTGGTTCACGACGATGGAAATGCCGGGCACCGCATTTCCGCCGGTGTTGAGCTGCTGATAGGCGATCTTCCATTGCGAGGGCGGGGCTGTGTAGTTGCTGATGCTGGCCAGCTGCGCCCCGCTGTACGCAAATCCAAAGGCCCCGCTGCCCTGCGCGTGCATCTGCATGAGCGCCAGATAGAGGGTGCCGTTGTACGTGAAGCCATCCATGGGCCAGAACCAGTCAGTGCCGGGCGCCGTAAACACCGCGCTCTGATTCGCGGTGCCCATCCCCGGCCAGTAGTACTGGAAGCTGCAATTGCCGCTGGAGCAGGTGGAGATGGCGATGGAATTGTGGATGAATCCGTTGGACTGCGTGCGGCTGGCCGCGGTCGCAGGGCCGACAAACGTGTCGGCGAAAATCCACAGGCTCTGGCCGGTTCCGATGGGAATGGAATACGCGCCGTCAGCGCCGAGCCAGCCCTGCTGATAGGGAAAGTACCCGGACGACTGCGGCTGCGTGGGCGGCGTCACCGGCTGCGTTCCCGATCCGCCGCCGCCGCACGCGGCGGGGAAGAAGACGGCGAAGAGCGAGGTGAGGAGTGCGATCGATTCCCTGATGTGCATGGGCGCCTCAGGCTTATGCGTTGCGATGCCGCGCAGAATTCCAGTAGAGAACGGGATCTCTGCATCGGCGAGCGGATGGCATGCTCCGCCCGCCGATGGCGGTCGTTCCTGAACAGCTCGTCGCCTAGAAGATGATCTTCAGAGCGAGCTGAATCTGGCGCGCCGTTCCCGTGCCCACCTGGCTTGCATCCTGATCGGCGATGGTCGAGCCAACCTCACCGAAGGTCGTATTGACGGTGCAGCCGAAGACCGAAAACGAATTGCAGATTCCAACGCCAGGATTGCCGAAGTTGGGGTGATTCAGAATATTGAACAAATCACCGCGGAATTGCAACTTCGCTTTCTCCGTGAGCGGGAAGTTTTTCATCCCGGAGAAATCCCACTGGGCGAAGCCGGGACCGCGCAGGCTGTTGCGGCCGACGTTTCCGATTGTGGAAGGATCGCCAGGAGTTCCGTTGAAGGTCGGCGGAACTTCGTACGCGGCTACGTTATAGGTGTGATACGGCCAGGAGAAGTTCGAAAGCTTCACGGGCTGGCCGGTCGAGTTGGGACGCGTGGACAAACCAAAGATGCCGCCGCCGGAGTCAGTCACGTTGATCGCATCGCCGGAGCGCACCTGGACGATGGTGGAAGTCTGCCAGCCGCCGAGAACGGTGCGCATAAATGCGCTGTGCCCATTTAGATCCGTGAAGTTGTACACCACGCTGCCGGTCAGGTTGTGGCGGATGTCCCAGTCGCCGTTGCCAAAGTCATCGCGCGGATTGTACGGATCGGAGTAGCTGTTGAAGACGTTCACCATGTCGTCGATCTCGTGCGACCAGGTGTAATTTGTTTCCAGGTTGAGCTTGCCCACGTTGTGGCGCAGTTGCACCTGGAGCGCGTTGTAGTTCGATTGCAACTCGTCCGGCTCGTAATACTCATTGGCAAATCCGGACAATGGATAGGCCTGGGTGAAGTAGTTCGGCGGGTTCAGGTTCTCCGCTGCGAAATCGATGCCCGCATCCTGGCGGTGATCTTCGTTGCCGGTGTAGTTGACCGTCAGAACCGTGTTGCGCAGGATCTCCTGCTGAATGCCCACCAGCCAGTTCGGCGAATACGGGTCGTGCATAGTCCGCGGCACGATGTACACGTTTTGTGTGCCCGCAGGCAGCGGCGGGTTTGTCATCGGATAAACCAGCGGCACCTCGAAAGCGTTCAATGAGTAGCTTTCGTAGGCGGGATTGTTGCTCACCAGGTTGGTCCCAAAGTGCATTGGATTAAAGAACAACCCATAGTAAGCATGAATCACCGTCTTGCCACGGCCGAACGGATCGTAGTTCAGGCCGAGACGCGGAGCCACATCGTAGGTCGGCCCCTGATAGGCCGTTTGGCTGGCAGGGAGAAACGACTGGCTGGCAAAGTCGAAGTTCGGCGCCACGCTGTTCCTGAAGCTCCACGCCGTGTTGATGCCCGTGCGCAACCCTGCATTCAGCGTGAGCTTTGGAGTGACGCGCCAGTCGTCCTCGGCGTACAGATCCCAGTTGGAGTTGCGAACGCCCACGAAGCCGGGGAATCCGATCTTCTCCAGGGTGAACGGCTGGTCGTCCTCGAGATTGGAGAAGCTGCCGAAAGAGTAGCTCTGCAGGGGGCGGAGCCACTCGTTGATCCGGTTCAACTGGATGTGCGCGCCGAAGCGGATGGTATGGCTTCTCGCTGTTTTGGTCGCATTATCGAATATCTCGAACTTCGACTGCGGGTTGATCTGGTTGAAACTGAGCGGCGCGCCAGGCAGCGAACCGAGATTCACGAAGAAGCCGCCAAACTGCGTGAAGGGTTGCGGAGTATCGGAATCCGTATTCGAGTAGAAGCTGTGGAACGCTACGCTCAGCTCGTTGACCAGGGTCGGCGTGAACGTGTGCGTCTCGTCGATCATCGTGGACTTATTGATCTCATCGAGCGGCGTTGTCTGCCCCTGATTCAACCCGAGCTGCTGATTCGTCAGCCCGTTGTCGATGTTGAAGCGGCCAAAAATCCGATCCTTGTCGCCAATGTTGTAATCCACGCGAATCGCGCCGCTGTCTTCGCGCAGAGTAGTGGAGAAGGCAGCGGGGTCAAAGACGAGCTGGGCTCCTCCGGCAGTGGTTTGAGCGTTCGTCATGTCTGCAGTTCCGGGAACCGCGCAGGAAGCGGGCGCCGGGATGGAGGTGCAGCCGGCGGGCAACGGCGCCATTTGCGCGAGCACGGGGTGCATGGCGGGAACGAAAAGCGAGCGCACGTATGCGCTGGGCACCTCGTAGAGCGCGTTGATCTGCGTGGTGTGCTGGCGGATGCCTTCATAGCTGGCGAAGAAGAAGAGTTTGTTCCTCACAAACGGTCCGCCGAGATTGGCCCCGAACTGGTTCATCCGCAGCGGCACTTTCGGATTCGTCAGCGTGTTCGCGAAATAATCGTTGGCGTCCAGCGCATCGTTGCGGAAAAAATCGAACACCTCGCCGTGGAACTGATTCGTTCCGCCCTTGGTGACGATGTTCATTTGCGGACCCAGCGAATCGCCTACCTCGGCACTGTAACCGCTGTTGGCGAAATCGATTTCCTGAATGCTGTCGATACTCGCCCGCGTGAGGCGGTTCGCCTCATTGCCTTCCGTCTCGTCGAAGCCGTTCACATCGGGACGCGTCGAATTCTGACCGTCCAGAGTGACGTTGAGACCGGTCAGGAAGTTTTCCTGCCCATTGACGCTGCCCTGGAAGTATCCGGTGGAGTTGATGGAACCGGGAGCAATCTCGAGGAAGTCCATCACGTCGCGACCGTTCGTGGGCAGATTGCGCACCTGGTCCTCATTCATGGTCGTCCCGGCGGTTGCGCTGTTGGTATCGACCGTGACAGACGTTCCCGTGACCGTAACATTCTCGGTTGCGGCGGCAACGGCCAGCTTAAGATCGACGCGCACCGTGGCGCCCACATTGAGAGCGAAGGGCTTCGTCGTCGTCGTGGAGAACTGACTGGCTGAAGCCGTGACCACATAGTTGCCGAAAGGCAGGCCGGGCGCCGAGAAGATGCCCTCGGTATTGGTTTCCGCGTTGATGACGCTGCCTGTGCCGGTATTGGAGATGCTCACCGACGCATGCGAAATGACTGCTCCCGATGGATCCGTGACGGTGCCGGTGATCGTACCGGTGTCGAATGTGCTGGCGGTCTGCGCCGCGGCCCCACATACGGTAAGAGATCCGATCGCAATCGCCACCGCCGCAAGGCGGCCGACAGCCCAACGGGAACTCAGCCTTCCTTCCCTGAAAATCCAACCGATTTTGCTGCGGATTCCAGACATCTTTGCCTCCTGAAACCAAGCCTCGCCAACTCTGACTCTCATAGAACACACAGGCAGCATGTGTTCTGTTACTCGCGTTAAACAGTACTGCTTGTTTCTTAATGCTGTCAAGCGAAACCTTAAATGTTCGTTTTGTCCACACACGGACATGGAAAGCCCCCGAATGTCGCCAGCCGACAGGAAAATTCCGGTGCTGTTGCCGGTATCGCTGCGGCCCGACGGTACCGAGCGCCGAGACTCGGGGAGCGTGGAGGTCAGGATTCTCAACGTTGAATAACCGGCAGCCACCAGAAAACCGGAGCGGCGGCTCGAATGCCAGCGCGCACAAGCTGCCGCGATGCGACTGGACGCTCCCGCGCCGGCGCAGCGAGTGCGCCGAGGGGGTCCCTCCGATAGAATCGACTCGGCATGAGGAAGGTTTTTCCAGGGGTTGTGCAGGCGGGCTCTGCCTTTGTGTGGTGTTTCATCCTTTTGGCCGCGGCCCTTTGGGCTTCGGATCATCCGGTACAGCAGCGCGGGGCCTTCGAGTTCCATACCCAGGGCTGCGAACGTTGCCACAGCATTACCGGCGTCGGAGGCCAGCGCGCGCCCGACCTGAGCAGCGTGGGACTGCGTCGAACGCCGCGCGAGATCCGGAGACAAATTATGAGAGGCGGTCATGGTATGCCGCCCTTCGGAAAAGTGCTGCCCGGCAAAGAAGTGGACGATCTGGTTACATTCCTGTCTTCCTGCCGTAGCGATGAGGCGCCCGGCTGCCGCGAATGGGATGCGCCTTCGGCGCAATAAAGACTGCGCGTCTCTTATCGTCCGGCGCTATAGCAGTTTCGGAATTGGTGTAGACCGAAGGCACACGCTCAAGTGGCTTTTTAATCAGGAAAAAGCCACCCTGTACCGGCCTCAAAAAGTCTGCGTGTATTCCGAAACTGTTCTAGTGACTCTCGAGTTCTTCTCCCGGCCCTGGTGCTATGGCAACCGCCACCAGCGAATCGGCGCATCCATAATAGAGCAGCCACTGGTGGTGAAAGCAGACCAGGCCCTCGGCAAAGGTCGTTCCGGCCTCGTACTGGCCGGTCTTCTCGTAAGGAAAAGTGGGTTTCAGAACCGGATCGTCCGTTCGCGCCAGCAGATGCGCGGGATTCTGTGCGTCGAACAATGCTTCGCCGGCGGAATAGGTATTTGCCTCGAGCTGCGGATCGCCGCCGGAAGCGGCATTTTTGCCGTTGTAGATCACAACAATTCCGCGCTGGGTGAGCACTGGCGGTGGGCCGGTTTCCGGGAAACTGCTGTCGAAGCGGCCGGGCCGCGGCCTGAGCACCTGGACAGGTTCGCCGCGCGCATCTTCAACTGGCATCCAGTGGATCAGATCCTGAGAGGTGGCAAGATGTATGGCGCCCTCGCCCCAATACATCCAATACCTGCCGCGAATGCGAACCGCGATCAGCCTGCCGTCGCGCAGCGCCGTCACAATACCCGCGGACTTATACTTCAGGTTCGCGTACTTTCCCCCTTCCGCATCGAGAAAGGCGGGGCCGTGTTTGGTCCAGTGCTCGAGATCCGGCGAGGTGGCGATGCCGACCGAATAGGTCCTGCGATTCCATTGTGTATAAGTCAGCACATACGTGCCGTCCTCAGCTTCGACAATGCGCGGGTCTTCGACCCCGCCCGGCCACTCACGTAACTCCTGGGTGTCGCGAGCCGGGAAAAACACCGGCGTGGCGCGGCGGGTGAAGTGAATCCCGTCAGCGCTCTCGGCAAGTCCCAGCCGCGAGGTGTGCATCCCGATTTGCATCGCGCCGGTATCGTCTTCGGCGCGATAGAGCACATCGACGACGCCGTTCCGCACCACGGCGGCGGGATTAAACGTGTGCAGCGCCTCCCAGTGCACGGCGGTTCCGCGGATGGGATCGTGAAACACCGATGCGGGGTTGGGAGCGATCACGGGGTTTCCGGCGGCCGGCCGCGTGAAGGGCCCAATTTGCCAGGATCGGTGCCCGGTCTGCTGCGCGCCTGCGAGCAGCACGGCAAATATCGGCGCCAGCATTCTGCGCGGAATCGGCAGCATCTTTCGTATCCTCCGCTCGACAGCTTTGGCCATATCGGACGAAATGACGTCCCGAGACCTGGTATGGCTCAGAAGAGATTTCCGGCTACCTGCTCCGCGAGCTGCTCCAGCGGATCGTCCTGCTCGTCCGAGGACTTTGGCGGTCGCTTATGCCCGCGGAGAATCAGGGCGAAATGGACGTCGCGCACCCTGCCGCTCACCATTTCCGCCATCGCGCCATGCGCGCCAGGAAGCCGGCACCTGACCGCCTCATTGCCGATTCCGGTCAGCGCGGTGCCGTTCTCCGGGCAGGCGGTGTTGCTGGCTGCGCCGACGAGAATCTCCAGCGATTCCGTGGGCGGGTTGCCTCGCGAAAACCGGCAGGCGCCCTCGTCGGGATTCGTCACAGTAACGGTGACAGATACGTCTCCGCCCAATACCCTGGCGGCGCTACCCTGCGTGAGCCATGGACAGGCCGCCGGCGGTGCTGGCTGCGCTTGCGGGACAGCGTTAGGAGCAGTGCTCTGCGACGCCGCCGGTGAAGCGCAGCACGCAAACAGCAGAGCTGGTAAAAGGAGCGCCCGCATCGTTCAGGGCCAGGTCTTCCGCTTTGCCGCCGGCATAGGCCCGGAACTCAGAATTCTCCCGCCTTCCTGGATGACATAGAGTTGATTCACGGCGAGGTTCCGCACCTGGTCCACCTGGCCTGAGAGCCAGCGTATCTCAACCATATCCACCTGCTTCGCCTGATCGAGCCCGAAATGCATGCGCAGATCGTTTTGCGAGAAGTAACTCCCGCCACTGCGCAGTTCATCCATCTGCGCCAGGGGCTTCGCGGCGCCGGGAACGGTTGTAGCCGTAACCGTAACCCGGCTCCCGATGCCGGAACGGTTCGACTTCACCCCCACGAGTTTGATCTTGATCCAGTTGCGATTCAGGGTAGAGTCGCAGCGGAGCAGCTGCGGCAGAGCGTTGATACAGTTGACAGCGACATCGATGACGCCATCGTTGTCGTAATCCCCGAAGGCAGTGCCGCGCGCAGGAGCATTCTCCAGAATTCCCGGGCCGCCCTGATTCGTAACATCCTCAAAGCGTCCGTTACGCAGGTTTCGGTACAAATATTTGTGCTCGGCGTATTTCAGGTCGGCATTGGACTTATCGACTTCGGGATATACATGACCGTTCGACATAAGGATATCGAGCCAGCCGTCGTTATCCATATCGAAGAATCCGACGCCCCATCCTAACAGGCGAGTATTGACGCCTAACCCGCTCGGATAGGTTCTGTCTTCGAAGTTAGCATCGCCAAGATTCGTGTAGAGGGAATCGGTATCGCCCGCGAAATTTGTTTTCACGACGTCCAGATTGCCGTCGCGATTGTAGTCTCCAATAGAGACGCCCATACCCGCCTGTGGTTTGGCTTCCGCCGACAGCGCGGCGCCCGCCTCGATCGCTATGTCACGGAAGGTACCGTCTTTCTGGTTGAGGTAGAGGGTCGCGGGAGCGGAATCGTTGGCGACATAGATATCGGGCCAGCCGTCGTTATCCAGATCGGACGCAGCCACGCTCAGACCGTAGGTGCCCACTGCGGTCCACATCCCGGCCTTTTCGCTGACATCGGTGAACGTCCCGTCTCCGTTGTTGTGGTAGAGAATATTCCTGCCCCCGGGCAGTCCTGGAGGACCGCAGGCCACCAGCATTCCTTTATAGGTGCAGGGCCCATCCTGCGGGCGCGGCGCCGTTTTCAGATCGAGATCGACGTAGTTGGCCACAAACAGGTCGAGGTGGCCGTCGCGATCGTAGTCGACGAAGGTGCAGCCGGTGTTCCACCTGGTTTTGGGACCCGGCTGCATCAGCCCGGCCTGCTCAGTAACATTTGTGAATCTGCCATCGCCAAGATTGCGATACAGGGCATTCTGACCGTAGTACGTGACGAATAAGTCGTCGTGGCCGTCGTTGTCGTAATCGCCCACGCAGCAGGCCTGTCCCCACCCCGTCTTATGCTCCAGACCGGAGCCTGCGGTCACATCGGTGAAGGTGCCGTCGCGATTGTTCTTAAAGAGGTGACAGTGCGGCTCGCTGCCCGGAGCGAATCCTTCCAGGCGCCAGCCATTCACCAGGAAAAGGTCGAGCCAGCCGTCGTTGTCGTAATCGTAGAAAGCGAGGCCGCAGCCGGTTGTCTCCAGCAAATATTTGTTCGCGCCTACATCGCCGTAGATGGTTTCGACGTCGAGGCCGGAATGCTGAATCACGTCGACAAAAGATACTCCGAGAGGAGTTCCTTCAATCGGCGATTTCGGTCCGGGCGGCGGTGGGGCAGGCCTGGCGTCGTAGGTACGCTCCTGCGGTCCGATTTTTATGGGATTCTCAGGAGCAGTCTGCGCCTGCTGCGGCGGAGGCGATGCCAGAGCGACGATATCGGCAAAGGGCAAAACCAATGCCGTGCGGCTGAGGGAGTGGATAAACCTGCGGCGATTCAAGGAATGACCCTTCACGGTTTCCGGGCCTGGGCGACAGCCTCGCTTCCCTGCGGAAGCTCGGTGTGCAGATGCCAGGGAACACTTTCGTTGGAGATTTCGGGGTGGTGACGCAGATAGTCGAGCGAATAGGTGGGCGCGGAGGGGTCTACCCGCTTGATGGTATAGAGTTCCGCTTGCTGCGCCGCTTTCTGCTTCATGCCCATCCTGCGATACAGGATGGCGAGATTGTAGTGCGCTGCAAGATCGTCGGGATCGATGGCCTGAAGAGCCTGAAACTGCTGTACGGCTTCCGCGCTGCGATGTTGCTGATACAGCGAGATACCCAGATCCCGGCGCGCATCGCGGCAGTCGGGAAAGCGCGCCACAACTTTTTCGAGATCGGCGACCTCTGCCTGAGAATGCCGTTCCCGGCGCTCCACCTGCGCCATGTAATAAAGAGCGCGCGGGTCATCGGGGCGCAGCGCGAGCGCCTTCTCCAAAGGAGCGCGGGCCGCGGCATATTTTTCCCATGAAAGATAGGTAATCCCCAGGTTGACGTACCCATCCTTATAGTCCGGCATCAGGCGCACGACCTGCTGGAAGGCCTGCAGGGCATCGGCATACTGCTGCTCGTCGAGCAGCCCGATGCCGAGGTTGTTCCAGCGCATCCAGTCCGGGTTGTCGCCGGCCAGCGGCGGCGACACGGGATTCACACCCAGGTTGACCGTCCTGGATTTCTCGGCCAGCTCCACCACCGGATAGGCAGGATGGTCTTTTCCGAACACATTATTCAGATAACTCTGACGGAGATGGCGGTAGTTGATTCGCGCGGTTATGGTCAGCGGTCCCCTGGCATCCGCGGGGATTCGAAACTGGTACCGAATCAGCACAGATCGTCCGGCCTGGATGGTATTGTCGTAGGCCACGGAATGAATCGTCCAGACTTTATGGTTGTCGACAAAATCGCCGCTGGTATCGACCGGGCGATTATCAAAAATATGCGCGCGCTCGTCGAGCATACCGTCCGGTTTCAGGTAGCCGCTCTCATCAATCGTCGCGCCCGAAGCGTCGGTGACGCTGAACTGGACCCACGCCTGATAGAGGTCACGCACTTCGGGAAGAAGAGAGTGGCCGATCCCCTTGCTTTGAATAACGACCCACGTCTCCACCACGGAATCCGGCTGCAGCGTGAAGGGCTCAGAACCCAGCGGAGCCACGAGGGCGCCGTCTCCCACCTTTAACCCGAACAGGTCGATGTTGAGATAGTCGCCGCTCTTGAGAAATGCGATGGTTTGATCGAGTTGCTCGTCGAATTTGTAGTAGAAGGGAACGGCTGTGTTCCCCGCCAGCCATCGATGCGAAGCCAGCATGCCCTGGCTCGCGCCGTAATCCGGCAGCTGGATGGGGGTGCGCTTCATGTGGCAATCCTGACAGGTTTTGAAGTCTCCTGGGTAGAAAGTCAGAGGGTTCTGCTGCGAGAATTTCGAGTTCTGCCACTCGTCATAAGTGGTAAACGCGCGAATCCACTTATAACCGTTCAGTTGCGGCGGCAGATTGGCCTTGTGGCAGGCGGAGCAAAATACAGCTGTCCGATAGAAGTCCTGCATGACAGCCTTCGCATGGCGATCGACATGAGCCAGGATTTCGGAGTCGGGAGGAATGCCCGGCAGGCGATTGCCCTGGGCGTCGACCATGACCGCGGGCACTCCCATCACAAAGCTTCCATTGCCCAGCTTGCTGTCGACGCTCTGGATGGAATGGCAGGTCATGCAGGTTAAGCCATTTCGATCGAAGGAGCGATCGAGGGTGAAACCCGGATCGAGCGCGCCCGCGAGCACGGCGACGGGATTGTGACAACTATCGCAGTGCCGCGCAAACGCGATTCCCTTCGTCCGTATCAGGATGTTGACGCTGGCGCGATAGAAAGGCGTTCGGAAGGAATTGGAGTGCAGCGCCTGGCGCCATTCGTGGTACGCCTCCTGATGACAATGCCCGCAGTAGGCGGCGTCGGGAAAGGCGCTCGCGGGAAGAAAGTCGTCGCCCACGACTGCCGCGTTCCCCGGTCCCGAGATGTTGTCTTTCCCGAAAGAAAAACTGTAGTTGTCGCGAATCTTATCGGCATAGGCGGCGCGGGCGCTGACGGCCTGGGCGCGCTGGTCCTCATCGGACTGGAACGCGCTGAGGCGCAGTCCCGACACGCCCGACAGGATCAGGATCACGGGAAGCAGGTACCGGACGCCGAGTTTCATGGGCTTCAGGGGCGAAACCGCTTATCGGTTGACGTATTTCTGACGCAGCACAGGATCTGAGATAGCCGCAGGAAAAGCCTGAGGCACTATAGCAAAACCATTGCAGCGCTGGATACGGAAAAGCATGGCGCCGGAAGCCCGGAAACATACCCATGCGCGATCACGGATGACCCTGCTGCTGCGCCGGCGTCTGCAGGGCTTTCGCTTTCTGCCTTTCAATGGCCGCCTCGCCAACCTTGCCCTGCCGCTGAAGCGCGTTGGCGAGACCGAGATGAGCCTCGGCGTAATCGGGATCGAAACTGAGCGCGTCGCGAAACGCCACGATGGCGTCGGCGACCTTGCCATTCTTCAGCAGATCGTTGCCGGAATTGCTGGAAACTTCGGCCCGTTGCCGGTTCATGTTGGCGCGCATCAGATCGGCCGCTTTGCGGCGCTCCGCAGCAGCCTGCGTCGGCTGATTCTGTTTCACCAGCACGGCCGCATAGGTGAGATACGGATCGGGCTGGCCGGGCCGCTGCCGAATGGCTTCCTGTAAAGCCGCTGCCGCTTCAGGCAACTGGTCAAGATGGTTGTAGACGCTTCCCAGCGTCGCCCATCCATCGCCATTGGCGGGCTGGAGGCGCAACGAGGCGTTCAGTTCCCGCGCCGCGTCGGCGTAACGGCCGGCCTGCAGATACAGCAAGCCAAGGGCGTAAGGCGCTTCGGGCGAGGAGGGGGCGAGAGTCTCGGCCTTCTGGAACTCGGGGATCGCGTCGGCGTCATCGTCCTTCATCTTCAAAGCGAGGCCGAGGTTGTAATGCAACTGGGGCGCGTCCGGCGTGAGCTCCAGTGCGGCGCGCAGCTGAGTCACCGCATCGTCGAACCGGCTGAGCTGGATATAGGCGGCGGCAAGATTCTCGTGAGCCGTGGGGTTTTGCGGGGCGAGCGAGACGGCGCGCTCAAGAAGCGGAACCGCATCCGTCGCTCGCTGTGCCTGGCAAAGCGCCATGCCGAGATTGGTCAGAGCGTCTGGATTCGCCGCATCCGCCGCGGCTTTCTCGAGCAGCGGGATGGCCTCATCCACCTGATTCGTGCGCTGCAGCACCAGGCCGAGCTGATAGGCTGCCGCGGTCGATCCGGGATTGAGCGCCACGGCGCGGCGCAGGACCGGGAGCGCGTCCTGGTCGTTTCCGGCGGCTGCGAGCGTCTGGCCGAGCTCCAGCGCAATCGCGGCATTGCCGGGCGCGAGATCGTACGCCCTTCTCAGCTCCTGCAGCGCGCCGGGCTGCTGTTCGGCTTCGAGTGTCACTCCCAGATGGAAATGAGCCATCGCCAGCCCAGGATCGATTCGCAGCGCGGCGCTGAATGCCTGTTGCGCATGGATCCAGTCCCGCTGCTGTGCGTAAATCGCGCCTAATTCGTCCTGCCACTCGCCGTTACGCGGAGCTTCCGCCGCCGCCTGCTTCATCTTCTCCACGGCGGGGCCAGGCTGCCCGGCTGCGGCCAGGCATCGCGCGTACTCTGCAAGAACCGCAGCCTGCAGTGGACGCTTTTCACGGCGAGACGCTGCTTCGAGTTTCGCAAACCACGGGAGCGCTTGCGCCGGCTGCCCGCTTTGCTGCCAGGCGAGCGCCAGGTTTTCCTGCGCACTGGTGTCGCCAGGCTTCATGGCCAGGGCCTTCTCGAGTTCACGAATACCGGCCGCCGTCTCTCCCAGCCGCACCAGAACCCCGCCCAGAGCGCTGTGACCCTGTTCCGCGGAGGGAGCCAGGCGCACGACATTCTCAAAATCGACGCGCGCCGCCTGAAGGTCGCTGCGGGACAGCGCGGCCACGCCTGCACGATAATCGGCGTCCGCCTGCCGCAGGCTCGGCGATGGTTCCTGCGCGCCGCACATCGCGGCCAGGGCCAGGCATGCAGCCAGCCCCGCCAGCCACGCGTTGAGGAGATGCAGACGCAAAGTTGCTCCAGCCGCCACAGGGTAGCAGTTTAAGGATGTGCGCAGGGCTGCGCGCCAGCGGCAATCGCCAGCGACAGTCGCCGGGCCGCGTCGTTGTCCGGAGAGAAGAGCAGGACGCGGCGCAGGGTCTGTGCAGCCGCTTCCGCGCCGCCGGAGCGGCACTGCGCAATGGCGAGATCGATGCCCGCGGCGCTGGCCCCGGGGTCGTGCTGAAAGACGGATTGCCACAACGGCAGGGCCGCAGCGAAATCGCCGGCCTGCGCATCCAGAACGGCGAGGTCCCCGGCCGCCGTTTCGTTGAAGGGATCGGCGTGCAGCGCCTGCTGGTATTCAGCTTTCGCCCGCTCCCGATTTCCGCTCACCTGCTCCAGAAATCCGAGTTCCATATGCAGCTCCGCGTCGGACGCCTGTGCGGGATCGGCCGTCTCGGCCTCGAGCAGCAGGCGCATCGCGCGTTCGCCGGCGGCCCGGTCGCCGCGCAACGCCAGCTGCGCCCATGCCACTCCTTCATCGCGCGCGCCGGGGTGAAGACCGCCGATTGGAACCAGCTCGTCCGCGGATAACGGGCTGACAAACGGCTTCGAGACAATCTGGATGCGGTGGTCGGTTACCTGCTCGTGCGCGATATCCTGGGTCTCCTCACGCGGCATGTGGCAGGAGGTGCAGTCAGGATTGTCGGCATGATGGCCGGAAGCGAGGCCCGCATGGCAGGCGAGGCACTTGCCTCGATAAAACGCGACACGATCTTCCGCGGCAGGCGAAGAGTGAGGATCGTGGCAGGTAGTGCAGGTGAGGCGATCGCCACTCGCCCGCTTGCATGCGCTCTCCAGCAGCGATTCCCACTGGCTGGTGGCGCGTCCCCCAGGGCCGGCCTTGCGCCCATCTTCAAAATACACTGCCTCGTCGAAGAGATCGTCACCCGGCCGGAATGCGCCCAGTTGCTGTCCCCGCTTCACGACGGCGACTTCTCCTTCCAGATGACATTCGAGGCAGATGGAATCGCGGCGGACCGGATCCAGGCTGGAGGGATTCAGGATGGGCCCCCTGCCGTGTTCGGCGAGGTGCCGGGACGGATCGCCATGGCACGACGCGCAGGAAATGCCTCCACGCGGAAACGGAAGTCCCTGGAAGTGGTTGCGTGCATCGGGCAGCGACGCCTGCACGTTGCTGGCGTGGCAATGCAGGCAGCCGGGATCGACAGGCAGAGTCAAAGGCATCTCGCGCGCGTCGAGGAAATTGGGCGTCATGTCCCAGAGCTGTTTTTTCGCATACCAGTTAATGGGAATTTCGTACCAGTAGCCCTCGCGCTCGAAGATCCAGGTGCGGCCGCGCCGGCCCGATCCGAGATAGTAGCGAAGCAACACTTTCCCTTTCAGCGCGCGATCCGGAGCGGCGTTGGGCCGTTCCCAGGAAAGCCACACCTGGCCCTGATCGAGAATCGTCCGGTAGTGCACCCCGGAGGCGGCGTGGGTGAAATCGGCCGCCATGAACCCCTCGGCGGCGGGCCCGGAGGCGTGCGCCATGGGTGTGCGCTTCCACGAATCGTAAATCTGCCGGTGGCAGGCGGCGCAGACCGCATCAGGATCCGGCGGCGGCGCGGAAGATTCGGGACGAACGCCGGCATAGGCGAGAACGCCGGCCGCCATCCAGCAGGCTGTGAGCAGGGCAGCCCAACGCCGACGCACCTCAGGCCCGCCTCATCTCAGGCAGCAGATACGCCTTCGGTTCTCTTGCACCCTCCTCCACGAGGTATAACCGATCCGCCGGAAGATCTCTGAATGTATCGACCTGGCCGGAAGGCCAGCGGACTTCGATCTCGTCGACTGTCTTTGCCTGATCGAGCCCGAAGTGGAGGCGCAGGTCGCTCTGAGAAAAGTAGCTGCCGCCGCTGCGCACCTCGTCGATCAACACCAGCGGCGCCGGCCGGTCCGGCTGCGTTTTTGCCACTACGCGCACGCGCGCGCCAATGCCCGTGCGGTTGGACCGGACTCCGGCGAGCTTGACCTTCACCCAGTGGCGTCGCCAGGTCGAGTCGCAGCGAAGCAGTTGCGGGAGGGAATTCACGCAATTCACCACGACATCGATATCGCCATCGTTGTCGTAGTCGCCAAAAGCGCAGCCGCGCGCCGGAACGGCAGCGGTAATGCCGGGCCCGCCCTCGGCGCTTACGTCTTCAAAGCGTCCATTGCGCAGGTTGCGGTAGAGGTACTTGTGCTCGGCGTACGGAGCCTCCGTCTTGACGGTGCTCACTTCCGGATAGACATGGCCGTTGGCGACAAAAAGGTCGAGCCACGCGTCGTTGTCCATATCGAGAAAGCCGATGCCCCAGCCCAGATAGCGGGTGTTGACGCCCAGCCCGGATTGGTAAGTTCGGTCTTCAAAGTTACCCGCCCCGAGGCCGGCATAAAGCGAATCGGTGTCGCCGGCGAAATTTGTCTTGGCGATATCCAGCCAGCCGTCGCGATTGTAGTCGCCCACCGTCACGCCCATGCCGGCCTGCGGCCCGCCATCGGGCGAGAAAGCAACGCCGGCTTCAATGGCGACGTCGCGAAACGTGCCGTCCTTCTGGTTCTGATAGAGCGTGGCTGCCGTGGAGTCGTTGGCGACGTAGATATCCGGCCAGCCGTCATTATCGAAATCGGCGACGGCTACGCCCAGCGCATAGTTGCCGTAGGTATTCCACATCCCGGCCTTCTGGGAAACATCGGTAAACGTTCCATTGCCGTTGTTGTGATAGAGAATGTTCTTCCCCGGAGCCAGTCCCGGAGGACCGCAGGCCACCAGGATGCCTTTGTACAGGCATGGGCCGGACTCCGGCAGGGGCGCCGTTCTCAGATCGAAGTCGATGTAGTTGCTGACATAAAGGTCCAGATGGCCGTCGCGGTCGTAGTCGAGAAACGCGCAGCCGGAATTCCATCGCGTCGTGGGTTGCACGAGCCCCGCCTTCGCCGTTACGTCGGTAAAGGTTCCGTCGCCGTTGTTGCGAAACAGCACGTTCTGCCCGTAATAGCTGACAAACAGATCGTCCCAGCCATCGTTATCGTAATCGCCTACGCAGCAGGCCTGGCCCCATCCGCTGCGACCCAGGCCGGATTTTGCGGTGACGTCGGTGAAGGTTCCGTCGCGGTTGTTGCGGAACAGGTGACAAGTCGGCTCGGCGCCCTTCGCAAATCCCTCCAGGCGCCAGCCGTTCACCAGGAAGATGTCGAGCCATCCGTCCTGATCGTAGTCGTAGAAGGCGACCCCGCAGCCGGTGGTTTCCAGCAGATATTTATTCGTTCCCTCGCCGCCGAAGATCGTCTTCGCGTTCAATCCGCTCTGTGTGGCGACATCGACAAATTGCACCCCGAGGGGAGTTCCGGCAATTGGCGAGACCGGTCCGGGCGGCGGGGGCATGGGCTTTGCGCTGTACGACTGCTGCGCGCCGGGCTTGCCCGCCGGCGCCTGCTGCGCGGCCATCGGCGCATCGCGCTTCCATGGAGGCGTGGCCAGCCGCAGCACATCCGCAAAGGGCAGGACGAGCGCGCTGCGGCTGAGCGATCCCAAAAATTGCCGGCGATTCATCGTGAGAAAACTAACACAGCCATGCTAGAGGCTGTTATTAACTTTCGCGCGGCCGGCGTTGCGAGGGAAAATCGGGCCAGACGAAGCCGAGCCCGAAGGCTGTGGCGGGCCCACTGTCGAGGGCGAGAATGAAGTATGGCCCGATTTTCCCCGCAACCCGCAGGGCTGGGGTCCATTTTCCTCATTTGATCGTCGCTCGTCGCTCGCAGACTCCCGGTATGCGTCGCTCCTTGTTCCTCGAACTGAGAAAAATGGGCTCCCAGCGCCGGTCGTGGGAAAGTTAATAACAGCCTCTAAGGTTTTTTTGCAGTGAGCGCCTCGGCCTTCTGCCGTTCCGCGGCGGCTTCGGCGGTGCGGCCCTGCTCGGCCAGCGCCGCGCTCAGCTGCAGGTGGGCATCCGCATAGTTTGGGTCGCTGCCAATCGCCTCCTGGTACCGCGAGATGGCATCGGCAATAGCGCCCTTAGCGAGCAGGGCATTGCCGGCATTGGTGTCAAATACAGCGCGCTGGCGATTCACCGCAACCCGCGTCAGATCCGCGGCCTTTTTGCGTTCCGCCATCGCTTCGTCCTGCCTCCCCTGTTCCTGCAGAACGCTGGCCAGGGTGATGTGAGGACCAGGCTGGTCGGGCAGCAGTTCGATAGCCTTCCGTAAAGCCGCCGCTGCGTCGTCATACTTGCCCTGCTGGCGGTAGACGCTGCCCAGAACCGCCCATCCGTCGCCATTTTGCGGACGACGCTCCAGCGCCTCGCGAAAATTCCGTACCGCATCGTCGAACCGGCCATCCTGCATATAAAGGATACCCAGCGTATACGGCGCATCGGGCGATTCCGGATCGAGGCGGAGCGCGGATTCCAGCTCGGCAATCGCGTCCGGCAGATCGTCTTTCAGCTTGAAGGCCAGCCCCAGATCGTAGTGCAGGTGAGCGTCCTCGGGAGCGAACTTCAGGCCGGTTTGAAATTCGCGGACCGCGTCGTCCACGTCGTTCTCCTGCAGATAGGCGACGCCGAGATCCTGATGAACCGTGGGGCTCTCGGGCGTGAGCGCGGCCGCCCGCAGGTAAAGAGGGACAGCCTCTTTCGCCCGACCGGTCTGCACCAGCGCCAGTCCCAGGTTGGTGAGGGGTTCGGCCTGCTGCGGGCGCGCGTCGACCACCTTTTGAAAGAGAGGAATCGCATCGGTCTCTTTGCCCGAGCGCTGCAGGGCCAGCGCCAGCTGATAGTCCGCGTCGAGCAGGTTCGGATCGAGTGCAATCGCCTGCTGGAAATGCGGAATGGCGTGCTCGTCGTCGTTGGCCGCTTCGAGCGCGTTCCCCCACTCGAACTCGACGGAAGCGTTGTGAGGATCGAGCTGCGCCGCGAGGGTGAACTCCGCCGCAGCGCGGTCCATCCGCTGTTCGTGGCTCAGCACTGCCGCCAGGTGCAGATGCGCTGAAGCCATCCCGGGGTCGATCTGAAGCGCTTCGCCCAGGGTTGTTTCCGCATCCGTCCAGCGGCCGGCCTGCGCGTAGAGCGATCCCAGCTGGTCAAGCAGGATGACATTCTGCGGATCGGACGCGACCGCCCTCCCCATGATCCCGATGGCGCCCGCGGTGTCGGGCACAGCAGCCAGGTCCCGCGCCCAGACGGCCAGTAAATCGGCGCGGAGCGGAGATGCGCGGTCCATTGCCTCGAACAGCGGAATCGCTTTGTCCGGGGATCCGATCTGGCTGTAAGCCTCGGCCAGATTTTCCTCCGCATTGCGGTCGCCGGGGTTCAGCTGGAGGGCGGTTTCCAGCTCCGCGATGGCCTGCGGATACTGGCCCAGGGCATAGAGCACAACCCCCAGCGCGCCGTGCCCCTCTTCAATCCCGGGCGCCAGTTGAACGGCCAGACCAAACTCAGTGCGCGCCGTATTCAGATCGCCTCGCGTATACGCGTCCGTGCCCGCGCGAAAGGCCTGATCGGCTTGCTGCATCGCGGTTTGCTGTGCCCCGCACAACACCGGTTCGGCCAGCAAACAAGCCGCCAGCGCCAGGCAACGCCGTATTGACTTCGAGTCCATCTCCTGTCGCCCTGCTACGGATTGGAGGATGCGGGAACGGCCGCCCCCTGCAATTTCTGCAGAACCTGAAATTCCCGCTCCGCGTCCTCTTTGCGTCCACTGGCCGCGAATGCCCGGCCCAGCAACATGTGGGCCATGGAATTCGACGGGTCCATCTTCACCGCCCGTTCCAGATACATCATGGCGGTAACCGGGTCATTCTCTTCCAGCAGCGCCTTGCCCAGCAGAATATAGGGACCGCTGGCGTTCGGTTCCAGCAGCACGGCGCGATCGAGGACCTGTTGGGCACTGGCGAATTGACCGCCGCGCAGGTAGGCGTCCCCCATGCGGTCGTAGGTCTCGCCGTCCAGCGGGTTCACTTTGATTTCTTTCCCCAGTTCGACCAGGGCGCCGGAGACATCGCCGTTGGCCAGATCGATCTCGCCTAGCAGACGATGCGCGAGCGGCAGGCGAGAATCGAGCTGCACGGCCTGTTGAGCGGCTGCCGCGGCGGGCGCCGTCAGTTCCTGGCGAAAGAGCATGCGCGCGGTCACCAGCCACGCCGCCGCGGAATCCGGGGCGAAATCGTACTGTGCCGCGAAAGCATGGCGCGCATCGTCGTAACGCTTCGCATCGATATAACAAAGCCCCAGCACGTAATTGGGATCGGCGTTGGCAATCCGTCCGGCTGCGTGAGCCTTCTCCAGCAGAGGAATCGCCTCTTGCGGTTTGCCCATCCGGTACAGCGCCACGCCGCGCATCTGCGTGGACTCGAGGTCGGATGGGTCCTGGGCGATGGCCCGCGCGAACGACGCCGCGGCCTCCGCCATGCGATTGTTCTCGTACTCCACGATGCCGCGCAATCGCTCTACGCCGGCTGGTTCCGGGTTCGCACTGGCCAGCGTATCGAGTTCGCGCCGAGCGTCGTCCAGCTTCCCCTGAGCCATGAGGGAACGCACGGATGCAACCGACGGCGCAGGGGCAGCGGCGTCAGTCTGTCCCGGCGAGCAGGTTGCCGTGGCAACCAGGGTAAGGACAGAGAGCCAGGAAGCCCGTGACATGATGCGGGAAGTGTACTCCTGCGGGATGTACGGAGGGGAGCATTGCTCCCCTCCGACAAGAGGCGGTTAGAACTGCACGCGTCCGGAGAACTGCAGCTGGCGCGGATTGGTGTAAATGCCGAGCGCCGGCTCGCCGGTGATCGTCCCCGGTGCATTCGTGAGTGTGGTGGACGGAGTGCCGGGATTGATGTGGTTGAATCCGTTGAACGCATCGATCCGGAACTGCGCCAGAATGCTCTCATGGATGGGGAAATTCTTCTGGAGTGAAAGGTCTCCATTAAAGTAGCCCGGCCCATAGAAGCTGTTTCTTCCGATATTTCCGAACTTGTCGAGACCCGCTTCCGTGAATGTCCCGGCGGCAGGCGTTTGCCAGAAGGTCCGAGTGTGACTGACTGCATCAAACCCGGACAAGCTGGTATGGAGAGCACCCCTTCTGCCCACCGGGTAACAGGGCGCGCTGCCCGGAACCGAAGCGCCGCATCCGCCGCCGACATTCAGAGTGAAAGGCAAACCATTCGACCAGTTCAGGACGGGACTGAATTGCCACCCTCCGATGACCTCGTCCTCCCAGCGTGGAGCATTGCCGGCAAGCATCTGGCCGCGGCCGAACGGCAGCTGATATATACCGTAGATCACCAGTTGCTGGGTGCGGAGCCAGTCGTCCGGTCCGTAGGTCGCGGCCTTATCCCAGGTGTAGAAGCCGCTGTTGAAGTTGAAGGAGCGCTGCCATGCATACTGGACGTTGAAGGACAGGCCACGCGTATATTGCTTGGCCAGGGTCACCTGCAGCGCGTTGAAATTGGTGTTCTGGTCGTCGCCGTAGTAGCTGATGCCCTGCGTCCATCCGCACATCCCGGGTGCGACGAAAGGCTCGTTCAGCGCCATCAGCTGAGCTTCATAACTGCCATTCGTACAGGCGGTCAGTCCGCCCCCGTAGAAGCGGGAAAGGAAGTTTGAGGTCGATGTTCCGCCATTCGCCGCAATCGCGCCGCCGGCGACGCTCGGGTCGTAGTGCAGCGCCGAGCCGTTCACGCTGTAGACCGATGGCAGGAACATGCCCTCCTCATTGGGATTGGTGTTGTTGCCGTCGCCCGCGCTCAGCGTGTGCGTTCCCTTGTTTCCCACGTAGGCGACCGTAATCGAGAGCGTCGGTGTCAGAGCGCGCTGCACGCTGAGATTCCACGCGTCGAGGGTGGGCAGCCGCAGGGTGTTGGGCCGAGCTTTAGGGCTCACGTTAAAGCCGGGGGCCGGCAGCAATCCGTTGGAAGGCACGGCGGGAAATACATTGGCCGGCGGACCCGTCGCGAGAGTAAAGGCCGCGCTCGTGGTTGTAGGCGCGCTGACCGACTGGTTGGCGAGAACCGGCAGGTTCTGCGTTACCACGTGACCGAAGATCGATCCGAACACGCCGAGGTCAAAGCTGCGCCCGTAACCGGCGCGCACCACTGTCTTCTGATCCGGAGACCAGGCGACTCCGATGCGGGGATTCCAGGCGTTGGTAGCGGCGCCCCACCCCATGTCGCTGGGAACGTTGCCATAGCCTGCGACCCGCAAATAGCCATCGGTCTGGTAGCCAGCCGACCCGCCATTGAGTTCCATCAGGGCGCCGTTGCCTTTGCCGTTCACGGACTCAGGGGAATACAGCTCGTACCGCAGTCCGTAGTTGATGGTCAGCGACGGGCGGGGACGCCAGGTATCCTGCGCATAGAAGAAGTCGCGCTTCTGGAATTCCTTGGCGTTGGTGGAAACGCTCACGTAACGGTTGAAGCTGGACACGTTGCCGAGCACAAAGCTGGCCATGCCCAGGCCGCCCGAGCTGCCCCCGTTGGAAGTCGGTCCGGGAGCGAAGTTCAGCAGCCCGGTGCGGTCGGAGTCGCTGGGTACGCGCAGGTTGCGTGCGTAGCGGAGATCGACGCCGAACTTGTAGGCGTGATTCCCGATGATCTTCGTCCAGTTGTTCACAACCTGGAACTGATCCTCGCGTTCCGTCAGCGGACAATTGCAGCGGGTGATATTCAGTCCCGATCCGTACTGAGCGCCACCGCCGGTCGGGTTGCTGGGGCCGTTAGGCGCGAATATGTTTGCATCTGCGATGTTGAACCCAGGCGCGCCGCTGGTGAAGGCGTTGCCTGGAATGTTCATGCCGGGTATGCCGAGTTGGGTGGCAAATTCGGTTGTCTGGTCGTATTTGTGGTCGATGACGTTATAGCGGTAGTAGCCCAGCCGGAAGTCGGTCAGCAGCGTAGGACCCACAGTAATATCCATGCCCGCCGCCAGGCTGTCGTCGGCTCCCTGGGAAACGCCTCCGTAACCTCCGATGCCAAAGCCGGGTCCTCCCGCATCCCCGAACATGGTGGTGCCGGAGAGCACATCGGTGAAACGGCTGAATCGCCCGAATGCATGCATGCTTTGGGACAGGGTGTCATCCACGCGGACGTCCCACTGGTTGTTGTTGAAGAGGCCGGTGCCGCTGGCGGCATAGTTGTCCATCACAGCGCCAGCTCCCCCCTTATTGGGAGCGTAAGGCTGCAGCAGCTTCAGCAGGGCCAGCGCCTGCGACGATAACTGAGCTGTGGGGATCACATTGCCCGGATACGGCACCGAGCCACCCGACGTCTGCTGGTAGATCAGCTGGGGCTGGCCGGCAGATGTTGCATACTCACTGAAATCGCAGCCCGCAATCCCGTTACTCGCCGTCGCCTGCCCCAGGCACGTCGAGATCAGGTGCGCGGTGGGAACAGTCGCGGTTGCCGCCGTGCCCACTTTCTGCCGAACGCCCTGGTAGTCGCCGAAGAAGAACAGATGGTCTTTGAAGATCGGACCGCCAACCGATCCACCGAACTGGCTTTTCAATCCGGGCGGGAAAGTGGTGCCTGGGAACTGGGTATAGGGATCGCGGCCAAGGTTCGCGCTGCTCTCACGATAGTCGAATGCACTGCCGTGGAAATGATTGGATCCCGACTTCGTCTGCGCTGAAATAAACGAGGAGACGGCCTTGCCGAATTCAGCGTCGAAATTCTGGGTGGTGATCTTGGTTTCCGAGAGTGCATCCAGCGGCGGATTGATGACGATAATCCCGAGGATGGGGTCCTGGTTGTCAGTCCCGTCAAGCTGATAGGCCACACCACCGAAGGCCTGCCCATCCACCTGGATCTGTTTGCTGGCCTGCGGATTCTCATCGGCCGCGTGATTCCAGCTCAGCGATTGCGCTCCGGGCAGCAGCAATTGAAGATTCGCAAAATTGCGATCGGGAATGGGAAGGTCCTCGACCTCCTTGGTGGTAAATTCGGTGGCCACATCGGCGCGGTCGGTGTTCAGTTCCGGAATGGTATCCGCGCTCACATTCACCGTCTGGGTGGCGGCGCCGATCTTGAGTGCGGCATCGATTTTCGGAGATGTGTCGGCCTGCACCAGAACGCCCGTCGCCTCGAAGGTTGCAAATCCCTGGGCCTCTACCTTCACGTTGTAGGTATCGGGAATCAGGTGCTCAACAAGGTATTCGCCCGATGCATTCGACTTGACTGAAACCGAGGTGCCTTTCGATATGTCCGAGACGGTGATCGTGGCGTTGGGAACGACGGCGCCTGTGTTGTCGGTTACCGTCCCGACGATCGAGCCGTAGACCGCTTGCGCGTGTGCGGTGGACGAAAAACTGAGCGCCACGACCGCAGCGCAGGCCAGAATCAGCCTGGAGATTTTCATGCTTGCCTCCCAAAAGATCTTCCAGGAGCTAAAGCTCCCAATCCCGCACGCCGGTCAGGAAGTATGACATCGATTTTCCCGGCGAAACTGCTCTTCCCGTGGAGGTAGGTGCGGCCCTTTCGGTGCAGTTCCGGTGTCCGCGAGGATAATTTGCGTGTACAGTCGCTGCGAATGTGCCTTGCGTTTCGGATCGCGGCTGGCGGCGAGAGACAAGCGCCGCTTAACTGGGAATAGCCGCACGACTCGGCAACACTTCTCTACTGAGCCAGTGACTTTAGGCGGATGCCTGGTGGCTTGTCAAGAGGAAAACAATCGATTGCGCATTGCGGCTACGCGAATTCTCGAGGCAGCACAGCGCCTAACATCCGCACCTCCCAGGACTAACTCAAGATGAATCGATTTAGTGGTTCAGGTATTCCGTCGGGCTCGCTGCGCGTGCTACCGTTGCTGCTTATGGTGCCGCGCGCAAGCATTGTGCTGCTGTGTGGGCTGTTCCTTTGCTGTGGATCGAAGGCTACGGGCGCCGACAAGCCTTTTGGCGTGGACCTCGATGGCCGGCCTGTCGATCAACTCGCGCCTCCGGGGTCACGGGCGGTCGTGCTGTTCTTTTCCGCGTCGGATTGCCCCATTTCCAATCGCTACATTCCCGAAATCGAACGCCTGGATCGCGAATTCTCTCCCAGCGGTGTTCGCTTCTGGTGGGTTTACCCCAACCCGGAAGACACCGCTGAGGTGGTTCGCCGCCACCAGGAGCAGTTCGGTATCCACGCCGATGCTGTGCTGGACACGCAACAGCGGCTCACCACGATGGCTCGGGCGACGATTACGCCGGAGGTCGCGGTGTTTATTCCTGCCGGAGGAGGACTGCGCGAAGTCTACCGGGGGCGGATCGACAACCGCTATCTTGCTCTGGGACAGGAACGTCCGTCGGCAACAAGGCATGATCTCGAGGATGCGATCCGAGCGCTGATTGCGAACCGCTCGGTTCCGGAGCCAGGCGGTCCGCCCGTCGGCTGCTCCATTGTGCGGCTCGATGAACGATGAGACTCCTGGGCTTTTGTGTGGTGGCGGTCGCCGCAGTCGCGGTTGTGACCCCCCTGTACACTCATCCGCCCGTTCACGCCGCGGAGACACCCGTGACCTGGAGCCGGCAAATCGCGCCCCTTGTCTATCGTAACTGCGCCGCGTGTCATCACCCCGGGGGCGCAGGACCCTTCAGCCTCCTCGCTTATTCCGACGCCCGCCGTCGCGGACGGCAAATCCTCGAGGTCACCCAGTCGCGCTACATGCCGCCATGGCTCCCTGCGCCCGGCTACGGAGATTTTGCGGATGCACGCCGCCTGAACGACGAGGATCTCGCGCTCATAAAAAAATGGGTGGAGTCGGGAATGCCCGAGGGCAATCCCGCGGAGACTCCGCCCCCGCCCCATTACGACGCCACCTGGCAGATGGGCAAGCCCGATCTGATCCTATCCATCGAGCGCCCCTGGACTCTGAAGGCTTCCGGCAGCGACGTTTTTCGCAACTTCATCCTTCCCTACCCGCTTGCCCAAACCCATTACATTCGCGCCATGGAAATCCTGCCGGGAACGCCCCAGGTGGTGCATCACGCCAACGTTCTCATCGATCGCACCGCATCTTTCCGGCGCCAGCACCCAGGTGAATGGAAGGATGGAGTGCCCGGCATGGAACTGGAACTGGATGCGGGCAACACTTTCGACCCGGACAGTCATTTTCTTTTCTGGAAGCCGGACACGCCGCTGCTGGTGGAACCGCCGGGGATGACATGGCGGCTCGATCCCGGCAACGACCTCATTCTCAACATGCACCTGAAACCGAGCGGCAAATCGGAAACCATCGATGCGCAGATTGGCCTCTATTTCGCCGACAAACCGGCCACCCGCCACCCCATGCTGCTGCAGCTTGACGACGACCGGGACCTCGACATCCCGGCGGGCGATCGCAATTTTGTCGTGCACGACGAGCTAACCCTTCCCATCGACGTGGAGGTCCTGGGCATCTACCCCCATGCTCACTACCTGGGCCACGTGCTCGAAGGCTGGGCGATCCTCCCGAACGGACAAAAGAAGTGGCTCATCCGCATTCCCAACTGGGATATCGATCGCCAGTCTGTCTATCGCTACCGCAATCCAGTATTTCTGCCGCGTGGGTCTGTCCTGCACATGCACTACGCATATGACAACTCGGATGCGAACGTCCACAATCCAAACTCGCCGCCGATTCGTGTGCGCGCAGGCAATCGCTCCGTCGACGAAATGGCGCATCTCTGGGTCCAGGTTTTACCGGTTAACGTTCCAAAAGGAAGTCCCGATCCGCGTCTGCTCCTGGAGCAGGCATGGATGGAACATCGCCTGAGCAGGGAGCCCGGTGACTCCATAGCGCTGTACGACCTCGCCTCTGCGGAGGCGGGCTTGGGAAGGTACAGCGAAGCCGCGGCCGCCTATCGCAAACTGCTGCGTGCAGATCCGGGCGACTCGCGCACGCTCAACAGCATGGGGGCCGCGCTGGACAAGGCCGGCGACGCCGCAGGCGCCAAAGAGGCATTTCGCCAGGCCATTGCAGCTGACTCCGGCAACTGCGACGCACGCTTCAATCTGGGTAGCATCGAGCTGAAACACGCTGTTTTTGACGAGGCGGAACATCAGTTCCGCGAAATGCTGGCCCGGTGTCCAGCCGATGCGGCTGCCCGCAGCGGGCTGGGAGTCGCGCTGGCCGGTGAGGGCCGTGACGCGGAAGCCGCGGGCGAATTCCAGAGTGCGCTGACTCTGGACCCGCAGAATTTCACCGCCCTCTATCATCTGGGGGAAATGGCGATCGCAGCCGGCCGTCCTGGGGATGCCATCGATTTCCTTCTCGCGGCATCGAAACAGAACCCGAACGATATCGACACCCGCGAGCGGCTTGCCATGGCCCTGGCACAGTCCGGACGATCCGCCGACGCGCTGGTTCAGCTGCGTGAAGCTGAGCTTCTCGCACCCGACAGCGCAGACCTGCACGCCCTGCTCTCCCAGCTGCTGGCCGAGACCGGCCAGTTGCGGGAGGCGATTGACGAACAGAATGAGGCTCTGCGGTTGCAGCCGCGGGACGCGGATGGCTGGAACAGCCTGGGTGTCCTGGAAGCGCGCATCGGTAAGCCGGACGCAGCGCGGCTCGATTTTCAGCATGCGCTGCAGCTTGAGCCCGGCGACGCGCAGGCCCGCGCAAATCTGGCGCAGCTCCCTCCGCAATGAGTCTGAACAGCGCAACGGATTCGCGCGCTTCCCTGTCGCAATTCCTGAGTCGGCGTATCCCGAAGCCGCTCGACTCAAGTCGACGCGACCCTCAGGGAGCGGCGGCCTTGCGCTGCATCCGAAAGGCCACAGGAACTCAGGAATTGCCGTAAACGAAACCACAGGACACCGCGGCCGGAAGGCGCGATGGGAAGATCCCGCCAAAAAAATCTGTCCGTGTCACGGCCTGCATTGGAGCCGCCGGATTGCGTATGATGCAGTACGCGAAGGGTGGAGCTGAATATGAAAGGTGTTGTCTCTTCTTCGAGCCGCATGACGGCAGTCCTGGGAGCCGCGCTGGCTCTGCTGCTCACCCTGGTTCAGATCGAGGCGTGGCCGCAACAGGGACAACCAGCCGCCCCGCCATCGTCCGCGGCGGCCATCGATGCTTACATCGACCATGCATGGAGCACGCTGCGGCGCTCGATGCTCGATTGCGCAACCCTGGCCGATCCTAAAGTTACAACGGAACTGGTTCTCTGGCTGCCGCGGGATTTTGCCGAACCGCCGGATGTCGCGCCTCTGGAGAAAAGATGCAAAGTGCGCGTGGAGCGCCTGCCGGTGAAAATCGACAGGCTGGGCGAGAATATCCGGTTGCCCGCGCAGGGACTTTTATACCTGCCCTATCCCTATGTTGTCCCCGGCGGGCGCTTCAACGAGATGTATGGGTGGGACAGCTACTTCATCGTGCTGGGTCTGCTGCAAAGCGGGCGCGTGGACATGGCGCGCGGCATGGTGGAGAACTTCTTCTTCGAGATTGCCAACTACGGCGGCGTGCTGAATGCGAATCGGACCTACTATCTCACTCGGTCGCAGCCGCCCTTCTTATCGTCGGAGATTCGCGACGTCTGGGCGGCGGAGATCGCGGCCGGCAGGAACCAGGATGCGCGCGCCTGGCTGGAGCACGCTTATGGATACGCGGTGCGCGATCACGCGCTGTGGATAAGCCAGCCGCATCGCGCAGGAGATACCGGCCTCGCGCGCTACTTCGATTTCGGCGAAGGTCCGGTGGCCGAGATGGCCGATGACGACACCTACTATCAGAACGTCATCGCGTGGCTGCTCGCCCACCCCGGCGTGCACACGGATTACCTGATCGATGGCCCCGAAAATCCCGGCCCCGGCGATCGTGAAAAGCTCGCGGCGATCAGTTGCGACCCCGGCCTCTCGGCCGTTTGCGCGCGCGCGCACAATGGCGTGCACTGGCTGACCAAAGATTTTTACAAGGGCGACCGCACCATGCGCGAGTCCGGCTTCGATCCGAGTTTCCGCTTCGGCGTATTCAATGGATCCGCGCACCACTACGCTCCGGTGTGCCTGAACGCTCTGCTTTACAAATATGAGCTCGATCTGGCGTGGATGGCCGGCCGGCTCGGAAAGCCCGGCGATGAAGAGAAATGGAACCAGGCAGCCCAGGCGCGGCGCGCGGCCATGGACCGCTATTTGTGGAATGCGCAGAAGGGCATGTATTTCGACTACGATTTCGTCGCCGCGAGGCAGTCGAGTTACAACTATCTGACCACGTTCTATCCGCTGTGGGCCGGCGCCGCGAGCGCGGAGCAGGCACGGCGCGTGGAAGCAAATCTAAGCCTGTTCGAACACAAGGGCGGACTCGCCATGAGCACCACGGACTCAGGCGTGCAATGGGATTTGCCGTATGGCTGGGCACCGGCTACCTGGATCGCGATCGACGGAATGCGAACCACGGGCGATCTCGAGGACGCGACCCGCGTTTCTCAGGAATTCATGGCAACCATCCGCGACAGTTTCGCCTGCGACCACACCATCCGCGAAAAATTCAATGTGGTCACCGGGTCGTCGGAATTTCAGGTCGCCGCGGGCTATCGCCAGAACGTTGTCGGCTTCGGCTGGACCAATGCTGTCTACGGGAAAATGGAGGCCTTGCTGCGAAACGCCGGCATCTCCGAGGCTGCGGACGCGCAGATGCCTCCTGTCTGCCGGCAGCATTGACCTCACGGCCCGACGCGCCATTGTCACCCGAATGCGGGTGATCTCGTAGCCGCCGCTCTTGCCCCGGTTGAACCAAAACCCCGGCTGCCCGCCTGCAATCGTATCGTCCCTGGCCCATCTGCACGCCGCTCTTCCTGACTGTGATCGTCTCGCCTCCGTCGCCACATCGCCGGTCGTCATGCCATATTTCTTCCCCGGCCCATGCAACAGACAGGTCTCAGCCAGCAGCCCATTCCGTCGCACCTCAATTCAGACGCCCTCGGGAGTGACGAGATCGGATTGGGCCCACGTGACCCAGGAACTGGTCTCCTGTACAGGGCCGGGGCTTCGGCGAGGAGCCTGAGCCCCGCTTCCGCGGCGGGTCTTATCCGCAGCGCCTTCGAGTGCACTGGGGATATGAGACCGGTTCAGCCTGGATGGTCTTCGATCCTCACCAGTGAATTGAACTGATGGTTAGAGAACTTTAACTGAATACAGAACCAAGCTGGCCAATGCAGTGCCTGCTCTCCGGTCAGCGAGGACCCTGAGTCCCGCTGATTGGAGAAATGGGTGTCGAAACAAGGCATCGGTGTCCTTGCGCTTGGACTATGTATGGTCGTGATTGCGTGCGGCGTTTCCCCTCCTGCGCTGCAGAACTCTGCGCCTGCACAGCCGGCCACTGCGGCCGTTTTCGCACTGTGGCCTCATGTTTCGGGCAGGGTTGGATCGTACGACGCCCAGACCGCCCAGGACGTGACCGAGATGGCTGCCGACGGCCTCACCATGCTCCTCAAAGCCGGCGTCGGTAATTCGATGGAATCCGACATGGCGAACAACAACGTGAGCCTGATCGACCCCTACCCATGGTCCCTCATCGAAGAGTATGGATGCGCTGGCTACTTCGCCGGACAATCCGCATCGTGCCAAATTAGCGATTCCACTTCGACCTGGATCCTTTCCCAGTTCCAGTCCCACCTTGCCGCTCAGGAAGGCAACAGCAATGTGATCGCATATTGGTTTCTCGACGATTACCCCGGGGGCGACGTAAGCGCCCTGCTGCAGAAAATGCACGATCTGCTGGTCGCTTCCAATAACGATCCATCCGCTCTTTTCCCGCGCCCCGCGATGTGCGGTTTCGGCGGGCGCATTGCCCCGCTCAGCGACAGGAACATCAGCGCCGCGGATCCCCTGATGTCGTATTTCGAGACTGCCCTCACCAATTTCAGCCCGAGCTACTGCGATCTGGTAGCGCTCTATCCCTATGCGATCAACGACGGCGCCGACCCTAACGACCCTTCCCAATTCGACTGGTCCATGACCTATCTGCTGCCGGCAATGTTCGGGGACCTTGAGAATCGCGGATGGAATCGTTCGATCCAGCCTCTGGTCGGGGTACCCCAGGCGTTCGGGTACGGTAATTATGTGGCGCCCACAGGAGCCGACCTCACCACCCAGATGACAGCCTACTGTAAGGCGGGCGCGGTAGCGCTTCTCGCGTACTCATGGGATGACTCTTATCTTGCGGAGAATCCGAATAGTTCCTCTGCTGAACCGGTGAACAGCGCCGACTTGCGGGCCGGTCTCGCGCGTGGTTTGACACAGTGCCTCAGTTATTGGCCGCACATCTCCGGCTAACCGCGCCAGGCGCCGGCCCGTGAGCAGTTGCACGCCCCGGGCGTGCCTGGGTGCAGGCTCCCGTGCTGAGTAACGATCCGGATCCCGGCATCGCGACACCTGTTTCATCCCCAGCGTGACCGTCGTTCGAGCCTTGCAGGACGCTTTTTTTCCTCGACAACCGCACCGGGCCGGGGTACGCTCTTTTCCACTCGGTCGGGCCGCGCTGCACCCTCCGCTGTATCCCCCCGCACCACCTTCCGCGCATGCTCCCATTGCTGTCTGCACACGGGCCCAGGACACCGTTTCCTGTATTCCATCGCTGACATACGGACATATCGTTCAGGTTTTTTCCTTAACCCACGTAAGGAGTTGACCATGAGCATACGTTCACTCTCGAACGTTCTCCGTACCGGTGCACTCTTGTGCTCGGTCTGTCTCGCTACCAGTGCCGCGCGCGCCCAGGCGGCCCAACAGACGATCACGCTCGACCCAGGCTCGCGCAATCCCGCAACCGAAGTGACGGTGAAGGGCGAAGCCTCTTTTGCCAACCCTCCGGCGAATTTCTACGCCTTCACGTCAGCGCGCGCCGGATCGCCCGGCAGCCCGGAAGAGATCAGGCTCCGTTTTGCTGCGCCGACTACTCTGCTCGGAATCCAGTCAACCAAAGATTTCCCCATCGAGCCAGGCGGCAGCTGCGCGGAGGGACGTTCCTTCGCGGCTGGTGACACCTGCGTCCTGTTCGTCCGCTTCACGCCGCAGGGCGCGGGCCGGCGGCTGGGCAGGCTGACCATCACGCACAGCGGATCGCCGGAGCCCGCGGCTCTTGGCCTGGGCGGCTATGGATATGCCCCCATCGTCAGCTTCACGCCGGCGGCCATCTCCACCGTCCCCGGCACCTATCCGTCGAATACAGGCCTGCTGAGCGCAGCGCAGAACCTTACCGTCGACGGCAGCGATACCCTGTACATCGCCGACACCGGCAACGGCATCATCCGCTACCTGGACTCCAGCGGCACGTTCAAGAGCCTCGCCACCGGATACACCAGTCCGCTCGGCATCGCCGTCGACACCTTCGGCGAGGTCTACTTCGACGAGCCCGCCGCCGGCGTTCTGTATGAGATCTACGATTACGGCCCGGTGGTGACGATCAGCGGGTCGACGACGGGAAGCACCTGCACAGTCTCAACGCCGTGCACGCTGGGCGCTACCGCGCTGGAAAATCCCGGAATGCTGAGCATGGACCAGTACAACCAGCTGTTTTTCCCGGAGGAAACCCACGGCGCGGTGATGGCAACGGTGCAGCCGGTGCCGGCTACCATGGTTTATCTGTACGACCCATTCCCCTATCAGGACAGCCCGACCAGCGCGTTCGTAGCAGATGCGGACGGCGAATACCTCTACACCCTGTGGGCCACCTCGGGGAACTGCGAAATCCAGCAACAGTCGCTCTATGACGCGGAAAATTCCATCATATCTTTCAGCAAGGTCGCGGGCGGCAGAACCTGCGGGCTCAGCGGCGGCGGCGGTCAGGCGGGGAATGCCGAAATCGGCAGTGTCATCGGCCAGATGGCCTTCGATGTCGCCGGCAACCTCTACTTCACTGACAATGTGAACCAGAAGGTTCGCCGCATCAGCTACGCCACGGGAATCATTTCGGGCATCGCCGGAAGCGGAGTTGCCGGCTATACCGGCGATGGCGGCGAAGCCACCGCCGCGGAACTGAGTTACCCCACCGGCCTGGCAGTCGATTCCCAGGGGCAGGTGTACATCATCAGCGGAACCACCGCTGCCAAAGGCGGCGCGCAGGTCGTCCGCAAACTCGGTCCCAATGGAAATCTGGCGTTCGGGAACGAGCCGTCGGGTTCCACGAGCGCGGCACAAATCGTGACCGTATCCAACGTCGGCAACTACCCTGCAGTCCTCACCAGCTATTTCTTCGGCGGCGCGGATCCGACCGACTTTTCCATCGACCCCAAAACCACGAGTTGCCTGCTCACCGCCGGAAGCAGCCTGCCCGCAGGGCAGCAGTGCCAGGTGGGGGTTCTGTTCAAGCCGGGTGCGACAGGCGCCCGGTCGGGCACGCTGGTCTTCGTCGATAACACCGTGAACAGCTCCAACACCGTGATATTGAGCGGAACCGGCACAGCAGCCCTGGTCACGGTCACGCCCGGCGCGGTAACGTTCCCGGCGACAACGCCTGCCCAGTCCGCCACGGCGCCGGTCACGCTGACCAACACCGGCAATGCCGACCTGACCATTTCCGCCATCAGCATCGGCGGCGCCAATCCGGCCATGTTCAGCTACACCAATGGCTGCGGCGCGGGTCCCATCGCGCCTAAAGCTGCCTGCACGGTGCAGGTCACCTTTAAGCCGGCCGCGGCGGCGAGCTACTCGGCGGCCATCAAAATCACTGACAACGCCGCGGACAGTCCGCAATCCATCACCATGACGGGAACCGGCCGCGCGACCTACGAGTCAACCGTGAACCTGTCCTCGTCTGCCAATCCTGCCACGACCTGCAAGCCGGTGGCCTTTACCATCACCGTCAGGGGATCCGGTGGCGGCGTGCCGACGGGTATTGTGGAGCTGAAGAAGGGCACGAGCGTGGTGGGCCTCGCCACCCTCAGCAACGGATCGGCGACGTTCTCCACCACCGCGCTGGCGGTGGGAGCGAATCTGCTGACCGCCAGCTATGATGGCGACGCCACCCATGCCGCATCCACCTCAAGCGTCCTGACGCAGATGGTGGCGACGGGCCAGTCGTGCCTCGGCGTCAGTCCGGGCGGAGGCCGGTGAAACAGGGTTGCACGTTGTGAAGGTTGTTCATCTCAACCGCGGGCGAGACGCTGCTGTGCGCTCTCGCCCGCAAATCAAGGCGGAATGCGGCGCCGGAATCGTTCCGCCTTCGGCGCCGTTTTACGCTTCCGCCGGGCTCCTGCGCGCTTTCCTGCCCGATGGAGTGTGAGCCCCGTTCGCGGAGTTTTCCAGGTTCTGCGACGACTGCGCCATGGTCAGGTGCCGCGTCATGACGGCGCGCGCCTCGGCCGTATTGCGCGAGCGGATGGCGCGGTAGATTTCCCGGTGCAGCTCGGCGGACTCCTTCAGATCGCGCGAGCGCTCGGCGGTTTTGCGCCGTTCGTCGTAGAGAGCCGACGTGATGGTTTCCATCAGCGCCGCCAGAATGGGATTGCCGGAGGCCTGGGCAATCACCCGGTGAAAGCGGATGTCGTGAATCAGGTACTCCATGGGATTGTCGACGGTGGCGTACATTTCCGCGACTTCCTCTGACATGGAGGCGAAGTGCTGTTCGCGTCCGCGCTCCGCGGCGAGGGCGGCCAGTTCGCTCTCGAGAATGCGGCGGGCCTCGAACATCTGCCACGACTGGAAGCCGTGCAGCGCGCCCAGCAGGCTGAGCGAAGATTTGCCGATCTCCGGAGGCCCCTCCGCGACGAAGGTGCCGACGCCATGGCGGACATCCATCACGCCCATGGCAGCCAGATAGCCGATGCCGGTGCGCAGACTGGCGCGGCTGATGCGCAGCTTGCGGGCAAACTCCCGCTCCGGCGGTATGCGATCGCCAGGCTGCAGGCCGCCCGTCTCGATCATGTTCCGGATGTGGTTAACCACTCGCATGGTCATGTGCGTATCGGTTTTTGACATCTTCGCTCCCGGGGCCGTGGCCGGAATCCTTGCATTCTGTCTCGCTATGCGAGATTTCGAGCGGTTGTTCCGGCGGTAATGTTCTGATATGGATGAAAGTACCACCGTAGCGGCCATTGCAGCGGTGTATTCTTGTGGTCAGACCTCTAAGACAGTCGCGGAGGTCACAAAAAAAGCGAACCCTGGCGGCGCTATGAACCTGATGCATGAGGACCGGCTTTTCCCGGCGGTTCCGGAAACACGCGCGATTGCGAAGAGGCTCTACGCGGAAATTCGCGAGCTGCCCCTCATCAGTCCCCACGGCCATACGCAGGCCGGCTGGTTTGCGCGGAACGAGCCGTTCCCCGACCCGGCAAAACTGCTGGTGCAGCCCGACCACTATATCTTTCGCATGCTCTACAGCCAGGGCATTCCTCTGGAAGACCTGGAAATCGGCGCCGAGGAGCTAAAGGATCCGCGGCGGGTGTGGCGCATCTTCGCGGAGAACTACTACCTGTTCCGCGGAACGCCGACGCGCATGTGGCTGGACTATGCGTTTCAGGAGCTGTTTGGGCTGACGGATCGGCTTTCCGGAGCGACCGCGGACCTGTACTTCGATGCGATCTCCGCGCGGCTGCGCACGCCGGAGTTTCGGCCGCGCGCGCTCTACGAGCGGTTTCGCCTGGAAGTGCTGGCGACGACGGACTCGCCGCTCGACTCGCTGTCCGATCATGAAGCGGTGCGGCAGTCGGGATGGAGGCCGCGCGGGGCCGCTCCGAGAATTCTGCCCACCTTCCGGCCGGACTCGGTGGTCGATCCGGATTTTGCCGGATTTGCGGAGAACGTGGCGAAGCTGGGCGCGATGACCGGCGAGAACAGCGGAACCTGGGACGGTTATCTGCGCGCGCTGGCCCGGACGCGGGAACGTTTTAAGGCGCTGGGATGCACAGCGACCGATCATGGCCATCCCACCGCGCAGACCGCGCACCTGCCGCATTGCGAGGCAGCCCGGTTATTCGATGAAGTGCTCGCGGGCCGCGCCGGCGACGCGCGCAACGAGCTGTTCCGGGCGCAGATGCTGACGGAAATGGCGCGCATGAGCGTGGACGACGGACTGGTGATGCAGCTGCACCCGGGATCGTTCCGCAATCACAACCGGCAGCTCTACGAGCGCTTCGGACGCGACGTGGGCGCGGACATCCCCATGCCGACGGATTATGTGACCGGACTGCAGCCGCTGCTGGACCTCTACGGCAACGAGAAAAACTTCACGCTGATCCTGTTTACCCTCGACGAGACGACGTACAGCCGCGAGCTGGCGCCGCTGGCCGGGCATTATCCATGCCTGCGCCTGGGGCCGCCGTGGTGGTTCCACGACAGCCCGGAGGGCATGCTTCGCTTCCGCGAGCAGGTGACGGAGACAGCGGGCTTCTACAACACCGTCGGCTTCAACGACGACACGCGCGCTTTTCTGTCCATCCCGGCGCGGCACGATGTGGCGCGGCGCATCGACTGCGTGTGGCTGGCGCGCCTGGTGGCGGAGCATCGCATGGACGAAGACGAGGCGGTAGAAGTGGCCCACGATCTGGCCTGCAATCTGGTGCGCCGAGCCTACCGGCTCTGAAGCGGGCAGGCGATCGCTCGATTTCTGCGATGGTGGTCGGACCTCGTCCGGACAGCCGCACCCTGCCCGGCGTGGATTTCGCATGGAGAGGGCTTCTCCGCGGTGGACCGGCCGGCGCAAGAACTAAACTACCATCACCATGTCCTCGCTCTCGCCACAACCCGCCGCAAAGGTGAGCAGCATCGTCGTCCGCACATCGGATAAGGACTGGCTTCCCCGTCTCACGCAGGCCTATCGCGACCGCGTTCAGGTGGAGCTGATCGACGACGCCTGCCTTGGCATCGATCCCGCTACGCAGTCCCTGCTGCAGATGGGCCTGGCCGGCCGGCTCACGCGCAAGGAATGGACTGCCGTCGCCATCTCCGGCGGCATGACGGTCTTTGGCGCCACGATGGTAATCCTGGCCATCGTCGACCCCGATCCCACCAGCAAACTGACGCTGCTGGTCGCCAGCGGAGCGCTGCTCGCGCTCACCGGCGGCTTCCAGACCGTGCGTCTGCTGACGCGCCAGACCCCTCCTAACATCGTCATCTCGCCGAAAGGCATCCGCATCGAGTGGAACCAGAGCAGCGGGTCAGGTCCGAGTTGGCGATAACTCACTCGCAACGTGGGGTTCGCGTCCTTCCGCCCGCACTCGGTCCTTTGCCGCCGTCTGCGGCAGAGGGCCGCGCAGTCCAGGTCCACGCGACGCGTTGGTCCGGAGCACCTGAGCCGGGGCAGATGCGTATTATCATGGGCGGCATGTCGACGTGGGTACGCATCATCCTCGCTGCCCTGCTGTTCGGAGTTCTGCTCTCACCCGCGGCTGGGCTTGCGCAGGGCTTGGCGTTCCATCAGCGCTTCAATGCGGTCCTGGCCCAGCACGGGATTGTGGGCGGCGGAATCGCCATCGTTCATGGGCAGGAGCCGGCAACGGAGTTTTTCTTCGGGGCGATGCGGAACGGCACGCATCAGCGCATCGACGGCGAGACCTCGTATAACTGGGCATCGATCACCAAGACCCTGACGGCGATCGCTATCCTGCAGCTGCGCGATCGCGGCAAACTCTCGCTGAATGACCCCGCGGTGCGCTATGTGCCGGAGCTGCAGCAGGTCCACGACGAATTCGGGCCGATCGATGCGATCACGATTCGCGACCTGCTCACGCACAGCGCCGGCTTTCGCAATCCTACGTGGCCGTGGGACTGCGACGATCGAACGAACTGCGACTGGCAGCCTTTTGAGCCGACACACTGGGCTCAGGTGGCGGCTATGCTGCCGTACACGCACGTCGCGTTCGCCCCAGGCACCCAGTGGAGCTATTCCAATCTGGGCTACGTCTTCCTGGGGCAGATCATCGAACGGCTTAGCGGCGACGATTTCGAGGTCTACATCGATAAGAACATTCTGAAGCCGCTGGGCATGACCGAGAGCTACTTCGATCGCTCCCCTTATTTCCTGGAATCGCATGTCTCGGCGAGTTATCTGCGCGCCGGAGACAAGCTCACCGAGCAGCCATTCAACTTCGATACCGGAATCACGACCTCAAACAGCGGCTTGAAAGCGCCGATCGCGGATATGGTGAAGTATGCGCGTTTCCTCATCGGCGATCCCGCCAATCCGGTCTACGACGTTGTCCTGAAGCGCAGTTCTCTTGAGGAAGCGTGGACCGGTGTGCTGCCCGTTGCGGAACGGGACAAGGCCTCGACCGCCTACACGAAAGATGGACCGAAAATGGGCCTCGGCTTCTTCGTGCTCAATCTCAACGGCCACCGCTACGTGTACCACGACGGTGACCAGGGCGGATTTTCATCTGAGATGTTCATCGATCCGGCGCGGCACGCGGCCGCCATTCTCGCGGTCAACACGACCGATACGGGAGCGCCTGCACCATCGGCCGCCCTGCATCCTCAGTCCAATACCGAGCCGGAGCCCGGCACCGATCTGCGCCTCACCCTGCGTCAGGATCTCATCGACCACGTGTTTCCTTCATTCGCAGGGAAGAGCGCTTCGGACAGATAGCCCTGACGAGAAGCGCCGTCGCACGGGTGGCATCAGGAGGCTGCCGGATCAGCCTGTGCCACTCCTGCTCGTGTGGACTTAAGCATAGCGGCTTCGGGATACACCGACTGAGGAATTGCGACGGCGCCGCGGATGAACCGGATTACCGCATCGCTTTCTCTTCCTGGTTCGCTTCGGCCTCGGCCGCTTCCTCCTGCAGCCCCGTCGCCGGGAAAAAAACGCTGAAGACTGTTCCGGTCGACGAACCGATGGAGCGGCTCCGCACGCGAACTGTCCCGCGATGTTTGCGAATGATCTGCTCGCTCACCCACAAACCCAGCCCCGTCCCGGTCGCTTCTTTGGTAGTAAAGAACGGCTCGAAAATGTGCAGTTTGGCGTCGGATGAAATCCCCACGCCGGTATCGGCAACGGAGACGCGAACGCCGGGTACGCCACGCTGTTCCACGGTGCGGGCGCGCACCAGGAGCCTCCCGCCGCCCGGGGTCATCGCGTCCAGCGCGTTGGTAACGAGGTTGGCGAACAGCTGGCGCAGCTCCCCGGCGAAACAGAACAGGGGCAGGTCCTCTTCGTATTGGCGGATCAGCTCCACCTGAGCAGCGCCGATGCGGCCGATGTGCAGCGTGAGCACCGAGTCCAGCAGCTCCCGGATATTGGCGGGGGCCGGCAAGGTCGACTGGCGGTAGAAGCGCAGCGTCTGCTGCGTGATCTCCGAGACACGGGTAACTTCCTGTGCGGCCAGGTCGGCGAAGCGCGCCGCGGACGGGGAGAGGTGTTCCTGGCGGACGAGGTAGAGCAGGTTGGTGATGGCCTCGAGCGGGTTGTTGATTTCGTGCGCTACGGAAGCGGCGAGGCGTCCGGCGGCGGCCAGCTTTTCCGTCCGCCTCAGGGCTTCCTCGGAGCGCTTCTGCTCGGTTGTATCCACCAGGATGGCGCCCACCCAGCGCGTGGATTCCGGATCGGTGCGCACCGGGTAGAGGTGCGCGAGCCAGCTGCGCCAGCGGCCAGGCTCGGCTTCCCAGGCCAGCTCCAGGTTGCGCACCGGCTCGCCGGCGGTGAAGACGTACTCGATGTTGTGCTCGAGCCTGGCTGCGGCGGCAGGAGGCAGAATGCCGCCCACGCCGCGGCCCAGGTGCAGGGCGAAGGCGTAGCCGTTCATGTCCGCGAGGAACTGGTTGACGCGCACGAAGCGGTACTTGCGGTCGAAGAAAGCGAAGCCGATGGGCGCGTTGGCCAGCATGGAATCCAGCAGGGCCAGGGTTTCGTTCAGGCCGGCGCGCTGCTCCTGCATGGCCGCCACCATGCGATTGAAGGCGACAGTCAGGTCGGCAGCCTCGGTGGCTGACTTGACCGGCAGCGGAAACGCCGCCGTGTCCTCGGCATCCTGCACCAGGCCGCGCGAGGCGCGGGTCAGCAGGCCCAGCTGCCGCGTGATGGACTGGGTGAGCACGGCGGCGATGCCGGTGCATCCAACCAGAACGAAGACCGCCCACAGGCCGGTAATGCGCAGCAACGACCGCAGGTCCTCGTGGTCCTGGTGCTCGTTGGGGTAAATCCAGGCCAGGTCGCGAAGCTGGCCATGCTCGCGAATGGGCGCGACGGCCTCCCACCCGGCAGGCGACGCGGTAAAGATGACGGGCTGCGTCAGCTCGCGGAGAAACGATTTCTCGCGGTTGGAAAGAGCGAGTTTGCCCAGCATGTTGGGATCGGTACTGGCCTGGGTGCGGCCCGCGAGGTCAGTGATCTGCGCGGCGCTCACGCTGGGGGCCTGGGCTACGCTCTGCACCACTCGCTGCAACTCCTCCGCGTGGTTGTCCTCAAGCGCCATGGTGCCCATCGATGCAGCGAGGTATGCCTGATTTTCCAGGCGGCGCTGCAGGCGCTGGTTCAGCTCTCTGCGCTGCTGGTGTACGACAATCACGGCGAAGATAGCGACCACGATGACCTCAAAGAGGACCAGTGCCGCCATCAATTGCCCGCGCATCGTGCGTGGTCTGGGAAACTTCATGGTTAGCAAAACACCTGCATGTTTGCCGCCTCCTGGGGATGGCCGGCAATCGCTGTTCTTTCGTGGCCCCGGCGGCTCGTAATCGGCTCAGGAACGCTGCGCGCCCGCCAGAGCGCCGGCCGGGGAGCGCAGCTTCTCTTTCAGGTCCTCGGCAATCTGGCGCCCGTGAAAGCGCCCGTTCTCAATAAAGATCTCGTTGGTGCGATCTCCGGCGATGATGACGCCGGCCAGATAAATGCCCGGTACATTGCTTTCGAGGCTGCGCGGATCGCACGCCGGGCAACGGAATTCACCCTCGATCCTGACGCCGAGCGACTCGAGAAATTCGAAATCGGGCCGGTAGCCGGTCATGGCCAGCACGGCATCGTTGGGCAGAATGAGCGGCCCCTGCGGCGTCTCCAGCGTCACGGAGTCCGGATCGATGCGCACGACCGACGTCCGAAAGTGGGCTGCGATTTCGCCGTTTTTGATGCGGTTCTCGATGTCGGGCAGGATCCAGTACTTCACGTGGCGATGCATGGCCGCGCCGCGATGGACCAGGGTGACGCGCGCTCCGTGCCGCCACAGTTCCAGCGCCGCGATGGCGGCCGAATTCTTGCCGCCGATGACGAGGACGTCGAGGCCGTAGTAGGGGTGCGGGTCGTCGTAGTAGTGGTGCACCTTGGGAAGATCTTCGCCCGGAATGTTCATCGGGTTGGGCAGATCGTAGTAACCGGTGGCAACGACAACTTTGCGGGCGGTGTACGCGCGAGCACGGTCGAATTCATCGCGGGTGCGGACGGTGAAGTTCAGGTCTTCGCCGGAAACCTGCTCGACCCGCTGGTAGGGGCGGACGTCGAGCTGATAATGCATGGCGACCTTGCGGTAGTACTCGAGCGCCTCGTTGCGCGTGGGCTTGGCGTTGGGGCTGGGAAAGGGGATGTCGCCGATCTCCAGCAGCTCGGAGGTGGTAAAAAACGTCATGTGCGACGGGTAGTGGAAGAGCGAGTTGCAAAGGCAGCCCTTGTCGACGAGGGCGGCGCGGAATCCGGCGCGCTGCGCCTCTATGGCGCAGGCCATGCCCGTGGGCCCGGCGCCGATGACGAGGACGTCGAAGGAATCCTGCTCCCGCGCAAGGTTACTCATCTCTCTAGCTTAGACGATGGGCGCGCGGGCTGGTGGGCGCAGACGGGCGCAGCGGGGTTAACCTGAATAGAAGGACTATCCGATCGACATGGCGACGATTCAGCAGGAAGACTTTATCCAGAGCATTGCGGATGCTCTGCAGTACATCAGCTACTACCATCCGGTGGATTACATCACCAGCCTGGCGCGGGCTTACGAGCGAGAGCAATCGCCGGCGGCGAAGGACGCGATCGCGCAAATCCTGGTCAATTCGCGCATGTGCGCGGAGGGCCATCGGCCCATTTGCCAGGACACCGGCATCGTGACGGTGTTTCTGAAGATCGGCATGGACGTGCGCTGGAACACGACCATGACGGTGCAGGAGATGGCCGATGCGGGCGTGCGGCGGGCGTATCTCGACCCGGACAACACGCTGCGGGCATCGATCCTGGCCGATCCGGCGGGGGCGCGGAAGAATACGAAGGACAATACGCCGGCGGTCGTCAGTGTGGAGATGGTGCGCGGCGGCGCGGTGGAAGTGACGGTCGCGGCCAAGGGCGGCGGGAGCGAGGCGAAGTCGAAATTCATCATGCTCAACCCTTCCGACTCCGTCGTGGAGTGGGTGCTGAAGACGGTGCCGACCATGGGCGCAGGGTGGTGTCCGCCAGGAATGCTGGGGATCGGGATTGGCGGCACGGCGGAGAAGGCGATGCTGCTGGCAAAAGAATCGCTGATGGACCCCATCGACATGCGCGACCTGCTGGAGCGCGGGCCGAAGAACCGCCTGGAGGAGATGCGGATCGAGATTTACGACAAGGTGAACAAGTTGGGCATTGGCGCGCAGGGACTGGGCGGGCTGACGACCGTGCTCGACGTGAAGATTCGCGACTATCCGACCCATGCGGCGAATCTGCCGGTGGCGATGATTCCCAACTGCGCGGCCACGCGGCATGCGCACTTTGTGCTGGATGGAAGCGGGCCGGTGGCGCTGGAGCCGCCGTCGCTCGAGGACTGGCCGACGCTGACCTATGACGTGTCCAGTGCGCGGCGGGTGAATCTGGACACGGTGACGCGCGCGGAAGTGGCGACGTGGAAGCCCGGCGAGGTGGTGCTGCTGCGCGGCAAGCTGCTGACCGGGCGCGATGCGGCGCACAAGCGCATGACCGATATGCTGAGCCGCGGCGAGAAGCTGCCGGTGGACTTCACGAATCGCTTCATCTACTACGTGGGGCCGGTGGATCCGGTGCGCGAGGAAGTGATGGGGCCGGCGGGGCCGACCACGGCGACGCGCATGGACAAATTCACGCGGCAGATGCTGGAGCAAACCGGGCTGCTGGGCATGGTGGGCAAGGCGGAGCGCGGGCCGGCGGCGATTGAGGCGATCCGCGACAACCAGGCCGTGTATCTGATGGCCGTGGGCGGCGCGGCGTATCTGGTGTCGAAGGCCATCCGCGCCGCGAAGGTGGTCGCGTTCGAGGACCTGGGCATGGAAGCGATCTACGAATTCGAGGTTGAGGACATGCCGGTCACCGTAGCCGTCGACGCGCAGGGGACCTCGGTGCACGAAACCGGGCCGAAGGAGTGGAAGGCGAAGATTCAGACGGAGTTTGCAGGCGTGCCGATCCTGGCGTGAGGACTGCGGCGGGCTCAGAGCGCAGGGCTCAGGGCTCCGAGGAGCGGGGCTCTGCGGTGATTGCGATCAACGGCTTTTTAGGTCATTTTCGAGTTGCCGGCAATCCACCCACAATCGGTCAATCAGAGCGCTGGATCGTACCCGAGACGTCATCTATTACACGAGGTCGGCAGTGCCGCCTTTGAGGGATGTACAAAGCGTCGCATGCAAGTCCATGCTCTCGACATGGCCATGGATAAAGCCGTGAACGGGCCACTGACAGGTGATCAGCCAAAGAGCGACCTGCACGTCTACCGCGTCTCTGCGGCGAACAAAACTGTCGCTGTGATGCTGGGCGTCGTTCAGTTCTGCCTGGCGGGGTGGCTAGGTTCCGGCTTGTTTGTTTCGCAAATTCGGGCACGGCTCGCACACGAGGGCTTGAGCACCACAGCTAATCTCGTCGTCACATTGGCGTTGCTTGGTCTCGCACTGTTCTCGGCAATTCGACCGTTTCAACTGCGCGTGACAATCACGAACTCGCAGGTTGAGGTCGTCAGGGCATTCCGCACCTACACCGTTCCGTTCGCGGAGATTTCAGGTCGTCGTTTCACGGGCGGCAAAAGTGGAAGCGGCATATATCTTTACCGCCGGGGCAAGTCGCGCGTCCTTGTGAGCGAATCATTATTCCCACTGGATGATTTCTACAAGCGATGGAGAGCTTCGATCTACGACCTCGACATGGCAGACAGGCTCAAGCGCAAGGCGGCCGGCAAAGAACGGGCGATGGATTGGTTCTTTGACACCAATGATTCCGAACAGCATCCGGCGATTGGCGGCCCTGACATCAATCGCCTGGCTTAACGGAAAAGCAACCTCCCCTTCTGGCTGGGTCACCGGCCACCCGGCAATAAATACTATTTGGGCAGGACGGTTACGGGCTCATCCTGCTTCACGGTGTAAGCAATCACAAACCGGACCGGCTCCGTTGCGCTGGCGTTGCGGGAGACGGTGTGAACCAGGTGCGCCGCGTCGACGAAGCTTTGACCTTCCTGGATCGGGACGACTTCATCGTCGGCGAATGCGGAAAGGATCGTTCCGCTCAGCATGTATCCCAGACCAACGACGGGATGACGATGACCGCTCCCGTCAGCGCCGGGGACGTACTCGATCAGGTAGAGCCGCGTCTCCCACCCGGGAAGGCCCTCCACGGGAGCCGAACCCAGCAGCGTGCGATGAATCGGCTTGACTGCTTCGCGGTTAACAGGCAAAAGCTGCCTCCGTTCTGCGCACGATGGTTGGATACGGGGAGGGAGGCATTGGATTCCGGGCGTGTCATCGGCAATGCGAAAGCCGCTCGGTCTCGGGGAGGTGGAGAGGATGACGGATCAGGTGCGGATCGGCTGGCGCGCGAAGCCCTCGGTCCCAAAGACGCGCCGGTAGCGCTCGATCTCCGCGGCGGGCCCCAGCGCCTTGTCGGGGTTATCGGAGAGTTTGATGGCGGGGCATCCGCCGGCGTCCTGCAGCTTGCAGACGACACGCGGCGGGTCAAAGCCGTCGCCGCGCGGGCTGCAGTCGCGGAAATCGTTGGTGAGCAGCGTGCCCCAGCCGGCGCTGAAGCGGATGCGCGGCTCCGGCCTCCAGCGGCGGGTGTCCAGAAAATCTTCGGCACGGCGGAATTCGGCGGCGGAGGCGCCCGGAGCGATGCATCCGGAGAAGGTGGCGTGCAGCGCGAGGATGGAATCGACGTCGAGCGAATCCGAGGCGATGAAGAGTTTCGTGCGTGGATCGCGCTCGCGCTGCTCCAGCCATGCAATGTATTCCTCGCCGGCAATCAAGGGATCCTTGCTGTCGGCGCGCTGGCCGGTCCAGTCCGCCACCCAGTCCGGAGCGCCGCGCAGGAACTGCGTCGTGCCGAAGGTGTCGGGCAGGAGGATAAGCAGCTCGCCCTGGTAGGTCTGCTGCCACAGCTCGAGGACGCGGTACTGCGACTGCCTCAGCTCGTCAACGTTGCGGGCCATGGCCGCCAGTGCCATGGGAATCTCATGGGCGTTGGTGCCGATGGCCTCGAAGTCGTGCTTGTAGGCCAGGTAGGCGTTGGAGGTTCCCGAGAAAGCCGGGCCGAGGACGTCGCCCATGGCCTGCACGACATATTCCTGCCACAGAAAGCTGTGCCGGCGGCGCGTGCCGAAGTCGCTCACACGCAGCAGCGGCACGCCGCGCAGGCGCGCCATCTTGTCCCACAGCCGCGACTTGGCGCGCGCGTAGAGAATGTCCAGCTCGAGCTCGCTGAGGCGGCGGAGGCCGGCGCGCGTTCGCAGCTCGCTCACGATGGAAAGCGCGTAGATTTCCCAGAGCGTGGTCTCGGGCCAGAGTCCGTGAAAGGTGAGAGCAAGCTGGCCGTCCTCCGCGGACAGTTCCCAGGGTGAGAGGCGGAAGCCGTGTTCCAGCCAGTCGAGGAATGCCGGTTCGAAGATGCCGCGGCGTCCGTAAAACGTATTGCCGGCCAGCCAGACCAGTTCGGATTTATAAAAATGGAGCTCGGCCACATGATCGAGCTGCGCGCGCAGCTCGTCGGCATCGACAACATCGGCGAAGCGAATTTCCGTGCCGCGATTGACGAGCGAAAATGTAGCCGGCGTTTGCGGAAAATTCTTCCAGATGAACTGGAGCATGAGGAGCTTGTAGAAATCCGTGTCGAGCAGCGACCGGACAATGGGATCCAGCTCCCAGTTATGGTTGTGCGCGCGCCGGGCCAGGTTCAGGATCATGACGAGCCATCGAGGCAATGCATTGGATGCGCGGGGGACGCAGACTAGTTCAGAAACATGGTCCGGTAGAGGGTGTCGCGCTGGACCGGCTTGAAGCCGGCGTCGCGAATGATGCGGCGGAGTTCTTCTTCCGTGGTGCAGTTCGAGGTGCCGGCGGCTTTGACTACGTTCTCCTCCAGCATCACCGAGCCGACATCGTTGCCGCCGAAGCGCAGGCCCAGTTGCAGGACCTTCAGCCCCTGCGTCACCCAGCTTGACTGCACGTTCTCGATGTTATCGAGATAGAGCCGCGCGATGGCGAGCACCTTCAGGTACTCGACCGCGGTCGCTTCGTCCCATCCGCGGCCGCCGAGGGCCGTGTGTTTGGGCTGGAAGCTCCAGGGGATGAAAGCGGTGAATCCGCCAGTCTCCTCCTGCAGGCGGCGAATGACGTCGAAGTGATTGACGCGCTGTTCGAAGCTCTCACCGACGCCGAACATCATGGTGGCTGTCGTGCGCATGCCCAACTGGTGAGCGGTGCGATGGACGAGGACCCAGTCTTCAGTGCGGCACTTGAGGCGCGCGATGCGATGCCGGACTTCGTCATCGAGGATCTCCGCGCCGCCGCCGGGGATGGAGTCGAGGCCGGCCTCGCGCAGGCGCTGGATGGTTTCGCGCACGGATAGTTCGCTGTACTCGGCGATGGCCAGAATTTCGGATGCGGAGAAGCAGTGCAGCCAGATCGACGGAAAGCGCTGCTTGATGCCGCGCAGGAGCCGCTCGAACCAGTCGATTTTGAGGTCGGGATGCAGGCCGCCCTGCATCAGCACGCCGGTGCCGCCCATTTCGAGGGTCTCGGCTATCTTGGCGTAGATGGTGTCGAAGTCGAGGATGTATCCTTCAGAAGCCTGCTTGCCTTTCAGCGGGCGATAGAAAGCGCAGAAGGTGCAGTACTCCGTGCAGAAGTTGGTGTAGTTGATGTTGCGATCGATAATGTACGTGACCACGCCCTCGGGGTGCAGGCGTTTGCGCACGGCGTCGGCTTCCATGCCAAGGCCGATGAGGTCGTCGGAGCGGAAGTAGTCGAGCGCCTGCTCGCGAGAAAGCGGCATAATTCCATTGTCGGGAAAAACCGGCGGCGCGTCCAGCCGGTCTCGCTGGTGCGGGCGGCTCGCAGCATGCCAATTCTCCGCCGGGCCAGCAACGCAGTCGCAGCCAGGACGCATCGCAGGGACCATCAGCTCAACGCAATCACCCTTGTTTGTTTCTGGAAATTAAATCCACCGAGAGGGGCTTTATGTATCGAAACCTGTCGCTGCATCTACGCCAATTCCCTGTCCTGTTGCTTCTGCTGGTGGCGCCGCTGTGTCTTCCCATTGCTGCGCAGGACAAGAAAGCGCCTGCGTCGGCTCCCGATGTGCTGGTGCTGTCGAATGGCGATACCCTGCACGGAACATTTGTGAAAGCGATCGGCGGGACGGTGACGTTCCATAGCGACCCGCTGGGCGACCTGAATGTGGCCTGGGCCAAAATCCAGTCCCTGCACGTGAGCGAGAACGTGGCCGTGCTCAACAAAAATATGAAGGCCCGCGGCAGGCATGCGATCGGCCATCTGCCTGTCGGCCCGCTGGAGGCGACGAGCGAGACGGTGACGCTCCATCCGCAGAATCAACCGGCGGCTGCGCCGATTCCGGTCAGGGACGCGCAGTTCATTGTCGACCAGACGACGCTGGAGAAGCAGTTGTACCACGAGCCTGGCTTCCTGACCGGCTGGAATGGGTCGGCGACAGCGGGCGCAACGCTGGTGACGGCCACGCAGGATCAATACACGGTGTCCGGCGGCATCGGGCTGGTGCGAGTGGTGCCGACGGTGAGCTGGCTGGACACGCGCAATCGCACTTCGACGGATTTCAGCGGCTCGTTCGGCAAGATCACCGAGCCGGCGTATATCAGCGCAGGGGTCTACACGCCGGCGAGCTCAACCAAATCGTCGATCGTCCACTTCGACGCGGAGCGCGACGAGTACGTGTCGCCACGGTTCTTTGCGCTGGGGCAGACGGCCCTCGACCACAACTACAGCCAGGACCTGAATCTGCAGCAGATCTACGGCGGCGGCATGGGCTGGACTGCGCTGAAGACTCCGAAACAGGAAGGCGATCTGAAGGCGACCGTGCAGTATGAGAAGCAGGATTTTATCGCCGGCGCCGGCTCCACGAACCAGAACCTGATTGGGTCGACCTTTGCGGCCAGCTACATCCTGAAGCTGAAACTCGTAACCTGGACGCAGGGGCTGGCCTATATTCCGGCGTGGAACACTCCCCGAGCCTATTCAGCGAACGAGACCAATACCTTCGCGTTCCCGGCCTATAAGAACTTCGGCTTCTCCGTGGGCACGCTGGACAGCTATCTGAACGACCCGCCGGCGACTGAGCCGCCCACAAAGCGAAACTCGTTCCAGTTCACAATGGGGTTAACTTATGCGATCAAGTCAAAGTACTAATTAGTACTAATTAGTGAATGATGGAGGCATTACCCGCATAACATATTCGATGGCGTAGGCCCGGCATCGTTACAGGAACGCGGTATGATTCTCGGAATGGTGCTGTGCGACCTGCAGGTCCGGAGAGCCTGGCGGCAATGCTGATGGCGGCCGCCATGAATCCCCCGCCGCCCTTGCCCACCGCCCTGCGGCACACAGGGGAATTCTGGACCCAGACCGGAATCGCGATCGCCCACCATCCGCTGGCAGTGTTGATTTGCGCAGTCGTCCCCGCTGCGGCGCGTGGTTACATTCTGCTGCGCGGCCGGCATCTGGAGCGAGGACAGCTTGCGCTGCTTGAGTTTGTCGTCACCATCTGGCGTGTGCTGCTCTGCGGAGTCGCTGTTTGGATTGCATGCTCGGGGCGGGAATGGCAGATATTGTCGGCCCAGGTGGGCGCGATGGCTGCCTGGCAGGTAGCGATCAATCGGTTCGCTGCCTACGCGGCCCATCACCTGCGCATCATCCTGTGGCAACTGCTGTTTTATGCCGTTGCTTTTCTGCTGGCGGGAAAAATCGTCGCATGGCTCGTGCAGGCCATCGCAAAGAGCAATGGGTGGCTGCGGGAATCGCACCACCGCATGGCCGCAATCAGCGTGCTGCGCAATTTGATCCTTGTGCCTGTAGCCGTCGTCTACGCCGTCGAGATGGCGAGGCCGGTGTTTCGATTGAGCTGACGGCTTAAGAACCGCTGCTCGCTCCCAGGTCCTTCAGCGCTTTGCGCGCTTCTTTCGCGTGGGGCCCGTCGGGCAATGCGGTGAGATAGAGCTGGTAATTGCTGATCGCGGTCCCGCGCTGGTTCAGATGGCGCGCCGCCTCTGCCAGCCCGAATACCGCCTCAGCGTTGCCGGGATCGACCCGGGCGGCTTCAGCGAAGCGGCCGTAGGCGCCTTTGTAATCGCCGGTGCGCAGGTAGAACAACCCCACCTGCGTATCCTGGCGGCCCAGCTTCGGGTCTAGAGCCGTTCCGCCGGCGTCCGCCGACGATGCGTCGGTATCCGGAAGATCGAGGTCTTTGACCCCGCTCTGGCTGGAACTGAAGTCCTTGCCGGGTGCGCCGGGGTTGGCCCCGCTCGGCGGCGGCGCGCTGGTTTCATCCTGTTGAGCGGCCTTTTGGGATTGCGCTTCGGGAAATGGGTTCCGATCCGCTGTGGAGGGCTTCGCGGAGGGCGCCTGCGGAGCGGGAGCGGCGGGCACCGAATTGCTGTCCTGCTGATCGGCCTGGTGAGCCGCGGCCTCCGACTGCGCCTCCGGAAACGGGTTCTGCTCAGCTTCCGAGGGCTTTTTCTTCTGTGGCGTCGGCGAGCCGGAATTCTTTGCTGCCGAATGGTTCGCGGCGGGCGGATTCTGCTGCTGCGGCGGCGCGGACTGGTCCTGCTGCTGGGCCAGGCAGGGCAAGCCCAGCGCGAACACCATGACGCCAATGAACAGACGGCCCATCTCTCTTTATTTTAGACGCGCGATGGGGCGGGAAAGCGTCCCGGGAATTGCTATTCTGCAATCGATATGGCTCTCATCATCCGCTCCTCCGCTATCCATGCCGCGGGCTGCTACACCACCTCGCGCATTCGCAAAGGCACTCAGGTCGTGGAATATACGGGCCCGCGCATTCCCAAGGAAGAGGCGGACGTGAAGTACGCGAACTCGCCCACCACGTATCTGTTCGGCGTGGGCGACGGGTCGACGGTGATCGACGGGCACGGCACGGCCATGTTCATCAACCACTCGTGCGACCCCAACTGCGAGACCGAGGAGATCGACGGCAGGGTGTGGATCATGGCTATCCGCAACATCGCGGCGGGCGAGGAACTGACCTACGACTACTACCTGTACGACGGCGACGACGACGAAGCGGCGTGCAACTGCGGCGCGGTGCAATGCCGGCGAACGATGTACGCGCCGGAGGAGATCAGGAAGCGGGCGCGGGCGGCGAAGAAGAAGCAGCGGAAAAGCGGGCAGCGCACAGGCGGTCAGCGGTAAAGCGGTCAGCGGAATTCTTCTCCGAGTTACGGGCGTCAGGCTGATTTAGTCATGCGGACGATGGGCAGGCTTTCGCCGTTGGCCAGCGGCAATTCGACACGCTCCTGCTCGATGTAACCGTGATGGCGATAAAGGGGGATGCCGGTGAGGGTGGCGCCCATCTCGAAGCGGGTGAAGCCTTCGGCGTGCGCGGCCTCTTCGCAGAGCGCGAGGATGCGGCTGCCGATTCCCTGGCGCACCCAGTTGGGATGGACGAAGAAGGCGCGAATTTTCGCGGCGTCGCTGCGCGGATCGAGGAGAGCGTCGTCGCGGCCCGGACGATGATCGCTGCCATAGGGCGTCTTCCGGCGCGACCATCCACCGCAGGCGGCAAGGACGGCAGGATCCGCCACCGGCTCCACGGCAAAGTAGGTTCCGTCGGCAATCAGCTGCGTGTCGAGGCCAAGCCAGGTGCCGAGTGCGCCCTCGATCTGGGCCGGCGAATAGGCCTGGCGCCCGAGGCCGCGCACCGATGCATCGATGAGAGCCGTGAGACGCGGGATGTCCGCGTGCGTCGCGAGACGGAAGCGGAAATGATCGAGGCCCACCTGCATTGCAATATTGTACGAAGGCGGCAGGCGCTCCGATCGCGGCGAGTCTGCGCGCCGCGATGCGCGTTTCGATACAATCGGCATCCTGGAGCTCTTTTCGTGCGCCGGCAGAAGCAAGCCACGCAGTTGCGCGCATCCCGCCATGATTGCGATGGAACCTGCGATACGAGCGAAGTTCAGCCGCACGCTGCGGCAGCGGACGCTCGCCGCTTTCCTGGCACAGGCCGCTGAGGCGGTGAGGCTGCAGGGGGAAGTGTCGGTGCTTCTGACTACCGACGCGGAGATCCGGCGGCTGAATCGGGAATTTCGTCATCAGGACAAACCGACTGACGTGCTTTCGTTTCCAGTGGAGAAATTGAGGTCGCACCACGGAGCGCACAGAGAACACGGAGGACAGAGAAAGAGCGGCACGCGGCCAGGCACACATTCCAGGGAACCTGAGCTGGCCGGCGATCTGGCGATTTCAGTGGAAACGGCAGCGCGCCAGGCGGAAGCCGCCGGACATGCGCTGTTTCTGGAACTGGAGGTCTTGCTGCTGCATGGCGTCCTGCACCTGGCGGGCTACGACCACGAGACGGACACCGGGCAAATGGCGCGCCGGGAAGCGGCGCTGCGCCGGAGGCTGGGGCTGGCGGCAGGGCTGATCGAGCGGAGCGCGGCTCCGGCGCCACGAGCGGCACGAAAGCCGCGCGGGAGCATCCGGCCATGACCGCCACTTCGGCCATTCTGATCGCGATTTTGCTCACCGTGCTGACGCTGGCTTCCTACATCGACCGGCTGTATTCGGAGATGGGCAAATTCCTGGCGCGGGAGTTCCAGGAAAACATCGATGTGTGGGAGCAGCGCGTGGAGCCGCGTCTGGGGATGAACCGCGACCGCATTACGCTGTCGGCGGCCATCCTCATGAACCTGTCGCTGGCCTTCCTCACGCTGATATTTGGCATGCTGCTCTTCGCCCGGGCGCGCGCGGGCGACCGGCCCACCGTGGCGGAAGTCGCGCAGGTGGTGCTGGGCATTGTGCTGGTGATTGTGCTCTTCAACCGGCTGCTGCCCTTTGCCTTTTTCACGCGGACGCGCGGCGAATGGATCGTTCGCTGGCGCTGGGTCATTCAGTTCCTGCTCTGGGTCGTGCTGCCCATCACGCTGCTCCTGCAGTTTCTGCTGTCGATTGCAGCCCTGGCCGAGCCGCCGCCCAGCGACAACGGTGAAGCCACAGCCTCGGAGGCGGTGGATGCCCTGATTGAAGCGGGCGAGGAGGAAGGCATCATCGAGGAGAGCGACCGGGAGCTGGTGCGCTCGGCGGTGGAATTCGGCGACAAAGTGGTGCGGGAAGTGATGACGCCGCGGCCGGCGATCTTTGCCGTGCCGGGATCGCTGACTCTGGAGCAGTTCCTCGACCTGATCCGCGCCCGCCCCCTTTCCCGAGTCCCCGTCTACGAGGGCACGCTGGACAATGTGACCGGCATCGCCTTCGCGCACGATCTGCTGCAGGTGACCGATGCCGAAGCGAAGACGAAAACGGTGGCCGCGATTCAGCGGGCGGTCACGTTCGTTCCCGAAACGAAGAAGGTGAACGAGCTGCTGCGCGAGATGCAGCGCGAGAAACAGCACATGCGCATGGTGATCGATGAGTACGGAGGCGTCGCGGGGCTCGTCACCATTGAAGACCTGCTGGAAGAGCTGGTGGGCGCCATCAGCGACGAGCACGAGAGCGAAGACAGTTCCGCGGTCCTCAGGGAGCCGGGCGGCACCTGGGTGGTTCCGGGCAACCTGGAAATTGCGCGCGTGGAGGAGATCCTGGGCGGTGTCGATCTGCCCGAAGATGTGGAAGCGACTACGGCTGGAGGCCTCGTCAGCGAAGCCGCCGGGCGCATTCCGCAGCCCGGCGAGGTGGTGGAAGGATTCGGGTTGCGCTTCGAGATTCTGGCTTCAACCGACCGCCGCGTGAACCGCCTGCGCATCTCGCGACTGCCGCAGGCCGCATAATCGAGAGAGCATGAAGATGCGCTCCGGTTTCGTCTCGGTCATCGGCCGCCCCAACGCGGGCAAGTCCACGCTGGTCAATGCGCTGGTCGGCGAGAAAGTCTCCATCGTGACCGCGAAGCCGCAGACGACGCGCACGCGCATCCACGGCATGGTGGAGGTGCCGGAGCGCAAGGGTATTCATCCGGTGGCGCAGGTTGTTTTTGTCGATACGCCGGGCGTCCATCAGGGCGGCTCCCAGCTGGACCGCACCATGATGCAGGAAATCTGGCAGGCGCTCGAAACGCGCGACGTGGTGCTGCTGGTCGTGGATGCGGTGCGCAGCCGAGCTCGCGACGAGGGCGGCCCGCTGAAGCTGGACCGCGCCAGCGAAGAGGCGCTGGCCTTCGAGATGATCCGCAAACTGAACTGCCCGGTTTTCCTGGTGATCACCAAGATCGACCTCGTCGCGAAAGACCAGCTGCTGCCGCTGATTGACGGACTGAGCAAGCTGCATTCGTTCGCGGAGGTGATTCCGGTTTCAGCGAAGACCGGCGACGGGCTGAAGGTGCTGCAGCACAAGATCGCGGAATATCTGCCGGAGGGCCAGCGCTGGTTCCCGAAGGAACAGTTCACCGATCAGCCGGAGCGGTTCCTCGCGGCGGAACTGATCAGGGAGCAGATCCTGATGGCGACCGGCGAAGAGGTTCCTTATGCGTCGGCCGTTGTAGTGGAACGCTTCGAAGAACCGGAAGCCAGGCCGGCCACAAAAGGGCGGGCGGGCGACAGCAGAGCGCCAGTCACGCGCATCTCCGCCGCCATTTACTGCGAGAGGTCGGGGCAGAAGGCGATTTTGATCGGCAAAGGCGGCAGCAAGCTGAAAGAGATTGGCGCAGGCGCGCGGCGCGCCATTGAGGCGCTGCTGGGCACGCGGGTCTATCTGGAGCTGCACGTGCTGGTGCGCGAACACTGGCGCGATTCGCGCGTCTTTGTCGAATCGCTGGACTGGCGCAAGCAGCTGGACGTGCTGGCAAAGACGGAAGCGGAGGAGGAGTAAGTCCTGATCCGGCATAATTCCTAGTCCCCTCCGCCGCGCACCATGCGCGTCCGCATCGCAACCACTCTTTCGCGCAGCTCCAGGGCCGCGGCTTTGCGCTCGGCTGGCGGCTCGCGCTCCGGATAAAATTCGACCTCAGCAGAAATGCCGGGTCGGCCCAGCGTGGCCAGCAGGTGCGGCGCGAAGTGGATATCGGCGTAATAGCAAAGCTCGCGTTCTTCCCCACCCTGCACGCGGTAGGCGATGGCCGCTGCCGTGGTTTCCGCGCCCAGCTGGATCGCAGAATCGAGCAACGAGGGGTGGAAGCGCAGGACGGCGCTGCCATCGGTGCTGGTGCCCTCAGGAAACAGCAGGACGGCGACCCCGGCCCGCAGCACCTCGGCAATCTGCTGCGCGGCTTCGTCGGTGCTGCCGCGGCTTTGCCGGTCGATGAAGATGGTGCCGGCGCAGCGCGCGAAAAACCCGAAAGCAGGCCAACTTCGGACCTCGCGCTTGGCAACAAAGACGCAGGGTATGGCAGCGGCGTAGACGGGAATATCGAGATAACTGAGGTGGTTCGAGACGACCAGCCCCTGCGCCGGCCGCGTACCGCGGCATTCCACCGCCATGCCGAGGCGCCGCAGGATCGTCGCGCACGAGCGATGCAGCCAGGCAGCCCGCTGCCAGAGGTCCAGCCGCGACCCGCAGCGCAGCTGCAGGAAGAGGAAGCGGGCCGCTACGTCTGCCAGGCTGGCCAGCAGAATCAGAAGACGCAGACCGGCTCGGAGCAGACTTGATCGGCTGCGGAGCCGGGCAGGAAGCGGTTCCGTGCCGCCGGCGACAGCTGAGCCAGATCGAGAAGAGTTAGAAAATCGATGGTCCCGAATTCGCGATCCCATGCCGGTGCGCCGCAGATTCTGGCTCCCACTGCAATATACGTCCTCAGCAGCCTGGGAACTTTTACACCGGCTGGTAGCTCCGGGGAAGCACGCGGAGGTACATAAGCTCCAACAGGCCGCGTGCACAGGTGCGCAGGAGCAAGAAAGTCCCCTAATTGGTTGTACATAGACCATCCTTCCTGGGGTTCGCGCGAACTGAGCGAGGAGCAGCCGATCAGATAGCGCAGGCGGTAGAAGCGCGCGTACTGGGCGATGCCGCGCCACAGCAGGGTCAGAACTTCGCTGCTGCGATGCTCCCGATCGATGGAAGCGCGGCCCAGTTCCAGCACTTCGCCGCGCAGGGATTCGTACGGGGCAAAGTCGAATTCCTGCTCGCTGTAGTAGCCAAGGTTCCGGCGTGCGGTTGCTCCCGATTGCATGCGGTAAGTGCCGACTACTTCCCGTGTAGAACGGTCTTCTACGATGAGGTGGTCGCAGAAGAGGTCAAACTGGTCCTGATCCATCCCCGAACGCCAGGAAGAGGCAAAACCCTCGCCCAGTTCCAGGTTGAATACTGCAAAGCGAAGGCGGCAGGCGGCTTCGCGTTCGGCCAGGGTTTCCGCCAGCCGGACCTGGTACTTTCCTAACTCGACAGCAAGGTGCGGGGATGCCGCCGGGCGGGTCTCCTGGACGGCGGTTGCCGCTCCTGCTTCAAGATGCAGGGGGCTGGGCAGAGCCACGGCGCAACCTCGCGGTACTTCCACACGTCTGAACAGGAACACGAGGTGATCTTGCTGCAGAAGCAGGAATGGGGCCTTAAAAACCAGAGAAAACCGCGCAAATTTTGAATGAATGCTTTCATTTCAGGAAAATGGCGGAGTTCGACGCCTGGTACCCGGTTAGAAATTCCTTTGTAACAATCCGTTGTGTTTTGTTATGGTAGGGGAGTTGTATCCGTTCCCCGGATAAGTACCGACTCACCAATTAAGAGAGAAAAATGACACGCGAACAACTAATTGCAGCAGTCGATGAAGAGATCAGCCGCCTCGAGAAGGTCCGTGAGTTACTGCAAAGCACGGGCGGTTCCAGGATCGCCACGCCCACGTTTGGAAACCGGCCCCGCAAGAAGCGGGTGCTGAGCGCGGAAGCCCGCGCCCGTATTGCTGCAGCGCAGAAGCGGCGCTGGGCGAAGCAGAAAGCCGCACAGAAGTAAGCTGCCGGTCCCTGTAACCTGGCTCGGATTGCCCGGATCGTGGCGGCGATTGAGCCGGTACCTGAATCCTTGTCGCCGCACCTGCTGGTTCCTGCTCACCTGCGGCGGCGAGGCCGGCCTGCGGGATCAACGTTGCACCCTTCCCTCGCCGTTCCTCAGGCGGGGCCGACCCTTTTATTTCCTCAGATAGGCATCCGTTCCTGCGATCCAGTCGGCGCGCGGCGGAGCAAAGACGTCTAGGTCGATGGTGTCTTCCAGCGCTTCTGCGCGGTGCGGCAGGTTAGAAGGGATGACCAGCACCTCCCCGGCGCCCACCGTGATCGCACGGCCATCGCCCAGCGTGAACCGCAGCGCCCCCTGCAGGATGTAGGTGATCTGCTCGTTTTCGTGGCTGTGCTCGGGCACCACGGCTCCGCGGCGCAGAGTCAGCCGCGCCAGCATGGCGCGCTCTCCGTAGACAAACTGGCGGTCGATCAGTGGATTCAGGGTCTCGACGGGGATGGTGTGGAAGCTGGTGTATTGCAGTTGATTTTTCTCGGTCAAACGCGCCTCCCGACTTCGATTTTCACGCTCGCAGCTGGTCGGCTGAGTAGCCGCCGCTCCTGATCCCGGCAAGGAACTGGCTCGCCGGAATATCTGCACTATCATAGGGCGCATGGAAACAGGACTGAAAGACCGGGTTGCGATTGTGGCGGGATCCAGCCAGGGAATTGGCCGAGCCATTGCGCTGGCGTTTGCCGCCGAGGGAGCGCATGTCGCCCTGTGCGCGCGCCGCCGGGAAGTCCTCGATGTGGTCGCGGCCGAAGTGCGCAGCCGCTTTGGTGTGGACGCCTTCAGCCAGGCGCTCGACGTGAGCGACGATGCCGCCGTCCGCGCCTTTGTCGATGCCGCACAGACCCACTTCAAACGCATCGACATTTGCGTTCCCAACGCCGGCGGACCGCCCGCCAAGCCCTTCCTCGCCACCACCATGGAGGAATGGGAGCGAGCCTGGCAGCTGAACCTGCGCAGCACCGTCAGCTTTTGCCAGGCGGTTCTGCCGTATATGCAGCAGCGGCACTGGGGCCGCATCGTCACCCTCACTTCCTACACGGTCAAGCAGCCGGTGCCCGAGTTGGTGCTCTCCAACACCATCCGCGCCGGCGCAATGGGACTGGTGCGCTCGCTGGCCGGGCAGTTTGGGCGAGACGGCATTACGGTGAACAACGTCGGCCCCGGGTTCACGGCAACGAGCCGCTCCCGCAGCCTGCTGGAGACGCGGGCAAAGAGTCAGGGGGTGACGGTGGAGGTGGTGCAGGCCAATCTGGAGAAGGAAATCCCCGTCGGGCGCATGGCGACGCCGGAAGAAGTGGCCGCCATGTTCGTGTTTCTTGCATCGGAAGCGGCGGCCAGCGTGACCGGACAGACGTTCCTGGTGGACGGGGGGAGTTATAAGGGGCTGTGAGTCGACCGGTCCTGGCGCTCGTTTGCTTCCTCGCGGTCGAAGGCAAACCCCGTAGGCAGCGGACGCTGCAATTTGCGCAGCTTCCGAAGTACCCGCATCCTCATCCTGCGGCGAACAAGCTCTGCAAGCTTCCTAATTCCCATCTCGATTCCCATTTTGCCACTTACTGATCCGCATCCGGCCGCTTATAGGGCGTCTGGATCCAGTGGCGCGCTTCGTTCAGCGCTCCCGCGGTGTTGTCGTTGGTCTGCAGCGCCTCGCGGTATTCCTGGACGGCGCGGTCGCGCTGGCCGGTCAGGTCGAAGATCTTGCCGATGGCGATGTGGCTCCAGACCTCCGTCCACCGCGGATCGTCGTCGCCGTTCAGGCAGTCGCGGTAGGCGTTGACCGCAGCCTGGTAATTGCGCATGGAGAACAGCAGCTCCCCAATGCGGTAGCTGGCCAGCGAGCTCTGCGGATTGGCCTTGAGCGCGTTCTGATATTGCTGCAGCGCACCGCCCGTGTCGCCCTGCGCAGCCAGCTGCTGCCCGCGCAGGATGTCGACGCGCACCTGCAGGTCGGACGTATTCTTCAGAATCCAGTCGTCGGGATCGATGACCACGCGGCGCGGGCGGCCGAAAGTATCGATGACATATTGCGAGTCGGTGCCCACTACGTCGATGCGCTGGTCGACCGTCTTGCCTTCGGTCTCAACACGGAGGTCCACCGGCATGTTGAACAGGTCCTGGTCGCTCTGGACCTCGCCAATGGTGCGGAATCCCTTGTTGTTGCCCAGCCGGTAAACGGCATAATTGTCGATGAAGTTCGGCGCGCCGGTGCCGTCGAGCCACTCGGCAAAGAACGGCGTCAGCTGCTGCTGCGACTGCTCTTCGGCCACTTTCTCAAATTCGCTCGTAGTAATGCCTTTGTCCTTGTACTCGCTGATCAGCGATTTCAGGATCTTTTCGAAACTGTCGTCGCCTACCTCCCAGCGCAGCATGTGATACACCAGCGCGCCCTTATCGAGCGTCATGGACTGAAACTGCGGCGAGTAGGCGGCCAGCGTTCCGGCGCTCGAAAGCGGGATGGTATCGTAAGCGAGCGCACCCGCCGAGACGTCCCCAATGGCCGACTCCAGAGCGCCATGGCCCTGGTCGTCCTCGAGGTACATCAGCTCGGCATAACGCGCCATGCCGTTGGTAATCCATGTATCGTTCAGCGTGGCCGGACTCACCTCGCTGCCCCACCACTGATGCGCCATGGTATTGGCCAGCAGGCGGAAGGCGTTCTTGCCCCCGATGTAGGAGCCGGCGACCGCGGCGATTTCCGGAGCCCAGTAGGCCGGAACCGTGTCATCGGGCAGTTCGACGACGTTGATCTTAGTCGTGTCCGGAAGACCGAAGCTGCTCTCAAAATAGGTGAACTCGCGCAGCGCGGTTCCGGCGTAATCGGCCGCGACCGCTTTATGCGCCGCGGTGGTGTAGATCTTGATGTTCGTGGCGCCCTGCACGGAGACGGGCGGCTCGAATTTGCCGGCAATGATCGTCCCCGGGAAGCCGGGCTTCGTCCAGCTGAAGTCCCACTCCTCTTCGCCGTTGCCGGCCGGCTTGGGTTCGCCGCTGCCGCCGCTGCCGATCACGCGATAGCCGGAGGGGATCTTCACGTGAATCTCAGCCGTGAACCGGTCGGTAGTATAGCCCGCCATTGGAAACCAGCGCGCCGCGTAGAGCAAATAGCTGATGGGATCGCCCACGTAGGCCAGCTTCAGGCCCTCCACCGGTCCGCCCTCCCCGCTTTCCAGCTCGCCGGAGTAGTGGAAGGTCCATGTCAGCGCCTGGCCCTTCGCCAGGGGCGTCTGCGGCGTCACCACCAGCGTGGCATCGGGGCCGCGCGTGCCGTTCAGCGCCGCGCCGCTCGCGTCGGTCACTTTATCCACACGCAGCGCGCCGTGCAGGTCGAAAACCGCCGTCGGAATGTCTTCGAGCGGCGTAAACGTCACCTGGGTCGTGGCGTCCAGGGTGTGGTCCGCGGGATGAAGGTCCACGTCGATGGTGTACGCGGTGATGTTGAGTGTGGGCCTGGGGGCGACATTCTGCGCAGCCAGCCGCGCACCCGGCGCCAGGGCCAGCGCCAGCAGGGCGGCCAGCACGGCAACAGGCCGCGCAGCAGGGAGCGGCCGGAGCAGGGCGTTCGTTCTCACAGGCATCTCAATGGTCTTGTAGGTCATGGAACCGGGCTCTGTCTTTCCTCAAGCGTCGATGAATGTCGCAGCAACTGCATGGTCACCTGGGCCACACGCCCGATTGCACTGTCGTCGCATCGCAGCATGTCTCCCACCCGCCGCAGGCACGACTGCATCTGCGCCCTCGCCTGATCGTTTTCCAGCAGCGCTCTGAGGTGTGAGACGACTTCTTCAGCCGTAAAGTCACCCTGAATCAGTTCGGGTACGATGCGTTTTCCGGCGATCAGGTTCACCATGGCCACGTGGGGCACGTCCACTACCCGCTTCGCCACGGCGTAGCTGAGCGGGGATATCCGATATACCACGATAAATGGATTGCCGATCAGAGCGGCCTCCACCGTCGCAGTTCCGCTGGCCACCACGCTGGCCCGTGCATGATGCAGCACCGCGCGGGCGTCCTCCACCAGGGTGATGCGCAGCGGTCTGGACTGGGCAGCAACCAGCTCCGCGAGCAGCGCGCGAATGTGGTCGCGCTGCGGAGGGGTGAGCGTCGGGGCCAGGGGCAGCAGGAACTCGGCGTCGAAGTGCAGAAGAGCGGCCGCACGCACCATCTCCGGTAAGTTGAGCCGAATCTCCTTGCCCCGGCTCCCCGGCAGCAGCCCGACCCAGGTCTTGGACGCGTCGAGACCGGACTGGCGAGCAAATTCCTCGCGCGTGACGGTTGGCGGATCCATTTCCGCCAGGGGATGGCCGACGAACTCGGCGTCGACTCCGCGATCGTGATAGAAGCGCTCCTCGAAGGGAAAGATCACCAGCATGCGATCCACGTACCGCTGCACGCTGCGGACGCGGTGCTTCTTCCAGGCCCACAGCTGCGGGCTGACGAAGTAGATAACCGGTACGCCCTGGCGGCTGAGATGGCGGGCCAGGGAGAGGTTCACGTCGGGAAAATCGATCAGGATGGCCGCGTCCGGCTTCTCCGCGGCGATCGCTGCCCGCAGCCGGCGATACTCCCGGTAAATCCGCGGCATGTGCCGGACGACTTCCGTGATGCCCATGACAGCCACGTCTTCGGAGCGCACGACAGGGCGGAAGCCGAGCGCCTCCATGCGCCGTCCGCCGAGCCCGAAGAACTCCGCATCCGGCTCCAGCGCGCGCAGGGCTGTAATCAGCAGCGTGCCGTAGTGTTCGCCGCTGGCTTCACCGGCTGAAAGGAAAATCCTGGGGCTGGAATTCGTCATGCGCGAAGGCTTCGCATCGAGTTTATCCCGCCCGCTATTGGACCAGCCCTGACAAACCGCACACCTTCTCGCCGCGAACAAAATCCGGTCGCGATCCTCAGTCCATGGCCAGCGAGGGCGTGAGCCCACTCGATGGTTCTGCCAGCTCCTGGTCCTTGTACTGGAGCTGATAGAGCTTCCAGTAGATTCCCTTCACCGCCAGCAGCTCCTGGTGCGAGCCGATCTCGCGCAGCTGGCCGCGATGCATCACCAGAATCACGTCGGCCCGCTGCACCGTCGAAAGGCGATGCGCGATCACGACGGATGTCCGGCCCTCGACCATGCGCTCCAGAGCGGCGCGCACGCGATATTCCGTGTCGGTATCGACGCTGGAGGTTGCCTCGTCGAGAATCAGAATCCCGGGCCGGTGCGCCAGGGCACGGGCAAAGTTGATGAGCTGCTTCTGCCCCGTCGACAGCCCGGCGCCGCGCTCGCGCAGCGGCTCCGTATAGGTGCCGGGAAGAGTCTGGATAAAGTCGTCGACGTTGACCTGCTCCGCGGCGAGGCGCATTTCCTGGTCGGTGATGCGTTCGGTGCCGAGCCGGATGTTATCGGCCACGGTGCCGCTGAACAGGAACGGGTCCTGCAGCACGACGCCGAAGCGCTGGCGCAGGCGGGTCAGGTCCTGCTCGCGGACATCGACGCCGTCGACCAGGATCTGGCCGTGCTGCACATCGTAAAAGCGCATCATCAGGCTGGTGATGGTGGTCTTGCCCGCCCCGGTGTGCCCCACGATGGCTGCTGTTTGATTAGGCGAGAGGACGAACGAGACGCCGCGCATCACCCACTCGATCTCGGCCATCGCAGCCAGCTCCGCGGGGGTGGCCACCGCGATGCGCGCAGCCGTTGCGGGGTCGAGCCGCTGGTAGGTGAACCACACATCGCGGAACTCGATGCGCCCCGATCCATCCCCCGCCTTTGGGTGGGCGGGAGAGACAATTTCCGGAGCCGTATCCAGCAGCTTGAAAACGCGCTCGCTGGCCGCCATGGCCGCCTGCAGGATGTTGTATTTCTCGCTCAGGTCCTGAATGGGCCGGAAGAAGCGCTGCGCATACTGCATGAAGCCGACCAGCGTGCCGAGATAGACGGTGTGGCGCAGCACGCCGCCGCCGCCCATCCAGATGATGATGGCGATGGCCACCGAGCTGAGCAGCTCAACAGCCGGATAGTAGAGCGCGTAGGCGAGGATGTTGTCCTTGAACGCCTCGAGGTGCGTGCGATTGATGGCGGAAAAATCGCGAAAGGCCCGCTGCTGGCGGTTGAACAGCTGCACCAGCGGCATGCCCGTGACGTACTCCTGCGTAAACGCATTGATGCGGGCGATGGCCACGCGAATCCGCCGGTACGACTCGCGCACGTACTTCCGGAAAATGCGCGTGACCAGCAGGATCAGCGGCAGCACCGAAAACGCCATCAGCGCCAGCCACCACTTCATCCGCATCATGACGAAGACGATCGCCGCCAGCACGAAAACGTCTTCAAAGATGGCGAAGACGCCCGAGGTGAACATCTCGTTCAGCGCGTCCACGTCGGTCGTCAGGCGTGTGACCAGGCGGCCCACCGGATTGCGGTCGTAGAAGCCCACGTGCATCCGCTGCAAGTGGCGGAAGATCTGGCTGCGCAGGTCGAACATCACCTTCTGGCCGGTCCATTGCATCAGCCAGGTTTGCATGGCCTCGAGGCCGTAGCTCATCAGCAGCGCCGCCAGCCAGACTCCTGTCAGTTCGGTGATGCCGGTCCAGGCCCCGCCGTTCGCGTACGGGCTCAGCCAATGCGCGATCCACGGATGAGCCTGCACGCCGCGCGCCGCCTGGATCGCAGCTTCCTGCGGCGTCTTTTGCGTGGCCGGGACCAGGTAGAGATCGACCGCGACCATGGTCAGCCAGGGCCCGAGGACATCGGCTCCGGCCTTGAGCAGGATCGCGACAATTGAGGCGAAGCAGGCCCATTTGTAGGGGTACAGATAGGTGATGAGCCGCCGCATGAGCCGGCTGTCGTAGGCCTTGCCGAGGACTTCTTCTTCCTGGGGACCGGAGCCGGGTTTGGCAGCCGGCTTCTTCTCCGCATCGGCGGGCCGCCCCGGCGCCTGCACGCCCGCCCCGGTCCCGGATTTGCCGTCTGCGCCGGACATGAATACCCTTCCTCATCTTACCGGGAAGAAAGAACCGGTCCGAGCATCAGCAATTGCCAGAGCCCCGGTGTTTGCACAAGGACACGATCTCCCACATTTGGGATATACTGATGTATATGCAAGATCGGAACAGGTGATAACGATGCAAAGAACGGCCAGGGTGTTTATGAATAACCGCAGCCAGGCTATCCGTCTGCCCAAAGATTTCCAGGTCAAAGCCAGGGAAGTCTTCATTCGTAAATCCGGCGACGAGATCGTACTTTCCCCGCGGCCTGCGGATTGGTCAGCATATCTCGAGAAGGGCCCGGTGGCGTCTCCCACATTTATGGATACCGTGGAGGACTTGCCCGTGCAGGAGCGGGAGTTCCAGGAGCGCGAGTTTTAGATGCCGCGCTACATGCTGGACACGGACACCTGCTCTTTCATCATCCGGCGCTCCCACCCCTCATTGATCAACAAGCTCCAGCACATCCCCATCGACGACGTATTTATATCGGTCATCAGCAAAGCGGAACTCTTGTATGGAGTCGCGATCTCTCCGCGACGCAAGCAGGATGAGGCAGCGGTTCAATTCTTTCTGCGCCACGTTGAGGTGCTGGATTTCACCGACGACGTCGCAGCGCACTATGCACAGATTCGAGCGGACCTCAAAGTCCGCGGCGCAATGATCGGCGCTAACGATCTGCTGCTGGCTGCTCACGCGCGTGCTCTGGGCCTCATCCTGGTGACCAACAACACTCAGGAATTCGGGCGCGTCCGCGGACTTTCTGTCGAGAACTGGGCTTTGCCCAGGACATAAACATCCCGCTCGAGCGGGGAAGGCTCTTCGGCCTGCGCAACGGCGATGCCCTTTCCTGTGCTTGACATCTGCGGTTCGAGCAAGCAAACTTCGCCTACGGGCAAAATGCCCCGGAAACGGCGCGATTTGCGAAGCGAGGATCGGCATTTGACAGGACAGCAGGCAAGCCGCATCACCTACACTCTGGATTCCTCGCTGGACAGCGTGAATAAAGTCGAGCAGACCGCGGAACAGATGGCCCGCAAGGCGGGCGTGGACGAGGACGAAATCTTCCGCATCTCCATGGCGGTGCGCGAAGCAGCGGTGAATGCGGTGCTCCATGGCAATGCTTACGATCCGGACAAGCGCATGACGGCCTCCTTCGAAAACACCGGCGCGGACCTGGTAATCCGCATTACCGACGAAGGCAAGGGGCTCGATCCGGCGACGCTGCCCGATCCCCTCGCTCCGGAGAATTTGCTGCGCGGCTCCGGCCGCGGCATCTTCCTCATTCGCTCGTTTATGGATGAGGTACACTTCAGGCAACTGCATCCCGGAACCGAGCTGACGCTGATCAAGCACCTGGGAACCGCTCCAACCGGCGCCTAAAAATATCCGCAGTACAAGCTTCCAAGGAGGAATTTCTCGTGAGCATGAAAATCAGCACCCGTCAGGTGGACGGGGTTACCATTCTGGACCTGGGCGGCCGGATTACCCTCGGCGAGGGGAGCGTACAGTTGCGCGACTCGGTCCGCGATCTGCTCGGCAAAGGGCAAAAGAAGATTCTTCTCAATCTGGGCGAAGTGAACTACATCGACAGCTCGGGCATCGGCGAACTGGTCAGCGCCTACACCACCGTCCGCAACCAGGGCGGAGAACTGAAGCTCCTGAACCTGACGCGCAAGGTGCACGACCTGCTGCAGATTACCAAGCTCTACACCGTCTTCGACGTGAAAGACGATGAAGCCAGCGCCATCGCTGCGTACTCGCAGGCGTAGAGCACGCTCTCAAACATAAAAAGGCTGCCCTGCGGGGCAGCCTTTTTTGCCTGGGACGCATTTGGCGCCATTCCCGAATGCCGCCTTCCACAGCCGCTGACCTTTTCCCAGGTCAGCGCTGCAGCAAATCCACCGGCGCATCCGCATCCGTCGCGCGGAAGTACGGCGCGAGGGATGGGTGCGTGCGCTCGACGGCGCGGTACATCTCCCAGGCGACGCGGCGGTAAGAGAAATGTCCCTGCGGCGCGGAGCGCAGCTCGGAGATGTAGAGCGCCTCGGCGAAATCCATCTTGAACAGCGCGCGATTCTTCGTGCCCAGCGGCAGGACGTACTGCGCGGTTGCCGACGCCTCCGGCGCGGACCCGGCTGCCAGCCTCGAAAACGCCGCGTGCGCCAACCGGACCGTTTCTTCGTAGAGCGGCTGCACGCCGGCCTCCGCAAGGCCCTCGGGAATCGCGAACCCATGCGCCGGCGTGAAAGCCTGCAGCACCTGCACGCAGCGCCGGTGGCGATGCATATCGCGAAATCCGCCAATATCCATCAGGATGTCGAAGCGCAGGGCGTGACCCGAGGAGAATTCGCGCAGCAGCTCGTCGTGACGCCCGCGATGGCGCATTCCCAGAGCGACGATCTCATCGCGCTGCGCCGCGCTGAGCGCGCCCACGTGGCGGCGAATCTGCCGGTACGGATAGTGGCAGGCCCCATACAGCAGCGTCGTGGCGATCTCCACTTCCAGCGCCTCCGCGTCGCAAACCAGATCGACCAGCGGCGCTTCGTCGACCGCCTCGCCCTGCAGCAGCTCCGCGGCCGCCTGGCGCAACTCCTGGTGCGTGCGCATCCAGTACTCATTTTCCGCTGCATATTTCACCAGCGTGGGCGCGGTCTTCACCTCGCGGGTCAGCAGCGCTGCAGCCCGCTCCCCCAGCGCCGGATCGAGCGCGGCAATGTCTTTCTGCAGCGCCGCGAAATCGGCGCCGTGCACGTTCCACGCGGCTCCGGAAGCTGCCGCCTGCAGCTTTTCTCCAAGCTGGCGCACTTCGGCTACCGGGCTCGATAGCAGCCGAGAAATCTGCGTCTCCAGCGTGCGCGCGTTCACGATCTGCCCCAGCGAGGTGTTGGTGGCCAGCGGCAGCAAATAGCGCGCCACGTCGAAGGCGCGCGCGCGGAGGGTGCGCTCGTACGCCTCCTGCTTCATTTCGTCGGGCTTGCGCACCTGGTCTTTGAGCGAGGCGAAAACCGTCTCGAAGACCGCGTGATATTGCGTAAACAGATTTTCTATCGTCTCGCGATAGATTGCCGCCGATTCCGCATCCGCACCGAAGTCCGGCATGTACCAGCTGCTCTTGCGGAAGTTCTGATAGCGCGTGGAGCGTTCCTGGCCGTCCCACCGCTGCTCGTCGACCAGCACGATGGCCGCCAGCAGCGAGAGCCGCTCGATGGCGAAGGCAACGTGCGCCAGGTCCGCAATGGACCGGTGCCCGTACTGGAAGTAGAACGTGTTCAGGAACTGCTCCGCCCGCTGGCTGCTGATTTCGCGCAGCGATTCCTTCATCGACAGTGACGAGCGCGAGTACTTCGCCATGGCGTAGGCCAGCACCTCGGGGTCGGCGCCGTGCACGGCGAAGACCTCGGTCTGGTTGTTGCGGGTTTCGGGGGTAACTGGCGGATCCAGCCGGGCAACCGGCGTCTCGGTCATCGAGGACATGCTGGAATCGTAAACCCAAAACCTCAGGATTTCCTGGCCGGCGCCGGTACCCAGGTGTGATATGTCTGAAAAGAAAACACGAGTACTATGGGGAGTGTTTTGTTCGAGAAGTTTCGCACGGAAGTCCGTCCCTGATCGATGAACAGGATCCTTGCAACGACGGAACACCGCCCGTGGCCCCTGCCCAAGTCGCCGTGGGTGATGACCCAGCGGTGGAACGACCTGCTGTTTGCGCACTGGCCGGTGCCGGCCAGCGACCTGACCCACCTTCTGCCTGAAGAGCTCGCCGTGGACACCTTCGACGGCTCAGCCTGGGTGGGCGTGGTGCCGTTCTGGATGGACCAGATTCGCTTTCGCATCCTGCCGCCCATCCCCGGGGCGCGGCGCTTTGCCGAGCTCAACCTGCGCACCTATGTGCGCGACCGCCACTCCAACCAGCCGGGCGTCTACTTTTTCTCGCTCGACGCGGCCAATCCGTTTGCGGTCTCTGCCGCGCGCCTGTTCTTCCACCTGCCCTACTACTGGGCGCACATGAAGATCGACCTGAGCCAGGAGCGGGAGATCCGCTACAGCAGCGAACGGCTGATCAGCCGGCCGCGCGCCAATTTCCGCGCCCGCTATCGCAGTCTGGGCCAGCCCTGCACCAAAGGCGGCATGGAGAGCTTCCTCACCGAACGCTACGCGCTGTTCACGGGGGGCAAGCGCGGCGTCGAACGCGTCAACATCCACCATCTGCCCTGGCCGCTGGAGCTCGCCGAGGCCGAATTCGAGCTGAACGATCTGCCTCAGGCGCACGGCATCCGCCTGCCGGACACCAAACCCCTGCTGCAGTACAGCCGCGAGCTGGTGGTCTACATCTGGGCCGTAGAGCCGTTGCCCTCGCGCGCTGCGCGCCGCGCCGCAGAGCCCGTGCCGGCGCCGGGCGCGTAGAACCGGGAACAGGTTGCAGGCAACGGCGTGTGTCAGACCGCGGGGGCGTCCGCCCTTTTGCGCCGTGGCAGCCGCGGAGCCGCCGCGTAATTCAACTGCACGGCAAAGATGAAGGCCACGCTCCACAGCGATCCGAAGACGCACAGCGCCGCGCCAACCGCGTAGAGGATCTGCGCAATGAAGACGCGGCGGCAGATGGCGGCGCGAATCTCCGGCGGCGTTTCCGCCCGGATCATGTCGTGGCGCGATACATATTTCCAGCTCGTATAGAGCAGTACGCCCGGCAGAAGGATGTTGAACCAGTACACCAGCACCGCCGCGCGGTAGTGGAAGAACAGCGCCAGCAGCTTCGTGGAAAACGGCATCAGCGTGATGGTGAACAGAAACGCGAGATGGATCCACGTGAGGTCGCGATCGCTGCGCTCGATGTAGTTCAGCTGCGTCTGCTGGCCGTTCCAGAAGATGCCGAGCGTCAGGAAGCCCGTCAGATACATGAGCAGGTTGGGCGCCAGCTTCGCCAGCCCGCGCCACAGATCGTGCTCGGAGTGAACCGCGCCCGCGGCAGGCAATGCCAGATCGAGCACCAGCACCGTCATTGCAAACGCGAAAACGCCGTCGCTGAGGGCGCTCAGGCGATCGAGATTCTGGTTTGCGATGCGGTTGTAGAGCGTGGGCATGGGCAACAGAGTACAGCGAGCGGGAACGACGCGCATCCGATCCGGCCCAGGCGCGACTCGAAGACACGAGGAATGCCTGCCGGACTTTGGCCGGTTGGCGGCATCCGTTTCAAATTCCGAGCATTGTGCTCAGACGCGCTCCTGCCAGCGTTGGGGGTCGCGGCTGGCATGGAAACAGGCGATTACCAGCAGGGTGCGGTCGTCCTCGATAACGAAAAACAATGAGTATGGAAACTGCCGCAGGAGAGCCCGTCGTATGTTTCTGAGGACAACGGGAAACTGCCGCGGATTCTCTCTCATGCGCTCGGTAAGAGCGTCAATCGCAGCGCGAAAACGCCGCCCAAGTCCCGTGCCTTCGGCTTCATACCAGTCCTGCGCTTCGATCAATTCCCGCCGCGCGGCCTGAGTGAAAACAGCAGAGAACACTACGGGCAACGCCGTTCCAACTCGGACTTCAATGCAGCCCACGTAATGCCGTCGCGGCGATCCAGATCAAGAGAGCCGAGACGGCGCTCAAGCTCGGTCTGCTGCGCGGGGGTCAGCGGGATGTGATCGTGATCGAGGCTATCCCAAAGCTGCTCGATGAGGGCCAGACGCTCCGGTGGCGTCAAACGGACAATCTCTTCGGGCGTCAGCTTTTCCATACGGTGAGGATACGGAACCACGCCCGGTTGCTGCAAGCAGCGCCGCCGCTGCGATAGGCTGATGGCATGTCCACACTTCAGGGAAGAACTGCGCTGGTGACCGGAGCCTCGCAGGGCATTGGACGCGCGTGCGCCCTGGCCCTGGCCCTGGCCGGCGCCCGCGTGGCTTTGGCCGCACGCAATGAAGCCAAACTGAACGAAGCTGCCGCCGAGATCGCCGGCGCCGGCGGCAGCGCAGCCGTCTTCACCCTCGATATCGCGAGCGAAGACTCGATCAAGGCCTGCGCCAAAGCTGCCATCGCCCACTACGGCAGCATCGAAATCCTGGTGAACAACGCCGGCATCACCCGCGACACGCTCACCCTGCGCATGAAGCGCGCGGACTGGGACGACGTGCTGCACACCAACCTCACCGGCACATTCCTGATGACCCAGGCGCTGCTGAGCCCCATGCTCAAGGCGCGCTGGGGACGCATTATCAACATCTCCAGCGTGGTGGGCGAAACCGGTCAGGCCGGCCAGGCAAACTACGCAGCCAGCAAGGCGGGGCTCATTGGGCTGACAAAGTCGCTGGCGCGCGAACTGGCTTCGCGCAACATCACCGCCAACGCCATCGCGCCCGGCTACATCGAAACCGCGATGACCGCGGTGCTCGACGACAAGCAGCGCGAGGCCATGCTGGCGCAGATTCCCCTGGGCCGCGCCGGCACGGACGCAGAGATCGCCGCTGCCGTGCGCTTCCTCGCCTCCGAAGACGCCGCCTACATCACCGGTCACGTGCTCGACGTGAACGGCGGCATGTATATGGGGTGAGGACAGCAGTCAGTGGTTAGCGGATAGCAGTTAGCGGTTGGCGATCAGAACGGTCGGCCGATGAAGCCGTGTTCCGAAACGCGACGGGCGCCGGGCGCGCTTCCCGCACGCATGAACTACCATCCAATTTGTGATGAAAATTCTCACCGCTGCCGAGATGCGCACCGTCGATCGCGTGACGACCGAGCGATTCGGCGTTCCTTCGCTGGACCTGATGCGCAATGCGGGCCGCGCCGTCGCCGCGTTTGTGCTGCGGGAGTATCCGGAGCAGCAGCACATTTGCGTGCTGTGCGGCAAAGGCAACAATGGAGGCGATGGGTTCGTGGCCGCGCGCGAACTCGACGCAGCCGGACGTAAGGTGCGTGTCCTGCTGCTCGGTTATCCCGCCGATCTGAAGGGCGACGCGAAGGCTGCCTTTGAGGAGATGACCCTGGCGCCGGTGCTCGCGGCGGACGAAGCAGCCCTTGCCTCGCCGGAGATCCAGACGCTTCTCCGCTCCTCCGACCTCCTCCTCGACGCCGTCGTCGGCACCGGCTTCCAGCCGCCTCTGCGCGGCGTCGCCGCTGCGCTGCGCGACCAGGTGAACGCCCTCACCTCGCCGGTGGTCGCTGTCGATCTGCCCTCCGGCTGGGATGCGGACTCGCGCGATTTCTCTGTCGAGGGTGCCTTTCGCGCCAACGCGGTCGTCACCTTCACCGCACCGAAGCTCGCCCACGTCAGCGGCAATCTAACCGGCAGCGCTACGGGGCCAATCGTCGTCGCCCCCATCGGATCACCCGATGAAGCCATCGAATCCGCGACCGGCCTCACCTGGGCGGGTTCTTCCAGGTTCATCGCGGAGCAGCCACGCACGCCCGACGCCAACAAAGGCCTGTACGGCCACATGCTGGTGGTCGGCGGCAGCCCCGGCAAATCCGGCGCACCGGCCATGGCCTCGCTGGCCGCGCTGCGCGCCGGAGCCGGCCTCGTCACCGCGGCTGTGCCGGAATCGATTCTCGCCTCCGTCGCCGCCATCACGCCCGAGCTGATGACCCTCCCGGCGCAGGAAGGCGCCAGCGGCGAAGCAGCCGCGTCGAATCTCGATCCGGAGCGGTTGAAAACGCTGACGGCCCGCGCGACGGTGCTCGCCCTGGGACCGGGGATGGGCACCGAGCCGGAACAATTTGTCCTCGGCCTGATCGAAAAGACGAGCCTGCCGCTGGTCGTCGATGCCGACGCGCTCAACATACTCGCTAAACATCCTGACAAGATCGACGGCCGCAAGCGCACCCTGGTCCTGACGCCGCATCCCGGCGAAATGGCGCGCCTCGCCGGCATCGGCACCAAAGAAGTCCAGGCCAACCGCGAGCCCCTGGCGCGCTCCTTCGCCACAAAACACAATGTGACGCTTGTATTAAAAGGCTGGCGCACTCTCATCGCCCACCCGGACGGCCGCATCGCAGTCAATACCACCGGCAATCCCGGTATGGCGAAAGGCGGCAGCGGCGACATCCTCACCGGCATTGTTGCGGCCATGCTGGCGCAGTATCCCGATCGTCCCGCCGAGGCCGTCGAGGCCGCTGTCTACCTCCACGGCCTGGCCGCCGACTTCGCGCTGCGCGAGCAGGACGAGCATACCCTGCTGGCCACCGACACCGTCGATCGTCTTTTTCGTGCTTTTCTCTTTCGCGCGCGGGACAAAGCGGGATATGTTTGGTTGGAGGGAATTCCATCCTCCGCGGCGAGGTGCAAATGACGCAGACGGCGGAAGTGAAGATACACCAGTTCGAGAGCCACAGCGCCAAAGAGACCATTGCCGCGGGTCACAGCATCGTGGAGCTGCTGACTCCCCCGAAATTCCTCATCCTGCGCGGCGATCTGGGCGCAGGCAAGACCACGCTGGTGAAGGGCATCGCCGAAGCGCTCGATGCCGCCGAGCCCGACGAGGTCACCAGCCCCACCTTCACGCTCATCCACGAGTATGAAGGCACGCGCACGGTCGGCGGGCGCGAGACCCCGGTGATGCTCTATCACCTCGACCTCTACCGCATCCAGAACGAGCGCCAGCTCGATTCGCTCGGGCTCGAAGAGCTGTCCGGGCCCGACAGCATCGTTCTCGTGGAGTGGGGCGAGAAATTTCCCAGCGTCCTCCGCCGCAGCCAGGGTGAGATTGAGATGCGCACCACCGGCGGCGACTCGCGCAGCATCGTCCTCACGCTGAAAGACTGAGCCGCTCGCCAGATTCGCTACCGGCTACTCGGTATCCGCTATCGGCTGTCCGCTATCCGCTATCCGCTAAAAATGGTGGATGCGTTCGGGCTGCTGCACCTCGACCGGACGCGCAGCTTCGCGTTCGAGCGACCGGCTCACCAGGTCGCGCGAGCCGAGTCCCACTGCCAGAGCCAGCGCCAGAACGATGCCTCCGAACAGAATCCCAAACCCCAGCTCAACGATTTCGCCCCCCAGCGCCAGGTGATCGAGCACCATCGCCCCGGTCAGCACCAGGATCATCCAGCGCACGCCCATGCTGAGCAGGCGCGCATAGCTCAGGTTAAGATTCACGCCCGTGATCAGCACGCTGCGCGAGGCGAAGCGCGCCAGCACGTTGCCGGCCAGCAGCAGCACCACCGCGCCAATGACGCGCGGAACGTAGGCCAGAACCCACCCCGAGACAATGTGTTCCGAAGTGCCCGCCTCGAAGGCCGACGCGCCGACAATGATTCCAGCAATCGCCCAGAACCAGAAGACGATGCGCGCCACCAGCAGTGTCGGCGTAATCCGCGGCGTCCACTCCGCAATCGCACTCGCGCCGCGGCTCATTCGCTCGTCGAAGCGCAGAGCATTGAGAATCCAGCGCACCAGCATGGCCAGCACCCACCCCACGAGAAGAAAGAACAGGAAGGCGACAATGAACGCGAGGATGCCGGGAAGCAGCGTGGCAATCTTGTTCATCACGCGCCCCATCGACGAATGCAGCGATTGTTCGACCTGTTGCCACATAATGCTTCTCCTTCTCTTCCTAAGGATTGAAGCGGTCCGGCCATCTCCAGCGAGACAGCAGATACGGCTTCTTTTCTTCCCAGGCGCGGGCGAATTGCTCCAGGCGCTGCTCCGCGGCGGCGCGTGTCAGGCTGGAGACCTCGCGCACGTACGAGGCCGCCCAGCCCAGATAAAGCGGCGTCAGCGCGCCCAGCAGATGCACGCGGCTGATGGTGCGCAGCCGCCACGCGAGCGCAAAATCGTACACGATGCACGCCCAAAGATCGTCGGGAATGCGAAACTGTTCCGGCCCCAGGCGCGTAAGCCGCCGCAGATCGAGCATGGTATTCGGCGGCAGCAGCAGTCGCCACACCTCATCGAGGTTCTTCGATCCCAGCAGGAATGAGTCCAGCATGGGCCGCCCGTCGATCGCCTCGCCATCGGCCTCATCGGCCGGTGCGCTGCCCCACATTGGAACCGGCTGCGACCCGCGCACGCGTTGCCAGTGCGCAGCACTCGACTCCATCTCCTGAAACAGTGAGCCCGCCAGTTGTCCCAGCACCGCGCTTAGTTCCAGGCCCGCCGTGGCCACCTGATGATGCACGTCGATGTGTACCTGCCCGATGGCGGCCTGCGGCGATGCAGTGGCCGCCGCGGCGACCGGCCACAGCAGCGAGTCGGCGGCGTGGCTGCCCGGCTCGCTCTGCGCCAGGGGCGCGCACATGGCTCCGGACGCGGCGAAGTCAAACGTGATGGGATAGCGAATCCGCCTCCCGTAGAGCGCCCGGCTGAGCGGCGAAAGGATGCCGCTGTTGAGCAGGCCGTCGTATTTGCCCGCAGGATAAACCGGCATGGCCAGCGCGCACTGCCTGTCCAGAATGGCGTAGGCGAACAACTGGATGACCGACGCCTGCAGTGCAGCCAGATCGGGCCCAACCACGATGCAGGCCCGCGCGTTCAGCGATGCCGCCAGCGCCAGCACAGCGCGCTGATTCGCCGATATCCCCGACCAGAATTCGGCCCCGCTGTGCGGCGGCGCAAACGGCAGGAAGGTAACCGCAGCCTCGCCGCCCGAACCGGCGCCGTCCGCGGACGCCTCCGCCGCCTGTCCGGGCCAGGCAAAGACGATCCGCAGGGAACCCGAGCCCAGTTCCTCCACCACCTTCGCTGCGCGCGAGCGCAGTTCTTCCGGCGTGACCGTCCCGGCTACACCCACCACGATGTCCGCCGAGCCCGCCCGCTCCGCCAGCTGTTTGGTCTCTTCTGTGAACTCGATGCCTGCCATCCGGTCGCCTTTTTCCTTTCGTCACAGTGGCAGCGACAATATGCCATGCAGCGGGATGCGGATCCACGCGGGACGATTGTTCAGCTCGTAGACCAGTTCGTAGAGCGCCTTGTCGAGCTTATAGATGCCGAGCAGCCGGTCGAAGTCTTCGCGCCCGGCCGGCACAACCGGGGAATCGCCCGCAGCGGCGCGGTAGGCGCGCAGAAATTCTCCCGAGACAGCAGTCTCCCACAGCCGCGCCCACGACTCCAGCTGAGCATAGTCTTCCGGACGGCGGCTGGTGTATTTCGTTAGTGCCACGAAGGCCGCGTAGCTGAACGAGCGCAGCATGCCGGCCACGTCCTTCAGCGGAGAATGCTTCGCCCTGCGCTCCGCCAGCGGCCGCGCCGGTTCGCCCTCGAAATCCAGAATGACGAAATCGCTCTTCGTGCGCAGCACCTGGCCAAGGTGGTAGTCGCCGTGGATGCGCGTCCATTGCCCGCCGCTCTGCAGGCGCGTGAGCTCGTGAAACTTCGCCAGAAAAGCGCCGCGGCGGCTCAGCACCAGCGCAGCGGTTTCGACGGTATCGTCGGGCAGCCGCGACAGATTGCTCTTGACCGCGTCAAATGCCTCGGCGCCGTGAGCGGTCAGTCGATCGCGCAGCGCTTCCAGGTCGCCCGGTGCGGGGACGAACGGCGCAAAGGCAGGTTCCGTCCCTGACGCCAGCGCCAGATGCATCTCCGCTGTCCGCCGTCCCAGCGTGGCGGCAGCCTCCAGAGAGATGCCCGCATACTCGCGCGCCAGCTGCGGCGCACCGTCCCCCTCGGCTGGCCGCACTCTGCCCGCAGGAGCCCGTACCGACGCGGTGCTCTCGTAATAGCGATCCAGTTCTTCGAGCGTCCACTGCCAGCCATCGCCTTCGTTCTGCACCAGGCCCTGCAACAGTGCGAGCGTCGACGGCTCCGCATCCCCGCGCCGGTACTCGATCGACCCTGCGAAGGGTGGAATGTTGTGGAACTGAATTTCCTCCGTGAGGAAACGCCCGATTTCGACATCGGGATTCGGCCCTTCCTGCTGGCGGCGGAACACTTTCATAATGAGCCGGTCGCCGAAGATGGCCGACGTGTTGCTTTGCTCCGCTCCGCTCACGCGAGCCGGCAGAGGATGCGTTCCGCGCATGCCCGGCAGTCCTGCGCCCGGCAATCCACGCACGACGCCGTTGCGCGTCCGCAGCTCCTCGCCGCTCGCCAGCATCTCCACGAGAGCCGCAGGCACGCTCGGGCGCAGCAGCCCTTCGTGCAGCACTCCCTCCCGCATCGCCGATCCCGCCGCTGCCACAATCTGCTGCGGCGAGGATTCCCGCACCGCGGCCGCGGCCTCGCCGAAGCTCATCGCCAGGCACAGCAGCCAGGTGTCGGGCTCACCTTCGGTGTAATCCACGCTGACCCAGAGCAGCGCCGAAAGGTTCTCGTCGAACAGCACAGAGTCCGTGACGGCAGCCCGAACGATGCTTCTCGACTTGCTGCCGAACCACCTCTGCCGCTGCAGATACCCGGGCAGCAGCGCTTCGAGCTGGCGCACTCCCTCGCCGGAGAGAATCGTTTGCCAGTCGCGCTCGTTCTCCACATAGAACGACTGCTCTGACGCTGCCTCTGCCGCGTCGTTCGCGCCGCTCATGGCGGACTGCATTTCCAGCCACAAAAAGCCGTACGGCCCCAGGGTGAGCGAGTAAGGCTGCTTCGCGATCGCCGGAAACTCGACGTAGCCGAGCATCTCCACCGGCGTCATGCCTTCCATGCCCTCCAGGTCCAGCAGCACCGGCTGAGCAAAGCGCGACAGGTTCGCCACGCAGAGCACCATCTCGCCGTCGTACTGGCGGATATAGGCCAGCACCTTGCGATTGGACGCATCGAGAAAGCGCAGCGAGCCGCGCCCGAAGACCTGGAAGAGCTTGCGCAGCGCGATCAAGTTGCGCATCCAGTTCAGCAGCGACGAAGGATCGTTCTGCTGCGCCTCGACGTTGATGGCCTCGTAGCCCCACACCGGGTCCATGATGACCGGACTGTAGAGCCGCGCGGGATTCGCGCGCGAGAAGCCGGCGTTGCGGTCGGGCGTCCACTGCATGGGAGTGCGCACCCCATTGCGGTCGCCCAGGTAGATGTTGTCGCCCATCCCGATCTCATCGCCGTAATAGAGAATCGGCGTGCCCGGAAACGAAAACAGAATGCTGTTCAGCAGTTCGATGCGGCGGCGATTGTTGTCCACCAGCGGCGCCAGCCGGCGGCGAATGCCGATGTTGATGCGCATACGCGGATCGGCGCTGTAGGCCAGATACATGTAGTCGCGCTCGTCGTCGCTCACCATCTCCAGCGTCAGCTCGTCGTGATTGCGCAGGAATAACCCCCACTGGCAGTTCTCCGGGATCTCCGGCGTCTGCGCCATGATGTCCGTGATGGGCAGCCGGTCCTCCTGGCGCAGCGCCATGTAGATGCGCGGCATGAGCGGGAAGTGGAACGCCATGTGGCATTCGTCGCCGTCGCCGAAGTAAGGACGCACATCCGTCGGCCACTGATTCGCCTCCGCCAGCACCATGCGCCCGGCATAGCCCTCGTCGATGGCGCTGCGCACGGCTTTGATGACGGCGTGCGTCTCGGGCAGGTTCTCGCAGTTCGTGCCGTCGCGCTCCACCAGATACGGAATCGCGTCGATGCGCAGCGCGTCGACCCCCATGTCCAGCCAGTAGCGCATCACCGACAGCACTTCTTCCAGCACCGCGGAATTGTCGTAATTCAAATCCGGCTGGTGCGAGAAGAAGCGATGCCAGTAGTACGCCTGCGCCACCGGATCCCATGTCCAGTTGGACTTCTCCGTATCGGTGAAGATGATGCGCGCGTCTTTGTACTTCTGGTCGCTGTCGCTCCAGACGTAGTAATTGCGCTCCTCGGAGCCGGCCGGAGCATGCCGCGCCCGCTGGAACCAGGGATGCTGATCGGAGGTGTGGTTGATGACCAGCTCGATCATCACCTGCAGGCCGCGATCGTGCGCCGCGTGCAGAAAACGCTGAAAATCGTCGACCGTGCCGTAGCTGGGGTGCACGCTCAGGTAGTCCGAGATGTCGTAGCCGTCGTCGCGCAGCGGCGAAGGAAAAAACGGCAGCAGCCACAGGCAGGTCACGCCCAGATCCTGCAGGTAATCGAGCTTCTGCATCAGCCCCGGAAAATCGCCTATGCCGTCGTTGTTGCTGTCGCAAAAGGCCTTGACGTGCACCTCGTAGATGATCGCGTCCTTGTACCAGAGCGGATCGGTCAGGCTCCCTGCCTTGCGAACGATGGTCTGGGTCTCGGGCATGCGTCCTCAAATCCTCACTGAAAATAATCGAAATCTTTTTCGGAGCGCACGCGGTGCAGCACGCGGAAGATATGCGCCGGAATCTTGTCCGGCGAAAGTTCGACGAAGCTGCGCGGCCCCTGCCAAAGATACCGCGCGCCGGTGAGCTGATCGTGAACCTGAAACGTCTCATCGGGCCGCACCTGCAGCCGTTCCAGATTCAGATCCACCCAGCCCGTCTGCACGTGGAAGGGGTCGAGGTTCACCACCATCAGCACGGTGTTGGAGCCGTCGCGGCTCAATTTGCTGTATGCGATCAGATACGGGTTATCGGTTGGGTGAAAAAACAGGCCGCGGCTCGCATGCAGCGCCGCGTTTTCGCGCCGCGCGCGATTAATGTCCGCAATGGCTGCGGCGATGCTGTGCGGCGCATCGAGATCCCAGTCGCGGATCTCATATTTTTCCGAATTCAGATACTCTTCGCTGCCCGCGCGAATCGGCTTGTTTTCGATCAGCTCGTAGGCCGGTCCGTAGATGCCGTAGTTCGGCCCCAGCGTGGCCGCCAGCACTGCGCGGCTCAGAAAAGCAGGCCGTCCGCCAATCTGCAGCGGCTCCGGCAAAATATCCGGCGTGTTCGGCCACAGATTGGGGCGCATGAACTGGCAGACGCGGTCGTGCGTCAGCTCCGTCATGTATTCCGTCAGCTCCTGCTTGGTGTTGCGCCAGCTGAAATAGGTGTACGACTGCGTGAATCCCACCTTCGCCAGCCGCTGCATCACGCGCGGCCGCGTGAAGGCTTCGGCCAGAAAAATCGTGTCGGGATACTCGCGCTTGATTTCGGCCAACGCCCACTCCCAGAAGCCGAACGCCTTGGTATGCGGATTATCCACGCGGAAGATGCGCACGCCCTGCTCCAGCCAGAACAGGAAAACGTCGCGCAGCCCATCCCACAACCCGGCCCAGTCGCTGCTCTCGAAGTCCAGCGGATAAATGTCCTGATATTTCTTCGGAGGATTCTCCGCGTACTGAATACTGCCGTCCGCGCGCTTCTTAAACCACTCCGGATGCTCGTGCACCCAGGGATGATCGGGCGAGCACTGGAAGGCAATGTCCATCGCCAGCTCCAGACCCTTCTTCGCGGCGCTTTCCAGCAGATGGTGAAAATCCTCGAGCGTGCCCAGCCCCGGATGAATCACCGTGTGGCCGCCCTCTTTTCCCCCAATTGCCCATGGGCTGCCCACATCGCTCGCGTCTGCGGTAATGGAATTGTTCTTCCCCTTGCGAAAGCTGCGCCCGATGGGATGAATGGGCGGCAGGTAGAGAACGTCGAACCCCAGCCGCGCCACGTAGTCCAGCCGCGCCTCCACGTCCCTGAAGGTCCCGTGGTGCCCCGGGCCCGGGCCCGCCGAGCGCGGAAACATCTCATACCATGCCGAGTAGCGCGCCTTGTCGCGGTCCGCAGTCACGCGCAGCTCGCGCTCGTAACGCGTCTCCATCGCGGGATCCGGATACTGCGCCATCATCGCGGCCAGCGCGCTATCGAGCGCCGCCGCCTCGGCCGCCTCGCGCTTTTTGCTGTCGCGCAACTGTGCCGCCCATCGCCGCAGCATGTCCGCATCGTCGCGCCCGGCCCGCTCGGCGGCCTGCTCGACGAGCTGCGCTCCGTTCAGCAGATCGACGCGGACATTCTGCCCCGCCGCAATACGCTTTTCCAGATCGCTCCGCCACGTGTCGAAGTGGTCGATCCATCCCACCACCGTGTACAGATACTCTCCGAGGCGCGCCACGGGAAAGGTCCCGCGCCAGCGGTCGTTGCCCAGCGCCTGCATGGGCGCTGCGGTCCAGCTGGGAACTTCACGATGGCGAAAGAGCAGCCGCGCGGCCACGTGGTCGTGGCCATCCGCAAAAATGTCGGCTTCCACCTGCACATCGTCGCCAACGATGCGTTTGATGGCGAACCGGCCTGCCTCGATCTCCGGCTCGACGCTTTCGATTACGACGCGCTTTTTTCCGTCCGCGGGCTTGTGCATGGTTGCAATCGGCTTTCCGGCCGGCCGGAAACCGGGAAGAACCGGCCACCCAGGCGAAGATGCGCATTCATGCGCGCCTGTTGGTTATGGATTATACGAACACCGCTCCAGAGTATCCGCCTGTGCGGAGGGAACAGGAAAACCCTGATTGCTGCGTTTCGCTGTTCGGCCGCGGCCGCTTTGAATGATTAATTCTCCGAGAGCATGCTCGGCTCTTCCGGAGCACGCAGCCGAACCAGCCGGTCGATCGTGTACGGCGCCCGTTGCGTGCCGGCGTGATAGTGCCGCACCTGCAGCTCGCCCAGCAGCCCAATGGCCAGCAGTTGCGTGCCCGCCAGAATCAGCACCGCCGCAATGATGAACAGCGGCCCGTGTTGATCCAGCACGTTCTGGTGCGTAAACAGCTTGAGCGCCAGCAGCAATGCCGATACCGTCCCACCGCCGCAGATGCTCAGCGCTCCCAGCAGCCCGAAGAAGTGCAGCGGACGCGTCATGTATTTCAGCAGGAAGCGGATCGTCAGCAGGTCGAAAAACACGCGGAACGTGCGCCCGATCCCGTAATGCGAGCGCCCCTTCTGGCGATGCCCATTGCTGATGGGTATCTCGCAGATGCTGGCGCCGTACCATGCGGCCAGCGCGGGAATGAAGCGGTGCATTTCGCCGTACAGCGGGATGTTATGAATCACCTCACGGCGGTACGCCTTGAAGGTGGTGCCGAAATCGTGGATGTCCACGCCCGACAGCTTGGCCATCAGCCAGTTGGCACAGCGGGAGGGGATGCGCCGCAACACAAAATTGTCGATGCGCTCCTTCCGCCAGCCGCTCACCACGTCGTATCCCTCTTCCAGCTTTTCGAGGAACGCTGGAATCTCGTTGGGATCGTGCTGCAGGTCGCCGTCCATGGCCAGAATGAACTCGCCCTGGGCGTGATCGAATCCCGCCGCCAGCGCCGAGGTCTGTCCGAAGTTACGGCGCAGCTTCACCACCAGCACCCGGCTGTCCACTGCCGCAATCTCTTCCAGCAGCCGGCAGGTGCGGTCGTTGGAGCCATCGTCCACGAACACCAGCTCAAACGGATCGCCCACCAGCTCCATCACACCTTTCAGGCGGTCGTAGAGGACAGTAACGTTTTCTTCCTCGTTGTGAAACGGAACGACGATGGAGTACTTCGACATATCCTCAATTATAGACTTCCGCGGCCGGCGATCCGTGACCGGAGGCGCGCCGGAAACCTTCGCGATACCCTGCCTCCACGCTGCCGCACGCCGCAAACGCGGTTCAACGGCCGCTTGCGGAGAGCAGCTCCACGGCAATACGCGCTGCCTCGTCGCAGGCAGCGCGGCTCACATCGCGGTGCGTCACGAAGCGCACCTTGTCGCGGCCCACAGTTCCCGCCAGCACGCCCCGCCGCCGCAGCTTCGTCACCAAAGCCGCCGCGTCTCCGCCGTCGCGCAGACGGAAGATCACGATGTTGGTCTCGACCGCATCCAGATCGATCTCAATCTGTGGCGACTCCGCCAGCTTCTCCGCGATGCTGCGCGCGTTAGCGTGGTCCTCGTGCAGTCGCTTCGGGCCTTCCTCCAGCGCGATGAGCCCAGCCGCCGCCAGAATGCCCGCCTGGCGCATGCCGCCGCCGAGCCCTTTGCGGATCAGCCGCGCGTCGTCCATCCGCTCGCGCGAGCCCACCAGCAGCGAGCCGACCGGCGCGCCGAGCCCTTTCGACAAACAGAACATCACCGTATCGAAGCCGCGCGTCAGCTCCTGCACGCCCACGCCCAGCGCAACCGACGCATTGAAGATGCGTGCGCCGTCCAGGTGCACCGGCACCTTTCGCTCCCGTGCACCAGCCCAGATCTCCTCCATCGCCGGCAGCGGCGTCACCGTTCCGCCCGCCATGTTGTGCGAGTTCTCCAGACAGATCAACCCGGTCCGCGCGCGATGATAATGCCGCGCCGTGATGTGCGGCTCGATGTCCGCCCACGTCAGGATGCCGCGCTCCGCGGCGACCGCGCGCAGCAGGCACCCGGAAAAAGCCGCGGCCATGGCCATCTCCCAGTCCAGGATGTGCGCTCGCGCCTCGCAGATCGCCTCCTGCCCGTGCTGCGTGTGCAGACGAATCGCAGTCTGATTGCCCATGGTGCCGCTGGGCACAAACAGCGCCGCCTCGCGTCCGAAGATTTCCGCCGCGCGCGCCTCCAGACGATTGACGGTGGGATCTTCGCCGTAGACGTCGTCCCCCACTTCGGCGGCGGCCATGGCGGCGCGCATCTCCGGCGTGGGTTTCGTTACGGTGTCGCTGCGCAGATCGATGACTTCGACGGGCGTCGACGCCATCGGAGCAGCATCGGCGAATGCAGCAATAGGAGCAGACATGGTTTCCCTTTTAGCACAGTTACGCCGCGAGCAAGAACCGTAGCGGCGCCGCCGCTCAGGCGGCCGCCGGCTCGGCCAGGAATCGCTGGAAGACCTCGTTCGAAAGCAGACGCCCGCGCGCCGTCAGCGTAACGCGATCGCCGTCCGCGAAGCGCAGCAGCCCTTCATCCTCCAGCTGCGCGACCGTCGCAAGGCATGCGCGCACCACCGAAGCTGAAAACTGCCCACGCAGCATGGCCAGGCTCACGCCTTCATTGAGCCGCAGGCCCAGGAACCACGCTTCTTCCAGCTCCTGTTCCCGGCTCATACGGCCTGGCTCCGTCCAGCCCGCGCTGCCGAGGTACGCGTCCAGGTCGTCCGTCGTACCGAAGCGCAACGCGGCCCCCGAGCGTGCCCGCAGCATCGAGTGGGCATCCAGGCCCACGCCAAGATAGGGCTGGCGGCGCCAGTACTTCAGATTGTGCAGGGATTCGCAATCGGGCCGGGCAAAGTTCGAAATCTCATACTGCGCCAGCCCGTGCCCGGCCAGGTAGCCAATCGCCTCGGAGTACATCTCGGCAATCAGATCGTCGCCGGGGACCTCCTGGGCGTAATAGCGCGCGCCGCTGGCCAGCAACTCGCGCCCCAGCCGCGATTCGTCATCCACTTCCAGCATGTAAATGCTGGCGTGGTCGACGCCCGTCTCGGCCAGCACACGGAGCGATTCGTACCAGGACTCGAGCGTTTGACCCGGCAGCCCGGCAATCAGGTCCACGCTCACCTGGCTCACGCCGGCCTTCTGCACGCGGCGAATATCCTCGAGCGCAACTGCCCGCGTATGCAGCCGGCCTGTGTGCCGCGCTTCGCTGTCCACAAACGACTGCACGCCGAAGCTGATGCGGTTCACGCCGCACTCCGCCAGCGTTTCCAGGACAGCGGAATCCATCTGCCCAGGAGCGCATTCCATCGTGATCTCCGCTGTCGGCATCACGGCGAACTCGCGCCGCAGCGCGGTGAATAGCCGCCGGATCAGAGCCGGAGCCAGCAGGCTCGGCGTTCCGCCCCCCACATAAATGCTGTCGACCGCGTTGGGCAGCACGGCGCCCCACGCCCTGGCGCGTGTCCGGATCGCGCGGAGATCCTCTTCGAGGCGCGCCACGTAGCGCTCATGGTGTGCGGCAGGAAAAACTCCGGAAGCAAAATTACAGTACGTACATTTGGAGCGGCAAAACGGAATCGACAGATAAAGCCCGAGCTTTTCCATATACCTTCATTGTCCCACCGGGCGTCAGGCGCCACAAAATGGTCCCGCATATCGGTATTCTGTCCCCAAATACGGGATCCTGATCGAGTGCGATGAATTCGTCCCCAGACTCACGCAAAATCCTCCGCAACAATTCTCCCGGGTTCGCGTTCATTCCCGGCAGAGACGACGAGAGGTTCCGAAAGTCGAGAGAAGTTCGAAGCGGAAACCCAGGAGGTCTCAGGATGAAACGCATTCTTCGCGCACTTGCATGCACCGGTATTCTGGCCGCGGTCGCGGCAGCGGCCCAGGCTCAGGTTTTTGTCGGCGTCCGCGCGCCCGTTCGCCCCGTCATCGTGGCGGCCGTTCCCGCATGCCCCGGCGTCGGCTACGTCTGGACGCCGGGCTACTATGCAGGACCGGTCTGGTACCCGGGCCGCTGGATCTATCGCGGATACGACCGCGGCTATGCCGTGCGCGGCTACCGCTACGGCTTCCACCACGACTACCGCTACGCCCCCCGCGCGTATCGCCGCTGAATTTGACGTGGAGGGGCGCGCCTCCCAGGCCGCGCCCCCGAAGCGGTCTCATCCAAACGAAATGCGTGGCGGCGCAGCGCAGGGGTCCCGCCCCCAAAGCAGGATTCAGGCACTCACCTGAGCCACAGAGCTGTCGATGAGATCGCTTCTCCGCACCCGTTGAAGCCCCCCGCTTCCGGGTGCGTTTCCTTTTTGGCGGCATCAAATCTTCCCCTTCCGCTCCCCGCAATCGGATGTACCATCGCCGCAGGCGGGCGGGAACCGAGGCGCCCCGCCTTGCGTATCTGTTTCTGAATCATCTCCGGAGGCTTCGATGGCCGGCCTGATCGGTGTCGGACTCTACTTTCTGCCCTCGCTGGTGGCAGTCGCGCGGCACACCCATAACACCACCGGCATCTTCCTGCTCAACCTGTTGCTCGGCTGGACCGGCATCGGCTGGTTCATTGCGCTGATTCTGGCGCTTTGCTCCTCGCCCTACCCCCCGTACGGACACTATTACTACTACCCGCCGAACTACTGCCCGCCCCCGCGGCACTGGTACTGAAAACGCAGGTGATCCGGGCCGCCCCGCCCTGGGCGTCATCCTCAGGATTTATGCCTTGCAGGACGCGAGTCGGCGCAACATTTTGGCGCGTCTAATGTTATTAGTGGTAGCGAGCCTGGCGGTCCAGGAAAGGAACCCGCAAAGGCAGCGGTCAGATCGAGCGCGGATGTGGCCGATCTGGCAGGAGGTTTTCATTATGCGCGGTCTGCGCTACTTCATGATGGCTGCATTGCTGGCGGCGCCTTTCGCGCTCGCCAAACCGGCCCAGGCACAGGTGGCCGTCGGCATTGGCATTGGGCCCGCGGTGGATTATCCGGCCCCTTACGACGTGTACGGCCCGCCGGTTTGCGACTGGGGCTATTACTCGTATTACCCCTATGCCTGCGCTCCTTACGGCTATTACGGCCCTGACTGGTTCTTCGGCGGCGTCTTCATCGGTGCTGGCCCCTGGTACCGCGGCTGGTACGGCCGTCCTTGGGGATGGGGCTACGGTCACATCGGATATTACGGCTATCGCGGTGGCTTCGGCTATCGCGGCGGCTACGGCGGCTATCGCGGTGCCTACGGCGGATTCCGCGGCGGCTACGCTGGCGGATACCACGCTGGCTATGGCAACGGGCTTCGCGGAGGCTACGGCGTGCGTAGTTACGGCGGCGGCGGATACCACGGCTATGCCGGTGGATTCCGCGGCGGCTATTCCGGCGGATACCATGCCGGAGCGGTGGGCGGCTTCCACGGCGGTGGTGGCGGCGGCTTCCACGGTGGTGGGGGCGGTGGCTTCCACGGCGGTGGTGGTGGTCACGGCGGCGGCGGACACCGGTAACCCCCGGGCGTCAGCTAAACGAGGCCTGCTCTTCGGAGCAGGCCTTTGTGTTTTATAACCTCTTTCGGCCCACAATCGACATCGTCATCGCGGCGATCCGTTCCGCCGCATCGGGATGCGCCAGCTTCCGCGCGTTGTCCGCCATGGTCGCGAGCCTGGCTGGCTGCTCGAGCAAATCCCCCAGCGTTTTCTTGAGTTTCTCCGGCGTCAGTTCCGCTTCCAGCAGCATTGTGGCCGCCCCCGCCTGTGCCGGCACCTCGGCGTTCCTGCGCTGGTGATCGTCCGCCGCCTGCGGAAACGGAATCAGCACCGCCGGCTTCCCTGCCGCCGCCAGTTCCGCCACCGTCGACGCCCCGCTGCGCGCCAGCACCAGGTCCGCTGCTCCGAAGCGCTGTGGCATATCGTCCAGAAACGCCGCCACCTGCCAGCGCGCCGGGTCGGCGCCGCTCGCCTGGTACGCCGCCAGTGTCGTCTCCGCGTGGCGCGCACCTGCCTGGTGCAGGATCGTCAGCCTCGGTGCCGTTTCCAGCAGCGCAGCCGCAATCTGCGGCATCGTGGTATTCAGCACCCGCGCGCCCTGGCTCCCGCCAAAAACGAGCAAATGTGGCGCCGCTGCTGCGGGCCGTTGCGCCAGCCCGAAAAATTCCGCCCGCACCGGAATCCCCGTCACCTGCGCGTTGCCAAAATACCTGGCCGCCGGTTCGAAGTTCACCGCCGCGGCCTTCACCCACCGGCCCACCAGCCGGTTGGCCATGCCCGGCACGGCATTCGGCTCAAACGCCAGCGTGGGAACGCCGGTCAGAATCGCCGCGCCCATCATCGGACCCGACGCGTAGCCGCCTACGCCGACCACCGCCTGCGGGCGAAACCGGCGCAGCAGCCCGACGCACTGCACCAGGCCCAGCGGCAGATCCACCAGCGTCCGCGCCCGTGTCGCCAGGGAAACGTTGTTCAGTTGTCCGGCACGGATCAGCTCCAGCCGATAGCCCGCCTGCGGCACCAGGCGAGACTCCAACCCTCGCGCCGTCCCCACGAAGAGAATCTCGGCTCCGTGCCTGGACTTCAGCTCATCGGCAATCGCCAGCGCCGGAATAATGTGCCCGCCCGTGCCGCCGCCGGCAATCAGGATGCGTGGCGCGCCGTCAGACGCCACGCGGCACCCGCGTGCAGACAATTGCCACTGGAACAGAAAACCAGGTCTTCGCGCCATCGCGCCGCGGCTCGACGTCCATCGCGTCGTCCGACAGCGCTCGCTCGAACAGCGCGCGAATTCGCGCCTCATCCCCCTCGCGCGGATACGACCGGCTCAGAAACTCGTCCAGATCGAGCGCCAGCCGCGTGCGCTCCACCTGCGGCGCCGGCAACCCCGCCGCGACGAAGAGCGCGCCCAGCTCCTCCACCGGCAGCGCCCGCGTGTGCGACGGATCGCGCATCTTCTCCATGGCATTGAAGGCATCGGCCTTCGCCGCCGCCGGAGCGCTGTCCGCCACAACGATACGTCCGCCCGCGCGGCAGACGCGCCGCATCTCGCGCAGCACGCGCAGCGGCTCGGGGAAATGATGAAACGCAAAACGGCAGGTCACGATGTCGAACCGGCCGTCTTCGTATGGCATTGCGGTCACGTCGCCCCGATCCCATGACACATTGGTCAGCCGCGCCGTCTGCTGCGCCGTCTGCGCCTGTTCCAGCATGGCCGGCGTCAGGTCGATGCCGGTAGCATGACGCACGCTCTTCGCCAGCGCGCACACCAGCAAACCCGGCCCGCAGGCTACATCGAGCGCGGTGTCCGACGCATCTGGCTGGGCCATGCGCAGAATGCGTTCCAGAATATCCTCGCTGCGTGCCGTCGGCGAAGCGGCGAACTGCGCCGCCTGCCGCGTGAACTGATCGACAATTTGCTCGCTGTGTCCCATGTCCTCATTCGATGCGGCGCAGAGTCCGCCGTTGCAGATCGCGGACCGCTGTCTCATTCCACTTCTTTGGTGATATTCAGCAGCACGCCGATCAGCACCAGCATGATGAACAGCGAAGTCCCCCCGTAGGAAATAAACGGCAGCGTGATGCCCTTGGTGGGCACCAGCGCCAGCACCACGCTGATGTTGAAGAAGGCCTGAATCAGGATCGTCGCCGTGATGCCGAACGCCAGGAACCGCGCAAACGGGTCCTTCGACAGGATCGCAGCCCGCATGCCGCGCCACCCGATGAAGACGAACAGCCCCACCACCAGCAGCGCGCCCAGCAGCCCCAGCTCCTGCGCCACCGTCGCAAAAATATAATCCGTGTGCGGCTCGGGCAGATAGAAGAGCTTCGCCGCCCCGTCCATGTAGCCCACGCCCTTCACGCCGCCCGACCCCACCGCGATGAGCGACTGCAGTATGTGGTAGCCCTTGCCCAGCGGATCCGATTCCGGATTGATGAAGGCCAGCAGCCGGTCGCGCCGCCACTTCACGCGAAACAGCATGAAGTACAGCACCGGCGTCGCCGCCAGCGCCGCGTAGCCCAGATATTTGAAGTTGACCCCGGCCAGCCACAGCATGAGCGCCGTGACGCCGGCGCATACCAGCGCCGTCCCCAGGTCCGGCTCTTTCAAAATGAGCGCGATGAAAATCAGGCTGGGCAGCGCCGCCGGCAGCACCGTTTGCCGCACATTGTCCATCGCCCCCATCCGATTCTGCAGAAACCATGCCAGAAACAGCACCAGCGCCGGCTTGGCGAACTCAGACGGCTGGAACGACAGCGCCCCGAAGCGAATCCAGCGATGCGTGTTGTGCGAGTCGCGCATCAGAAACGCGGCCAGCAGCAGCATGATAGTGATGCCCACCAGCGGAAACACCACGCTGGGCCGGTTGTAGCGGCCGTAATTCACGCCCATCAGCAGCGTCATGCAAATCAGCCCCGCCGCCGCATAGATCGCCTGCCGCGTCACGAAATAGTAGGGCGAACCGAAGCTGTCCTTGGCCATCACCGCCGACGCGCTGAACACCATCGCCAGCCCGATGACGACCAGCACCAGCGTGGCGAAATACAGCCATTTGTCGACGCCTACGTGTTTTGCCATAAAGACAGTTATTAGTTGCTAGTTGTTAGTTTCCGGCAATTGGCCGTTTTCGTTGTCCGAAAGCGACTGCAGCAGCCCGTTGAGCATGCGTCCCACTTCGTTTGCTGCCGATTCCGTATGCAGCAGCCTGTCCTGGGCCGCGAAGCCCAGATTGCCTGCAATCACGAGTTGCGTCTGCACTTCGCAAACGGAGCCGCGAGCCATTTTCAGGAACTGGCGAAACTCCTTCCTGGTGCCGCGTCCCGATCCTTCCGCAATATTGCTGGCCACCGACACCGCCGCACGCCTCAACTGCGAGATGAGCCCGTACATCTCAGCTTTCGGAAACGCTTCGGTCAACCGATATACCTCCGTCGTCATGTCGATCGCACGCTGCCAAACCATTAGATCGCGGAACGACTTTCCCATGCGACACCAGGCTTTCCACTTGCCAATCACTAGCAACTAGCAACCAGCAACCAGCAACTAGCAACTAACAGCTAGCAACTAGCAACTAACAACCAACAACTGGCAACTGGCAACCAGCAACTATCTCCTCGCCACCACTTCCCGCCTTGCCAGAACCGTTTCTTTGAAAACTCTTCCCCGATGCTCGTAGTTCTCGAACTGATCGAAACTCGAACAGGCCGGCGCCAGCAGCACAATCTCCCCGGGCTGCGCTGCAGCGGCCGCGCGCGCAATCGCCTCTTCCAGCGTCCCCGCACTCACAATGGGCGCGGCCCCCTCGATGTGCGTGTGAATCTTCTCCGCTGCCGCTCCGATCGTGTACACGGCCTTCACCCGCTCGGTGATCAGCGCCCGCATCTGCCGGTAATCGGAGTTCTTGTCCTTGCCGCCCAGAATCAGATGAATCCCGCCCGGAAACGCAGCAATCGCCTTCATCGAAGCGTCCACGTTCGTCGCTTTCGAATCGTTGTAATAATCCACGCCGTTCAGCTTCGCCACAAACTCCAGCCGGTGCTCGACCGCCTTAAAGCTCTTCACCGCCGCGCGGATCGTCTCCGCCTGCACGCCCGCCAGCCGCGCCGCACAGACTGCGGCCAGCACGTTCTCCACGTTGTGCGCGCCCTTCAGCGGAATCTCCTCGACCTTCAGTACCGGCTCCGGCTGCGCCTGCTCCGAAGCGCGAAACACGATCACGCCCTCGTGGACGAACGCGCCCTGGCGAACCACTTTCGTCCGGCTGAACCAGCAGATCCGCGACTTCGCCCGCGCCGCCGCGCGCTTCGCCGTCTCGTCGTCGGCATTCAGCACCAGAGCGTCGTCCGCCGTCTGCAGCGCGAAGATGCGCTCCTTGGCCGCCACGTAATTCTCGAACGTCCCGTGCCGGTCCAGGTGGTCCGGCGTAATGTTCAGAATCACCGCAATCTGCGGGTGAAATGTGTAGGTCGTCTCCAGCTGAAAACTCGACACCTCCAGTACCGACCAGCCGTCTTCGCGCGACTCGTCCACCAGAGAGATGACCGGCACGCCGATGTTGCCGCCCACCTGCACCGCCAGCTTGCCCGCCTTCAAAATTTCGCCGCACAGCGTCGTCGTAGTGGTTTTGCCGTTCGATCCGGTAATCGCCAGTACCTTGCCGCGCAAATAATGCGCCGCCAGCTCCAGCTCGCCGATGATCGGCTGCCCGAACTTCTGCACCTGCGTCAGCTCCGGCGTATCGATCGGCACGCCCGGGCTCACCACAATCAGATCCTGCCGCCGGAAGGTCAGCAGCCCGTGTCCGCCGGCCTCAACCGCAATGCCCTCGTCGATCAGCGCCGGAATGTCCTTCGCCAGCGCCTCGGCGCTGCGCACGTCCGACACCGTCACCTGCGCGCCCTGCCGCCGCAAAAACAGCGCCGCCGCCAGCCCGGACTTGCCCAGACCGACAACCAGAACCTTTTTCCCCTTGATCTCCATGCACTCTCGCGATCGGCGCCTGGGTCATTGTCCCACGCCGCCTCTACCCTTTATCGCAGCTTCAGTGTGGTGAGTGCAAAGAGTGCAAACACCAGTGCGGCAATCCAGAAGCGCGCGATCACTTTCGACTCCGACCACCCCAGCAGCTCGAAGTGATGGTGCAGCGGCGCCATGCGGAAAATCCGCTTCCCGCCGCGCAGTTTGTAGCTGCCCACCTGCAGGATCACCGACACCGCCTCCAGGTAAAAGACGCCTCCGATGAACGGCAGCAGCAGCTCCTGCTTGATGATTACCGCCACCGTCGCCAGCGCTCCGCCCAGAGCCAGCGAGCCCACATCGCCCATAAAAATCTCAGCAGGATGCGCGTTATACCAGAGGAACCCGATGCTGGCCCCTGTCATGGACCCGCAAAAGACGGTCACCTCGCTCACCAGCGGCATGCGCTGCAGTTCCAGATAATCGGCAAACGTCACGTGCCCGCTCACGTAGGTCAGCACGGTGAGCGCCCCGGCCGCGATGATGGTGCAGCCGATGGCCAGCCCGTCCAGCCCGTCCGTCAGGTTCACCGCGTTGCTGGTCAGCACGATCAGAAGCATCACAAAAATAATGAACGGCAGAAACGCCAGCACGCCCAGGTGTGGAATGTGTGTCAGCCCCGGAATCGCCAGCCGCGGCCGCAGGAACTTCACGAACGGCACCACCAGCCGCGTCGAATAGCTGCCGCGCAGGTCCATCAGCACCAGCACCACGGCCACCACCGCCGATGCCGCAAACTGCCACAGCAGCTTGGCCCGCGCTGTCAGCCCCAGATTCCGCCGGTGCACGACCTTGATATAGTCGTCCGCGAATCCGATGGCTCCAAAGGCCGTCGCCGAAAACATCACCAGCCAGACAAACGGATTCGACAAATCGGCCCACAAAAACGTCGGCAGCAGGATCGCGATGCAGATGAGCACGCCGCCCATGGTCGGCGTTCCCGCCTTCTTCTGATGCGCCTTCGGTCCTTCCTCGCGGATATACTGCCCGATCTGGAACTCGCGCAGCTTCTCGATCACGTACGGCCCGATGATCATGGTGATGAGCAGCGCGGTCAGCGAGGCGAACGCCGTGCGAAAGGTCAGATAGCGAAAGATGCGGAAGGGTCGGAAGTAAGGGAACAGCTTCTGATACAGGAGCCAGTAAAGCAATGGGCCTCCAGGGCCATCATGAGGCGGTTTTCCCTGATTCTACAATCGGGCTTCGCCGCGCATCGCGGATTTCCGGGGTCTTTGGCGTGCCCGTCGCTCATCCGTCAATAAGCGCTGGCCGTCGCGCTGCCGGCCGCTTCACCGCTGCCGGCTTTTCTGCTACTCCAGTCCTTCCAGCGCCCGCTCCAGCCGCACCCCGCGCGAAGCCTTCAGCAGCACCGCGTCGCCCGCCCGCAGATTCTCTCTCAGCCACGCCCCCGCCGCCTCCGGCGTCTCCACAAACAGCCCCTCGGCGCCCCACTTGTCTGCTGCTTCCACCAGGCTCCGGGCATTGCCGCGCACCCCGATCACCACTTCGATCCCCGCCAGCGCCGCTTCTTTTCCGGACTCCCGGTGCAGCGCCGCCGCCGCGGGTCCCAGCTCCAGCATCTCGCCGGCGACCAGAATCCGCCGCTGCGCCGGCATCTTCTTCAACATCGTAATCATCGAGTGCAGCGCCTCAGGATTCGAGTTGTAGCTGTCATTGACGATGGTCGCGCCGCGAATGGTCAGCACCTGCCCGCGCTTGTCCTCCGGCCGCAGTGCCTCGAGCGCCGCGCAGCACGCCTCCAGCGGAATCCCCGCCTCCACGCCCACCGCAATCGCCGCCAGCGCGTTGGCCGCGTTGTGCTCGCCGGGCAGGCGCAGGTGCAGCTCGCAGCGCCGCTCCCCGGCACGCACGTGCATCCTGATCCCCTCAGCGCCCAGTGCTTCCACGCCTTCCGCCCGCGGATCGGCACAGGGACCGCGCCCAAAATAGACGGCCTTCCCCGCGAAGTCGCGCCCAAACTGCGAGACATAGATATCGTCGCAGTTGAGAAATGCCACACCATTGTGCGGCAGCGCCTCCACCAGCTCATATTTCGCGCGCGCAATCCCGGCAATCCCGTCCGGAAAGAATTCCGCATGCGCGTGTCCCACGTTCGTCACCACGCCCCAGTCCGGCGCAGCGATGCGGCACAGCGCAGCAATCTCTCCTGCGGCAGACATGCCCATCTCGATCGCCGCAACATCGTGCTCCGCGTCCAGTTTCAGCAGTTGCAGCGGCAGCCCGAAGTGATTATTCAAATTGCCCTGCGACTTCAGCACGGAGAACCGGGTCCCCAATACCGCCGCCACGGCATCCTTGGTCGTGGTCTTCCCCGCCGAACCCGTGATGCCCACCACGCGCTTCCCCCACTGCCGCCGCACGCCTGCCGAAAGCCTCTGCAGTGCCCCAGCCGGCTCATCGACCACCAGCAGCGGCTCGTTTCTCGCCGCGTCCGGCAGGCTGCGTGCTCGGCCGCGCGCCACCACCGCCGCGCAGGCGCCTCGCTCGAAGGCCGCGGCCACAAAATCGTGACCGTCGAAGCGCTCTCCGTGAATGGCAAAAAACAGGTCGCCCGGCTGCAGTGTCCGCGAGTCGATCGAATACCCCATCGCCGTCGTCGCATCGCCGCCCGCGACCGGCTCGATCCGCAATAACCGCGCAATCTGCGCCAGCGTGAGCCTCATGCGCGCACTCCCTCGAGGCCCCGCAGCGCGTCCGCCGCTACCGCACCATCGTCGAAGGGCACCGTCCTGTCGCGCAGGATCTGCTCCTTCTCGTGCCCCTTGCCCGCAATCAGCACAATGTCCCCCGGCCTCGCTGCCTCCACGGCCAGCCGAATCGCCCGCGCCCGATCCACTTCCGTCACAAACTCCGTCCCCGTCGCCAGCAGCCCTGGCAGCGCGTCCGCCATGATCGCCTCCGGGTCCTCGCTGCGCGGATTGTCCGACGTCAGCACCACCAGGTCGCTGCCCTCGCCCGCCGCGCGCCCCATCTTCGGCCGCTTCGCCCGGTCGCGATCGCCGCCGCAGCCGAACAGCGTAATCACGCGCCCGCTCTGTCCGACAAACTCCCGCGCCAGCGCCGTCAGGTTGCGCAGCGCGTCGTCCGTGTGCGCGTAATCCACCACCACCGTAAACGGCTGCCCCGCATCGACCGTCTGAAAGCGCCCCGGCACGCACTCCAGCGCCGCCGCGCCCTCGGCAATCTGCCCCAGCGTCAGACCCCGCGCCAGCGCCGCGCCCGACGCCGCCAGCAAATTGTAGAGATTCACACGGCCTGTCAGACGCGTGCGCATCTCCGTCTCGCCCTCAGGAGCAACCAGCCGGAAGCTCATTCCCGAGGCGGCCATCCGTGCATCCTCCGCGCGCAACTCCGCCGCCGCCAGGCCGTACGACACAATCTGCGCCCCCGCCGATCGCGCACTCGCTGCCAGCTCCGCCCCGTACGCGTCATCTATATTGATAACCGCGACCCGCGGCGGCGCGCCCATCTCGCCATCGAACAGCGCACGCTTGGCCGCGAAGTAGTTCTCCATGGTCCCGTGAAAATCCAGGTGGTCCTGCGTCAGATTGGTGAAGATCGCCACATCGTACGGCAATCCGTAGACGCGTCCCTGCGCCAGCGCATGCGAGGAGACCTCCATCACCCCCTCCGTCGCGCCCGCATCGACCCCTTCACGGAACAACGCAATCAGGTCGCGCGACTCGGGCGTGGTGTGCGGCGCCGGCCGCACTGCCCCGGCCACGTGGTTCTCAATCGTCCCCACCAGGACCGTCTTGCGCCCCACGGAGTTGAGCATCGCGTCCAGCAGAAACGCCGTCGTGGTCTTGCCGTTTGTGCCGGTCACGCCGCTCAGCTTCATCTGCGCTTCCGGATGCGCAAAGAAATTCGCCGCCAGCACGGCCATGGCGCGCCGCCCGCCGCCTGCCGGAACCTCTGCGACCGCAATCTCCGGATGCCGCCGCGCCGTCTCCGCAAACGCCGCAGCGGAATCGGTCACCACCCCCGCCGCACCCTGGCCCAGCGCCTTCCCGATGTAGCGGTTGCCGTCTGTCGTGCCGCCCTGCATCGCCAGAAACAGCGACCCCGCCCCCGCGCGCCGCGAGTCGTACTCGACACTGCCGATCTCCGCGTTGGGACCGGCGCGCCGCACTACCTCGCACCCGCGCAGTAACTCCTCAAAGCGCCTCACTGGCTGCATGACAAGCTGATTGTAAGCGTAGTTTGCCGGCGATGATGGGACGGCCTACGGCGTGAACCGCACCACAATCTGCGTCCCGGCCGGCACCATCGTCCCCGCCGCCGGAGCCTGCTCGCGCGCGAGGCCTGAGCCCACCACCTGGACGCCCAGTCCTGCGGCGCTCGCTTGCACCACCACGTCGCGCAGCGACTTGCCCGTGAAGGCAGGCACAGCCACCTGGCTGTTCGCGACCCGCACCAATCCGTTCGCCGGCCGCACGCTCGCGTCCGCACTGCGCACGATCGCGTCTCCCTTAGCTCCGCTGGCCGTCTGCTGAGCGGCCGTCGCTGCCGCTTGCCCGCCGCTCTCAGCGCTCAGATCGCCGCCCGCCGGCGGTTGCGCGCCGGTCTCGGCAACCTGATCGCTGCCGGCTGGCGGCTGAGCGCTGGCCGGCTGCGTGCCGTTGGCCGCCTTCTGCGCCGCTTCCACGCTCAGCGGATCGTCCGCCGGCAGATGATTCACCTCGGCAAACAGCGACGCCAGATCCTCATCCGGCTCCTGCGGCACGTCGTCCACCATATCCTGCTTCTCATTCTTCGCCGTCAGCATCTGCGGCTTCAGATCCTGATCGTGGGGCACGCCCAGATACTCCAGAATCTGCTGCGCCAGCTCATGAAACAGCGGAGCGCTGGCCTCCGCTCCGTAGTGCGAGCCCTTTGTCGGCGAATCCATCACCACCACAATCGTCACTGCCGGATTGTTGACCGGCGCAAAACCGGCAAACGACGCCACATACTTCGTCTTCGAATACGTATGCGTTACTGGGTCGATTTTCTGCGCCGTCCCGGTTTTCCCCGCGGCGCTGTACCCATCCAGCTGCGCGCTGCGGCCGGTGCCGAACAGCACCACGCCCTCCATCATCTGGCGCATCTCGGCTGCAGTCATCTCGCTGATCACCCGGTGCGCCCCGGCCGGCAGCGGATTCGGCAGTTCGTCTTCCGGGTGGAACACCGCCGGCATCAGTCCCGCTGTCCCTGTCGCGCCGGCCGCCGGAGCGCTGGTGCGCAGCACAATGTGCGGCGGCAGATACATTCCGCCGTTGGCGATCGTCGAAACCATCGTCACCAGCTGGATTGGCGTCACCGCGACTTCCTGCCCCATGGGAATCGATCCGATCGTCGTCGGCTGCCAGCGCTGCGGCGGCTTCAGCAAACCGCGCGTCTCGCCCGGCAGTTCGATCCCTGTCCTCTGCCCGAATCCGAAGGCATGAATGTATTGGTAGAAGGTGTCCTTCCCCATGCGCAGCGCCATCTGGATGGCGCCCACGTCGCTGGACTCCTCGAGCGCTTTGGTCACCGTGATCTTGCCGAAGTGCTCGCCCGGTGCATCGTGTACCGTTCGCCCCGCCACCACAATCGATCCGCCCAGGCAGTCCACGATCCCGTCCGGCGTCGCCACGCCATCGTCGAGAGCCGCGGAATAGGTCACCAGCTTGAAGGTCGAGCCCGGCTCGTAGACGTCGCTCACTGCGTGATCGCGCAACAGCAACGGATTCGTATGCCGAAAATCGTTGGGGTTGAACGTCGGCCGGATCGCCAGCGCCAGAATCTGCCCGGTGTGCGGATCCTGCACCACCACCGTGCCGCTCGCCGCCCCCGTGCGCTCCATGTTGTGCTCCAGCGCCTGTTCCGCCATGAACTGGATGTTCGCGTCGACGGTCAGCACCAGGTTCTCGCCCGGCAGCGGATCGCGCTCCAGACTGTCCAGCACATGCCGCCGCGCGTCGACGGCCGTTAACATGTGGCCCGGCGAGCCGTGCAGGTCGTGCTCGAAATTCTCCTCCACACCGGCCAGCCCGTCGTCGTCCATGCCCACGTAGCCCAGCACCTGCGCCGCCAGCGTCTGGTCCGGATAAAACCGCTTGAACTCCTTCTGGAAATAGATCCCCTTCAGGTGCAGCGCCTGCACTGCGGCAATCGTCGCTGGCGGCTGTTTGCGCGCCACCCAGGCAAAATTCCGCGAGTCGCGCAGCCGCGCCAGAATCTGCTGCTCCGCAGTAAACCGGTCTTCGGGATCGGTGTGCACCACCCGCGCCAGCGCTTCCGCGGTCTGCCGCTTATAAATGTCCGCGCCAATCTCCGACGGCACCGCGTACACCGAGTCCGCGGTCACGGTCATCGCCAGCTCGTGCAGATTGCGGTCGTAGAGGATTCCGCGCCGCGGCGCCACCAGAAACGTTCGCTCCTGCTGCCGCTCCGCGCGCTCCGCCCACTCCGTATGACGGATCACCTGCAGCCACACCAGGCGTCCCGTGATGAGCGTGGCCCAAACCATGAAAATGCCCAGCACGAAAACAATGCGCAGCCGCCGCATGGGGGTTACCAGACGGGCTGCGCCTTTTGTTTTGGGGGAGGGGGGAGGGCTGGACCAATATCCGTTGCGCCCGCCTTTCATGTCGCGGGGCAACGCGTCGGAGGAGATTGCAGGACGGCTCACCCGAGAACCTCTCCTCCCAGCAGGATTAGTGAATCGCCGGCATCGGTGCGGGGGTCGCTTCCGCCATCGTTGCCGAATTCCCATCGACAGCCGGGTTCGGATGCACCACCTGCCCCGGATGCGGAGCCGTCAATCCATACGCGCGCGCCAGCGTGTCGATGCGCGCCGGATCGGCCAGCTGCGCCTGCGCCAGCCGCAGTTCCCGGTTCTGCTCTTCCAGCTGCTGCAACTGCTGCTTCTGCGATTCCAGGCGATAGCCGTACTCGATCGCGCTGAAGTGCTGCCATCCGTACACCAGAAACAGCGACAACAGAAACGCCATGGCACAGGCGAATGTCCGCATCTCGCGCGCTCGCGCCGGATCGGCGGCCTTCACCAGCCGCGAATTGTCGATGCGCTTCGTGAACAGCGCTTCCGGCGTGGGACCGCGCCGCGCGTGCCGCTGCGCCGCCATCAGCAGCGCGTTGTGCTCGGCGACCCACTCCGTGCCGCGCCTCATGCCCGTCATCATTGTCTGCGCCGCTATCGCCTGTGTCGCCATAATGTAACTCCAGTTACCACTTCCTGGTTGTTAGTTTCTGGTTGCCGACTGCCTGAAAATTTGATTGCTGCCGTAAACTTCAATTCACCCTGCCAACGACTAACAACTAACAACTGGCAACTAACCACTGCTTTTCCCCCTCCTTGCGACCGGGCCAGAGCCGCTGATTCTGGAAGGGAGTTGTATTGCGGGTCGTCCTGAACTACTTTCGCCGTTTGTTGCGGTGGGACGGCCCCGGCCCGATCCTGTTGTGAGCTATCAGCTGTTACCTCTTAGCCACTGGCTTTTAGCCGGGACCGTTCGGGCCACCACGATCCGAGCTAACGGCTGGCAGCTGGTAGCTAACAGCTTCTTCATTTCCTCTCCGCTGCCCGCAGCTTCGCGCTGCGTGCCCGCGGATTGCGATCCGTTTCCTCCGCATCCGCCATCAACGGCTTCCGCGTCAGCACTTCCCAAATCCCCTGCTGCGCTCCCGCGCGCAGTGCATCCTTCACCCGCCGGTCTTCCATCGAGTGGAAGCTGATGGTCACCAGCCTTCCCCCCGGCCGCAGCAGCTCCGGCGCCGCTGCCAGCAGAGCGTCAATCTCGCTCAGCTCGGAGTTCACATAAATTCGAAGAGCCTGAAAGGTCCTGGTCGCCGGGTGAATCCGCTCGTGTTTCATTGACCCGGCCGCGCCTGCAACGATTCGGGCTAACTGCGCCGTCGTCGTTACCGGCCGCGACCGGACAATGGCTCTGGCGATTCTCCGCGACCTCCTTTCCTCTCCGAATTCGTAAATCAGATCGGCGAGCTCTTTTTCGCCGGCCTGGTTTACCACTTGTTCGGCGGTCACGCCCTCGCGCGGATTCATCCGCATATCGAGGTTGCCTTCCGCCTGAAAACTGAATCCCCGCTGCGCCTCGTCGAACTGCATCGAGCTGACGCCGAAATCCGCCAGCAGCCCGTCGACCTTCGCGCCCGCCAGCACCTCGCCGGCCCGGGAAAACTCCACATCGTGCAGGACCACCCTGGGCATCTCCGGCCCCAGCTCTGCGCGGAGCGCGTCCAGCCGCTCCCTGGCGAGCGCCATTGCTTCCGGATCCCGGTCGAAGCCGATCAGCGTTCCTTCCGGCCCCAGCCTCCGCGCAATCTCGCTTGCGTGCCCTGCATTGCCGAGGGTCGCGTCGACCACCACGCCCCCGCGCCGCACATTCAGCATTCGGATCGCAGTTTGTAAAAGAACCGGCACATGTCGAACTCGTTCCGTCATGTGCTCCCCCTGGGGGGCCTTCTTCGCTTACAACCCAAACTTCGAAAGTTCCTCGTCGTCGTTCTGCGTCATCGGAACTTCCGCCATCTCCCGCTCGTATTCCTCGCGGTTCGAAACTTCCAGGTGCCACTCGCTGCCGTGCACCACCACTTCCGCCAGCAGGTTCGCCTTCTCTCGCAAAACCTGGGGCAGCAGCACCCTGCCCTGCCCGTCCATTTCCGCCGTCTGCCCGAAGAAGTTCAGCCGTTTCAGCAGCTTCTTCTTTGCCGGATTGAAGCTGGGAATCGCCGCCAGCTTTTCCTCGAATTTTTCCCACTCCCGCATCGGATGGATCTCGGCTACCTTCCCGTCCCGGCTGGTGATGTAGAACTGGCCTCCGTACTCCTCGTCGATCTGCCGCTTGAACTCGGCGGGGAGCTTGAGCCGGCCTTTCTCATCGACCCGGGTTATGTGGCTGCCACGAAACATCGTTTCCATCCCATGACCAAAGCGGAACCCCAAAAAATTGCTCCTCAGCAGCCAGCCCTTGCGGTGCTATCGTTGGCGCTGAAGGACTTAGGGAAGCTAGAGAATGCATCGAAGCTTTGCTCCACTTTCGACCACTTTCGACCACCTCATCGTAACCGAGTAGATGCTCGCTGCAAAGTGGAAAATCTGTGTCTCTAAAAGGATTTCCGTGCCGGGATGTGACTCCATCCGGCGATCCAGACGAAAACCTCACGGCTTGGGCTTGCCGAAGCGGACCACCACAATATCTTGTAGTTGCTCCTTTGGATTCCTGCCCTCTACAACTTCTGGTGCAAGCCCTTGCCACAGGACGGGACTCGGAGTAGATGGAGAGTGCGCTAACCGGCAGGATCTTCGTCGGGCGATTGAGCAGAGCGCTCCTCGCTGGCCGGTCTTCCGCTCACCGCATCGTCGCTAACCGGCTTTTAGCTGACCGGCTCTTAGCTGACCGGCTCTTCCCCGCCGCTTTTCTGAACGCTGATCGCTGTACGCTGTTTTTGTGACCGGCACGCGCATCGACAAATGGCTCTGGGCTGCGCGCTTCTTCAAAACGCGCACCCTCGCCGCCAAAGCCTGCGAGCTGGGCCGCATTCAATCCGGCCATCAACCCGCTCGCTCGTCACGCGAAGTCCGCGTTGGCGACCTGTTATCGATCCAAACGGAAGGCGGCGATTTTGAGGTTGAAGTCCTGGCGCTGAGCGAGGTCCGCGGCCCGGCCTCTGTCGCCCAAACTCTCTACAAAGAAACCGAGCAGAGCCGTGCAGCCCGCGCCCGCTTTGCCGAAGAGCGAAAAGCGGGCATGCACCGCACGCCCGCTCCCGCCGGCCGCCCCTCCAAGCGCGACCGGCGCCGCATCATTCGCTTTCGCAGCGATACCTGAACCGCGGTCTGCCGCTCAGGGAATCGTTACGTTATACGTGTTCGACGGAGCGCTCTGGTTTCCCTCGGCATCCACGCTCTCCACGTAGTAGGTGTAGGCCGTGCTGTCCGCCACGGTCGAGTCCGTGTAATCGGTAGACGCCGTCGCCGAGGTATTCAGCAATTGATACGAGGTGCTGCCGCTCACGGCCCGGTAGACGTTGTAGCCGACCACCGGATCCGACGGGTTGCTCGGCGCATCCCAGCTCAGCTGCACTTCGTACGAAGCCGCCTGTCCCGTCCCGCTGAGCGCCACAGTCGCCGTGCCGCCGGAAGCGTTGCTGGTCAGGGTTACCGCTCCCGTCACCGCCCCCGACGCCGTCGGATCGAACTCCACCTCGAGCGTCGCCGCCTGGCCCGGATTCAGCGTCAGCGGAGCGCTCACTCCTGACATGCTGAACCCTGTGCCCGTAATCGATGCGCCGCTGATGGTCAGCGCAGCCGTGCCCGACGAAGTCAGCGTGACGGACTGCGTTGCGGGTGTATTCAGGTTCACGTCGCCAAACGACACGCTGGTCGCGCCGAGCGTCAGCCCCGGCACCGCCGCATTCAGCTGCAGAGCAAACGTCTTCGTCACCCCGCCTGCTGTCGCCGTCAGCGTCGCCGTCTGCGCCGTCGTCACTGCCGACACCGTCGCCGTAAACGCGGCGCTTGTTGCCCCTGCCGCCACCTTTACTGACGCCGGCACCGTCACCGCCGCATTGCTGCTGGTCAGGTTGACGGTTAGTCCTGCTGTGCCTGCGGCAGCCGTCAGCGTGACAGTGCAGGCATCCGTCGCCGCTCCCGTAATCGATCCCGTCCCGCAACTCACCCCCGCCAGCGAACCCGCCGACGCTGCCGTCCCGGTCAGCAGAATCACTGCTTTTCCCGCTGGGCCATTCGTGGTCAGGATCAGGTTCGCCCCCTTCGCTCCCACCGTTGCCGCATCGAAGCTAATCGTCAGCGTCGCTGTCTCGCTTGGGTTCAGCGTCAGCGGCAGGCTGATCCCTGACATCTTGAAGGCCCCTGCACCCGCTATCGATGCGGCACTTATGGTGACCGGCGCCGTCCCCGACGAGGTCAGCGTCACCGTCTGGGGGGGCGCCTCCGTATCCACCGCCACATCCCCGAATGCCACGCTGTATGTGCTCAGCGTCAGTGCCGGTCCGTTTGCTTCGGCGTGTGCCACCCCGCGCATCGCGAACGGCAGACACAGCAATACGGTTGCCAAAAGGCCGATCCGCCGCAGTTTCGACCTGCGCCTTCCGGCATCCGGGGCGCTGCAGGTCTTTGACAGGTCGTCGCAGGCCGGTAACTCGCGGCCCATGAAGGAGATATCGAAAATGGCGTCCATGCTGCTCCTCAAAAGCGCCTGGACACACTTCCACTGTGCGTGCCCGCAACGATGTGCGGCTCGCCTAGCTCGCTAAGAGACTGGTGGAAGAACTACGTCTGGCGCTGGCGTTATGATCGGTTGGCTGCTCAATTCCACGAGTGACTCAGATCACAAAAGTTCCAAATCTGAGTTACTATGGTGACCACTTTGCCAGATTGGGTCTCAGCCATCAGCGTTCATACTGGACATCGCACATCCTCCCGTTTTCGATCGATTACCAAGGCAACACAATGAGTTGAATGACCCAATGCCCGGAACGAGGAGAGGTGGGCATTTTATGTCAATGCCCGGAGCGAAGGAGTAGTGGGCATGTTGCATGGCCGGCTTGCTGGTTACTACGAAGAAATTAGGTTACCATAGAGCAGAAATAGTGCCACAGAAAAATGGTTACCACCGGGCTATTTTCCGGACCCCGCTTCCGGAAACCCACCTGCCTTCCGTTGAGCCATTCACGTAAGCTGGCGCCCTGACCCCGATTTCATGCACTCCGGCCGGCGCCGCTGTACCCTGTCGTTATGCAAAATCGCATTACTGGCACCACCATGCCTGTGCTCGAGTTCCTCCTCGAGCCCAACGACGCCATCATTTCGGAAGCAGGCGAACTCAGCTGGATGTCACCCAACATCCAGATGACCACCCACACGCAATTTGCCGGAGGCGGCGGCATCTTCGGCGCCATCAAGCGCATGGCCGGCGGCGGCAGCCTGTTCATGACCGAGTACCGCGCCATGGGCGGCGCCGGCGAGCTGGCCTTCGCCACGCGCGTTCCCGGCCACATCCTCCCTCTCGAGGTCGCGCCGGGCCACGAATTCATGATCCATCGTCACGGATTCCTCTGCGCCACCTCCGCCATTACCATCGGCGTCGGCTTCCAGCAGTCCCTCGGCGCGGGCATCTTCGGGGGCGATGGCTTCCTCCTGCAGAAGGTCGGCGGCCAGGGCACCGCATGGCTCGAGCTTTCCGGCGAAGTGGTCATCCGGGACCTGCAGGCCGGCGAAACGCTGCTCGTCCATCCCGGGCACGTCGGCGCCTTCCAGGGCAGTGTCTCGTTTCAGATCACCATGGTCCGCGGCATTCGCAACCTCATCTTCGGCGGCGATGGCCTGTTCCTCGCGCAGCTCACCGGACCCGGCCGCATCTGGCTCCAGACGCTTCCCATCGCGCGCCTCGCGCACCAGATCATGGAGTACATGCCCGCCCAGCCGCGGCAGACCGCCGAAGCCGGCATCCTCGGCGGCATCGTCGGCTCGGTGCTCGACAACATGAAGTAGCCCCTCGGCTTGCGGCCGCCCCGCGCATTCCCGCGCGGCGGCCGCAGTGCCGCCGCTCCCCATGCTGTCAGGGGAGCATCAGCGAGTTCGCTCGTTTCTGTGACCGATCTCCGTTACCTAAGTCAATCAATCTCACTCCCGGCATCTATCCTCGTCCGCGCTCCCGCCCTATCCTCGATCCAAAGAATCTTCTGACGTGCAGCGATGCAGGACCGCCACAACTTCACGGATCGCTCTCTGGTTACGGCCGTCATCCCCACGCGCGGCCGGCCCGACCTGCTCTTCTGCGCCGTGCGCAGCGCGCTCCGCCAGACCTGGCGCCATCTCGAAGTCCTTGTTGTCGTCGACGGCCGCGATGCGGAAACCGAAGCCCGGCTCGCCATCTTCCCCGACCCTCGCCTCCGCATCCTCATCCTGCCGGAACCCGCCGGCGGCAGCGCCGCCCGCAACGTCGGCGTCCACGCTGCCCGCGGCGAGTGGATCGCCTTTCTCGATGACGACGACGAATGGCTGCCCGAGAAAATCGAACGCCAGATGAGCGCCGTGCGCGACTCTTCGGCCTGGTTCCCCGTCATCTCCTGCCGCCTCATCGCGCAGTCGCCCACCGCCAGCCGCGTGCTGCCGCTGCGCGCTTACGATTCCTCGCAGCCCATCGCCGACTATCTCTTCTGCCGCCGGGGCCTCACCGACCCCGGCGGTCTCCTCCAGACCTCCACGCTGCTCGCTCCGCGCGACCTGCTCCTTGCCATCCCCTTCCAGGACGGCCTGCCCATGCATCAGGACTGGGACTGGATGATTCGTGTCGCCGGCCAGGTGGGCGTCTCCATCGTCATGCTGCCAAAGCCGCTTTCCATCTGGCGCGTCGACGACGCCCGCGCCACCGTGGGCCGTGGCTCCGACTGGCAATTCTCGCTTGCCTGGATTCGCTGTGTCCGCACCCTGATCTCACGCCGCGCCTTCTCTTCCTTTGTCGCCATTCAGTGCGTCTGGCGCGCCCGGAAAAGCCGCGCGAGCCTGCGCGACCGATTCGTCATCCTTTGCGCCTTTCTCTTCGAGGGCCGGCCGGAGTGGCGCTCGCTGTTTCACTTCGTGGTCTTCGGCCTCATGCCGGTCCGTCTGCGCGCTGCGCTCCGCGATCGCTTTAGGCACAGCCCGAAGCATGTGGACGCCATGCCCGGGCTGAGCCTCGCCTGGACCCACAAACCGGGCCACGCGGCTCTGCGCAAGTCCTCGCTCTGATCGGGAGATCGCCATGTCTGTCACTGACTACACTCGCGGATATCTGGCTGAGGTTCGCAGCATTGCGTCCATGCTCGACCGGGAAACCATCGATCGCATGGTCGCGCTGCTCGTAGCGACCCGCGCGCAGGGCGGCCGCGTCTTCTTTCTCGGCGTGGGCGGCGGCGCCGGCAACGCGGGCCATGCCGTCAACGATTTCCGCAAGATCGCCGGCATCGAATGCTATGCCCCCACCGACAACGTCTCCGAGCTGACCGCACGCATTAACGACGACGGCTGGGACTCCTGCTTCGCCAACTGGCTGCGCGGCAGCCGCCTCAGCGCGCGCGATGCCGTCTTCGTCTTCTCCGTCGGCGGCGGCAGCGCCGAGCATGGCGTCAGCATGAATCTCGTCGCCAGCCTCGACCTCGCCCGCTCCGCCGGTGCCCGCATCCTCGGCGTGGTCGGTCGCGACGGCGGCTATACGGCCCGCGTCGCCGATGCCTGTCTGGTCATCCCCACCGTCAGCCCCGCATCCGTCACCCCGCACACCGAGGAATTCCAGGCTGTTATCTGGCACCTCATCGTCTCGCATCCGTTGCTGCGCGCCAACCGGATGAAGTGGGAAGCGGCGTTATGACCGGGCCGAAGCCCGCCGTCTTTCTCGATCGCGACGGCGTCCTCAATTCCCTGGTTCTCAATCCCGCTTCCGGCCGCATGGAGTCGCCGCTCACTCCCAACGATCTGTATCTGCTCGAGGGCGTCATCCCCGCGCTCCGCCGCCTGCAGCAGGCCGGCTATCCTCTCCTGCTGGTCTCCAATCAGCCCAATTACGCGCTGGGCAAATCGACGCTCGACACCCTCGGCGAAATCCACAGCAAGTTAACCACTGAGCTTCTCTTTGGCGGCATCCACTTCACGCGCTTTTACTATTGTCTGCACCACCCCAAAGGCGTCGTCGCCGGCTATTCCGGCCTCTGCGTCTGCCGCAAGCCGTCGCCGTGGTTTCTGCTCCGCGCCCGCGACGACTTCGGCTACTCTCTGCCTGACAGCTGGATGATCGGCGACCAGCCCACCGACGCGCAGTCAGGCAGGGCCGCCGGCGTGCGCACCATTCGCGTCGGCTCAGGCCCCCTGGCCGTCTATCCTGACGCCCGCGCCCGCGCCGACTACTCCGTGGGGAACCTGGGCGAAGCCGCCGAGATCATCCTCACCCATCGCGCCTGAACTCATCCCTCCGGTTGCGTTCCGCGCTGCGATCGTTGCTCCGGTCCCGATCCGATAGGCCGCCGCCTGCGCGTCGCGGTGAAACATCTCCACCGTTTCCCGCGAATACGCCGCCAGATCCTTCCCTACCAGCTCCATCTTGCGCAGAATCTCCGGCGGCACGGTAATGATGTCGCATCCCGCTTCGTCGGCCTGGAACACATTCAGCACTTCCCGCGGGCTCGCCCACAACAGCTGCGCCAGCGGCCGCGTGCTCAGCAGCCGCTTCGCCCTGGCCATTACCGGCACGGGGTCGATGCCCGTATCCGCAATTCGCCCGGCAAACACCGACACGATGGCTCTGACACCCGGCGCCAGCGCCTGCGCAACATGAACCACCTGCTCCAGCGTCAGAATGGCCGTCACGTTCACGCTCACGCCCGCCTCGCCCAGCCTGCGGATCAGCGGCCCCGTAAACACGCCGGCGCGATTCGTCACCGGAATCTTGACGTTGACGTTCGCTCCCCAGGTCGCAATCGCCAGCGCCTGCATCTCCATCTCCGCTTCGTCGTCGGCAAACACCTCGAACGAAATCGGCCGGTCCGGCACCGCCCGCAGCAGCGCCCGCGCAAACGCCTCGTAGTCGCGCACCCCGGCCTTCCGCATCAGTGTCGGGTTGGTCGTGAAGCCGCGGATCCACGGCTTCGCATACATCTCCAGGATGCTCGCCAGGTCCGCGCCATCGCTGAACAGGCTCACCCGCAATTCTTCGATTCGGCTCATAGCTCACTCCCCGCTCTCCGGCGTAATCGCCCCGTCCGCATCGCGTGCGGCCTTCCGTGCATCGCTCAGCCGTTCCCGCGCCCACTGCCGCAGCACCAGCAGGATGAATTCCGCATTGCCCGGCAGATACCTGCGCCACAGCCGCCGCGGCTCCATGGCCAGCCGGAAGAACCACTCCATCCCCAGCCTCTGGATCCACTTCGGCGCGCGCCGCCGCAGCCCCGCCTGGGTATCGAACGCCGCCCCCACGGGCAGAATCGCCCCCACCCGCAGCTGGCCGCGATTCTCCTGCATCCAGATTTCCTGCTTCGGCGCGCCGAAGGCCACGCACAGCAGGTCGGCCCGCGCCGCGTTCACCAGACTGCGAATCCGCGCCAGCTCCGTCGGATTGCTCTCGAACCCAGGCGGCGGGCAGTACGTCCCGCAGACGTTCAGCCCCTGATACCGCGCGCGCAGGTTGTGCGCCGCCATCGGCGCCGCCCCCGGCAGTCCTCCCAGGAAAAACACGCGGAACCCGAAGTGCGACGCCTCCGCGCACAGCCGCTCCATCAGATCGCCGCCGGTCACGCGTTCCGGAATCGGCGCGCGCAGCAGCCGCGACGCCATCACCACGGAAATCCCGTCGGGCACCGCCAGGTCCGCCGCCTGCATCGCTTCCGCAAACCGATCGTCTTTCTCCGCCAGCGTCACCAGGTGCGCGTTCGGGCCTACGATCGTCAGCGGCGGCAATTCTCCCCGATGCAGCAGCGCTTCCGTTACCAGCACCGTCGCGTACTCCATCGAAATCCTGTCAGCCACCGCTCGGCCCAGCACCAATCGCGGCGGGCGCGGCATCAGCGGGCGCGGTTCCGCCGGTGCTGCCTTCTCGCTCTCCGCTACTTCGCTTTCCATCATGACCACAGCGCTTCCTTCCTCTCCATATACAGCCGCGGCGCCACTCCGTTCGCAATCGCCCCATGGCGAAATTCGTCGCGCGCCCGCTCCAGCACATACCGTGGCGACTGACCCATCGCCAGCGTCAGCGCTCCCAGGCTTTGCCAGGTTCGCCGCTCCGCGCGGTGCATGTTGAAGCGCCGCAGCGACTCCTTCGCCGCAAGATACGACGGCCGCAGAAACTCCTTCAGCGTGCGCGCTACCTCGGCCAGCGGTCGCGGCCGCATCCCCCACAGCTCCGACAGCAGCAGATACTGCACGTACAAACCGGCCAGTTGCTGCTTCTCCGCGTGGCGCGCACTCACGCTCGCAGCATTCTGCCGGAACCCCACCAGCACCTCTTCGATCAGCCTGATCTCGAAGTTGCGCGCCATCCGCCACCACAAATCGGCATCCTCGGCGTGGATATCCATGCGATATCCTCCCGCCGCGCGCGCTCTCTCCACGTTCAGCGCCACCGTCGAGTGACAAATCGACAGCAGATAGCCGCTCTCCACCACCGACCGCAGTTCGTCCGGCGTTCCCCGCGAACAGCGAAACCGCCCCGCGCATCGCTCCCGCGGATGATAGTCCGCCAGCGAGTAAATCACTCCCGCCTCGGGATATCTTCGAATCGCCTCCAGTACCTTCTCGATGCGTCGCGGGTACGAGACATCGTCCGCATCCTGCCGCACCATCCACGGCGTGCGCGTCTCCTCGAGCAGCCGGTTGAGCGTCGCGGTCACGCCCGCATTCGGCTGCTCGATCACGCGCAGCCGCTCGTCGCGCAGGCCGCGCAGATACGCAGCGCTTCCATCCGTTCCCCCATCCACGATGACCAGAATCTCGAAGTCTGTTGAGGCCTGCCGCTGCAGGCTTTCCATCGCTTCCCGCAGCCACGGCATTCCGTTGCAAACCGGCATGCCAACAGTAACCATCGCTGTTACGCTTCGCGCCGTCCAGGAAACGCCGCTTGTTTCATCGGTAACCGTCATGCGTTCTGCGTCCACTCCCCGCTGACTTATGCATGACTTATATCTGCGTGTTTCGAGCGCCCTCCTCACACACTCGTAACCAATCATCACGCAGGTAACTGGACTGACTTCCGTAACTCGGCCACTGAATCTATCTGTTGCATCAGGACGCAGCCGACCGGACCATGAGCTGTTGGTTCCCAAAATGGACCGGATTTCCTGATCGGCTCTTTCCCGGCCCGCAATTCAAATTCCGCTCCTGCGGAGGAAGCTCATGCTGCTGTCTGAATGCAGTTATTTTCTGGTGGGAGGCGCAGGCTTCATCGGCAGTCACTTCGCCGATGTGCTGCTGGCGTCGCCTCTCACCCGCCGTGTCACTATCTTCGATAACTTCTCTTCCGGCCGCGAATGGCATCTCGAGCGGCATCGCAGCGACCCCCGCCTCCTTGTCGTCCGCGCCGACGCCAGCGACGCAAATGCCCTCGCCGTCACCATGGAGGGTCACGACTGGGTCATCCACCTCGCGTCGAATCCAGACATCTCCCTCGCCGTCGAGAAACCAGAGATCGACTTCTACCGCGGCACCCTGCTCACCAACAACGTCGTGGAAGCGATGCGCCGTGCCGGTCTCCGCCGGCTCCTCTACCCCTCCGGCAGCGGCGTCTATGGCGATGCCGGCGACACCGTCGTCGCCGAGGACTACTCCCCTCTGCGTCCTGTCTCCACCTATGGCGCCAGCAAGCTGGCCGGCGAATCGCTCATCGCCAGCTACTGCTCCATGTTCGGCTTCCGCGCCTGCGTCTTTCGCTTCGGCAACGTGGTCGGCGCCCGCCAGACCCACGGCGTCGGCTATGATTTCCTCCGCCGCCTCGCTGCGCAGCCCAAACGCCTGCGCATCCTCGGCGACGGCCGGCAGAGCAAGCCCTACATCCACGTCTCTGACGTCGTCGCCGCCGCTCTGTGCGCGGCGCAAAAGGCCGCCGCTCCGTTTTCCGTCTTCAACGTCGCCACCGACGACGCCGTCACCGTCACTGAAATCGCCGAGCTGGCCGTCGCGGCCCTCGCCCTGCCCGGCAAACCCGCCTTCGACTACACCGGCGGACGCTGCGGCTGGCGCGGCGACGTCCCCATCGTCCGTCTCGACTCCAGCCGCATCCGCTCGCTCGGCTGGTTCCCAAAATGGAACAGCCGCGAGGCCGTCCGCCAATCCCTCCAGGAGCTCGCCGCCGATGATCGCGCCTTTTGCAATTGAATCGTCATGGCCTCCGCGCCTGGCCCTGCTCGCCGGCGGCCTCGCCACCCGCCTGTATCCCCTCACCGTCGACACGCCCAAATCCCTTGTGCGCGTGGCCGGTGAGCCCTTTCTGGCTCATCAGCTCCGCCATTTTCAGGCCCAGGGTCTGCGTGAGATCGTCATTTGCTGCGGTCACCTCGGCGATCGGATCGAAGCCTTCGCCGGCGATGGCAGCCGTTTCGGTCTCTCCATCCTCTACAGCCGCGATGGTGAAAAGCCCCTCGGCACCGGCGGCGCTCTGCGCGCTGCCCTGCCCCTGCTGGGGCCCCGCTTTCTCGTTATGTATGGCGACAGCTGGCTCACCCAGTCCGCCGAGTCTGTCTGGAACGCCTTTGTCAGCTCGGAACGGCCCGCCCTCATGACCGTCTGTCGCAACGATAACCAGTGGGGCCCCAGCAATGTCGACTACCGCCGCGGCTTCATCCTCCGCTACGACAAACACCGGCCCTCCCCCGCCATGCACCACATCGACTACGGTCTGGAAGCCCTCACCGCCGGCGTTTTCACCCGCCGCCTGCCTGCCGCGTTCGATCTCTCCGAGATCTGGTCCCCGCTCGCCACCGACGGACTCCTTGCCGGCTACGAAGTCCCCGGCCGCTTCTACGAGATCGGCTCTCCCGCCGGCCTGCGCGCCACCGAAGCTGTCATTGCCGCCGGCCCCCAGCCCATGCCGCAGGATCTTGCGCCCCATAGCGACCCTCCCCCTCTGCGACCGATGGGGGTGCGTTTGTGATCATGACGCGCACCCCGCTCCGCATCTCCATCGGCGGTGGCGGCACCGATCTTCCCTCCTGGTATCGGGATCACGGCGGCGGCTTCGTCATCTCCGCGGCCATCAATAAATACGTCTACATCACCGTCAATCGCAGCTTCCTGCCCGGTTATTTCCTCAAATACTCCGAAACCGAGCACGCCCGCACCTGCGACGAGATCCGCCACCCCCTCCTACGCGAAGTCCTGCGCATGCATCGTGTCGCTGCGCCTCTCGAAGTCGTCAGCGTGGCCGACGTACCGGCCGGCACCGGCCTCGGATCGTCGGGAACCTTCCTGGTCGGCCTGCTGCACGCCATCTATGCCATGCGCCGCGAGCCGGTCACCGCCGAAGTCCTCGCCCGCGAAGCCGTCGAGATCGAGATGAATCGCCTCGGCGAGCCGGTCGGCAAGCAGGACCAGTACATCGCCGCGTTCGGCGGCCTGCTCTGCCAGGAATATTGTTCCGACGGCGAGGTCCGCGTAGCCCCGCTCCACATGAGCGAAGAATCCCTGCGCGAGCTGCGCGACTCCCTCATGCTCTTCTTCATCGGCCAGACGCGCAGCGCCTCGTCCCTGCTCGGCGAGCAGAAGCGCCTCTCCGAAGCCCACGACCCCGCCATGATCGACAGCCTGCACTTCGCTCGCGGCCTCGGTTATGCAATCCAGGCTGCGCTCGAAGCCGGCCGCATCCAGGATTTCGGCCCTCTGCTCCACCAGCACTGGGTGCGCAAGCGAGCGCGCTGCCGCTCCATGTCCTCGAACCATATCGACGATCTCTACAGCCTCGCCCGCGAACGCGGCGGCGCCACCGGCGGCAAGCTCGTCGGCGCCGGCGGCAGCGGATTCCTCCTCCTCCACACCAGCGACCGCCGCCGCCTGCGCGACACCATGCTCGGCGCCGGCCTCAGCGAGATGGACTTTAGCTTCGACTTCGACGGCTCCGTGGTTCTCCTCCGCAATGCATGAGTCGACAGGTGTCATCTCCGGCGAAGCCGCGCAACAGCGCAGCCGAGGGACGATTGTCATCCCGAGCGAAGCCGCGCACCGGCGCAGCCGAGGAACTCGCTTTTTCGTTCCCGCGCTCGCACCGGAGGTCCGTCCATGACCTCGCGCAGTCTTGCTTCCGCTTCCTCTGACCCACCCGCCGAATGGACCGTCGCCGATCTGCTCGCCATCCTCGCGCGCCGCCGCGCCTGGATCCTCGGCTCCCTCGCCGCCTGCTGCGCCCTCGCCGGTCTTTATTGGCTCTGCGCCACGCCTCGCTACCGCGCCACCGCGATCATCGAAGTGCAGAAGCAATCCCGCGGCGCGTTCGGCCTCGACAACGCCACCGCCGACAGTCCCACCACCGACGTCAGCGACTCCTTTGACGACAACCTCACCCTCCAGACTGAAATCGGCATCCTCCAGTCCGACTCGGTCGCCCTCGACGTCATCCGCCGCACCGGCCTCGAAGCGACGCCCGACTACTTCGCGCCTCGCCGCACCGCGTTCTCCTGGGCTCCCGCGCTGCTGCACACCATCCTTTTCTGGCGCAAACCCGTCGAGCCGCTCACTGTCCCCCTCGACAGCGCGCCCAATCGCCGCTACGCCGCCCTCAAAATCTTTGCGTCGCACTCCAAAATCGCTCCCGCGGCCGGGACCCGCCTCATTTCGATCGGCTACTCCGATCGCGACCCCGCGCGCGCCGCCGCCGTCGTCAACGCCCTGGTCCAGTCGCTTGCCGACGCGAGCTATCAGTCGCGCTCCGCCGATGCCGCGCAGTCCGCCGCCTGGCTGGAGACCCAGCTCGCCGGGCTGAAGCAGCAAACCGACGCCCTCGACGCGCGCGCCGCCGCCCTCGATCGCGAGGCCGGAGCCTTCGGTGACGACGACGCCCACAACACCGTCCTCGCCCGCCTCGACGAGCTGAACGCCGCGCTCTCTGCCGCGCAGTCCAGCCGCATCGTCCGCGAAGCCATCTGGCGCGCCGTCCAGAACGGCAACCCCGAAGTTCTCTCCGGGCTCGGCGGCAACTCCTCCGCAGGCGTCAGCACGCAGAATTCCTTCGCCCTGCTGCAGTCTCTGCGCGCTCAGGAAGCCGTCGCCCAGTCCCAGATCGCCGAATCCGCCGGCCGCTATGGAGAAAACTGGCCCGCGCTCGCCGAGCAGCGCGCCGGATTGCAGACCATCCAGAAATCCATTCAGGATGAGATTCGCCGCCTCGGCGACCGCGCCCACTCTGACTACGCAGTCGCGCTCCAGGCCGAGAACTCCGCCCGCGACGCCTTCAATCAGCAGAAGGACCTCGCCTCGCGCCTCACCGGGAACGCCGTCGCCCTGCGCCTGGCGCGCCAGCAAGCCGCGGAGAGCCGCAACCTCTACACCACGCTCCAGGGCCGCCTGCAGCAGGCCGGCGTGCTGGAAGGCCTGCACTCCGGCAACTTCGCCGTCGTCTCGCCGGCGCTCGTCCCTCCGCCCAACCACCCCACCAGCCCCAATGTTCCTCTGCTCGCCGCCGCCGCTCTCGCGGCAGGATTGTTCATCGGTTGCGCCGCCGCCATCGCCCGCGAGCTGACCGACATTTCCATCCACTCCGCCACCCAGCTCGAAGCCCTGCTCGAAGCGCCCGTCTTCGCCGCGCTCCCCGCTCCGGATCCGCAGCCGTCGCCCATCCGACTCTGGTTCCAGCGATTTCTCCCCCTCCCGGCTCAGCACGGCCTCGCTCTCGAAGCCGCTGCCGCCTCTGACTTCGCCATCCCCGCCCCGCAATCTCCCTACGTCGAAGCCCTGCATCGCCTGCGCGCCAATCTCCTGCTCTCCCACAGCGGCAGCGCCCCCCAGGTCATCGTCATCACCGCCTGCGCGCCCAGAGAGGCGCATTCGTCCGCGGCGAACCGCCGCCCCTCAATTCCGCCCGAATACTCTGAAGACCCATCCCCCTCGCTCGCCCTCAACCTCGCCGCCGTCCTCGCCCGGCATGGCGCGCCCGTCCTCTGCGTCGATGCCGACCTGCGCTCCGCTCCCGCTGCCGGCGCCGGCCCCGTCGCACCCGGCCTCAGCGACGTTCTCTCGAGCGACGATGCGCCCACCTGCCATCACCCCGTCACCACGCCGCCGCTGCTCTCCGTCATTTCCTCCGGCCCGCGTCCGCCCTGTCCCTCCGAGCTCATCGCGTCCGTCCGTATGGCCGATCTGCTCGTCCGCTGGCGCCAGGAATTCCGCTTCATCGTCCTCGACGGCCCGCCCGCCGTCTACGCCGACGCCCTCGTCCTCGCGCAGCTCTCCGACGCTGTGCTCCTCGCCGCTGGCGCCGAAGCAACCACGCGCGACGAAATCCTCTCCGCCTTCCAGGCCCTCAGCCGCCAGGTCGCCGGCCACGCCGTCCTGGGCCTGGTGCTTGAAGACACTCCGCAGGAAGGTCCCTATGCGCAGGCTTAAGATCGCTGCCTGGTTCTTCCTCATCCTCTGCCTCATTGCGGTCGTCGCTGCGCAGCAGCCGCCCGCAGCTCCCGCCTCCGCAACTCCGGCTTCCGCAAGCGGCTCATCCGCTCCGCCACCCGGCGCTGGCTCCGCCGCCGCAACGCCCGCAGCCGCCGCCCCCGAAAGCCTCCTCATCGGCCCCGGCGATCTGCTGCGCATCACCTTCGTCCGCGAGCCCGAACTCGAACAGCGTATCCGCGTCCTCGACTCCGGCCAGATCGTTCTCGCCCTCGCTGGCGCGGTTTCCGTTCAGGGCCTCACCCCCGCCCAGGCCGCCGCCCGCATCGCCGCTCAATACCGCGACGGAAAATTCCTCCTCCATCCCGAGGTCTCCGTTTTCGTTGAAGAATACGCAACTGAGACGGTGACAATTCTCGGCCAGGTCGCCCACCCCGGCAATTTCCGCCTCGATGCCCCGCGCAGCCTCATCGATGTGCTCTCTCTCGCCGGCGGTCTCAACGAATTCGCCGACCGCCACATCGTCGTCGAGCGCGCCGCCAAAAACGGCGAGCCTGCCGAGCGCATCCGCGCTTTCCTGCCCAACAGCGCCGACGCCGCCCTCAACGATAACGTCCTCGTCCGCCCCGGCGACACCGTCATCGTCCCCAAAGCCGGCATCGTCTACGTTCTTGGCGACGTGGCCCACCCCGGCGGCTACGTCATGCAGAACGACTCGCAGCTCACCGTGCTCCAGGCCATCGCCCTCGCCGCCGGCGCCTCCAAAACCGCCAGCGAAAAGCGCGTTCGCCTCGTCCGCAACGTCGACGGCCTCACCCAGTCCATCGATCTCCCTCTGCGCGATATGGAGCGCGGCCGCCAGCCCGACGTCCCGCTCCAGGCCAACGACATCCTCTACGTGCCCTTCAGCCTCGCGAAGAACCTCTCCATGGGCATTGCCAACATCACCGCCGCCGCCAGCTCGGCGCTTATCTACGCGACCCACTGATGACGCCGCGCCGGAGTCTCGTATTCCCCAGGCCGCGCATCCTCGCGCTGCCCCTCGAAGATCTGGCCTGCGCCGCGCTCTTCGTCTTCTGGGCCATGCAGGGCGCCATCCCCGGCATCGCCCCGCCCCAGTCCCACGAAATGACCGGCGCGACCTACACCACGCTCAGCACCTTCGGCGGCATCCTCTCCCAGGCCGTCGCCGATGCTCTCCTCGTCTTTCTGGTCCTTCGCCACCCGCGCCTGCTGCTGCGCCGCATCGCCGCTCTGCCCTGGGCCGGCCTCTTCGCCCTGCTCGCCGTCGCCTCCACGGCCTGGTCGCTCGATCCCCTGCTCACCCTGCGCCGCTCCATCCCCTTCGCGCTGGCCGGGCTCTTCGGACTCTGGTTCGCCGCGCGCTTCCCCGCCGCGCGCCAGTTCGCCATCCTCCGCCTCGCCGTGGTGGCTGTTGCTCTGGCCACCAACGTCATCATCCTCGCCGCTCCTTCCATTGGGCTCGACCACTCCCCCGGTCACGCCGCCGACTGGCAGGGCGTTTTCACCCAGAAAAACGCCTGCGGACGCATCATGGTCCTCGCCACCGCGATCATCCTCTTCGCGGATCGCATCACCGCGAAGCGCCTCGCCGCCCTCGCCCTCTTCCTCTTCGTCCTCATCATGAGCGGCTCCCGCGGCGCGTGGATCGTCGAATTCGCCGTCCTGCTTCTCTGGCTCCTGCTGCTGGCTGCGCGCCGCGCCGGTTCGCGCTTCCGCCTCGTCCTCGGCCTCGCCGCACCCGTCGTCGTCGCCCTGTGCGCTGCCGCCGCCGTTTGCCTCTTCCCCTGGCTCTCCCGCCTGCTCGGCCGCGATGCCACGCTCTCCGGACGCACCCCCATCTGGGCCCAGGTCGCCCACTTCATCGCCCAGCGTCCTCTCTTCGGCTACGGATACGACGCCTTCTGGCGCGGCATGGTCGGCCCTTCGTTCCAAATCGATGCCGCCGTCCACTTCATCGTCGAGCACGCCCACAACGGCTTCCTCGAAATCTGTCTTGAGCTCGGCGCCGCCGGTCTCGCGCTCTTCCTCCTCAGCTATGCGAGCGCCTGGCGCAGCCTCTGGCGCCACTGGCGCACCGGCAACCTCGCTCCCATCGCCTTCCCCCTCGCCATCCTCGTGCTCATCGCACTCTACGACCTCGACGAAAACACGCTGCTCATCTACAACGGCATCTTCTGGCCGCTCTACGTCGCCGCGCTCGCCACCATCGCCAATCTCGACCCCAGGCGAGTTCGCGTGCGCACCGCAAGCGAGCAACAGCCGGCCCTTCAGGAAGTTTCATGACCCCGACCGTCCTCATCTTTCGCACCGATCTGCTGCCCCCCTCAGAGACCTTCATCGCCTCCCAGGCCCACGCCCTGCGCCGCCACGCCCCGGTTTTCGCCGGATTGCGCCGCGTCCGCACGGGCCTCGACCTCGACCCCTGCGAATACGTCACTCTCACCGCTACAAATTCCCTCCCCGACCGCCTCCGCCGCCGCATTTTCCTCGAAACCGGCCTCGAAATCGGCTTCGCCCCGCGCTTCTTCCGCTCGCTCGCCCTCCGCCGCCCCGCGCTCCTCCACGCCCACTTCGCCGTCGACGCCGCCGCTGCCCTTCCCATCCAAAAGCACCTCGGCGTCCCCCTCCTCGTCACCCTCCACGGCTACGACGTCACCGCCTCCGACGCATCGCTGCACCGCACAGCCGCCGGCCGCGTCTTCCTCCGCCGCCGCGACGCCCTCTTCGCCCGCGCCAGCCTGTTTCTCTGCGTCTCCGAGCACATCCGCGCTCAGGCCATCGCTCGCGGATTCCCCGCCGCCAAACTCCGCACCCTCCCCATCGGCGTTGACCTCGATCTCTTCGCGCCCAACCCGCTCCGCTCCCCTTCGCGCGACCCCATCGTCCTGTTCATCGGCCGCCTCGTCGAAAAGAAAGGCTGCACGCACCTGCTCGGCGCCATGGCTCTCGTCGAGCACCGCCACCCCACCGCCAAACTCCTCATCGTTGGCGACGGCCCCTTGCTCGAGTCGCTCCGCGCCCAGGCCCGCGCCACCCTGCGCCGCTGCACCTTTCTCGGACCCCAGCCGCCGTGCATCGTCCGCGATCTCATGCATCGCGCCTCGGTCCTCGCCGCACCCAGCATCGTCGCCGCCGATGGCGACACCGAGGGCCTGCCCATCGTCCTCTGCGAAGCTCTGGCCCTGGGCCTGCCCATCGCCGCTTTCCGCGGCCCCGGCGTCTCAGAAGCTGTCGTCGACAATGAAACCGCCCTCCTCGCCCCCTCCAAAGACGAAGCCGCCCTCGCCGGCTGCATCTCCACCCTCCTCGACGACCCCGCTCGCGCCGCATCGCTCGCCGCTGCCGGACGCCGCCGCGCCGAGCAGCACTTCTCCCTCGCCGCGCAAACCGCGCTCCTCGAATCCGTCTACGACGGGCTTCTGCAATGAAAGAAGAATCGCTGCGTCAGGGCTCGCTCTGGATGATCTCCGGCCAGGGCGTCTCCGTCGCCGCGCAGGCGCTCTACTTCGTCCTCATCGGCCGCGCCCTCGGCAGCCGCGAATACGGCGCCTTCGTCGGCGTCGTCGCCCTCGTCACCGCGCTCAGCCAGTTCTCTTCGCTCGGCATGGAAATGATCCTCGTCCGCAACGTCAGCCGCGATCGCGCTTCCTTCGCACCCACCTGGGGCCAGGCTCTCGTCATCCCCGCCGGCGGATTCTTCCTGCTCCTCGCTGCCGCCATGGTCTTCGCGCACTTTGCCCTGCGTCCTGACCTCCGCGTCCTCGTCCCCTGGATCGCCCTCTCCGACGGCCTCTTCGGCAAATTCGTTCAGCTCGCTAGCCGCGCCTTTCAGGGAGCAGCCCGTCTCGCCTGGACCGCGCGCCTCAGCGCCCTCACCAATCTCTGCCGCACCGCCACGGCCGCTGCCGTCTGGGCCTGGGCGCACGCCCACGGCGCCCATCCCACCGCGTACTTCTGGGCGAAAATCTACTGGCTCTCCACGCTCACCGTCGCCCTCGCCGCCGCCGTGGTCGTCACCGCGCATCTCGGCCGCCCGCGCTTCCGCCGCATCCGCGCCCGCGACCTCTCGGAAGGCCTCAGCTTCTCCGTCTCCAGCTCCTCCATCTCCATCTACAACGACATCGACAAGACCTTCCTCGTCAGCCTCGGCCAAACCACCGCCGCCGGCATCTACTCCGCCGCCTACCGCGTCGTCGATGCCGCCACCATGCCCATTTACAGCGTCTACGCCGCCGCCGCGCCGCGCTTTTTTCGCCAGGGAGCGGAAGGCGTCCACCACGCCGCCGCCTTCGCCCGCAGAACCCTCCGGCGCACGCTGCCTTACTCCGCGCTCGCCGCCGTGGCCATGTTCCTCGCGGCGCCCCTGCTCCCGCTCGCCTTCGGACCGTCGTTTCGCGAGTCGGTGGCCGCGCTGCGCTGGCTCTGCCTGCTCCCCGTCTTCCGCGCCCTCCACTACGCCTGGGGATCGGCCATCACCGGCTCCGCCTCGCAGTGGAACCGCACCCCCACGCAGTTCGCCGCTGCCGCCCTCAATCTCGGCCTCGATTTTCTCCTGATTCCCCGCTGGTCCTGGCGCGGAGCCGCCGCCGCCAGCCTCCTGACGGATGGATTTCTCGCCGCGGCCAGCTACCTCGTCCTCGCACTACTCAGCCGACGGGATGCGCAACCGACCCAACCTGCTCCCGTCTCGACCGCCCGCCTTTGATGGCGCGAGAGGTCGCCCAAGATCTCGCCGCCCTTGTCGGAAGCCGAGGTGGCTACTGCCACGCAGTCACCGATGCGAATAGAATTGTCAGCTGCTGAGGCGGTTACACCAAGGGGGCCAGATCATGTACTACAAGTGCCTACGCTGCGGTAAGAAGAAGGAGCTTCGACGGGGGTCAAAGACCGGAAACAACGCCGCCAGTTACCTGGCGGACGAGAAGCGGCTCGAGCAGTCAAAGATCGTTCACCTGCACAAGCACACCGGCCAGCGGAACCTTTGCCCGGGATGTTTATCCGAACTCGTTCGTTGGCAGGAGCCTCGCGCCGGCATGGCGTGAACGGCTACAATTCGCGGTACAGACCCCTTTTCAAGGTGTACGAGTCGCGCCACTCAGGGTGCTGGGCGCAGGCACGGACGATGGCACGCATACGCGCTTTCATCTCATCGAGCGTACCATTTTCGGCAGCGTCCGCAAATACACGCGCGAGGGGCTCCGTGTCACCCTCATTTGGTTGGAACGACAGAACTTTTCTCGCCCATCGGCCGGCAATGAGGTCTCCCCAGGCCGCGTACGTCTCCGCCATGCCAGCCCACGCCATCGGATTCTCCGGGAACACGCGCATCGAATATAAATAACTGCCTGCGGCTCCGGAGAGATCTCCCCGCTCCAGCCGGTAAAGTCCGTAGGTGGAAAGCAGCAAGGCCAGCTCTGTCGCCGAGATCTGTCCATCACGCCCACTGAATGGCGGGATTGTCGCTTTGACTCGCTTATAGAGCTTGGGATTAGCCTTCAGGAACTCCATTAGCGACGCCACCTCACTCGGGGCCATCATGCTCAGCGCAGCCGCAGTGTGAGCCTCTTCATCCTGCCTGCCTTTGATCTGCAATGAAGCAAAACCTGCCATGATCACGAGAGCCGAGTAATGGGCCCACGGAACCGCGATCAGGTCAAACCTGGTATTGCGGAGAAAGGCAATCCAGAGCGGTCCGACTACGAGCAGAATGGCGAGAGCAGTCTTCCAAGAGTGGTAGAGGAATCCAAATGGGCCTAACAGGACAACCAAAACGAAGGCCAGCCATGGATTTTTCTTCCGGCGATAGAACTCACCGATTCTGCCCACGGTAGTGAACCTTACAGGAAACTGCCAGGAATTCTAGCATGGGGTCGCGCAACCGGCGGCAATCACCCAGCCACGTTGAGCTCCCGCAGCAAAAACGCGTAGTCCAGCGCGATCTCCTTCAGATAGTCGTACCGGCCCGACGCCCCGCCATGCCCCGCCGTCAGATTGGTGTGCAGCAACAGCACGCGCCCGTCCGTCTTCAGCGTCCGCAGCTTCGCCACGTATTTTGCCGGCTCCCAATACATCACCTGGCTGTCGTAGAGCGACGTCTTCACCAGCATCGCCGGATAGTCCTTCGCCTCGAGGTTGTCGTACGGCGAATAGCTCAGCATGTATTCGAACGCGGGCTTCTCGTTCGGATCGCCCCACTCCTCGTACTCCGGCACCGTCAGCGGCAGCGTCGGATCGAGCATCGTGTTCATCACGTCGACAAACGGAACCACCGTCACGAGCGCACGGTAGAGATCCGGCCGCATATTCGCGATCGCGCCCATCAGCAGCCCGCCCGCGCTGCGTCCCTCCGCCGCCACCCGATCCGGCGCGCAATACCCGCGTGCCACCAGATACTCCGTCACCGCATTAAAATCCGTGAACGTGTTCCGCTTGTGCATCAGCCGCCCGGCATCGTGCCACGGCTTGCCCAGGTCCCCGCCCCCGCGCACGTGCGCAAACGCCAGCACCATCCCGCGATCCAGCAGGCTCAGCCGCGTGCTGCTGAACCCAATCGGCAGCGAGTACCCGTACGACCCGTATCCATACACCCAGATCGGATTCCGCCCCGGTTCGCGCTTGTCTTTCCGCCACACCAGCGACACCGGAATCTCCACCCCATCCGGCGCCGGCGCGTAAATCCTCTCCGACTCGTACAAGGTCCGGTCGAACCCGCCCGGCACCTCCTGCTGCTTCAGCAGTTTCTGCTCCCCGGTCGCCACGTCGTATTCGAACACCGAGCCCGGCGTCACCAGCGACTGGTATGCATACCGATATTTCCCCGTCTCGAACACCCGGTTCGCGTGCGCATGCGCGCTGTACACCGGCTCCGGAAATTCAATTTCCCGCCCCTCCCCCATCTCCGGGGTCCCCGGCGTGGCGCGATCGATCTCCGGACCCGGCCCGCTCAACGGCCGCACCACCGCGTGCTCCAGCGCTATCCTCCGCTCCCACACCACCGCGTGCCCGGCGAAGAGATCCACCTCCTCCAGCATCGTGTCCGCACGGTGCGGAATCAGTTCCCTCCAGTGCTCGCTGCCCGGCGTCTCCACCGGCGCCGTCACCAGCCGGAAATTCCGCCCCGTGTCGTTCACCCGGATGTACAGCTGTCCGTAGCGATGATCGACGTAGTATTCGATCTCGTCGCGCCGCGGCGACACCAGCCTCCACGCCCCGCGCGGCTCGTTCGCCGGCAAAAGCCGATTCTCCGTCGTGGTGTGGCTGGCGCACTCCAAAACAATGTACGCATCGTCGCGCGTCCGCCCGGCGCCGATGTTGAAGCGCTCGTCCGCCTCCTCGTACACCAGCTCGTCGTCGGCGTGCGGCGCGCCCAGCACATGCCGGTATAGCTGGAACTGCCGCTTCTGCTCCTCGTCCTCCACCGTGTAGAACAGCGTCCGGTTGTCAGTCGCCCACACCACCGACCCCACACGCTCCACGCGCTCCGCCAGCAGCTCGCCGGTCCGCAGATCCTTCACCTGCAGCGTGTACTGCCGGAATCCCTTGTTGTCCATCGAATACGCCAGCAGGTTCCCGTCATCGGAAACCACCATCGTCCCCAGCGCCAGAAAGCTCTCGCCCTCCGCCAGCGCATTCACGTCCAGCAGGATCTCTTCCTCGCCCCGCGGTTCCTCGGCCGTGCCGCGTTTCCGGCAGTAAATCTCGTATTGCTTGCCCTGCTCTGTCCGCGAGTAATACCAGTACTCCCGCTCGCGAAACGGCACCGATTCGTCCGTCTCCTTGATGTGGCTCAGCATCTCGTCATAAAGCTGCTTTTGCAGCTCTTCCGTGCCGGCCAGGTTCGCTGCGCAATACGCGTTCTCCGCTTCCAGATACGCCAGCACGTCGGGATTCTCTTTCTCCCGCAGCCATGCGTAATCGTCCACCAGCGTGTGCCCGTGAACCACCCGCTCCGTATGCCGGCACGCCGCCACCGGCGGCTGTACCGGCGCAACCGTACTCTCGATGCTCATGTTTTGATCTTAATGGGAACCGTCGCGCCGTTGCCCCGCGCGAGCAGGAGTGCCCGCTTCGAGCGCCTGAAGCCGGCGCAGCGTCGACCCTTGGGAGACTTCTGGAGACGTCTTCGGTCCGCTTCCCTGCAGCGCGGAGCAACCAATGCCAGGGTACACGAATTCGCCCTACCCGCTACCCGCTACCCGCTACCCGCTGATCGCTTGCGCTCCCAGCTCCCAGCTCCCCGCTGATCGCTTGCGCTATCCGCTCCCGGCTCCCAGCTCCCAGCTCCCAGCTCCCAGCTACCCGCTCCCGGCTCCCGGCTCCCAGCTCCCCGCTAATCGCTTGCGCTCCCGGCTCCCAGCTCCCAGCTGCCGTTACTGCCCCATCGCTTCGTCCAGCATCGAGTACAGCTTGTCGAAATCCATCACCTGCTTGTACCCGTGCTCGGTCACCACCCATGCCGTCGGCGTCTCGTGAATGCCCATCCGGTCCCCCAGCCCCACATCGGCCTTCACTTCGGCCTGCAGCTTGCCCTGCGGGTCCATCACGAACGGCAACGCTGTGCCATGCTGCTCGGCAAATTTCCGCGTGAAATCCTCGAGATCGCTCTTCGTCTCGATGCTCGGCTGGTTCGCAAACACCGCATTCCGATAATCGTCGCCCAGGTCCTTCGACTTCGTGTCGAACCAGCGCGCATTCACCGCCGCCTGGAAGCTCCAGGCGTGCATCGGCAGCGGAAAGTCGTGCCGCACCCACGCCGCGTGATAATGCTCCACTGCCTGCATGATCACGGGATTCTCCCGGGCGCACATCGGGCACTCCAGGTCGGCAAACTCCACAATCGCCACCTTGTACCCCGCCGGCGGGTGCAGCGCCGACGTATCCGCAGGATGCAGCGGCTGCTCCTGCTGCCCCTGCACCCCCACCGCGATCAGAAAACCAGCCATGCTCAGAACGACTAATTTGTGCAATCCACGCATTTTTCTAATGTACCGTTTTTGGCGTCCTCTTCGAAACCCCGCGGCCCGCTACTCGCAAATCCATCGCGGCTTGCCGACAACGCTGTCATCCGGACGGCCCTGAGTCAAGCCGAGGGGGAGGAAGGACCTTGCGGCTACTTCACCCGGCAACAGATATGCTTTTCTTGACGGATCGGAGAATGCCCGCCAGCGAAGGAGCGCCGCCATGGAGCAACGCATCAGCATCGTCACTTTGGGAGTCGCCGACCTCGACCGCAGCCGCCAGTTCTACGAGCGCCTTGGCTGGCGCCGCTCCGTGCGGAATGTCGAGGGTATCGCTTTTTTCCAGGCCGGCGGCATGGCTCTCGCCCTCTACCCGCGTGCCGACCTGGCCAAAGACGCCAACCTTGCCCCCGAGGGCCACGGATTTCCCGGATTCGCCCTCGCCTGGAACGCCCGCAGCCGCGCCGAAGTCGACGCCGTCCTCGACGAGGCTCGGGCCGCGGGCGCCACCATCCTCAAACCCGCCGAGGAAGCCTTCTGGGGCGGCTACTCCGGCTACTTCGCCGATCCCGACCACTTCCCCTGGGAAGTCGCCTGGAACCCATCCTTCCCCATCGCCGAAGACGGCAGCCTCCGCCTTCCCGACTAGCGCGCTCCCTAACCGTCGCAGGCAGCGCGCCCTACGCCGCCAGCTTCTTCGCCCGCCGGTACCTCACCGCGACGTAGGTCACATAAATCAGATGAATCAGGATCGTGATTCCATACGCCAGCGCCAGATGCCGATGTCCCATGTCCATAGCTACCTCCCCGCCACGGGGGTCACCCCGCCCAGCTCATGTTGCGCATCCAGCAGCCGCAGCGCTTCGTCCTGCTCCGCCTTCTGCGTCCGGTACTCCGCCACGTAGCGCAGGCTCGCCACAAAAATCCCCCACATCAGCCAGCCCGCCAGGTTCCACCACACCGCCGGCATCATGCTGGGATCGATCCCCGATCCCGGCGCGCCGCCAAACACCGGCCCCGGATGCTGCGTCCGCCACCACCGCGTCGACATATACACGATGGGCACGTCCACGTACCCGAAGATCGCCATCACCGCCGCCAGCGTTCTCATCTGCGGCCCCGCCGCAAACCGCCGCAGCAGCAGATACGCCACATAGATCAGCCACAGCACCAGCGTCGAGGTCAGCCGCGCATCCCACGTCCACCAGATGCCCCACACCGCGCGCCCCCACAGCGACCCCGTCACCAGCCCGATCAGGCAGAACACCACCCCCACCTCCGCCGACGTCACCGCCAGCGCGTCCGCCTTCAGCGCCAGAACCTGATCCCTGTTCCGCACCGCCAGATACACCAGCGAGCAGCCCAGGTTGATCGCGAAGAACAGCCCCATCCCAGCCCACGACGGAATGTGATAGTAGAAAATCCGCTGCACATCGCCCTGCGCCGAGTCCGGAGGCACCACAAACAGCGCCACCCGGAACCCCTCCGCCAGCACCCCCAGCGTTGCCGCCAGCCACAGCCATCGCCACAGTTTCATACCCTCTGCCTCTGCCGAAATCTCGGCCTCATCCCCGCCCAACTACCTGCCCCGTCTCAACTTAAAGGTCCTCACGCCGCAATGCGGCACCAGCAGCCGGCTTGCGCCGCAAAAAACCCAAATCCCCTCTTCCCGAACGTATCCAAATTGCGGTACAACATACCACCATGGCGTGGTTCACACTCACTCTCGGCGTTCTCCTCATGATCGTCGGCCTGGCCGGCCAGATCTTTGGCATCCGCAAAACCTCCCGGCTCGCCCCCCAGGACCGTCCCGTCCGCAGGTGGGTCCTCACGGTCGGCTCGCTCGTGGTCGCCCTCTGGATCATCTTCTTCTCCACCGCCCGCTTCCTCCA
>JASHNW010000020.1 GCA_030041435.1 Acidobacteriaceae bacterium
TTGCCCCATCATGAAACAGCTTTGGCAGAGCATTTCCAACGGTAAGACCTCTGTGGTCGATGTCCCCGCTCCAGCCGTGGGCAGGGGGGAAATCCTGGTCAGGACCGGTGCTTCCCTCATATCCGCTGGCACGGAGCGCAGCATCATCGAGTTCGCAGACAAGAGTCTCATCGGTAAAGCGTTCTCCCGTCCCGATCTGGTGAAACAGGTTGTCGATAAAGCCCGCCGCGAAGGCTGGATCTCCGCCCTTGCGGCCGCACGCGGCAAGCTCGATACGGACCTGGCGCCCGGCTACAGCGCCGCCGGAGTCGTCGTGGAAGTCGGCAAAGATGTCGAGGAGTTTCGCGTCGGCGACCGCGTTGCCTGCGCCGGCGGCGGCTACGCATCGCACAGCGAGTACATCCGCATTCCGCGCAACCTCGCCGCCGTCATACCCACCGGACCCGGACTGCGCGACGTTTCCCTTGAGGAAGCCGCTTTTGGCACCGTCGCTGCGATCGCGATGCAGGGCGTTCGCCTCGCTGAGCTGCAGATCGGCGAAGTCGTGGCCGTCATCGGCCTCGGCCTCATTGGCCAGATCGCCGTCCAGCTCGCCCGCGCCGCCGGCTGCATCGTTGTCGGCATGGACCCCGGACTCGATCGCTGCCGCCTCGCCGAGCAGCTCAACGGCATCCGTGCCGCCGCTTCCGAGGAAGATATGGCTGCCCTCACTCTCCAGGTTTCCGGTGGCCGCGGAGCCGACGCCGTGCTCATTACTGCGGCTACTTCCAGCGACGGACCCGTCACCCTCGCCGCCGAGATCGCCCGCGACCGCGCTCGCGTCGTCGCTGTCGGCGCTGTCGGCCTCCATCTTCCCCGCAAGCCCTACTACATGAAGGAACTGGATCTCCGCGTCTCCCGTTCCTACGGTCCCGGCCGCTACGACCCCCAATACGAAGAGAAGGGCCACGATTACCCTGTCGGCTACGTGCGCTGGACCGAGGGCCGCAACCTCGCCTCCGTCCTCCAGCTGCTTGCCTCCGGCCACCTCAGCTTCGCCCCGCTCATCACCCACCGTTTTCCCATCGCACAAGCCGAGAAGGCCTACCAGCTCATCGCCGGAGAATCTGGCGAGCCCTGCCTCGGCGTCGTCGTCACCTATCCCGAGCAGGCCCCGTTCTCCCGTCGCGTCGACCTCCCGGCAGCCCCATCCGCCGCCGCCCCCGCCTCGCAAATTCGCGTGGGCGTCATCGGCGCTGGCAACTTCGCCGCCGGCATGCTGGTCCCCGTCATGCACAAGACCGAGGGCGTCGAGCTGGTCGGCATCTGCTCTGCCGGCGGCGCCAGCGCCCGCTCCGTCGCGGGACGCTTCGGCTTCCGCTACTGCACCAGCGACGCGGCCGAGCTGCTCAGCGACGCGTCTGTCGACACCATCGCCATTTGCACGCGCCACGCCTCCCACGCCCGCCAGGTCGTTGCCGCTCTTGATGCCGGCAAGCACGTCTTCTGCGAAAAACCCCTGGCTCTCGACGAGGACGAGCTGGCCGCCGTCCTCGATGCGTTCGATCGCCGCCAGGGCCGCAGCCGCCTCCTGGTCGGCTTCAATCGCCGCTTTGCTCCCCTCGCTCTCCGGCTGCGAGACTTCATCTCCTCCGCCCGCGAGCCGGTCATGATGCACTACCGCGTCAACGCCGGCTTTATCCCCGCTGATTCCTGGGTCCACGATCCCGAGGATGGTGGAGGCCGCATCCTCGGCGAGGCCTGCCACTTCGTCGACTTCCTCAGCTTCGTCTGCCGCCAGCCTGTTGTCTCTGTATCCTCGGCCCTTCTGCCCAATTCCGGCCGCTACCGCGACGACAATCTCGCCGCCACCCTCACCTTCGCTGACGGGTCCATCGGCACCATCGCCTACACCGCTGCCGGTGACAAGTCATTTTCCAAGGAGCGCATCGAAGTTTTTGCCCAGGGCCGCGTCGCCGTCCTTGAGGATTTCCGCGAGCTGCATCTCGTTCACCGCGGCAACAGAAAAACCTCGAGGTCGCGCCTCCGCATCGACAAAGGGCACCGCGGCGAATGGGCAGCCTTCGCTCAGTCGCTTCGCTCCGGCGGCCCGCTGCCCATCCCGCTCGAAGATCTTGTCAACGTCACCCTCGCCACCATTGCCTTGCGCCGGCCCTCCCCCGACGGCTGTGCCTCCCGCATCGACACTTCAGAATTCATGGCGGCGGTTCGTGCCCGCCGCCAGCAAAGAGGAGACTGATCATGCACGTGCTCCATGTCGTCGGTGCGCGGCCAAATTTTATGAAGGCCGCTCCCGTCTACCGCGCCCTCCGCTCCCGCGGTGTTGACCAAACCCTCCTGCATACCGGCCAGCATTACGACGCCCGGATGTCCGACGTATTCTTCCGCGATCTCGATATCCCCGAGCCCGACGAGAACCTCAATGTTGGCTCCGGCTCGCATGCCCAGCAGACGGCGGCGGTCATGAGCCGCTTCGAGCCTGTTCTCCTCTCCCGTAATCCTGACATTGTCCTCGTCTACGGCGACGTCAACTCCACCGTCGCCGCCGCCCTGGTCTGCTCCAAACTCGGTATCCCGGTCGGTCATGTCGAGGCCGGCCTGCGCTCCGGCGATCGCACCATGCCCGAGGAAATCAATCGCCTCGTCACGGACCAGCTCTCCGACGTGCTCTTCGTCCCCTCTGCCGACGGTGTGGAGAATCTCCACCACGAGGGCGTCGCCGCAAAGAAAATCTTCCTCGTCGGCAACGTCATGATCGATACCCTCGTCCGCCTCCTTCCTTCTGCGGAAAAGGCCTTCGAAAAACTCCAGAGCGAGCTCGGCCTCGCAGACTTCGGCCTCGTCACCCTCCATCGCCCCTCCAACGTCGACGACAACGCCATTTTCCTGCCCATGCTCGACGTGCTTAACAGCCTCAGCACCGAGCTGCCTCTGGTCTTCCCCGTCCACCCGCGCACCTGCCAAAAGTGGGCTGCCCAGCTGGCTGCCTGCAATCCGGCCCTGCGCGTCATCGACCCCCTCGGTTACACCGAGTTTCTCGCCCTGCAGCGCTTCGCCCGCGTCATCATCACGGATTCCGGAGGCATCCAGGAGGAGTCCACCTGGCTCGGTGTCCCCTGTCTCACCCTGCGCGAGAACACCGAGCGCCCCGTTACCATCACCATGGGCACCAATGTCCTCATCGGCAGGAACTGGGACCTCCTCCGCGAGCGCTTCCATGCCGCGCTCTCCGCCGCTCCGGGCCGCAAAACCCTCCCGCCGCTCTGGGACGGCCACGCCGCCGAGCGCATCGCCGATGTGCTGGTTCAGGAAAGACTCTGATCGCTCCCATCGCGGGAACTGCGCCGCACAGGCTATCGCAATTCCTGCGTCGGTGTATCCCGAAGCCGCTGCACTCAGGCCGACCCGGCCCGCAGGGAGCGGCGGCCCTGCACTGCATCCGACAGCCCACAGCGGTGCTGGCACAGTTGCAGCTTCAGCGGCGCGATCGGCGCCTCTCCCACCTCGCGATCTCCGCCATCGGCGCGGTCACCCCATGCCACGCGGATTTACCCGGTCACCGGCCAAAATTACGCGCCTAGAGGCTGTTATTAACTTTCGCGCGGCCGGCGTTGCGAGGGAAAATCGGGCCAGACGAAGCCGAGCCCGAAGGCTGTGGCGGGTCCACCGTCGAGGGCGAGAATGAAGTATGGCCCGATTTGCCCCGCAACCCGCAGGGCTGGGGCCCATTTTCCCCATTTCGTCGTCGCTCGTCGCTCGCAGACATCCGGTATGCGTCGCTCCTCGCTCCTCGAACTGAGAAAAATGGGCTCCCAGCGCCGGTCGTGGGAGAGTTAATAACAGCCTCTAAGCTCGCGTGTAATCCTCAAAGTAATGTTTTCGGCATAGCCGGAAACGCCTGCCTGCTCCCGGAGTAAGCCCCTGAGGCCGATGGCTCGATCGCGTCGGCCCCTTTTGGCCCGAAAATTGCTGAAATATTTCCAGCGTATCTGCGTGTGGAGTCTTAGGCGCTGATTGACCCGAGCCCTGACAGTGATTCCCCATCCCAAAGGAGGTGCCGCCGACCATGCCTGGCCGTCTGCTCGTGGCTGTATCCGCACCTGTTTCCGAGGCCGATTCGGCCCCTCACAGTAACAACGGCCCCCATCTGTTGAAGTCTCGTCCAGGCTGGCGGCGCCTGTGGGAGTCCGTTCTCTCGTCACGAAGCTGTGCTGCTGGATGCGGACACTGGAACGTGAAAGGATCGAGCTGCCTGCTCGCGCTTGCCGTTCTTTCTCTGCTTTTCCCTGGCATGCTCCTCGCGCAAAGCCCTGAGTCCGCTATTGGCGACAACGGAGCCATCTCCGCCGGCGGCGCTGTCTCTTTCTTCAACCCCGACGTCTACTGCCCCAGCAGCTCTCCCTTCAACTGCGGCAAGGGCATACCGCTGATGAAAGGCGCAGACGGCTTCTTCGACGTCAACCTCGCCGAGCGCTGGGGCGCCGAGGGTGAGGCCCGCTGGCTCCGCTGGGACGGCCACGGCGGCCAGACTGAGGACACCTACCTTCTCGGCGGACGGTATCGCATCTTTGTCCGCCGCCGGTTCAGCATCTGGGGCAGGTTCCTTCTCGGCGGAGGCTGGATCACCTCCGAATACTATCCCGCCCCTGACACCGTAAAGGGCAGTTACTTCGTCTACGCCCCCGGCGCCACTTTCAACTATCGGCTCACGCACCACTTAAGCGTCCGCGCCGATTACGAGGCCCAGCGCTGGCCCGCCTTCGCCCTTCCCCCCACCGTCTCCGCCAACGGAACCGTCACCGACCACAACAACGGTCTGCTGCCCAATGGCTTCAGCGTGGGCATGTCCTGGCTGATTGGCCACCGGTAGTACTCTCACCGCATGATCGTGTTCCTGGGCAGCCGAAGCTGCCGCGCGCCTTTCTGCGCGTAAACCGCTGGTCTATCCTCCCCCGCTCGCCATGCATAGTTCGGCCCCCGGCCTGGGTTTCAAGCTGCCCAGGGTGGCGGGGATCTCTCTCCGCCCCCGGGCACGGGCGGCTGCATTGCGTCTAAACTCTTTTCTCTGCGGTTACAAGGATGCGCGCACGCAGCGCCGGAAAGGCCCTTTCCGCTGTTCTCTCGTAGAACGTTCCGGCAAGAAAACTGATCCTGCTGAATCGCAGATAGCCAGGAGGCGTGCTGAAGTACTCAACCTTGCAGTTGAAACCGGCGTCATGCAATTCCCGCATAATTGCTTTCCTGTCGTTCAGACGATAAAAGGTCGGAAAAACCTCACCCGTAGCGCGCCCCGAAGCAAACCGGTGAATATAGAACTCATGAAACCAGTGGGGAGTCAGCCGGGCCGCCAGCATCGGGTAGTAGTGCCGGCTCGGGGTCAGAAACAGCAATCTTCCGCCGGGCCTGAGTACTCTGTGGATCTCTCGATTGCAAGCTTTCGGAAACTCAAAATGCTCCGCAACGAATCGATGAAATACCAGGTCGAATGAACCGTTCGCAAACGGTAATGCGTCTGCCTTGCCTTCATAGGCCTGGTCGAGATAGGGATTGCTCAGGACCTTTGGGTCTGGATCGATGCCGACATATTTCGCAACTTTGCCACGCAGGTCAAGATGCTTCTGCAGGCCCTTCCCTGACCCTGCCCCGATTTCCAGCACATCGTCCGTCGGCCGAATCGTCCCTAATACGCGGTCTTCGAGCTGATCCGGCGTATTCTCCGAGTAATAGCGAACCCAGAGCTTTCGTACCGACGGCGAGAGCCGCTCCTCCTGCACATTCATACTTCTCTCCTGGATGGGGCTCTTTACCGCCCCGGTGTTGGTTTTCGTCTCTGCGCGCCACGTTCCGCGCTGATTCCGCCGTCTGCTGGTTCGAGGATGGACGGTTCTGAGAGAACGTTATCGCAATTCCTGAGTCGGTGTATCCACAAGCCGCTGCACTCAGAGCGACGCGGCCCCCAGGGAGCGGCGGCCCTGCAACGAATCCGAAAGGCCACAGCAACTCAGGAATTGCCGTTAATTCGATTTGTTGGCGACGCCGCTCAGTTCCGCGTGGTCGCTGAGCGCACCGTCTTTCAGCACCACCGCAACCCAGGGAGTGGACGGGTCCACAATGCGGGCATGCCACGTGATCTCCTGCCTGCCCTGCGTTCCCAGGTCCACGGGGACCGCCGTCGGGTCCGAGACATCGAGGTTGTCGGTGCGCACAGATAGAACATGCTTGCCTGCTCCCTGGGCGATTGCGCGCAGTACGACCGTTCCCGGGCCGTCAGGCGCGAAGGAAGCCACAAACGCGGCGGCATGCTCGCGGCGCACATCGATCGTATACACGCCACCGGCAAGAGCCGTGAGCGATGTGCGCGCGGAGCGGTGCGTAATCTGGTAGCGCCCCTGCGGGACATCTGCGCGGAAGCTTCCATCCGCAGCAATCGGTGCCGCCGTGACCGCGTGGGTTTCTTCATTGAGAAATTCGACCGTACCGGCGCTTCCCGGATCGGCAACGCCGCGTACGACGGCCGGACCGCTCAGATCGCGCATGAGCCAGATCCACTCGCCCGCCGGTTGCGTCCACACTTCCTTATAGGTCCAGCAGATCTGGTTGGGCCAGTAAGGCTCGTCAGCGATTCCTTTGGTCTCGATGCCCACCGGAATGGCGCCAACCATCTGCCCCGAGCGGACGCTGTACAGCGGGGTCCAGTCATAGCCCTCGCCATACATAATGCTGGCCGAGAAGGGATTTCTGCCGATCAGCCACTGGGCCTGTTGCTGCGCGAGATCTTCATCGCCGATATCTCCGCGCAGCTGTGCGGCGGCTGAGAGCGCTTTCGCCTCAGAGAGCAATACGCTGGAGTTGCCGCGGAACTGGAACCAAACCGGATAGCGCCGCAGGTAGTAGTCTCCACCCAGGTGCAGGCCCTCTTTAACCTCCGCCTCAAACATCGCGCGGCTCGCCGTTTCGAGCGGTCTCCATGAGGCCGACTCAGGAAGAGCGGTTGCGCCGCTAATGCGGTAGACCCCGGCAGGAAGCACGTTATACGGCGCATCCAGACGCGCTGCTTCCTCCTGGTAATACTTCGTGTGCAGGACGATCGCCGCATACCACTTCATCCAGTTGGGATCGTCAGGCAACGCTTGGCACAGCCGCGCCAGCGCGACGATGGGCTGCTCTTCTTCGCCCATGTGAAAGCGGTGAAAGAGATACTTTCGATCCGGACCCGTGTAGAAGTATCCGGTGAGAGGCACGCTCCAGGGCTGCAGCTCCCGTTCCTGAGAAGCGAGGATCTGACTCCCCAGATCGACGCCCTCCTGTGCGTAGATTGAATCCCCGGTCGCCTTGTACAGCTCAATGGAGGCAATCACTCCGAAAGATACCCGCTCGAGATTGTCCGCCTGCCCGTAGACTTCCGGCACAGGCGGCGCATTCTTCAGGCCGTCGACGGCAAACTTCCAGTCCTCTTTTGCTGTCGCGAGGCTGCGCCGCGCCAGTTCGGGATCGTCGCTGCTGAGAACCTGACTGGCCAGAGCTTCCACCGCGGCTACCCGGAAATTCCATTCCGGATCGTTGACCGCCTGGCCGAAGCGGTCATCCGCATCGCCCATAATGCCGTCGGTCCAGTAGCTGATGTTCTGGCCGGTACTGCGATACCCGTCCCCGAAGCTGGTCTTCAGCACCCAGTTCAGCCCCCACCGGGCTTCCTCGATGACCCGATCGAGGAGCTGCGGATCGTCGTCCTCCTGCCGCAGCCGCTCGGCCAGCGTGAACAGAGCGTAGGCCATCCCCGGAGTATTTCCGGTCGCGCTCAGATCGCCCGCGTCGTGATAGCCTCCGTTCACAACGATGCGCCGGTCGCCGTGCACCGTGTAATCGTCTTGATGGCAAATGCCGTGGATGCCCGGAATCACCGTGCCGCACCGCTCGCTGTACATGAAGTTGATGACCTTCCAGATGCTGTCGCGCCACGCATCTGTGCCGATGCGAAAGGAGCGGGTCGTCAGATCGCCTGCACGGAGAAAGTAGGTGCCCGGTCGTTGCACCGATGAGAAATCCAGCACCTGAAATGCCCCCAGATCGGTCTTTCGGTCCTCTACCGGTCCGGTAAAAATCACCTTCCCCGTGCCTTCTTCAATCAGGGAAAACTGACGTGCTGAAAGCCCGCTCGCGACTGCGGTTTTGGTTGTCCCGGGCGCATATCCGGCGTGGCTGAAGGCAATTTTCCCGGGAGAAACGTCCCATCCTTCGACCGGATCGGCAACGACGGTCTGCAGTTCCAGCTGGTCAAGATAGAAGACCGTCTGGTCGCCCGGATTGGGAAACATTCGTGGAAGCGAGTAACCGAAGCTGAGCCCCGTGACCTTGTCGCGATCGAGCGACGGAATCTCCCAGACGACATGGTTCCACTGGCGATTCCGGATCGGGATGGAGTCATCGCGGCCTTCATTTTGGTCATCGGGCAGCAGGTGCGCGCCTTCGTTGTGCAGGGTGAGATTCAGCGAGATGGCTGGCGCACCGTGAATGTCCGGATACACCCAGACGGAGATGCGGTTGTACGGTCTCCAGTCTTCGCAAGGGAAGTTGCGCGTGGCGACAAGGTCCTGCCAGTCTCCGCTGCCATCGACACGGCCGATGTTATCCGTCGATGCGACTCGCAGCGAAGTTCGTCCCTCCTTCACCTCGGTCGACGAAAGCGTCATGGTGCCGACGCCTTTGAACGACCAGTGGGAGAGGTCATCCATGCCGTCGAGGAGGCGCGAGCGCAGAACCCTTTTCTGCAGCAGACGATATGCAGCGCCGTTCTGAAGCACGGGCTGCATAGGCATCTCCGGAGCTGTCTGCTGTGCGCAGGCTGGCGCATGAAGGATGGCCAGCAGCGCAGCGACTCCGGCAACGAACCATACAGCTTTTCCAACAGAAAAAGTCGGACCCTTCATCTGAGCCATCAGAATCTCGTCTCCTGCTTCTGGACCTTGGTTTTTTTATAGCTGCATCCGCAGCCGCGCCCGCGTGGCGGCATGGGACACCAGCAGCATGGAAACGGTGAACGCCAGGGCGCGCACGATGCCGGGCCAGCCATGGTTCCAATGCTCCAGCAGCCACGCCGTCCCCGTGAGTCCCGCCAAAAAGTAATAGACATCGGGAATCAGGTAGGTGAGCAGCGTATTCGAGCCCGCGGTCCTCACCAGCCACGCCCAGCGGGTCCGCTTCTTCACATCGCAGACCCAGTACAACAGAGTGAAGAGCCCACAACAGGCGGCGACGGTCCACAGGGCCCAGGTGGGGGTAGCGCGAATCTTGGAGATGCCCAGGGGCCGGAGGAACCAGCCGGCGGCAAAGGACAGGATGCCCAGGCCGATGCAGAGCATCATCTTCCGCGCCGGGGGCATTGCGCGCTTCCCATCGAGAAAGATGAGCGAGGTAACAATTCCGGCCATCACCAGGCTCACGTGCGCTCCGTTGTCGAAAGGCCATTCGTAAATCGTCACGTGCCGCAGAGAGATCCAGTGGGCACAGCAGGCCGCGTTGTACGCAACCAGGATCGCGAGCCACGCCACAGGCGCGAAGCGCCATCGGCGCGTAGGAACATAGAGCAGGCAGGCGGCAAAGTAGGCGAAGCCGATGAGCCCGAGAATTTCCGGGTAGGAGAATTTGATCCAGGCCTCGCCGCCCGGAATAGCGCGTCGAAAGATAGCGAAATCGAAGGCTATGAGAGCCGCGCCCGTCCAGCGCAGGGCGGCAACCAGCCTGGGTCTGCGATCGGGGTAGACATTCCACAGCAGGATGCCTCCGGCGAGTCCGAGCAGCGCCCACAAATCGGGAGCGAGGTGCATCCTCTTCGCATCGCAGTGGTCCGCGTTGGCAAGGATCAGGCCAAGAATCAGCAGCGCCAGAGAACGCAGCACGATATGCAGCCACAGTTTTCCCACGGAGGGGTCGCGCCGCAGTCGTGTACGCACCGCCAGCGGCAGTGACATGCCGACAATGAAGAGAAACGCGGGAAATACCATGTCGACATAGGTCATCGCATCCACGCGGGCCGGCATGTGATAAGTCCATTTGCTGAGGCCGTGGACGCTGTCCAGATCGTTGACGAAGATCATCACGGCCATGGTGATGCCGCGAAAAATGTCGATGGAAACGACACGGCTGGATGTCGTCTGCCCCGCGATACCGGTCGGCGGAGTTACCGCCGCTGTTGAGCTCACTGGCCACCTTCGCTGATTTCTTTGCTGCCGTAAAACGCGCGATGGATCGTATCCAGCAGCGCACCCGAAGCATCGCCGCCATACTCCCAGAACATGATGCCGCCCAGACGGTGATGCTGCACGTAGGCACACTTGAGGGCGAGCGATTCGGGATCTTCATAGGAGACAAACTGCGATTTCTCCGTGCTGTAGAGATACGGCACCGAGGCAAAGGTGTCCCAGTAGCGCGTGTATCCGTGGTTCAGCATGTTGGCCACAATGTCGCGGTAACGGGCAAAGGCATGCGGCACCGGCGAGCCGGGCTGGAAGAGGCCGCGGTTCGTGGGCGTGACCTTGCCCCAGACATGGCCATAAAAAGGGACGCCGAGAACGATTTTGCGTGCCGGGACTCCGGCATCCTCGAACGCGCGGATCGACGCGTCGGCCGAGACCTGCTCCGGATCGTCAGGGTCCGTATAGAGCGGCGCGTGATTGCCCGTGGTCTTCTCGTCGCCGGGCTCGTAGTAGTCGTAAGCCATCAGATTGACCGTGTCGACAGAATGTGCCACGCGGCGCATTTCTGTATGGCTGAGGAAGTCCGGGGAAGCCCCGGCGGCGACGGAGAGGAGCAGCGGCCGTCCCATTTTGCGCTGCTCGCGTTTGAATCGCTGCCGCAGCTCCATCAGCAGCAGCGTGTAATTCCGTTTGTCCTCAGGGCGGAATCGGTTCCCTGCGCCGGCCTGGGCCGGATACTCCCAGTCAATATCCAGGCCGTCGAGGCGGTACTGTGAAAGGAACCCGATCACGCTGTCGATGAACCGCACGCGGCTCTCACGGCCTGCCGCCATGTCGGAGAAGCCGCCCGAGCCGAGCCATCCCCCGACCGAGATCAGCACCTGAAGAGAAGGATTCTCCTGCCGGAGCGCGGCGAGCGCGGTGAGATTCGGCGCATCAACCGGGCTCTCGGTCACGATACGGCCGTCGCGGATGAGGGCAAAGGCGTAGTTGATGCGCGTGAGCTTGCGCGCAGTGATTTCCCCGGGTTCGATGAGGCGATCCCGCGAAAAAACGTACGCGATGATCTGCGGTCCGGAAGACGGGTGAGTGTGATGTTTCAGGGGAAACGCAGCGGCCTGGGGCGAAATAGTGAGAAGGCTCGACAGCAGAACCAGCCACTGAAAAACGCAGGTGCGCGGATGCGGGATTCTTCTCAACTCGCTTCCCCTGGAGACCGATCAGACACACCATCATGTCACGAACGCCCCCGCCCCGCACCTTAGCGGCGACTTACGAGTTCCAGGGTAGACTCGCAACCAGCTTCGAGGCAGGGGCCGGCTACGATTCCCAGGCAGGGGCTCTGATCGATCATGCCGGACAGGAGACGACGCCCGGACAGGTCGATACACCTTAGGCACGCGTAGCTTCAAAGAGGAACCAGCTGCGGCGCTGCGCTTGATCGATCCAGTTTTCCAGCAGGCTCGCGGTTGCCACGTCTCCTTCGTCATCGCACAGCGCATGGACTGCTCGCATGCTCAGCACCAGCGCTTTCTCGTCTTCGTGCAGCTCGCTCAGCATGTCGGCCGCCGTCACGTATTCCGCGTCGTTGTCGGCAATCCGCTGCAGGCGCGCGATGTGGCCGATCGAGCGAATCGTTGTTCCGCCGATTTTGCGCACGCGCTCGGCAATGTCGTCCGTCATAGCGAAAATCTGATCGCCGTGATCGTCGAGCAGCAGATGGTAGTCGCGAAAGTGTGGGCCGCTCATATGCCAGTGGAAGTTTTTGGTTTTGAGATACAGGGCGAAGACATCGGCGAGAAGAGCGTTCAGCGCACCGGATATCTCTTTCACTGCTTTGCGGCTGAGGTCCGCGGGTGTGGTGAGAGGAGCTTTTTGCCTTGCAACGAGGTCTTTTGTGGTCGGCATGGGTTTTTCCTTTCAACGGTCGTGGTAAATCGGGTTTGAGTCCGTGCGGCAGCTATGACAGTAGCGCCGGAGCCAGCTTCAGGATGAAATCCATCCGCCGCGCCGACAGGTCACCTGCAGCGCGATCCTCCATGAGCCCGGCTCCTGCGAATCGCCGATAGCCGGTTCGCCTGCTGCAGGCTTTGCCGGAATCGAAGGCCGAGTGAGCTGCAGAGCCACCAGCACAATCAGGATCCCAGGCGCCCAACGGGCCATCTCTGCCTCTTTTCCTGTTCCCTCGATCGGACCATGGATGACAACCGCTGCAGAGCTTTCGAACCGAAGACGTTCCACGGCTGACCGCGCAAGGTAAGATTCGCGGCAAAACAAAACGATTCTGTCTCCGATCGGTTTCTTCACGACCGCCACCGTCTCATACCGGCGACCGGCAAAGCGTCTTTGCTTCCTCGTCAGGCTGGTGTCGGGGGCATACCCCTCGAAGGAGTTATCCGGCATACACCGATCACCGGTATCGAAAATGCATTCCTTTGCGGGCTGAAAATCTTTCCCGGCTCCTGCATATTCAGCTCAGCCGGGACCAGATCAGGATTTCAGATCGAACAGCTCCAGCGATGGAAGAATGCCCGAATCCAATGGTCCCTTAGTCAGCAGAAGAAGGCCGGCCGAGCGCGAAGCAGCAGTTCTTCTCACCGCGGCGGCCGGCGTTGCCGCTCCGGTCAGCCTTCAGCCAGCTGGTAATGCCGGGCCTCACCTCAAAAGTTAATCTCATCGTGTCGCAGCAAGGAGCGCCATGTCCCATCATCTCGACTCACCTGTCGCCCGTCAGGATATCCGTCTCGACATCACAGATCTGTACCTGTTCCGTGGAGAGACGGGAACCGTGTTTGCCATCAACCTCTGCCACTCGATTTTCGGCCCCATTCCTGTGCCTGGCTACCACCCGGAAGGAATGTATGAATTCAAAATCGACCTGAACGGCGATGCGATCGAGGACATCACCTGGCGCATAACGTTCGGCGAACGCGACCAGGAGGGCAAGCAGAGCTACGTCGTGCGTTGCATCCGGGGTGCAGAAGCGGTTGACCCCCACGCGCCCGGTCATGTCGTCGCGCAGGGCACAACTGGAGAAACGGTCACGACCCCATCCGGCCTGCGTGTGTGGGCGGGCAAAGCCGGCGACCCGTTTTGGATCGAGCCCGATGTGCTCCACGCAGTCGGCCATGCCTTCCAGGACGGTACAACCGTGAACCTCTCCGGATGGGATCCGGGGCGCGCGAAGAATCTGTTTGCCGGTCACACCGTCTATTCGATCGTCCTGGAGGTGCCCGACAGCGAATTGCTCGCCGGTGCCGGCGACAGCCGCCGCATCGGTGTGTGGGCCGTCTCAACCCTGGCAACGGACGCTGGCGGATGGCGTTCGATCAATCGCGTCGGTCTTCCCATGATCCATCCTCTGTTTACCCAGTACAACGAGGATCTCGGGAACCGTCTCAATGCCGGGCAGCCTGCGGATGACTTCGCCACATACGGAGAGGCCGTCACCAAAGCCGTCGCGGGGGTCATAGCGGCGAACGGAACCGCAGAAGATCCCAAAGCTTATGCGGAGACAGTTGCGCACCGCTTCTTTCCCAACGTTCTCCCTTACCAGGTCGGTACGCCGGCTGTGTTCGGCTTTGCCGTGTGGAACGGCCGTTCCCTGACCGATAACGCTCCCAATGTCATGTTCTCGATCGCGGCGAATACTCCGGTTAGCCTCGGTATCGGCAAGGAGTCGGTCACCTCGAAGCCGTCGAAGACCTTTCCCTATGTCCCGCCGCCTGAAACTGCACCGGCCCGCGCCTGAGCACGCGGTTCGTCCTCCCCAATCGAATGCGTCAAGGAGAAAGAGAGAATGAACACCTTCACCACAAAAGATGGAACCGCGATTTACTACAAGGACTGGGGAACCGGACCTGTCGTTACTTTCTCGCACGGATGGCCGCTGAGTGCCGACGCCTGGGATGCGCAGATGCTGTTTCTCGGTCAGCGCGGCTATCGTGTCATCGCCCACGACCGGCGCGGGCACGGACGCTCGGGCCAGACCTGGCAGGGTAACAATATGGATCAATACGCGGACGATCTGGCGGAGCTGATGGCGCACCTCGATTTGAAAGATGCAACCATGGTTGGCCATTCCACCGGCGGAGGCGAAGTGGTCCGGTACATCGCGCGGCATGGGCAGAAGCGTGTAGCGAAGGTCGTTTTGATTTCTGCGGTTCCTCCGCTAATGCTGAAGACGGACAAAAATCCAGGCGGCTTGCCGCTGTCGGTCTTCGATGAGATCCGCGCAGGTGTCGTCGCGGATCGCTCGCAGTTCTATAAGGACCTGAGCCTCCCGTTTTATGGCTACAACAAGCCCGGAGCGAAAGTCTCCGAGGGAGTTCGGGAGTCGTTCTGGTTGCAGGGTATGCAGTCTTCCATCGTTGCATCCTACGACTGCATTAAGGCGTTCTCGGAAACGGATCAGACAGAAGATCTCAGCAAGATCGAAGTCCCAACGCTCGTGTTGCAGGGCGATGCCGATCAGATTGTGCCGCTCGACGATTCGGGAAGGCTGAGCGCGAAGATCGTGAAGAACGGCAGTCTGAAGGTGATTCCCGGCGCCCCCCACGGGCTATGCACAACGCACGCAGATGTCATCAATCAGGAGCTTCTCGCATTTCTCCGCAAGTAGCCGAATGCGGCGTGCGGTGC
>JASHNW010000021.1 GCA_030041435.1 Acidobacteriaceae bacterium
AATTTCGCATTTCCCGCCCTGGCAGCTTCCGGGCCGCTTCCGCCGCAGTTTTCCCAGGAGCATCGCGCGGATACCGGGTCTTCGGCAGAGCGGCGGAGATAATCGCGCGGCACGGAAGGTCTCTTGGCGGAACTGCGTTACGACGAGGCGAACTGGACGCCGAGGCACAACCCCTGGCTTGTGGCGCTGACCGTCACGATGGCCACGTTCATGGAGGTGCTGGACACCTCCATTGCGAACGTGGCGCTGCCGCATATGGCGGGGTCGCTGGGGGCGAGCGAGGAAGAAGCGACGTGGGTGCTGACCAGCTATCTGGTTTCGAGCGCGGTGATCCTGCCCATCTCCGGATGGCTGATGGAGCGGATCGGGCGCAAGCGGTTCTACATGACGTGCGTGATGCTGTTCACGGCGTGCTCGGTGCTGTGCGGATTCGCGCCGTCGCTGCCGCTGCTGGTGCTCTTCCGGGTGCTGCAGGGGCTGGGCGGCGGGGGGCTGGCGCCGAGCGAACAGGCGATTCTGGCGGACACGTTTCCGGTGGCCAAACGCGGGCAGGCATTTGCGCTGTACGGGATGGCGGTGGTGGTGGCGCCGGCCATTGGGCCGACATTGGGCGGCTGGATCACGGACAATTTCAACTGGCACTGGATTTTCTTTATCAATGTGCCGGTGGGGCTGCTGTCGCTGTTTCTGACGCAGCGGATGGTGGAGGACCCGCCGTACCTGAAGGAAGAGCGGGCGGCGACGGGCCGGGTGGACTTCCTGGGGCTGGGGCTGATCTCGATCGGGGTCGGCTGCCTGGAATTCGTGCTGGACAAAGGACAGGAGAAAGACTGGTTCGGCGATACGAAAATCCTGACCTTTGCCATCATCGCCGCGTGCATGCTGATCACGTTCGTGTGGTGGGAATGGCGGCACGAGGATCCGATTGTGGATCTGAAGCTGCTGAAGAACCGGAATTTCGGAACATCGGTATTCCTGCAGTTCATCCTGGGGATGGTGCTGTTCGGGACGACGGTGCTGATTCCGCAGTTTCTGCAGGTGCTGCTGGGGTACACGGCGGAACGGGCGGGGATGGTGCTGTCTCCGGGAGCGCTGGTGCTGATGCTGACGATGCCGATCTCAGGGCGGATTGTGGGGTCGAACAAATTCGATCCGCGGTTGTTGGTGGCCATTGGCTATGCCATCACGGCGGCGGGGCTGTTCAATCTGACGCGGCTGGACCTGGGCGCTTCGTTCGGGCAAATTACGCTGTGGCGCACCTACCAGGTGATGGGGCTGTCGTTCGTGTTTATTCCCATCAGCACGCTGAACTACCTGGGGGTTCCGCGCAACAAGAACAACCAGATTTCGAGCTTCTCCAACTTCGCCAGGAATATCGGCGGGTCGGTGGGGACGGCGCTGCTGACGACGTTCCTCGAGAGGACGCAGCAGACGCATCTGCAGACGCTGGGGGCGCATGCCGTGGCGGGTGGGTACCAGTATTCGACCTTCATCGAGGCGACGAAGGAGGCGCTGATGCGGCTGGGGCAGAGTGCGGACACAGCGGCGCGGATCGCCGTGGGGGATGCATGGCAGACGCTGAACCTGCAGGCGACGATGCTGAGCTACCAGAACGCGTTCTGGGGGCTGAGCATGATTATTGCGTGCCTCGTTCCGCTGCCGTTCCTGATGCGGCGGCCGCCGCGGAGCGCTCGCGTGCCGGAGCGCATTGCGGAGTAGCGCGGTCGCTTTCGCGTAGCGGGTTCACCCTACCTCCCTGGCGGGCCGCGAAGAATCCGCGAGCTTGCACGGAACATATGGTAATCCGTGAAGGTAAATACGTTGATGCTGGTCTCATAGGGACCCCAGGTGCGAAAGCCTTCACCCCATTCCCACAAGTCCCAAACCGATCGCCGCCTCACCATGCTGATGCTGCGCATCGGCAGGATGTAAGTTTTTCCGCCGATCTGAACGGGACCGTAGCTTACCATCATGTCGGATCGGTCCGCTGGCACGAACCCCTGAAGGTCCGCATCCAGTTCCACGCGGAGAATGGCTCCGGTGGCCGGATCGAGCGCGATTTCTCCGCGGTATCCGGGCATTACGGTGAAACCCCGCCTGCCACCGCCATCAGGAAGGCAGCACCCCATGACGTTGTATTTCGAGAACGCAGAAGAAACCACATAGTTAAAAACCGCACGCCTGCCGTCGGGGTCCTGCTCCCACCGGTGCCAGGTCACGGCTCCGGACAGGTTGAGCGCGCTCTGCACGGCCGACAGCAACGGACCAAAGGTACCATAGGTCTCCAGCGCGCGGTCCGTCTCCCTGGATTTACCGGAGAAGACGTCCACAATCTCAGCGCCATCTCGATAAAGCACGCTTGCAGTGGACCGTGCAACGACGTGCAAGGGGATTTCCGGCTGCTCCTGCTGAGCTTCGCGCCCAGGAGAAATCTCCCCGTATTGAACGGTTGTCCTCGTAGCAAAGAAATCTGGCAGCATTGGGATCGTCCGCTGCAGATATCCGACTGCGGAAGAAAGAGTCTGTTGCTGAACGGCGTTGCTCGGCGGCGGGTCCGCGGAAATCTGTTCGCCTGGAGGCCCGGGAACCCCCAGCCTATCCGTAATCGCCTGAAGGCTCCGGCCGTAGTCGCGTCCATGATCGTTGTAAAACGGATAATCGTAGTAGCCTGCGCTGGTGTGCGCGCTCAGGCCGGGATGGGTAACCTCTACCTCGATGTTGTGGCGCTCGTCCGGATGTGCAGCGGCCGGCGGGTTAAAGGTCAGTTCGTAAAATGTGCCCGCGTCGCGCAAACTCTCGCCCATTTGCGAGCTCAAATCCTCCGTCCGCTCCGGCTCGAGCACCTCTCCCCCGCTCTGAATTGCGAGCACGTTCTTGTATAGGTCCATCGGATTTGACTGATCCCCCGACTGGGGCCCCGCAAGATACGCCTTCCACCGGTCCCGCATCTGTGGGGCAATCAGGGGCCCCGCAGCTCCCTCGATTAAGTACCCGGGTTGCCGCGGACTTCCCGGGTCATCTTCCCCCACCGCAAACGCGTCGATAACCAATCGCGATTCGCGCAAAAGCGCAGAAAACTATTCGATCCTGTCGAGAATATTTTGCTCCGCCTCCGGGCAGGCAAACACATACGTTGGCGAGTTAATGTTCTGCATTCTGGGCGGGCACGCGAGGTCCATGGGGGTGTAGGACGTTCCCGCCTGGGTGTATCTGCGATCAGGATACGCTCCGCTTCCCATTCCCACGCCCGGGCCGACCCACAATAGAAGCTTTCGTCCGGACTTCTGCCTTTCAGCCGCAGCAATCCAGCCGACTGCCTTCAACGCGGTGACGTACGGAATCTGGGAGTACTCCGGGTTAAGGCTGTCCGGGGCCGCGGGAAGCTCGTTACTGATTTGAAAGGATTCAGACGAACCACTCAGCAGGGCGACCCTCTTGCCATGCTCGACAGCCGACGCGAGAGCGTTACCGTCGAGCGATGGCTCGGCATCGAGCCAGAATCCCGAGTCTTCGAGGGAAAAGATGAGTACGGAAAAGGGCAAGTGTCCGCCCATCTGTCGAAGAAATGCGGCCGCCTGGCGTCTCTCATATTTCCCGAGATCCGCGGCGTCGAGGGCGTCGATCAGGAGGACAACGGTAAGAGGGGAAGCAGCCTGATAGTTCGCGCCCGCAGCAGATCGGAACGAGACGATCTTTTCCCGCAGGCCGTTGTCCAGCAGTCTAAAGTCGCTGAGTTCGAGTCCTTGAACAGGCTTCCCCGAGCCATCCTTTACGACAACGTCCAGGTGAATGAGACCGTCCGTCGCCGTATCGGGCTCATTGGACGAGACACTAAGACCCCCTTGTCCAGTCTCAGTCGAATTCGAAGCCGCCTGCTCGCGTGCCGCAGGTCCAGCGGAATTTCGCGTCCCGCTGGGCCATCCGGCAGGACGAAATGCGAGACAAAAGATCAGCGCCAGGTTAAGCAACTGATTAGTGCGCATTGCGGCCCTTGCATTTCAGCTACAGTTTGCGCTGTAACACGCGTTAATGAGGTTGTTCATTTCATCCATGCACGTCTGGATACAGTCACCGCCTACATATTCGCCACAGGAACTTTCCTCGGCCCATGACCCGGACGGTGTCTCGTAAAACCAGTCATAACAACCGTTATAAGGTGAGCCGTTGTTATAGCAATCCCAGTTGATACACTCTCCCATCCACTCTTCTGCTGATCCCTCGCAGGAGCCCATCCCTGGACCGCACGTGTAGGTGGTTCCAGAGGCCTTCACTTTTGTCGGCATACTCATGGCCCATGCGATGAGCAGAGCCACGAACAATAATTTGACGAACGGCTTCATAGCTTGGTTCCTTTCCGGGTTTTTGATCCCGTTCAGCTACGTGGGACAGCAGCTGCGAGCGGGGGCAGCACGGCGGCGAGGATTTTCCGCTGGTCGGCGTCGTCCTGCTTGCCGACCCAGACGGATTTCACCTTGCCCGCGCCGTCCACCAGCAGCAGCGTGGGCGTGCCGAAGACACCGATGGCGGCCAAATTGACGGAGACGACCTGGATTCCGGTCAGTCCTGCGTTCCTGACGAACGCCTCGGCCTCGGGCTGCGCTTGCGGCAGCACGGCGATGACGTTGAGCCTGCCCTGCGCCTGCTGCGTCAGCTCGCGGTAGAAGGGAAGGCTATCTTTGCAGAAGTGGCAGGTGGCGGAGACGCCCAGGATGAGCGGATCCTGTCTTGCCGTGAAATGGACGCCGGGAACGCCGATGGTTTTGCCGATTAGCGCGGCGGGCGATCCAGGCGGGGCGGGAGCGTGCCGGAAGAACTCGTTCCGGCTGATGATGATGAGGAAGACGACAACGGCA
>JASHNW010000022.1 GCA_030041435.1 Acidobacteriaceae bacterium
TCAGGAGGATTTTACGCGGTCTCTGAAAGGTAATTTTCTGGTGACCGAGACGAATGCGCAGTCGACGGACTGGACATCGGCGTTTCAGTTTCCACCCTATGACGGGCAACTGCGGGAGGACGTGTACACGCACATCGCGAACGGCGCGGACATGGTGGAGTACTGGCACTGGGGCTCGATCGCTGCGAACCAGGAGACCTACTGGAAGGGGGTACTGTCACACGACTACGAGCCGAATCGCGCGTATGCGGAGGTGTCGAAGACGGCGCATGAGCTCGAGAAGATCGGGCCCAGGCTGGCCGGGATGACACAGAAGAATGAAGTTGCGATCCTGTGGAGCCGCGATTCGCTGAACGCAATCAGCTTTATGCCGTTTACCTGGAGCGGCCCACAGTGGTCCGCGGGAGGTCCGGTGGCGGACTATGCGTCGCTGGTCCGGCAGATGCACAACGCGCTGTATTCGCTGAATACCGGCGTGGATTTTGTGTTTCCGGAGACGAAAGATTTTTCAAGATACAAAATGCTGATTGTTCCCGCCCTTTATATTGCGGACGACGCGTTGCTGGAGAAAATCTCGGACTACGTGAAGAATGGCGGGCACGTGGTGATGACCTTCAAGAGCGGATTTGCCAACGAAAACTCTGCGGTGCGCTGGGTGCGCGCGCCGGGACCGCTGCGCGAAGCGGCGGGATTCAGTTATCAGGAGTTTTCGAACCTGGAGCACCCGCTGGCGCTGAAGGGCGACCCGTTGCACGTGGGCGCCGAGAACCAGGTGACGTACTGGGCGGAGTTTCTGATGCCAGAGCATGCGAAGGCGCTCGCGAACTACGACCATCCTTTCTTTGGGCGCTGGCCGGCGATTACGGAGAACCAATACGGTGCGGGCAGCCTGCTGTATGAGGGGACTTACCTGAGCGACGGGCTGCAGCGCGCAGTGCTGCGGCGGGAACTGCAGGAGTGTGGACTGGCCGGTCCGGACCAGGAGCTGCCGGCGAGCATCCATGCCGTTCACGGCACGGATCGACTGGGGAAGCATCTGGATTATTACTTCAACTATTCGGGAGCGCCGGTGTCGTTTCACTACGCAGGAGCGGCGGGCACTGACTTGCTGACCGATGCCGCAGTTACACCCTCAGAGCAGATGACGATACAGCCGTGGGACCTGGTGATCGTCGAGGAGCGGTGAGGGTTGGTCACGGCTCGGCTTGACAGCCTGGGTCGGTCGTTACTACCCTCGTACACGTCGGAAAATGAAACGTTTCATTCTGACTTCTTAACGAGAGGCAATTTACGTTCCTATGACCCTGTCCGGCAGTTCGGCGCAGGAAACTGCTACGAGTTCCTGCCTGCTCAGGCGCTGAAAGACAGAGACAGGACGATCGAGCGATGGTGAGCCAGGCAATGAAGACCTCAATTGCAATTTTCTTGGCCGCCGCGGCCATGCTCGCTGCATCAGCCTCCGGACAGGACTCGAAATACCCTCCCGAAGAGCAGCAAATTCCACCTCCTTCGTGCCTGACTCTGCGCGGCGCGTGGGAGGGTGGCTACACGTCGTGCACCGCCGCAACCCACCAGGAGTGGCTCGACGACGTAACCCACTGGCGCACGGAGCGGCGCATCCGCGTGGGCCTTGCCGGGCCGCAGTTTGCGGCCATTCCGGACTTCTACGCGATGCCGGCGCTTCAGTGGACGCGCTCGGCTTTTATCCAGCCGCAGATGATGGTGCACGATCGCTGCTTCTACGATCCTGTCGCGCACAAGTACACAGTCGACCGCTATCTCGACGATCTCGACAAGCGATATGGTGGCATCGACGCTGTCCTCATTTGGGCGACCTATCCGAACATGGGCATCGATGATCGGAATCAGCTCGATATGGTCAGCTCCATGCCGGGTGGTCTCGCCGGTGTCCGCGCGATGGTCGAAGATTTTCATCGCCGCGGAGTGAAAGTGCTCTTCCCGATGATGATGTGGGATCAGGGAACGCGCGACCCGGGCGAGCCGTGGCCGACCGCGATTGCAGAGGAGATGAAGGCCATCGACGCCGACGGCGTGAACGGCGACACCCAGGACGGTGTGCCGCTGGCGTTCTCGCTGGCAGCCAACGAGGCTGGCCATCCGCTGGCGTTCGAGCCGGAGGGCGGTCCCGCCGATGAAGCTCTGGCGTGGAATGTCCTGACGTGGGGGCAATACAAGTTCCAGTTCGTCCCCACAGTCGATCGCTATCGCTGGCTCGAGACCAGACATCAGGTCAACATCCAGGGACGCTGGATGCGCGACAAGACCGATGACCTGCAGTTCGCCTTCTTTAACGGAGAAGGATGGGAGAGCTGGGAGAACGTCTGGGGCATCTGGAACGGCATCACCCCGAGAGATGGCGAAGCGACGCGGCGCATGGCCACGATCGAGCGCGGCGTGGCGCCGTTCTTCGCGAGCGCGGAATGGGAACCGTTCTATCCGATGCATCTCTACGGAGTCTTCGCGAGCCGCTGGCCGCGGGGCGATCGCACCGTTTGGACCATCGTGAACCGCAATGAGTACGACGTGAGCGGCCGGCAGATGACGGTGCCCGCGACCGGCGGCGTGCGTTATTTCGATCTCTGGCACGGAGTGGAACTGACTCCGCAGCGCGAAGGCTCTGGCGACGTGCTGTCCTTCCCGATTGAGGCGCACGGATTCGCTGCGGTGATGGCGGTTCACGGCGCTCCCGATGCGAAGCTTACGGATCTGCTGGCGCGGATGAAGGCCATGACCGTGCAGCCTCTGTCTTCTTACTCGCACGAGTGGAAGCCGCTGTTGCAGCACATTGTCGACATTCCGAAAACCTCTCCCGCTGCGAGCACACCTCCTGGCATGGTGAAGATCCCGGGCGGAGACTATATCTTCCGCGTGCAGGGCATCGAGATCGAAGGCTCCGACGACGTCGGCGTGGACGTCCAGTATCCGTGGGAGGATGCGCCCCGCCGCTTCCACGAGCACCCCATGCACATCGATCCGTTTTATATGGATCAGTACCCGGTAACCAACGCCGAGTTCAAAAAGTTCCTCGACGCGGCACACTATCGTCCCGAAGACAATCAGAACTTCCTGAAGGACTGGAAGAATGGCACCTATCCGGATGGATGGGATAATAAACCGGTCACCTGGGTCTCGCTGGAAGACGCGCGCGCGTACGCGAAGTGGGCGGGTAAGCGCCTGCCGCACGAGTGGGAATGGCAATATGCGGCTCAGGGCGGTAATGAGAACCGCCTCTACCCGTGGGGCAACACGTGGGACTCTTCCAATGTGCCCACGCCCGACAAGGGACGCAACCTCACCCAGCCCGACGACGTGAACGCGCACCCGGCGGGAGCCAGCCCGTTCGGAGTGATGGATATGGTGGGCAACGTGTGGCAATGGACCGACGAGTTTGTCGACGAGCACACACGCGCCGCGATCCTGCGCGGCGGCAATTACTACCAGCCGCAGGGGTCGATTTGGTATTTCCCCGAAGCCTACCGTAACGACCAGCACGGCAAGTTGCTGCTGATGGCGCCGAGCTATGACCGCTCCGGCACGGTGGGCTTCCGCTGCGTGGAGGATGCGGCGCAGTAAGCGTGACGAGGTGCGACGGGGTTTGCGACAGCTTCACAGACTAAGTCGATAAGCGGCTATTTGCCCGCGTCTGCGCAGGCGAAGCTTGCCGCGTCCCGGGGATCCCCGGTTCCGCGATACTTCGCGATCAGCGGCCAGGCACACAGCGGGCGTGACAAGACGATGCTGCGCGCCGGTCCGCTCCCTTCGTACTTCGCGGCGATGATGGTGGCGGGAGCCGTACCTTTTTCCACCCAGGCTTCCAGTGCCAGACCAACGTCGTGCTGGGCATCATCCGTGCCGGAGGCCGAAGAAGGTCCATCCTGGCCGAAGCTGTCGGGGCCGGGGCCGAGCCCGCAGTGCTGCATGCCCGGGACCATGAAGAGGCGCATGAAGGAATCCTCCGCAGCTGCGCCCATGGTGGAACGAACAGACTCGTAGTAGTCGACGCTGCTCATCGGTGGAATGGCGGCGTCGCTCCACCCGTGGTAGACGATCAGCTTGCCGCCCCGGCGAGCAAAGGGCCGCAGATCGGGATTGGTCGCATCGAGGACCCCGCCGGTTTTCCGAACGGCGTCGGCAACGCCCTGGTCGACGGTGAAATTCCTGTAGTTCCACTGCGGGTCGGCATATACCATATCGGCAAAATACCGAGTGCCGAACTGATACATCAGGCTCTCGCGCGGCGCGGGACCAAGAATCCAGGGCCCCCATCCGTTAACGCCTGCTTCCCCGCCCGGCGAGTAGCCTGGAAACACCAGAGTGCCGGCGGCATCGCGCGTCCCGGCATAGATCGCCTCCAGCGCGGCCACCTGCGGCTGCGTCAGGCACTTCTCGGTTTCCTCTCCCTTGCAGAGAAGCACCGAAGGGTCGAAGTGGCACGAGGGCGGATCGTTCACGAATCCGTCCTGGGTCCCGCTTTGCGCTCCGCATGCCGCCAGAACGGCCGAGTCGATGGCCGGCAGTTTTGCCGGGGCGATGTAGCTGGACGGATCCAGATTGAGAATCTGCGTGTCATGCACGGCACTGGTGAGCAGGCTTGTCCAATTATTCGCAGGAGCGCCCGCGAGGATGCCGTCGTAGTCGGCAGGAAAGCGCTGCGCCTCCATCAATGCCTGTCTGCCGCCGTTCGAGCAGCTCTCAAAATAGGAGTATGCCGGAGCGGCGGCATAGTAGTGATGCAGAACCGCCTTCGCGGCTACGGTCATTTCGTGAATGGCCCGATAACCGAAATCGATCACCTTCTGCGGATGTCCCAGTGCCCACTGGGCATCGATGAACGACCCGGTGTGCCCGGTGTCCGTCGCTGCCGCGGCATAGCCCTGGCTTACTGCCATCGCCAGGCCGCGATAGTCGATTTGACCGGCGAACCCGCCATTGCCCACTCCGCGGAATTTCCGATTCCAGCCCTGTTCGGGCAGCCATAATTCGACTTGAATGTTTGAATCTGCGGACGGCGTGAGCTTCATGACCACGCGGCAGAATACCGGGAGGTCATGAAAAGGATTTTCCTGCTGAGGGTCTGTTTCATTGCTCTGCGGAAGATGGAACCCTCCGGCGGATTCTGTCTCCGCCAGTGCGATCGTCGTATGCGGCAAAGCAAGCTTTGCCAGACGCGTACAGCCATCGTTTTGCGACGATGCGGCAGGGCAAAGCAGCAACAGGGCTACGAGACTGGACAGCTTCAACATGAAGGCGACTCCTGAAAACGGTATGGCTGAAAGCTACTGCTTCTTCCGGGATCGAGGTGTCGTGCGTCCCGCTGCCCTGGCTCCGCCTGCCCGGGTTTTGCCCGCCCCGGCCTCGCTGGCTCGGGGCGGAGCAACCGACTCGCGAATCCGCAGCTCCGTCGGAAGGACGATGTGCCGCGCCGGGCCGCCGTCGCCGTGCACGCGATCGAGCAGGATGCGGGCCGCTGTTGCACCCAACTGGTAACCGGGCTGCAACACCGAAGCGAGCGGAGGATTGATGAGAGCGGCGAAGTCCAGATCGTCGAAGCCCATCACGGATACGTCTTCGGGACAGCGCAGCCCCAGCTCGCGGATGGCCTGCAACACGCCCATAGCGATCATGTCGTTGCCGCCAAAGATGGCAGTGGGCCGCGGCAGCATGCGCAGCAGCAGCAGCGCGCGCGAGCGCCCGCCGGCCAGATCAAACGACGATTCCTGCAGGTATTCGGGGGCGATGGGAAGATCGGCCTCGGCCATGGCGCGCCGGAAGCCGCGCAGGCGCTGCTCGGAATTGGTGAGATGCAGCGGGCCGGTAATCGCCGCGATGCGGCGATGGCCCAGCTGGATCAGGTACCGCGTCGCGGCGTGTGCGCCCTGTTCGTTCGCGGCCGTCACGCTGTCTCCGTGCCAGCGCCTCGGCAGTCGATCGACACACACGACGGCCGCCCCGCTCCGCTGATAAGACTCCGCCTGACGGGTCAGGTCGCTGAAGTCGGAGGGAATCACGATCAGTCCCGAGGGAAGATAGGTGCGCAACTCGTTCAGGTGCACCAGCTCCTTCGAGTGATCGTTATCGGTATTGCACAAGACGAGCCGGTATCCGTTCGCAAACGCGGTGTCCTCGGCGCCGCGCACAACCGCGGGAAAGAACGGGTTGGTCACATCCGGGATGACCATGCCGATCATGTTCGTCTTGTCGCGGCGCAGACCGCGAGCGAGGGCGCTGGGCTGGTAGCCGGCCGCCTGTACTGCCTCCTCGACGCGCCGGCGCAGGGGTTCGCGCACCGGTGCGGAGCGGTTGAGCACATGAGAAACGGTCCCCAGCGAGACGCCGGCCATGCGCGCGATTTCCTTCATGTTAGCCATGCGGACAAGTTCGTTTTACCAGGCTAAATGCAATCAGATCGCAGTATAAGCGCATGCGAGGCAAGGGGAGAATGAAAGCATTCAATCCAATGCCGCTGCGCTCCCGCAACCACTTCTGCGCGGCATGCCGGAACGAAAACCGGGCCCGCCGAGATGCCGTCAATGAGCAATCTCGATGGGCGGGGCACCGGCACGCGGCTATCGGAATTTAGGAGTCCGGGGAACCCTCCGGCGGAATTCATCGGACGAAAATCATCTTGACAGTCCCAACGACGCCGAATTAGCGTATCATTCACGCACTTTGAAAGCTTTCATTTTGCCTTGTATTCCCTACTACCGAGGCCGCCCCATGATTCGACACATCCCGTTTCTGGCGCTTCCTCTCCTTCTGTTCTTCCTTTCCCCAACTGCGGGGGCACAGTTTGCGCAGCGCGGCGCATTACCGGGAACAGTCTTCAATTCATCGGGAGCCGTAGTTCCCGGGGCGCAGGTCACCCTGCTCGATCCCGCGCAGAAGCAGACTCGCCAGATGACGGCGGACAGCGTGGGCCATTTCGAGTTCGACAACCTGACCGCGGGCCAGTGTAAGACGGTGTCGGATTATCCCTGGTCCAACACTTTAGGAGCTAACGGAAGTCCCGGGGCCGGTGGTGGGAGAATTCAATATCCAAATCTGTTTGACCGCGGCGAAACCACCGGGTCCCACCGTCAGCGGTTTGTATACAGAGGAATCTGGAGCCCGCAGTATGGCGGGAACTGGCCGCACTGGGCGAAGATGACGCTGACCGGCTGGCGCATCAGCGGCATCGCCACCCTGGAGTCCGGCGATGCTCTCACGGTGACGAATGGCGGCCCAGGCACGCCATGCCCGGCCAGCGATGCCGGCACCGCTACCTGCCCGAGCGGCTGTGGTTCCAGCGCGCAGGACGGCGCCGGCTTTGACGAGCTGAATGTTTCCGGCAATCCGAATGATATAGGTCATTGGAGTAAGACAGCGTACCGGCAGTTTGATACCTCGAAGTTCTCGGTCCCTCCTATGAACGTTCGCGGAAATTCGGGCCTCGGGACCGTCCGAGGTCCGGGACAGAATAATCTGGACCTGTCGCTCGCCAAAACTTTTTCTATCTATGAAAATCTTCACCTTGAGTTTCGGGGTGACGCGTTCAACGCGCTCAACCACACGCAGTGAACCGGCGTGAATACGACCTACCCAAGCGGCGACTCCGAATTTCCCTTCGGGATGGTGAATGGGGCAAGAGAAGCACGCATCGGTTAGGTTGCGGCGAAACTTGTCTTTTGACACGCCAGCCAGGGAGTATGTTGGTGAGCGTGACGCCGGCGGGGCACTCGTCGGGGTGAATTCGGGGATGCTCCACAGCGCAGCGTTTCGGCAGCCGTTGGCTGAAAGGCCGGAATTTCGGCCTCATTTGTTGTGACGAAGTCGCACGGGAAACAACTCATGTACCAGCCGCAGATATACGGAATCGCTTTGTCCTTCATGATCCTCAGCATGCTCTGCTGGGGCTCCTGGGCGAACACCCTGAAACTGTGCCCTGGATACAGGTTTCAGTTGTTCTATTGGGACTACGTCATCGGACTCTTCGCCGGTGTGCTGGCGTGGGGAGTCACGCTTGGCAGCGCCGGAACAACAGGCTACGCATTCTTCGCCGACCTCGCCCATGCAGACGGCCATCACATCTGGCTGGCGCTGGCGGGGGGCGCTATTTTCAACGTCGCCAACCTGCTGCTGGTGGCTGCCATCGATATAGCAGGCCTGGCCGTAGCGTTCCCGGTCGGCATCGGCGTAGCTCTGGTGGTAGGCGCAGTCAGCAGTTACATCATCGCGCCGGCCGGCAATCCGATTCTGCTCTTCTGCGGAATCGCGGTCGTGATGCTGGCCATCGTGCTGGATGCTGCTGCCTATCGCCTCCGGGAGCAGCAACGAAGCGTCAGCACCCGTGGCGTCGTCATCAGTCTCGTCTCGGGCATCCTCATGGGCAGCTTCTATCCTTTCGTGTCGCGCTCCATGAGCGGTTCCGGAGCTCCTGGGCCCTATGCCGCCTCGTTTTACTTTGTGGTGGGCGTGGGCATCTGCTCGCTGTTTGCCAACACGCTGCTGATGCGCAAGCCGCTCGACGGCCGCGAGCCCGTATCGATCGCCTCCTGGGCGCAGGCCCGCCCCGCCTGGCACCTGTGGGGCATCATCGGAGGAGCGATCTGGTGCACCGGGGCGGTGCTTAATTTTGTGGCGTCCCGCGCGCACATTGTCGGCCCTGCCGTCTCCTATTCCATCGGCCAGGGTGCGACCATGATTTCCGCATGCTGGGGGGTATTTGCGTGGCACGAGTTTGCCGCCGCGCCTCGCCGTTCGAAGACGCTGCTGGCCTGGATGTTCGTACTCTTCCTCTGTGGACTGACCGCCGTAGCTTTGGCGCCTGTTTTGTAGCGATCAATCACGCTGTGGCGTGTCAGAGACCTCAATGAGCACCATGCAAAAGCCAATTATCGTCGTAGGCAGCATCAACATCGACTTTGTTGTCACAGCCAGCAGAATCCCTCTTCCGGGGCAAACCGTGCAGGGCAGCGATTTCCAGCTGCACTCGGGCGGGAAAGGCGCCAATCAGGCGGTCGCCGCGGCACGTCTCGGTTATCCGGTTCACATGATCGGGATGGTCGGGTCGGACGTCTTTGGCGAAAGGATGCGCGCCGGCCTGCAGGACGCCGGCGTCGATGTCAGCGGAGTGGGAATCGCGGAGCGTCCAACTGGCGTGGCGGCGATTACTGTCTCTGCAGACGGCGAAAACACCATCGTGGTCGCTCCTGGAGCCAACGCAGCCGTGACGCCGGACCACATCGAGCAGCACCGTGACGCGATCTGCCATGCCGGCATCGTTCTGGCGCAACTGGAAATTCCAATGCCGTCGGTGGAATATCTCGCGCAGTTATGCAGCCGGCACGATGTTCCCCTCATGCTCGATCCGGCGCCGGCTCAGATCCTGGCTGCAGGCATCCCGCCGCACGTGAGCTGGTTCACGCCGAATGAAACCGAAGCGGCCTACTTCGCAGAGCAGATTCATCCGGAATTGGCTGGCGCCGAGCCGCGACGGCTTGCCGACGCGTTTCTGCGCACCGGCGTGGGCTCTGTCGTTCTCAAACTGGGTTCGCGCGGCGTGCTGCTCGCGTCGAACGGCACCGTCGTCGCAGTGCCCGCGATTCATGTGGAAGCCGTGGACAGCACAGCCGCGGGAGATGCGTTCAATGGCGCCTTCGCTGTGGCTCTCATGCTCGGCCGGGATGCTGGCGAAGCGGCGCGGTTCGCAGCCGCAGCGGCGGCCATCTCCGTCACCCGGCGCGGCGCCCAGCCTTCCATGCCCGATCGCGAGGAAGTGGAGCGATTGCTGCAGGCGCAGAGATGAGCCGTCGGCTCGCCGTGTCGGTGGCCTGCGGGTTGCTCGCGATCGCGGCCGCACCAGCTGCAACGCCTCCCCGGACGAGCGCGCCGCAGCTTCCGTGGTACGTCACGGCGAGCGCGATACATCGCGTCACGCTGAAGCCGACGACGGAGTTTTGGTGCTTTGAGCATCTCTCGATGGACCCTGCCGAGGCGGAGCAGCAGATGCTGGCCTGGAAGTCCGAGGGAATCTCAGCACTCGAAGTCTTCGCGCCGGAAGAAGGCGGCAACAGTTATGACGGTCTCGATGCCAAAGACCGCTACCGTCTCGATCCCGGGCTTGGCTCGAACACCGACTTCCGGCGGCTAGTGGCCTTAGCCCACGCGCAGGGACTGCGGGTCATCACCTTTCAGAACCTGGGATACAGCAGCACCGAGGCCACGCAGTTTGAAGCGGCAGAAGATGCTGTTCGACGGGGAAAGACCACACGCGACACGCAGCTGTTCTATTGGAGCCACGATGCAGATGCGCTGCCTCCGGCCCCGAGCAACAGCTTCTTCTTCATCCGGCCCGATCTGCCCGGCTATCAGCCTGCGAAAAATGAGTTCTGGCAGTGGAGCGACCGTGCGCACGCTTACTACTGGACGCGATGGCCGGGCAGGGATGCCGAGGGGAATCCGATCCACCTGCCGCAGTACAACTGGAGCGCGGATGCGTGGCCCGATGAAGCGACCCGCGTCGTGCGCTTTTGGATGAACGCCGGCCTCGACGGCATGGTGCTCGACGCCGTCAACTGGTACGCGGGAGCGAGCTGGCACAAGATCAACCAGCACATTACGCACGTGATCGGCAGCTATGGCGACGACCTAATCCGGCCCGAAGGCGGTGGCGGTTTTTCAGACGATTCCGTCGCGTGGGTGAAGGACGGCCACTTCACGAATATCTTCGATTACGGTCTCGGCATCTGGTGGGACAAATCGAACCAGCCGCTGCGCACCAGCGTGGAAGCCGGGAATCCGTCTCTGCTGGAGCAGGCACTGCGCGGCTACCACGACCGCGTGGTTGCAGCGGGAGGCACGCTGTATCTCCCCATCCCGAAGATGCGCAACACCGAGGAGCAGGGATTCGCCAAGGTTCTGGTTGCCGCCTCCGGAGATATGCCGTGTTACTGCGGCGCACAAGGGGGCATCGCGGCTCCGGCGCCGGGGATTCCGGCGCTGCTCCGATTGAAAGCCGTCCATCCGGCTCTCTTTCAGAACAGTCTCCGCCGGCGGGTTCCCACAGACCATGACGCGCAGATCTACGCAATCGTCCGCTATGCCGCAGACGACTCCGAGCGTATTCTGCTCGTCTTCAACTTCGGTGCGCAGCCGGTCGAAGCATCGGTCGACCTCAGCGCCGTCGACGGCGCACGCTATGTGGATCTGCTCTCCAATACTGATCAGCGTGTCGTTGGCCAGAAACTGCGGGTTTCCCTGGCCGGGCACGAATATCGATTTATAAAGACTGAAGGCTACGACCGGGATCAGCCGCCCTGGTTCTAGTCCGGGCCCGAGAGACTTGCTGGCAGTTGTTGCGCAACGTTGTTGTCCAGGCCGGCCCTCCCGTGCTGTGCAGTCGGCGCCGGCTGCTGCCGCCGACCGACGGCGATTGCGGTCATCCGGCTTGTCGCAGAAGATCCGGCTTCGACTGCGCCAGCTTCACGATCAGTTCGCCAAACAATGTGTTCGCCCAGGCAAACCATGCGCGCGTAAACTGCGCCGGATTGTCCTGGCTGAAGGATTCGTGCATGAAGTTCGTGCCGGCAGTCGTGTCGCGCAGCCATCGCAGGCACTGCACAATTTCACTGTCGTCAATGGACGTAAGAGCCCGCAGGGCAATTCCGATGGGCCAGATCATCCCCAGGCCGGTGTGCGGGCTCCCTGTTCCCTCGGCTGCAGTGCCGCGGAAAAAATAGGGATTGTCGCCGCTCAGCACGAACCGGCGCGTGCGCTGATACATCGGATCGCGCACGTCGCAGCAGCCCAGATAGGGAAGACTCAAAAGGCCCGGCGCGTTCGCGTCGTCCATCCGCAGCGAGTTCCCGTAGCCATCCACTTCATACGTCCAGATCTTCCCGAAAGCCGGGTGTTCAACAGTTCCGTATTTTTCCACTGCCGCCCGCAACGCGTTCAACAGTTCGTTGCATGCAGCGTTCAGTCGGCTATCGGCGCCTGCAGCGGCATTCATCTCCTGCAGCTGCTCAAGGGATCGGATGGCGAATAGATTTGCCGGCACGAACAGCGGGAAAATACATGCATCGTCCGACGGGCGGAACATCGAGAAAATCATGCCCACGGGGCGCGCCGGATTCCCGTACCCGTCCAGCGGCACAGTGTCGGACGGAATCGGCGTCAGGCGCATAAAGTGGTACGGGCCTTTTCCGTGGATCCGCTGCTGCTCCGTGAAGGTTGCAACGATCTTCCAGGCTGCGGCCTTCCATTCCGCGTCGAACAGGCTCACGTCGCCCGTCGCGCGCCAGTATGCGTGCGCCAGGCGCACCGGATAACAGAGTGAATCGATCTCCCATTTGCGCTCCGCGACGCCGGGCTTCATCTGTGTCTGGTCGTGAACCGCCCAGCTCAGGGGCGGGTCGGAGGTGTTTCGGGTGAATGCGTTCGCATAGGGATCGATCAGGATGCAGCGCGTCTGCCGCCGCACCACCCCCTGCAGCAGCCGCGCCAGCGCAGGATCTTCACTCGCGAAGCTGACATAAGGATGCACCTGCGCAGACGAATCGCGCAGCCACATCGCGTCGATGTCGCCGGTGATGACAAAGGTGTCGGGACTTCCGTCGAATGTGCCCGGAAAAACGGTCGTGTCCAGCGTGTTGGGAAAACAGCGCTCAAACATCGCTGCCAGCACGGGATCGGGAATCTGTTTTCTGATGGCGGCAATCGCGGCTTCGATCGCAGGGCTGCTGAATCTGCGATCTGCAGGCTGCGGGCGTCCGTCCGCAGCGTTCCATGCCAGCGCGGCGACCGGTGCTGGAATGGCCGAAGCAGTGAGTGCCGCGGCGGCGCCACGCAAAACCATGCGCCGGGTTAGCCGGGTAGAGGGTGGATCGCTGGCTGCCTCTCGCCATGAAATTCGCTGCATCTGGTAACCGTACCTGTGGAATTTTGCCGATGCAAATACCGCGGGGGCCGCAGCCATGTGCGTGTTTTGGAGAGGTCGAAGTGTACGCACTTTGTTATCAACGAGTTGTCGGGTCATATTACCCGTCTAGCTGGGAGCGGGGAGCGGGGAGCTGGGAGCGGATAGTCGATAGCTGTTGGCGGATGGCGGTTGGGGGTGGATGGGGTGTTTTTGCTGGGTTTCGTGGTATCTTCGCTTTTTTGTCAATCCTTACGGAAGTAACCTGGCTTGTAAGTGGGTTTGTTTGCCTCGCGGAATTTTTATAAGTGGCCAAAATAGTTGGCAGAGTTAGACGCCGGACTTGGTATTCTGAACTTATAGGGTAAAGAAAAAGCTCTGCGCGTTGGTGCAGGGCTTTTTTCTTTGGCTGATCGGGTCGCCGGGAGCTGGACACTCCCGGCGTTTTTGCGGAGGGTTCGCGGGCGCGAGCCCTTCGCCTTTTTGTCCGACAGGCGAAGATGGCCCGGCGAAATTTTGAGGAGAAATGGAATGCAGGCTGAGGAAACGGAGACGGCGACAGAGATGAGGGACGCGGCAGAGACGGGCGGGACGGGCGGGGCGGGCGAGACGGCAGCGGCGGCGAAGGCGCGGGAGCGGCGGGTGTGCGAGTACATCAAGATGGGGGGCGCGCGGTGCAGCGGCACGGCGAGGCTGGGGCGTCCTTACTGCTTCAAACACGACCAGTTCGCGCGCTCGCGCGGGGCGGTGAACGTGGCGCTGCTGGAGGACGAGGCGTCGATTCTGCTGGCCGTATCGCACATTGTGCGGGCGCTGGGGGACAACGAGATTCCGGTGGCGAACGCGAACGCGATGCTGCGCGGGTGCCACGTGGCGACGCGGGTGCTGGAGTATCGGCTGAGGAAGGAGATGTTCCTGGCGCAGGAGCGGCGGGAGGCCGCAGCGGAGGGAGCGGCGGCGGGCAGCTCCGCGCAGGGCGAGGCTGATGCCGGCCGGGCGGAGATGGGCCGGGCGGGGACGGCTGCGGCGGAGACGGCTCCCGTGGAGGTAGCTGCGCTGGAGGTGCTGGCGGAGATGACTCCGCGGGAGAGGACTGCGGCGGAGATTGCGGCGGCACCGCTCGAGGAGGCGCCGATGGGGGGCGAGGAGGGGGTGGCGCGGGTGAGCTCGATGGACGGCGCGGTGTACGAGCCGGCCGAGGGGGAGGATGCGAACCACCTGCCGCAGCGGGCGTGGAGCGCGGAGGACTGCTACACGAAGGCTCCGAAGCCGCGCTTTTATGGATTGCAGGAGACGTGGGAGAAGGGGCTGGTGCGACCGCGGGTGGCGCTGCTGGACTCGAAGATGGGCAAGCTGCAGGACATGCCGAAGTGGCGGTATCCGGCGCCGGAGCCGGGTCCGGTGGCGGCGAAGCCGGCGGTGGGCGAGGAATTCGAACGCGGGATGGCGGCGGCGGAGGCGCGGCTGCGGCAGATGGATGCGGAGAGGA
>JASHNW010000023.1 GCA_030041435.1 Acidobacteriaceae bacterium
GCTCCTCGATCCATGGCTGCATGACTACAACTTCCACAGACCCCATGCCAGTCTTAAACTCAACACACCAGCTTCTCGCTCCGGCATGAATCGGAACAACCTCTTGAGCCTCCACATCTAGAGGCTGCTATTAGCTTTCGCACAGCCGGCGACTCGGGGGCGAAGGTTCACCCTCGGACTGGGTCACGCCCGATGCACCCGCTGAGAACAGTTCTGTGAGCTCCACCCAAGAGCCGCTTTGGGTCTCACCGCTTTTGACGGCCAGGTATGACCGGGAAGAACTATACAATCAAATGTGGGCGAAGCTGATCGAAAAACGCCTGGCACTCCAGTCTTAGTTATTGCTCCTGAAGAGCTTTCAAGGCATCTGTCGCAAATGCATAACCCTGCTGGCTGGACTTCTGGTACCAAGCCATTGCCACAGGTTTATTTTGCGATACTCCTAGGCCCTGCTCATAAAGGTAGCCAACTTTGTACTGCGCTTCCGCGCGCCCCTGCCCGGCTGCGAGGAGATACCACTTCATCGCCGCGGTGTAATCTTTGGGAACGCCTTGTTCCTTTTCATACATCTCCCCAAGCCTGTACTCAGCCTCCGGGCGACCTTGTTCGGCAGCTTTCTCGAACCATTTTGCGGCCTCGACGTAATTCTGGCTTACGCCACGACCTTGGTCATACATAATCCCAAGCCTGTATTCGGCGTCTTTGTATCCTTGTTTTGCGGCAAGCGTATACCACTTCACAGCCTCAGTGGGATTGGTAGGCCTGATGCCTGCGTCGTACATGCCGCCGAGCCGGTACTGGCCGTCGGCGTAGCCCTGATCGGCCGCCATCCTGAACCAATTCATCGCTTCCTGCGGGTTACGAGGCGAGCCCAGGGCATACGCCATGCCCACCTGAACCTGCGCCGCAGGGTCGCCATCGGCCGCCTTCTGCTTCAATGCTGAGATATCCTGCTGGGCTCCAAGGGAGGTGAACGTCATCATTGCAATCGTCAGTGAAAGTAACAGCTGGAACTTCTTCATACTCGTACATCTCCTCATTTAGTGCCGACTCGTTGTTGTCGTAGCCTGCATGGAACCGCTTCCTCTGCAAAGAAGACAATCTGAGCCTCATTGCTCGAAGTACAGGATCGCAGGCTGCGGGGTCGTCGAATCAACATTCAGACCTACAAACTCCGAGTTACTGATCACCCACACGGCGATCGTCTTGCCGCTGGGTGAAGTCAGCAGTATTGCGCCCCGGCCATTGTTCGATACACTTGATACGGAGTACGTTCCACTCAGCGCCTGGTTGGCGAGCAGAGACGGACTCTGGTTGATATCCTCGGTCCCGGTGATGATGCCCCGGCCCTGTACGGTGTTTCCGCCGTCAAAATTAGCCACGCCGGAAAGCAGCGGAGTGGACGCGACGACAGGTTCTCCCGATCCGAACAGGTACGTGCCGAGAATGTCGGAGTTGGAGAACGGCCGGATAGTCGTCTGTGGCAGCATCTCACCGAAGGCTACCGCACTGGTAGAGGCGTCCAGCACAAATGCTTCGTTGGGTGCAAATGCATAGAGATACCAAATGCTGGTAGCGCCGGTCGATGGATTCACGAGGTTGAGCGTGCCGCGCCCGTTGAGTTGGAGGGCATAGGCGCCGTTCAGCACGCCCGCCACCGTGATGTCGCCTCCGCTGTTCTGATCAAAGTTCATTGTGACATTGCTGACGCCGTCAAATGACAAACCGCCTACGGTGTCCTGGGGGGCGGTGCCGGTTGTGGCGCTGAGATTAAACACGGATCTTCCGTCGAGGGAGGCTGCCGTATAGGGAGCCCCGATCTGCGCCTCAGCGGGTCCAGCGAAAATCGGATTGTTGATGCTGATGGGATCGGTGGAGATCATCAGAAATTCGTTTGCTGAAATGATGTAGATAGCGAAGTCTAATGTGCCTCCATCGAAACCGGGAATGCTGAGGGTTGCTGTGCCGCGGCCAGTGGCGTCATCGACCGTGTAGGCCCCGTCAAACGGCGCGTAGGTTGGCGACACAATTCCGCCGTCATTTACGTCGAAGCTGCTTCCCGAAATGAAGCTGCTCCCATCGGGGAAGATGAGTCCAAGCGCGCCAATCCGGAAGCCCGCTGCATCCATACCGGCGAGGCCGAACGCGTAACCACCCGTCAGGTAGGACGCATCGAAGACAGCAGAATTCTGCAGTTCCAGGCTGCCCGAACCGCGAATTCCAGAGTTATCGAAGGAGATGAGTCTTCCCTTAGTCCCGAGCCCATTGAGCGAGAATCGGAACACGTTTGTACCCAGGGAGCTTGTAATCGTCATCATTCCGCGATTGTCGGCTTCCACCTGATAAGTCCCGGTGATCGAAAGGTCCGTGGCGGGTCCGTTGGTGTTGTTAATGTCCTCGAGCCCCGACGTGATCATTCCCTGTCCGTTGGCCGTGATCGATCCGGCAGCCTCATAGACGCCGTTGCTGTCAAATCCCGTGAACAGAAACGCATACTGGCCGTTCAGCTTTGAGTTATTGGTCGGAGCAATCGTGGCGATTGCGGAGCCGAACGACGACGGGTCCGCTTGCGCCGTGGCTTTAATCGTCACGCTGGCGGGACTCGGGACGGTTGCGGGCGCAGTATACAAACCGGCGGAGGTGATTGTGCCGCAGGCGTTCCCCGAGCAGCCGGATCCGCTCACGCTCCAGGTTACGGCGGTGTTCGTCGTTCCAGTGACGGTCGCCTGGAATTGCTGCTGGTTGCCGATTGTAACAATCGTGGTCGACGGTGCGATGGCTACCTTGATGGGGCTGATGATGGTCACCGCAGCTGTAGCTGACGTGACACCGTCAGCGATGGAGGTTGCTTTTACAGTCACTGCGGGCGGAGACGGCACCGCCTCGGGTGCCGTGTACAAACCGGCTGAGGTAATGGTGCCGCACGCGGAGCCGACGCAGCCGGTACCGCTTACGCTCCAGGTGACACCCGTGACGAGCGTGTTGATAACCTTGGCAGTGAATTGCTGACTGGCTCCGGCGTCAAGCTGCACCGAGGCCGGGGAGACGCTCACGCCAATCTCCTGAACAATGATTACTATGGCCGTACTCGATTTCGTGGTGTCGGCAACGGATGTGGCAGTGACGTTCAGGAATGACGGATTGGGAACTGATGCCGGCGCGGTATACAGGCCTCCCGGGGTGATGGTGCCGCAAATGGTTCCGGCACAGCCCAAACCGGTGACACTCCAGGTCACGGCGGTATTGCTGGTCCCGGTTACGGCGGCAGTGAATTGCTGTTGCGCTCCCGTGTTCAGCTGGACGCTTGCCGGTGCCACGGTCACGCTCACCTGGTTCGACGAGATGATGGTCACGGTGGTCGATCCCGAAGCCGGAGGGTTTAGCACCGAGGTAGCCGTGATAACTACAGACGCAGGACTGGGGATTGCGGTGGGTGCTGTGTAGAGTCCGCTGGAGTTAATGGTGCCGCATGAGATTCCCGAGCAACCGATGCCAGAGTCGCTCCAAACGACCACGCCGCTACTAGGCCCGCTTGCTGTGAACTGTATCTGGCCGCCTGGCTTCACCTCCGGAGAGGCGGGAGAGATGGTGATGCCTGAAGAAACTGCTGCCTTGATTGTGACAGCCGCCTTCGCTGACTGGCTCGGAGCTGCAACCGCCGTGGCGGTAACGGTGACCGCAGGCGGAGTCGGAACCGTTGCCGGCGCAGTATACAAGCCCGAAGCTGAAATCAACCCGCACGCCGAACCGGCGCAACCTGATCCCGCAACAGTCCAGTTCACAGATGAATTGGTAGTTCCCGCAACTGTCGCAGAGAACTGCTGCTGTGCGCCCGCGCTGACCTGAACCGTCACCGGAGACACGGAAATCGTTACGGATTTAGCGGACTCGATCGTGACGGTCGCCAAAGCGGATTTTGTGCTGTCAGCCACCGATACAGCCTTGACAGTAACCTGAGCAGGACTGGGAATGACGCTGGGGGCGGTGTAAAGACCCGAGGAAGTAATGGTTCCACATCCGGCCGCAACACATCCCGCACCGGATACGGTCCAGCTGACCGCCGTATTTGACGTGCCTGTGACATTGGCCGTGAACTGTTGCTGCCCGGTCGCGGCGATTGTTGCGGAACCCGGAGAAATCGTTACTCCGATCGTTGCAGGTATTCCGATTGTGACGGTGGCGCTACCGGACTGCGTGAGATCGAAGAGAGAAGTTGCCACAACTGTAACGACGGCGGGGCTTGGCGCTGCCAAGGGGGCCGTATATAACCCGTCGGCAGTTATTTCTCCACACGTGATGCCGCTGCAGCCGGCACCCGAAATGCCCCAGACTACGACGTCATCTTCAGCACCTGATGCGCTGAACTGCGTTTGAGAGCCGAGCTTCACCTGAACCGACGCTGGCGAAACTGTAACCGATGCCGCCAGGCGCGCGCCCGCAAAAAAGGCGACCATGAACGCAGCCCATAGTAGTCTCCGAACAGGTTTCATGTTTCACCTCGATCGATCCCCTCGGCCAGTGGATGCGCGTTCCGAAGCTCCGAGCGCGCGGAAAAGGAAGTTTGCCGCAACTCTTCTCCTTACTTTTTTGAAATCTGCTGCTCCGCGTGCACAGCCGTAGCCAGACTCAATTGCTGATTCACGATATCTTTCAGCGCCTGATAATCGACGACCCCACTAAAGAAATGTCCATTGACAAAAAAGCTCGGCGTTCCGGTCAGGCCGAGGCTTTTTGCCTCCTCCAGATCTTTCTTCACCGCAGGCGACTCTTTCCCGTCATCCAGGCAGGTATTGAAGGCGTCCTGATCCAACTTGAGTGTCTGGGCGTGTTGCTTCAAAGCGTCGATCGTCGTGAGCTGGCTATAGAAAAGTACATCGTGATATTCCCAGAACTTGCCCTGTTCCCCCGCGCAACGAGCAGCTTCCGCGGCCTTCTCTGAGCCATGGTGCATGGGCAGAGGAAAATCCTTGTATACCACCGCAAGGCTGTCTCCATACTCTTTCTTGAGCTGCTGGATCTCGGGATTCACCTTCTGGCAATACGGGCACTCGTAGTCGGCAAACTCCACGAGAACCACCGGGGCACTCCGGGGGCCGTTTTCATAAGCTGCGGAAAGGTCCACGTCGGCGGAAGGCGGCAGCAGCAGAACGTCAATCTTCGCTTGCTTGCGCAGATTCGCGACAAAGGCGGCGCGGGCTTTGGTGCGGCGCAACTCGCGTATATGCTCTAAAACCTCTTCGCGCACGGAGGCATAGGATTCCTGCGTATCCAGACCTTCGTAGTACACCTCCAGCTGGTCTTCAGTGGGATCTTTCACTCCCTTGTACACTTCCGTATCCAAAAGCTGATCCAGCGGGATATTCCTTCTGCGCGCCTCGTCTGCGAGCAGCCGATTGTCGATTAGCTCGTCGAGCGCCTTGCGCTCGTTGATGTAGTACTGGTACTGAGCCTGCAAAAGCTTGCCACCTTCTTGTAGCTGAAGGTCGCCCACCGTGAGGTTGGTATTGCTGACCCTGGCAAGTACCTGAGAAGAATCTGGTCCAGCCTGCCCGTATAGGTTGGTTACCGTGGTCAGAGACATCACCAAAGCGAGTATTCCCACAGTTCGCGCAGTATTCATGTCCATATACCCTTGTCAAGTCAGATGAAATGTTGGATAAAGTGTGCCAGGGTGGGGGGACTTTCTGTCCCTGGCACGGTAGCCGAGAGTAAGCACCCGGTACACGGCGAAGTCACCTTCTGCACATACCGCGGTGGTTAAGGCGCTGACCGTTTCCCGATTAGTCGCCGGTGCCACAGGAGCAAATGCCAGCGCCGCTGCCCAGAATACTGATGAACGCGCACTGTGCCTCGAGGTTTGCCAGTTCGGTAGCACCCAGAGTTGATGCAGAGAATTCAGTTTCGGTAATCGGATAGGCAGTGCCCACCGGATTCTGAACGTGAGTTGCCCATGCACGCAGATTTGCCGTAGGTGAGACGGCGGCGGTCGGGTCGCACGGCGAGTCATTAACCGCAGCAGACACGATCTTGATGACGCCGGTCGTCGCCACGACGCCCGTAAGCGGGTTGCTCGTCAGGTTGGATCTAACGGACAGCGTTCTCAGACCATTGTGCGTATCACTGCATCCGCAGCATTCGGAGAGCTGCTGATCGGCGGCGAATACGTACACCATGGCGCAAAGAGTCCCGTACGTCAGGCCGGGATTGTCGATCCGGACTGTTTCGTCGGGGGCTGGAGCGGCATTGTTAGAGAAATAGTTAACCCAGTACGTGTCTGTTGTCTGAGCCGAGGCAACGCCGGCACCAACTGCGCAGAGGCCAACGATTACCAGAGCCAAGGTCACGGTCTTACAGAATGTGAGTTTCATTCAATCGTCCTCCAGGGCGCATTCTTGGTTGGGGGTTAGTCTCGCAGCGCCCGCCCCAACTCTAGACATTCCCCACAGGTTTGCAATCACCCAGTTGATCTAGCCCAGCCTGCTAATCCCCATCAACTAATACCTTCGCGCTAATCCAGTCAAAATGAGTTACCATGACGGAAATATCTTTCATCCATCGGAGCGACACGGTATGGCTCCACGTTCGTAACATAGAAAAGAGCAAACAGCTAAACATCCGGAACGTACCACGGGCAACTAGCATTAGGACGTGGATGGTTACTGGGGAGCAGGTTGCACCGTTTGCTGGTCCAGTTGTTGAATCTGCTTCTTTTGCAACTCGTCCAGAATCTCTCCGGGCGTCTTGCCGGCGGCGGCGGCGACCTGCTGAATGTTTACATTGACGGGTATCGCGTTCGCCTGCACTTGCGCCGGTTCCGCCGCGGCCGTATCCTGAGCGGTAGCGTCGCCAAATCCGGCGCCATACAATGCCGGTCCGCTTGCCTGTTCCGTAGTTACTCCGGCCGCCGGCGTTTTTATTTGTGCTGAGCTGGTCTCGGCTGTAAGCACGAGCTGGGTCACCCCCTGAGGATCCCGCAGTGAGCCCAGAATGAGGTAGTTGAGCCTGGCACCATCGAGCAGTTTGACGAGCGCCTCGCGCAGGGGAGCAGGCCCAACATCATCGAAGATTTGATTCTCCTCGACACTCGCCGGGATATCCATCTCAATACCTGTGAGTGCCTTGATGCTTTTCAGAATTTGTGCAAGGTGTGCCCCGTGTCCGGTCACTTTTAACGCTCCGTCCGAGTAAGACACATTGGGATGAGTGGAATCCGTCTGTGGCAAAACAGGCAAATCTGCGACGCCTGCGGTGTCTTCGGGGTGCGGCTGTTGTGCCTTGTCGCTGTGCTCGCGCTCGCATCGGGCGCCATTCTGATCGGATCCGGTGGTTGCATTTTCAAGTCCGGGAATGCGCAGAGGCAGCTTTGCCAATGTCGAGTCGGTCTGGGCAGCCTCCTGGCCTTCCGTCGTGCCAGGCAGGTCACCCGATTTGGTTGAGAGCTTGTGTGCATCTCCGGGGCTCTGACCGTAGCACTGCCTGGCGTGGAGCCCTGCAGCTGAAGCATCGCTCTGTGGCGTGTCATTCTGTCCGTGCGCCACTGCAGCAGACACCGACAGGCTCAGGAGCCCAGCCAGCAGCAGCCATTGCGCTTTCACGCTGCGGTGATGCGTGTCGACAGATCTTGTCGCTGATGCTGGTGCTAACTCCGGATAACAAGGCAGTAAGCTCGTGCAGCGCAACATGGGGTCTCCTCCAACCCGTGTATTCGACCACCGACCTAATCGATCTGCAATCGTACATATGGCTTAGTCGAGGAGACTAGTGGCGGTGCGCTGCTTCTCAAGTACTAGCCCAAACGGGCTAGCCCGTCGGTGCAGTCTTCGCACGATGGGCGATCCTGAGTCCTGAGGAGAAATGAGAAAGCCCAGCAAGCTTCGGCTACGGCCGGCATAACTGCTGCGTTATTGTCGTCCTATTCATCAGAAATGAAGCTCGCAGCAGAAAGACCCGTGACCTGCGCGTACATTCTTAACCTCGATTTATGAGGCACTTGCGGTTTTGGCCCGGTGCGGACCGGGGTAAGAGGGAACGGGTTAACTTCGTGCACGGCAAGATGTTGCATGCACAACCGGTTGTCATTAGGCGATCGTCGCGATAAATTTGCTTGACAAATAGTGCGTCTTAATGAAACGTGTTTACGTTCAACTCCTGGCCGGGGTGCAAATGGGCAAGTCACGGGGCTGCGCTGGGGCAGGAGCCGCAGGTTAGACGGTTCCGAGAGTCTGTTTTGCGTCGTTTCTATGTCGAATCGGCATCGTGCTCATGTCGAATCGGTTTCATGTTCTTCCGTGGGCTTTCACTCGTTGTACGTGGGCCCTGTGATGAGTAGATAACCCGAAGTCTCGGGCCATGTCGGAGCATGCTGACCTGGGCATCTTCCCCAGGACCAATTGAAAAGTATCGGTTTATCTGGTGCGTGAGTCGCAGCTTCACTCCAGATTGAGAGTTCTCGTCGCGGGGCAGAGCCCGAGGGAACGATTGTCCTGCGAGGAAAAGTAGGGACAGTCGTGTCGATGGCCATAGCAGAACCCGGTTTTATGCTTCTGGATGAGCATTGTCACCCTATCGCATTTAATCCTGCGGCCGTGCAGATACTTGCTTTTCCGACGAAGCCGGATCAGATTAAGCAGGCTAACATCTTCCTTAAGGACAAGATCGGATCCAGCCTGCTGAATCGCCAGGCGAAGCGTGACCTGGACTTCGTGCGGGAGTATCGATCAGGGGGGCGGCTTTATACCTGTCGAGCTTTTCGACTCGATTGCAACGGATCGGTGAGGCAGGGATTGACCGTGGCTCTGCTGCTGGAGCGTCATACTTCGGGTAGCGACGCCTTAAGCGGGCTGACGCGCCAGTTTAATCTGACAGGGCGCGAGGTCGAGATCGTATCGTTACTGTTGGCAGGGCTCACAAGTAAGGAGATTGCCTGCCGGATGAATATCAGCTCTAACACCGTGAAAGCCTTTCTGCATCTGGTCATGCTGAAAATGGGTGTCTCGACGCGTTCGGGCATTATCGGCAAGATCGTCGGACCGCTTCCCTGAGGCGGACTCTCCTGCACTGATGTTGCCTGGAACTAATCCATCTGAGGAGTTTACGTAAAGAAACCAGTGGCGTATTCATTGGTTTGCGTGAGACTCGCAGCCCAAACCGAGCGTCGCCGTGAGGCACGGTTCCCCCAGAGCCTTGAAATGACGGTTCAGCCTCTCCCCGAGCTTGGGTCGAGCAAGAAACTGCGCGTTGTCCCGCTTCGCGGACGCATTTACAATATCAGTGAAGGCGGCATCTGCCTCATCACTTCGCGGCCGATTGAGAGGTTTTCGGTGTTGCGTTGCGAGATCACGGTGGGCGAGGTGCCCTTACGGGTTGCTACGCTGATGCAGGTTCGCTGGACCAGAAAGCAAGACATCGAGCCGGAACGCTTTCTTTCCGGTCTTGAGTTTCTTCTCTAAGTGTGAAGTTTCAACAGGTTGTCCATTCGATCCGGATCAGAGAAGCTGATGGTGACCAAACCGCAGTTTCCGAGAGGAGATCGAATGGACTATCACCAGAATGCACGACTGACCGTTCACAGTCGAGAGCAGCTGGCTCGACTGGTTGTCGAGCAGGGATACATACAGAAGGCAGCAGCAGCAGCGTTTCATGTGAGTGAGAAGACGGCGGCCAAGTGGGTTCGCCGTTATCGACGTTCAGGTTCGGCGGGCATGAAGGATCTCAGTTCAAAGCCACATCGCTCGCCCCGCCAGACATCTTTTGCATTATTAGAAAGAGTTTTGGTTCTGCGCCGGCAGCGCCGCAACGGCTGGCAGATCGCCCGCGAACTGAGGCTTAGCCGGGCCACCGTGAGCCGCATCCTGCGCCGCGCCGGGATGAACCGGTTGCGCTCTCTGGACCCGCCACTTCCGATCGTGCGCTACGAACACAAGCATCCTGGTGATCTGATCCATTTCGATATCAAGCGTCTGGCCCGCATCCGCATGCCCGGCCATCGCGTCACCGGAGATCGCCGCAAAGAGTCGCGCGGCGTGGGCTGGGAATATCTGCACGTGGCCATCGATGACCACAGCCGCATCGCTTTCTCGGCCATCCTGCCCGATCAGAGCCATCACTCCGCCATGCGCTTCTTCCTCATGGCTCGGGCCCACTACGCCCGTTTCGGCTTCACCATCAGCAGAGTACTCACCGATAACGGCTCCTGCTACAAACACTGGCTGTTTCGCAAGCTGCTACACCGCCAGCATGTCCACCATCGCTTCACCCGCCCCTACACCCCGCGCACCAACGGCAAGGCCGAACGGTTCATCCAGACCGCCCTCAGAGAGTGGGCCTATGCCCGCTCTTACCAGAACTCAGTCGAACGAGAACTGCTCCTCGATCCATGGCTGCATGACTACAACTTCCACAGACCCCATGCCAGTCTTAAACTCAACACACCAGCTTCTCGCTCCGGCATGAATCGGAACAACCTCTTGAGCCTCCACATCTA
>JASHNW010000024.1 GCA_030041435.1 Acidobacteriaceae bacterium
GGAGTTTGTGGAACGGGTGGATGCCGTAAAAGGTCCTTATTACGCCGACGTCGGCGACTACGGCTCGGCAGGAAATGCTCACGTCGTGATTTTTAAGAAGCTGCCTCAGGACTTCGTCCAAGTGGACGGCGGCATGTATCAGTTTGCGAGGTTGGTCTTCGGCGTGTCGCGTAAGTGGGCCAGGGGCAATCTGCTCTGCGGCGGAGAGGCCTATCACGACGGCGGCCCGTGGGTGCATCCGGACAATTACTACAAATTCAACGGTCTGCTCACCTATAGCGAGGGCGGAGACGACAACGGTTTCAGCATCACGGCCCGCGGCTATGCGGGAACCAGGTGGAATTCGAGCGATCAGCTCCCTTACACGGCTTTTACTCCCACCGCTCCGGGCTATGTCGGAAACTACCAGGGGTTCTTCGGCGCGCTGAATCCCGAGGACGGTGGACACTCCCACCGCTACAGCTTGCAGGGCGAATGGCATCACCAGGGCACAAGCTCTAAAACGAGCATCATGGGCTACGGCTTCTACTACGACCTGAACCTGTGGTCCGATTTCACTTACTACCTGGTCGATCCCTACATCGGCGACCAGTTCGAGCAGCAGGACCGCCGCTGGGTCGCGGGCTTCGACCTGCGCCACACCGTCTTCGGCAAATTCCTCGGCCGTCCGTCGGAGACGACCTTCGGCCTGCAATACCGCGAGGATTGGATCCACAACGGCCTCTTCCGCGCGGAAGATCGCGTGCACACCGCCAAGACGGACTACATTGCAGGCTTTGACCTCAGCACCGATGCCATCGCGACGCTGCCCGCGGACACGGACCAGAATAAATTCACGGAGACGATCGGCAGCCCGTGGGTGAGCAACAAGATCCAGTGGACGAGCAAGTTCAAGTCCATCATTGCGGTGCGCGGCGACGACGGCAAAGGGGTTCTCACCAGCTTTACCAACCCCACCACCCTGCCCACCAATCCGAACACGCACCAGTCGATCAGCAAGTTCCTGCCCAGCCCCAAAGCTAGCCTGATTTTCGGTCCATGGGACCACACGGAGTTCTACCTGCAAGGCGGATTCAGCTATCACACGAACGACGTGCGTGGCACGTCGCAAATATATGAGCCCGTATCGCCGGATTGGCCATACCTCAATTGCACGAACAACGGCTGCAACACGACGCCGTCGGTTCCGCCTAGCCAGGGCTCGTCCAAGATCGCCTTCTTGGCACAGACCAAGGGCGCCGAGATTGGCATTCGTACCGCGGCCATTCCGCGTCTGCAGAGCACCGCGGAACTCTGGTACCTGCACAGCAATTCCGAGCTGATTCAGGACGGCGACACCGGAGGTACGTCCGCCTCGCCGGAGTCCAGCAACCGCTGGGGCCTCGAAGTGGGCAACTACTACACGCCGGCAGAGCACTTCGTCCTCGATGCTGACTTTGCCGACTCGCGAGCCGTCTTCACCGAGACCGATCCGACGGATTCGACCTTCATGACCAACCCGGCGAATCCGCATCTCTGCTCGAAGAACTCGAATTGCTACAACCTGATCCCCTTCAATGGTTATTACGGCAATGCGGTGGGATCGCAAGTGACTGACCCGAATTCCGAGTACAACAACGCCGGCGCGTATTTCCAGCAGAATCCGAACAGCGCCCGTTTCGTTCCGGAGGCAGTCCGTTGGGTTGTTTCCACCGGCGCCACGCTCGAGGACCTGAACGGCTTCTCTGCCAGTATCCGGCTGCGCTACTTCGGGCCCCGTCCGTTGACCTCCGACGGGCAATATACCTCGCCCGCAACCGCCCTGGTCAACCTGAGCTCGACCTACAAGTTCAATCGGAACTGGAGCCTGGTGGGGGAGGTACTAAACGTGCTCAACCGTCGCGATCACGATGTGGATTATGCCTACGTATCGCAGATCGCGCCGGCGGCCACGTTGCTTTCCGGGACGCCACTTGCGACACGAGCCCCACAGCCGACCGACGCCAACTATGTGAGTGAGCTGCAGACGGTGGCGAACGCTGTGAACACCAACGCCGCATTCACCAGAGTGATGCACCCGGTCGAACCCATTCAGGCGCGATTCACGTTACGCTATACGTTTCGCCGCTGAAGCTATCGGCCCCGCTGAGCGCCTCGTCGACCACGCAGAGAGTGAGAGTCGTTCAAGGAGCCTGGAGGAGACTTGGACATTTTCGGTATCAATGAAGAAATACAGACATTCCCCGGATATTGGGATTGTTTGCCGAGGCGGAGAGGGCGGTGTCAAGGGTCTTGACCGCTTCGCGGCGGCGAAGCCGCCCTTGACATCCCCCGCGCCTCGGCTATGCTCCATCAATCCGGGGAATGTCAGATGGATTTGTCCAGTGCAAGACTCGGCCGAAACTAACTTCGCTTTCGTGAGATCGAAAACCGGAGAGGACAAAGAATACCAAAGAAGGACAATGGTGCACCTCCGTGCACTTCCTGTTCCTTACCCTTCGCTTTAGCTTCGTCTTCCCTCATTGATGAATCGAAAAAGCTACACAGCGGGCTGGTTGACGCGCATGCAAGACCCAACACATTGTGGTCTTAAGGAGCGTGCGAACCATGTTCGATTCCCCTTATTCTCCCGATTCATTCGAACCGCTGCTGGACAGTGATCGAGCAGCAGCCATCATTCGAGTTCACCCTAAAACCCTTCAGCGATACGCGCGAACTGGGATTGTTCACGGCGTCCGGGTTGGCAAGCTCTGGCGCTTCCGGGCTTCCGAGCTGTTTCAATGCGGCGAAAGAATCAATCCTCTCGACGATCACCTCAAGGCACAGTAGGCTGGAAGTAGCCACTCGTGCCCGCAATCAGACAGGAGGTAAGACTTGTCGATTCGGACACGGTATCAATATGGAAGTCTGCGGTTGAGGAAGCGCGAGCGCGGACCGGATGTGTGGGAGTTCCGTTATTACGAAACGGATTCCCTGGGAAAACGTAAGCGGCAGAGCGTGATACTTGGTGATCGCGGTGTGCTCGCAACGGAGACCCAAGCACGGAAAGCCACGCAAGCACTTCTTCTTCGACTCAACGAAGAGTCTCCACGCGCGGAAGTAGAGGCAGCGTCTTTTGGAGCCTTGCTCGACCGCTATATCGAACAGGAACTCTCGGAGCGTTACTCGACTCGGAAATCGCATCTGTCAAACATCCGAGTTCACATCCGCCCACGTTGGGGAGAACACCCCGTGGATAAGCTGAAGCCGATGGCGATGGAACAGTGGTTGCGCGATTTGCCGCTGGCTCCAAAGTCAAAGACTCATGTACGGGGAATCATGCACCTGGTCTTCAAGTGTGCGGAGCGGTGGGGCATTATCGAACTCGGTAAGAACCCTGTCTCTCTGGTGCGTGTGAAGAATGGAAGCAAGCGGCTCAAGCGGCCACGGGTTCTTGACGTGGACGAGTTCTTTGAACTTCTCAAGTATCTGGGCGAACCTTACCGAACGATGGTTTTGGTAGCGCAGTGCCTGGGGCTTCGGGTCAGTGAGATTTTGGGCTTGCAATGGGGCGATTTCAATTTCGAGAATCACTCGGTTCTGGTCCAGAGAAGCGTGGTGGGTGGAAGGGTGGACGACGTGAAGACGGAATACTCAAGAGACGATGTTCCGCTGGATGCTCGTCTGGCGGAAGTGCTGTTACAGTGGCGCTCCGCCTCAGTCTTCCCGCGAGATGAAGATTGGGTTTTTGCCAATCCGGTCACAGGGAGACCCTACCACCAAGAGAGCTTGCAGAAGTCGCAGATCAAGCGGGCTGCAAGACTCGCCAAACTGGGAGAGGATATTGGGTGGCACACTTTTCGCCACACCTACCGCTCCTGGCTCGACGAGACGGGTGCTCCAATGAAGGTGCAACAGGAACTGATGCGTCACGCTTCGATCCAGACGACGATGAATGTCTATGGGCGGGCCATGACGGAAACGAAACGCCAAGCAAACAGCCAGGTTGTAGGGCTGGTATTTGGCCCCAACTCGCAGAACTCTGCCGCAAGCGAGGCATCTGCGACGCTACAGTAAATTGCAGCCATTCCTATTGGGGGATAACGGGGACTTGCCGGGAGCGATCAAATCTTGTAAGTGATTGAAAGATTTGGTTGCGGGGGGTGGATTTGAACCACCGACCTTTGGGTTATGAGCCCAACGAGCTACCAGGCTGCTCCACCCCGCAGTTCAATGGTAACAATCGCTGACGGGCGGGTCAAACCGGCGCAAGGTGCAGGATCCATGCGGGTCCGAGGCATGGGAGGCGCATTTCAGTGGCGTTTAGGCGCGCAGGTGCAGTGTTTTCATTGCGTGCGGCCCGCAAGGGCTGGGGTTTCAGAGGGAAATTGTGACATACGTCACGCGGTGATGTGCGCTGGAGCACAGCCGCCTGGTCGTCCCCACATGACACTAAGGTCATCCAGCGCTCGCAACGCTGAGGAGACAAACCATGACCCTCCAGCAAGAAGACCTGTCGAAGTCGTTTGCCGCGCCGGGCAAAATCGTCGTGTCGACGGACCTGAGCGACACCGAATACCTGATTCCACAGGCTATCGCCCAGGCTAAAGCCAGCGGGGCATCGCTGATCTTTGTGCACGCGGTGCTGCCGCACGAATCGGTGCCGATGGAATCGGGGGCAATCCCTTACTACGATCCGCTGCGCCTGGACCGCGATGCGCGGCTCATGCTCGAGAACGTGGCGCGCGAGGTGCGGGGCCAGGGGGTAGAGTGCACGACCGCGGTACGGCACGGATTTGTGCCGGACGTGGTGGCAGAAGTGGTGAATAATACAGCGGCTGGGCGGCTGATTATCGGGACGCACGGCCGGCGCGGGCTGAAGAGGTTCGTTCTGGGTTCAGTGGCGCGCCAGCTGCTGGAGAGCGTCGATGTGCCGGTATGCACGGTGGGACCACGCGCGCACAAGGGCGCGCCAGCAGCGCCGGGGACGATTCTGCATCCGGTCTCGCTGGCAGGGATGCATGAGACCAGCGCGAATTTGTCGTTCAGCCTGGGAGAGCAGTTTGGAGCAGAGGTCGTGCTGCTGCACGTGATCGTGCCCACGCCGAATGTGACGCGCGATCCGGCGAAAGCGGTAGCTGCAGCGACGGAGCAGCTGCAGGCGCTGATCCCGGCCGGCGCAGAGGCGCGGACGCAGGTGCAGGCCCGGATCGCGCTGGGTTCCGTGGTATCGGAAATCCTGAACGTGGCAGAAGAATCGCGGGCGGCGCTGATCGTTCTGGGCGTGCACGCGCCGGCGCACAGCTGGCTGCCGGGAACAGAACCGGCTGCGTACAAGATTCTGGTTTCGGCGTCGTGCCCGGTGATTTCGCTGCGGGTGAGTCCGGGCGTGGGCGCGGCCGGTGCAGAACACAAGGAAGAAACGAGTCCGGCGGTCATCGGCTGAGGTGCAGAGCTTGTCGCGGAGACGGCGGGAACGGAGAGCGCGGTTGAAGTGTGCGAATCCATCATGCGGCGCGGAGACGCTTTATCTGCGGAGCGGCGGGATCTATGCGGTCGATTTCCTCGACGGCCCCGGGAATGCAGGTGAATGCCAGATCATTCTGCGGAGGGTCATCTGGCTGTGCGACGCCTGCACCGGGGAGTTTGTTGTCGAGACCTGGAGGCCGCCGGGGGAACAAGTGCGGCCTTCCAGGAGACCTGACAGGGAAAGCGGACGCCGCAGGCAAGAGAGCGCGCCGCGGGAGGCGTGGACCTAAATGCCTGTGAGTGCAAAGAACGGCAGCACGACGGCGCGGCAGGTAGCGGACCGCTGCGCGCAGTGTACGGAACGCGCGGACCGCATCTTCTGCAATCTGCCGGACGATGCGATCGAGCGCTTCGACGAGATAGCGATGCAGATCGCGTACCCGAGCCGGTCGGTGGTTTTCGAGGAAGGGCAGCGGGCGTCGGGAATCTTCGTCGTATGCAGCGGACAGATCAAGCTGTCAGCGACGTCGCGCGACGGGCGGACGATGATCCTGAAGATCGCGACGCCGGGCGATGTGCTGGGGCTGACGGCGACGCTGAACGACCTGCCTTACGAAGTGACGGCAGAGACGCTGGAGCCGTGCCAGATTCGCAGCGTGCGGCGGCGGGACTTCCTGGAGTTTCTGGCGCAGTTCGGCAATGTGAGCCGGCAGGCGGCGCAGGTGATTGCGCGCGAATATCACGAGGTCTTTCTGGATGCGCGGCGGCTGGCGCTGTCGGGCTCGGCGGCGGGACGGCTGGCGCAGCTGCTGCTGGACTGGGCGCGCACGGGCTCCTGCGGCAAGCCGGAGCTGCGTTTCACCATGGCGCTGACGCACGAAGAGCTGGCCAACATGGCGGGCACTTCGCGGGAAACAGTGACGCGGCTGCTGAACCAGTTCGAGCGCGACGAGCTGATCCTGCGGCACGGCTCGACCATTGTGATCCTGCGGGCGACCGAGATGGAGCGCATGGTCGGCTGAGAGCGGACGGGCGCAGCCAGGCGATTCATTGTGCCACCGGTCACGACCTCAGGTGACCATCGTCACGGCTCCCTGTACAGAGGCGGCGTAGCTTCGTACAAAGCCCAAACAGCAGAAAGTGAGGGCCAGCGGCTATGCCGGGTTCCAACAAATTCAATTCGCATAAGAGCGAAAGAACAACCTACCTGAGCGCCGCAAAACAGTTTCCGTTCAGGACCATCGTGGCGGCGACGGATTTCTCGGAAGAATCCTCAGCCGCGCTGCGCTGCGCGCAGGCGATTGCGCGCCGGCAGCACGCCATGCTGCTGCTGATCCACGTCATCGATCCGGTGGGCTACGCGTTTCCCGAGGGAGCGCCCAGGGCGGTGGAGCGCGACAAGGCGGCGCGGGAAGAGCTGGCGCGGATCGAGGCCGAAGTGCGGCAGCAGGGCGTCCCGGTGCATTCCAGGGTGGAGACGGGGCTGGTGTGCGAGCGGATCCTGCTTTCTCTGCGCGACCACAAAGCCGCGCTGCTGGTGCTGGGAACGAAGGCCATCACGGGCGCGGGACGAGCCGCGCTGGGCGCGGTGACGCGGCAGCTGCTGACACATTCGCCGTGCCCGATTCTGACCGTGGCGCCGGACGATCCGGAAAAACCGCGCGAGTACGGACACTGGGAAAACGTAATGGCCGCCACAGATTTCTCGGCGGCGTCGCTGAGCGCGCTGCACTATGCGCAGCGGGTTGCGGGGCGGCTGCTGATCGTGGTGCATTCGGCGCGGTGCGGGCGGCATCTCGAGTGTCCCAACTGCCTGGAGCGGCTGCGGTTTTTGGCGCCGTTCGACGAGTCGCACGGCTTGCCGGTGGACCATGTGGTGACGGGCGGCGATCCGTCGCTGGTGATTGTGGACATGGCGGAGCGGATGCAGCCGGATCTGATCGTGCTGGGCGCGCCGTCGCCGCAGCACGAGGGGACCGATCTGGACAGAAGCACAGTGGTGCAGGTGATCTCGGCGGTGCAGACGCCGGTGCTGATTGTGCCGGAGAGCCGGACGCGCGTCGAAGACGAAGTGATCGAGGAAGTGGCGACGGCGAGCTGAGGCAGCGGTTGGCGGTTGGCGGTTGGCTGGGAGCTGGGAGCTGGGAGCTGGGAGCTGGGAGCTGGGAGCTGGGAGCTGGGAGCTGGGAGCTGGGAGCTGGGAGCGAGACCGTCTCCTGAAAGGTTGTCCGCAGCCTGGGCGGTCTTCCGCGTCTGTCGCGGCCCTCCTTTTTCGACAAGTACAAATTGTTTAGGCGATGGTTTTGCCGGGTTCGGTGTGCAGGACTTCGATGCCGGTTCCGGCCAGCTCTTTCTCCAGCGCGGCGGGCGTTCCGGTGAGCACCGGGAAGGTTCCGAAGTGGATGGGCAGGACGGTTTTTGCGCCGATGAACTTCGCAGCGAGCGCGGCTGCTTTGGGGCCCATGGTGTAGTGGTCGCCGATGGGCAGCATGGCCAGCGTGGGGTGGTGCAGGTCGCGGATGAGCTGCATGTCAGAGAAGACGGAGGTGTCGCCGGCGTGGTAGAGGACGGGGCCGTTTTCGATGGCGACGACGAAGCCGGCCGGGTTGCCGCCGTAGACGATTTTGCCGCCGTCTTCCATGCTCGACGAGTGGCGCGCCTCGGTGAGGGTGAAGGTGACGTCGGCGTGCGTGTGGGAGCCGCCGATGTTCATGCCGGCCGATTTCCTGCCGTCGAGGCCTTTGGACTCGAGCCAGCCGATGACTTCGACCATGCCGAAGACGTGGGGGCCATGCTGCTTTGCGACGGGGAGGGCGTCGGCGATGTGGTCCATGTGGCCGTGGGTGAGCAGGAGCAGATCGATTTTGCCGGGAAGCTTGTAGCCTTTGGGGTACTTCGGGTTGTGCTCGATGAAGGGGTCGATGAGGATGGTGGTGCCTTTGGCAGTGACGATGAGGACGGTAGCGTGTCCGAGCCAGGTGATGGATGTGCCTTTGAGATCGGCCATGGGTTTCCCTCCAAAGATCAGGATGCCACAGGGGCGGGGAGCTGGGAGCTGGGAGCCGGGAGCCGGGAGCTGGGAGCCGGCAGTCCATTTTATTTTTTCATCAACTGTGTCGCTACGTGCCTTTCTTTGTGGTACGTGCGGTTTTCTTTTGAGGGCTCCTATGGATAACTACCGCCAGCATGGTACTTATAAGAGCCCTCAAAACGGAAGTTTTCATGCCTATTTCCGGAAACATGGCAGTTAGCTGGGGGCTTCAAAGCCAGGGTACAGGAAGTAGGGTATAGGGTATAGGGTATAGGGTATAGGAGGGGGCGGGCGGTCCATTTTATTCGCCTCCTTCCATGGACAAAGCCTCGCTCGCGCGAGGCCTTTTTCTTTTTTTACTCTATAAGTTCAGAATACCAAGTTTAGCGATCAACCCTGCCAACTATTTTGGGGTAAGTTGGTGTGTAAGTCGCATGTTATCAAGAGGCGTTACTTTGGTGAAGAGGTGCGCCTCTTGACAGTTTTTCGGGAAATGGGGGTTGGGTGGGAAATTGTGATCGCTACGGTTATGAAAGTACCGGCTGGGCGGCTCCGGGGCAGAAGCCCGGCTTCCCCGGCCTGATGGCTCCCCAAGCCAACACCGGGCTTGAATTGGACACCCGGATCGGCGATCGGCAGAAGGTAGACTGCCGGTATGAACGAGGAGAGGCGTTACCGGTATCGGGTGGTGGATGTGTTTACGGAGAGGGCGCTCGAAGGGAACGCGCTGGCGGTGTTTCCGGCGGGAGGCGACGTTGAGGAGCGGAGAATGCAGCCGATTGCGCGGGAGATGAACCTGTCGGAGACGGTGTTCGTGCTGCCGTCGACGCGGGCGGACTGCGCGGCGCGGCTGCGCATTTTTACGCCGGCGCAGGAGCTGCGGTTTGCGGGGCATCCGACGGTGGGCGCGGCGTGGGTGCTGCTGGAGGAAGGGACGGGGCGCGGGGTGGAGCGGTTTGCGCTGGAGGAACCGGTGGGACCGGTGGCGGTGCGGGTAGATGCGGAGGGGCTGATCTGGCTGACGACGCCTCCGATTGCGTTCGGGGCAACGTACGATGTGGCTGCGGCGGCCACGGCGTTGGGGCTGGGGGCGGGAGATCTGCTGGGGCCCGAGCCGCAACTGGCGGGCGCGGGGAATCGGATGATTTTTGTGGCGGTGAAGGACCGCGCGGCGGTGGATCGGGCGTGGCTGGAGCCGGCAGCGCTGCGGCGGATGAAGGGCGCGGATGCGGAGCCGGCAGGGGTATTTGTGTTTACGCCGACGGCGGAGGGCGCGTACTCGCGGATGTTTGCGCTGGAGCTGGGGATGGTGGAGGATCCGGCGACGGGAAGCGCTACGGGGCCGCTGGCCGCCTACATGATGCGGCACGGGCTGGCGGCGGGCGGCGCGGGTGCGCGGTGGGTGAGCGAGCAGGGGACGAAGATGGGAAGGCGGAGCCTGCTGCACGTGCACGTGACGGCGGCAGGGGCGATCGAAGTAGGCGGACACGTGACGCCGGTGGCGGAGGGGACGATGCGGCTGCGCGAGGCGTGATGGGGCGGAGTGACCTGGGCAGCTTGCGGAAAAAAAGCAGGGATCTCGGACAAAATCGTCCCTCGGCGGCTCAAGCCGAATTGAATTTGCTGCGTTTTCGGCACGGCTGAAGCCGTGCCCCTTCAAAGAATCGAGTTTTTCCGCAAGCTGTGAAGCTGTCCCCTTTCAAAGAATCGAGTTTTTCCGCAAGCTGTGAAGCTGTGCCCCTGCAAAGAATCGAGTGAGCCATCCCTCTATGTCGATACACCCTGGGTAGCGCTGCCGGCGGAGGGGAAGGGCTGCGCGGCTACTGCGCGGCGGGCAGAGACTGATGCGCGGCGAGGGCGCGGTAGGCGAAGAGCATGCCGGCGCGCCAGCGGACGATCATGCCGAAGGCGAGGATGAAGAAGAGGGCTCCGGTCTGCTCGACGGTGAGGAGCTTGTCAAAGTAGCCGCGGGCGAAGAAGCGGACGGCGGCGAGGACGACGATGACCATGAGGAAGGCCTGGGAGCGCTTCATCATGATGGCTTCGCCGGCGCGGTGCAGTTTGGTGGTGGCGGTGAGCGGCCAGGCAAGGAGAATCGCGCCGGTGAGGAAGGCGACGAGGGCCCAGAGCCAGGGGATGCGGAAGGGCGGCACCAGAAACATGCAGAAGCCGGTGGCCATGCCGAGCGGGGGAATGACGATCTTCTTCAGGGTAACCGGGGTCTGGGTCTCGCGGATGCGCCAGACGATGATGACGACGGCGCCGACGATGGTGGCGACGGCGTAGTCCATGGCCGTGATGTGCGGAGGCACAAAGTGCATAGGGAAAACCTCGATAACGCCCCTGGCGCGAGGGGCCGAACGGAATGGTGTCTCGATCAGGCTGCGCAGGGGAAGCCTGCTTATTTATAAGGATAACGCGGCTGATGGTGGAACCGCGGAGACGGGCGGCGCGGGTTACCAGGTGTAGCGGACGGAGTAGGTGAGGGTGGCTTCTCCTTTGGCAGGGACCTGAACGGGGAACTCGACGGTGCGGGCGTCGAGTTTGGTGAAGTCGGCGGATTTGTCGCGGATCTCCCAGTTCAGTCCGCGATATATGGGCTCGACAACGGAGACGGTGACGGGCTCGGTCTTCTGGTTGGTGAGGTGGATCTCGAAGGACTCGTCGACGATGCGGTCCTGCATATTGACGTGGAAGTCGGTCTGGCGGCGCGCGCCTTTGACGTCGAAGGCGTTGCCGGTGACGATCATGACGGTGTCGTCGGCGGGAGTGTGGCTGATGAGGCTTTCGCCGGTGAACTCCATCTGGCCGTCGGAGTCGCGGCGGTAGAGGCGGATGCGGCCGGCGGGCAGAGGCATGCCGAGGTGGTTGGCGGCGGAGTTTTTGAAGGATTCGACGATCTGGACTTTGGTGTTGGCGGGGTCGAGGCCGAATTCCGGCTGCTGGTTGATGTAGTTGTTGTTCTGATTGGGCTGCATTTCGGCAGCGCCGTTGTAGCGATAGCTGCGGGAGAGGGCGATGCCGGAGGCGTCGATGAACTGGACCTGCTTGGTTTCGCCGATGAGGAGGGAGACGGTGCGGTTGAGGTCGTAGAGGTGGAAGTCGTCGAAGGCTTTCTGGGTGACGGACTGGTTGACGGTCATGGCGCCGGTAACGAAAGCGACCTGGTTGCGCAGCTGGTAGGGATTTTGCGGGGCGATCTTCGCGACGTCGCCGGCCATGAGCTTGATGCGGGCGGAGGGAAAGTCGGTGCCGCTGTCGTTATGGATGGTGACCCAGCCGAGGAGGGCGGCCTTTTCGTCGCTGGGGGCGGCTTCGCCGGAGTTGGGAGCGACGACGTTGTAGGTGGCTTCCCAGCTGAGGCCGCCGGTGATGTAGGCGAGCTCGGCGGAGAGGTGCTGGGCGCGGTCGGAGTCGATTTGCCAGCGGAGGGTGGGCTGGAGCAGGAGGCCGTCGGTGGAGGCAGGGAAGAGCGGGGTGCCGGGGAGCTGGAATTCGAGCTGGCCGTTGACTTCGATGAGGGGCTGGTTGTTGGGGAACTGGCCGTACTGCTGGTAGGGGTCGTTGTCGCGGGGGGCGCGGATGATTTTGCCGGAGACGATCTGCGGGGAGACGGACTGCGGCCCCATGGGCTGGCCGTTGATGCGAAGGCCGGTGTCGAAATTGATGGTTTTGCCCTCGTATTTGCGGAGCATGGAGTTCTGATCGACGATGCCGGCGTCGTAGTTTTGCTCGACGATGTGGAAGGTTGGCTTGCCGGAAGGGTCGAGCAGGACGACGGAGTCGGGCTCGAGCTGCGTGGTGACCTGGGTGGTGGAGACTTCGTTGGCGCCGGGATGGAGGTCGAGCTGGATGGGGGTGCGGGCTACGGCGAAATTCTCGTTATAGATGGTGAGGGCGGTGGAGGGAACGGTGGGTTGGGCGGCGGGCTGATGCGGGGGCGAGGATTGCTGGGCGGCGAGGGAAGTTACGGCGAAGATAGCGGCAGATAGAAGGCAGAGGCGCACGGGTTATCCCTTTCGGCGAGGCGGGAGCAGGATAGCAGAGATATTTGAGTTAGAGACGCAGCGGGGTGGGGCGGGGGTAGCGGGGTGCGATCAGATTGATGCGGCCCGGAACCGGATCCCTTGTCTCAACACCTGGGAGCGTTCGACAAGCTCGGGTTATGGGGCACCCGGAGAGCAAAATCCCGCTTCGTGTTGTGCGTTACTGCGTGAAGATGTCTTTCGGGCAGATGACGTGGACGCCTACGTTTTGGTCGACTAACTGGGTGATGTCGACGTCGCAGGCTACGGAGGTGAGCATGTAGGCGTCGTCGCGGGAGAGGTGTTTGTCGGCGACGAGGAAGTCGATGTTGTTGCGGACGGCCATTTCGGTGGCGGTTTTGAGGTCGGGGCTGAAGCCCATGGCGACGTAGGCGGTGGGCGTCTCGGCGCGGGGCCAGAGGAGATGCTGGTCTTTATGGACGATGAAGCGGAAGGTGCCGGTGAGGAAGGTTTCCATGGCGGTGATGTCGACTTCGCCGTTGCCCTGGCCGGCGTGTCCGTCACCGGCTTCAAAGAGCGCGCCGGGGGCGTGGACGGGGAGATAGAGGGTGGTTCCGGCAACGAGCAACTTGTTGTCCATGTTGCCGCCGTGCATCCAGGGCGGGACGCTGGAGAAGCGGCCGGCGGATTCGGGCGGTGCGTCACCCATGGAGCCGAAGAAGGGGTGCAGGGGAATGTCGATGCCGGGAGCGAAGTGGGCGATCATCTTTTGGCGGTCAAGGGGAATGATTTTGGTGCGGCCGTAGGGGAAGTCGTCGGGGAGAAAGCCGCGGCCGACGCCGAATCCGTTGCAGGCGAAGGGAGCGTCGATGTCGATGGAGAGGATGTCGACTTCGAGGACGTCGCCGGGCTGGGCTTCGGCGATGGCGACGGGGCCGGTGAGGATGTGTCCGCCGGGGCCCTTGTCGGTGACCTTATCGTAGATGGGCTGGTTCCAGGCGGGGATGTCGGCGCGGGCGACGCCTTCGGCCTCGAGACGCTCGTTGGAGCCGCAGGTGGAGAGGGTTTGCATGCGGACGGTGTCGCCGGAGTGGACGGTGAGGACGGGTTTCGCTTTGGACCAGTAGTATCCCCAGGCGACGGTGGTGGGCGTAGCGGGGAGGAAGACGGGAGCGGACGGAGCTGGCGACTGGGCGGCGGCGAGGGTGGGAACGATGAGGAGAATGACTGCCAGGGACTTCATGCAGACCTCCGGTGCGGGTGGTGAGGATGGCAGAGGAAAGCTGGAGACGGCTGTGGGGAGAATGATACGCGAGCAGGGTACGGCTCAAGAGGCCGAGAGCGGAAGGTTGAAGACTGTGCGACCAGGCGCATCGCTAAGATTGAGGATGTGCCTGGGAGACGAATGACGGGGAAGGAATTTGAGCCGGCGATGCTGAGTCGGGACGGCGGGTTGGTGGTGCGGCAGGCGGAGCCGCTGAACCTGGAGGGTCCGTTTGCCGCGCTGAACGGGCGCATTACGCCGACCGGGCAGTTTTACGTGCGCAGCCATTTTCCGGCGCCGGAGATCGATGCGGAAGCGTTTCGGCTGACCGTGGATGGGGCGGTGGAGCGGGAGATTGGGTTATCGCTGGACGAGCTGCTGCGTATGCCGGCAACGACGCGCGCGGCGACGCTGGAATGCGCGGGGAATGGACGTGTCTTTCTGACGCCGCCGGCCGAGGGAGTGCAGTGGCATCTGGGAGCGGTGGGCACGGCGGAGTGGACGGGTGTGCCCCTGGATGAGGTGCTGCAGCGGGCGGGATTGCAGACCGAGGCCGGGGAGATTGTGCTGGAGGGGGCGGATCGGGGAGTGGTGCGGGATAAGGGCGCGCCACCGGGAGAGATTGCCTATGCGCGGGGCGTGTGCGTGGAGGATGCCGGGCGGGTCCTGCTGGCGTATGCGATGAATGGCGAGCCGCTGACGCGGGAGCACGGATTTCCGCTGCGGGCGATTGTGCCGGGACATTATGCGATGGCGTCGGTGAAGTGGCTGACGCGGATCCATGTGGCGACGGAGCCGTTCCAGGGATATTTCCAGACCGAAGATTACGCGTACTGGGACGGCGCAGCGGGGAATGCGGTGCGACGGCCGATTCGGGCGATGGCGCTGAAGTCGTCGATTGCGCGGCCGGTGGAGGGGACGGTGGTGGAGGCCGGGTCGGAGACGACGATCGCGGGGGCGGCGTGGTCGGGCGGGCCGGGGCTGGAGCGCGTGGAGGTGTCGACGGACGGCGGGACGACATGGGCGGCAGCGGAGTTTCTGGATGCGGAGGAGCCGGGGGTGTGGCGGCGCTGGCAGTATGTGTGGCGGGTCCCGGAGGCGGGGGAATATGTCCTGCTGTCGCGGGCCACGGATGTGGCGTGGAATGTGCAGCCGAGCGCGCACGATGAGCGATTCGGGGCGTATGTGATTCACCGCATGGTGCCGGTGGCGGTGAGCGCGCGCCGATTGCGATGAAAATTTGGGAACGATCTTGACCGGCAGACGGGAATGGGCGTACTTTGTGCTGCATGGGCGAAGAAAAAGCGAATCTGTTGGCAGCGGATACTTTGTTCCCCATCGTGGGGCAGGAGGCCGGGCCGCGGCCGGTGGGGATTGCGCGGCTGGCGGCCGAGGGTGCGGAGGCGGAGCTGGGGCGCGACGGGCATGGGGTGGAGTTCCGCACGATGGAGACGCGGTCGCTGCTGAACCGCGTGGTTTCGAAGCGGATGAACTATTTCCAATGGAGCATCAATCCGTATCGCGGCTGCGAGTTCGGCTGCCGGTACTGCTATGCGCGGTACACGCATGAGTTCATCGACAAGCCGGACCCGCTGACGTTCGAGCGGGAGATCTACATCAAGCAACATGCGGCGTGGCTGCTGCGGCAGGAACTGCGGCAGGTGGCGGAGGGGGAGACGATTGCGATTGGAACGGCGACCGATCCGTACCAGCCGGTGGAAAGACAGGCGCGCGTGATGCGGAGCTTGCTGGAGGTGTTTGCGGAGCAGGAGGGTTTGCGGCTGGGGATTGTGACCAAATCGACGCTGATCGAGCGGGACCTGGATCTGCTGACGCGGATTGCGGCGCGCAACCGGCTGACGCTGCACGTGACGATTACGACGCCGGATGCGAAGCTGGCGCGGGTGCTGGAGCCGCGGGCGCCGCGGCCGGATCTGCGGTTTCAAACGGTGGCGCGGCTGCGGGAAGCGGGGTTGCGGGCGGGGATTCTGTGTTCGCCGCTGATGCCGGGCATTACGGATACGCCGGCGGCACTGGAGAGGATGGCGATCCGGGCGAAGAAAGCGCGGGCGAGCTTTTTTGCGGCGAATCCGCTGTTTCTGAAGCCATGCTCGAAGGCGGTATTCCTGCGGTTTGTGGAGGAGCATTTTCCGGCGCTGGTTCGGGAGTATGCGACACGGTATGGGCAGCGGGATTTTGTGTCGAAGGCGTACCAGGAGCGGGTGGCCGCGCTGGTGAAGGCGGTGGTGCGGAAACATGGGCTGGACCAGCGGTTTGACGCGGGGGCGAAGAAGGATGCGCAGCCGGTTTGGCCGATGCAGGGCGAGTTGTGGGAAATGGGCGTTGAGCCGGGCCGCGCTTTGCGCGCAAAGGCGGGTTGACGGGGGGAACGGGTGCGGCGCGGATGGCCAGCGGAGGATTTCCGCCCGCACCAGGGGAACGAACCGCCGGTTGCCACCGTACATGAGGGAACGGAGAAACGGATGGCCGGCCTTCTTCAGGATTTTGCGTACAGTTTGCGGCGGCTCATGCGATCGCCGGGCCTTGTTGTGGCGGTGGTTGTATCCATCGGACTGGGTGTCGCCGCCAATGCCACGATCTTCTCGATGGTCAGCCGCTTCGTGCTGAAGCCTCCACCGGTTGGTGAGCCGGGAACGCTGCTGGCGCTGCACATGACGCACGATGGCGATCAGTGCTGCAACAACTTCCCCTGGCCGGTCTACACGGACGTGCGCGACCAGGCGCGGTCGTTCTCCGGCGTGGCTGCCTATTATGAGTTGCTGCCCGCTTCGATGGGAGGCTCCGGGGAGCCGGAGCGCGTGTGGGGGCAGTCAGCGACGGCCAATTATTTCGATGTAGCGCGGATTCACATGGCGCTGGGGCGCGGTTTCGCTGCAGGCGAGGAAAAGCAGCGGGTGATCGTGCTGGGGTATCGGTTGTGGGAGCGCCGTTTTGGGGCGGATGCGGGGATCATTGGAAAAACCATCGCGCTTTCGGGAAAGACGTTCACGGTGGTGGGGGTCGCTCCGCCGGGGTTCCATGGTCTCGACCTGATTCTCGATCCGCAGTTCTGGATTCCGCTGGGGGATGTGGAGCAATTTGCGCCCAGCGTGCCGGACCGGACTCTGCGCTCGCAGCACTGGGTTGCGGCGATTGCGCGCCTGCGGCCGGGAGTGACCCGCGATGAGGCAAAGGCGGAACTGAAGAAGCTGGCGGCGAACTACGCGGCGGCCTATCCGGCGACGGAAAGAGGGAACGGGTTTCTTCTGGACGAGGCGGGCTCCCTGCCGCCGCGGGACCGGTCGACGGTGCTGCTGTTTCTGGGTGCGTTGTCGGTGGTGGTGCTGCTGGTGCTGGCTATTGCGTGCGCGAACGTGTCGAACCTGCTGCTGGCGCAGGCGGCGACGCGCCAGCGGGAAATGGCGGTTCGGCTATCGCTGGGCGCGGGCCGGGCGCGGCTGCTGCGGCAGATGCTGATGGAGAGCACGCTGCTGGCGCTGGGTGGCGGGGCCGCGGGCACGCTGCTGGCGGTATGGGCGACGTCGGCGCTGGGAGCGTTTCACGTACCGGCGCCGGTGCCGCTGGATCTGAGCCTGAGGGTGGACTGGCGGGTGCTGGCGTACGCCTTCGCGCTCAGCGTGGGGGCGGGGCTGCTGTTCGGGACGATTCCGGCGTGGATTGCGTCGCGGCCGATGCTGGCTGGGGCGCTGAAAGGAGAGGACGCGCTGGCTCGTCCGGGGCGACGCATCACGCTGCGCAGCGTTCTGGTGACTGCGCAGATTGCCATGTCGATGGTTTTGCTGTGCGTCACGGGGCTATTCCTGCGCAGCCTGGAACAGGCGACCGGGATCGACGTCGGCTTCCGCAGCCAGGGGGTTCTGATGGTGTCGGTCGATCCGCGCATCAACGGTTACACGGCAGGACAGACGAATCGATTTCTGGACGAATTGCGGGAGCGGGTGGCTGCCCTGCCGGGCGTGCAGTCGGTTGCCGTGACGGATTCCGCGCCGCTTTCGGGAGGAAACCGCAGCGACGGATTTACGGTGGAGGGCGGGCCAACGAATCGGGAGGCACCGATCGTCGACGAATACATGGCGTCGGCGGGCTACTTCGAAACGCTGGGCATACCGCGCATTGCGGGGCGGGATTTTGCGCACGAATCGGCCACGGGGCCGAAGGTCGCGATTGCGAACGAGGCGCTGGCGCGACAGTTATTCGGCACGGAGAATCCGATCGGACAGCGGATTACGGGAGGCGGCGCGACGTATGAAATCGTGGGCCTGGCCGGGAACATCAAATCGCGCACGCTGGGAGAGGACACGCGGCCGGTTTTGTTCCGGTCGCTCGAGCAGAACACGGGGAGCGATCCGTCGTTCCTGGGCTACACGCTGATGGTGCGGACGGCGGGCGAGATGTCAGCCACGGAGAGCGCGGTGCGGCGTATTGTCCACGGCCTCGATCCGGCGATGGCGGCCTATAACGTCGAGACGATGGAAGAACATCTGCAGAGCGCGCTGTTCCTGCCGCGTCTGGCGGGAACGCTGTTTGGGGTCTTCGGTTCGATGGGGCTGGTGCTGGCAACGGTGGGTTTGTATGGAGTGATGAGCTACGGGGTGAGCCGCCGGACGCGGGAAATCGGGATTCGGATCGCGCTGGGCGCGCAAGTGGGGGCGGTGCAGCGGCTGATCGTTCGGCAGGGGATGGTACTGACGCTGCTTGGGCTGGCGCCTGGGCTGGCGGCGGCGTGGATTGCCGCCCGATTCTGCGCGAGCTTCCTGTACGGCATGCAGGCCCACGATCCGCTAACCTTCGCCATCGCGCCGATGTTTCTGGCGGCGGCGGCGCTGGCGGCGTGCTGGATTCCGGCGGGGCGAGCATCGCGCATCGACCCGCAACAGGCGCTGCGCTGCGAGTGAGCGCGCGGCGGACCGGCTGAAGGCGAGCTCTCGCGCAACAGCCGAAAGCCCTGTCTCCACGGTGGCGCGGCGACGGGCGTGCGGGAATTGCGTGCGTCAGTTGCGGCGCTGCGCGGGGTTGCGTATAGTTCGAGCAAAGCAGAGCGAAAACCAAGGAGAGCGCGGGAATGCCATCGGGTGAAGCAGCGGCGGTGATTGGGAAGTCGGTTCAGATACGGGGCGAAGTGAAAGGCAACGAGGATCTGCTGGTGGAAGGGCTGGTGGAAGGCACGATCGCGCTGACGGAGAGCCGACTGACGATCGGGACGCATGCGCGGGTACAGGCGAACCTGTCGGCGCGCGATGTGGTGGTGCAGGGCACGCTCAACGGCGACATCGAGGCAGCGGGGCGGGTGGAGTTGCGTGCGGGCTGTGCGGTGACGGGGGACATTCACGCAGGGCGGCTGTCGATTGAGGAGAACGCGGTGTTCAGCGGGAAGGTGGAGCTGAGCACGGCGGCGGCGGCGAGCGGCGCGGGCGCACCCGTGGCGGCGCACGCAGCGGCGGCTGCGCCGAGTGGAGCGCTGTTTGGGGCCTGAAGGCAGGGTTTAGGGGATAGGGTATAGGGTATAGAAAACCTGGGCGGCCAAATGAGATCGCAGCTGGTGGCTGGCAGCTCAACGTTGAGATGAGGAACGGCTCCGTGTCCTGGGGGATACGGGGCCGTTTTGGTTTTTGGAATCCATCCTATTTGTGCCAAGAGCGGGCACAAATCAGGGTGAGGATCCGCGGTACCCGGCGACGGCGCGCCATGCAGGCGCCTTCGGAAGGGTCAGGCCAGGCTCTGCGGCTGCGGGCGTTCGCTGACGCGAACGCCCTTGGCTCAGGATGACAACCGTTACTCCGCGACGTGCATGGTGGCGGTGAGGGGTGTGTCCGATGAGGAGCTGCCGGCGAGGATCTGGTAGTCGCCGGAGGGCAGGGTGAAGGCGTTCTTCGCGACATCGAAGACAGAGAGTGTGAGCGGGTTCATGTCGACGGTTACGGTCTTCGATTCGCCGGGGGCGAGGGTGACGCGATCCCAGCCGGTGAGGCGCCGGTACGCGTTCTCGCCGGTGGAGGCGGGCAGGACGGCGTAGACCTCGGCGACCTCAGTGCCGGCGACGGAGCCGGTGTTGCGCACGGTGAAGGTAGCGGTGTGCGCGGAGGCGTCGACGGTGAGACCGGAAAACTCATACGTGGTGTAAGAGAGCCCGTAGCCGAAGGGGAAGAGCGGGGTCTTATTTTCGGACTCGAACCATTTGTAACCGACACGGGCACCTTCTGCGGCGTAGTCGGCGTCGAAGGGCGGGAGCTCGTCGAAATGGCGATGGGACGCGGGTTTGAGATCGATGCCGGGGACCTTGGGGTGGGGGAGCTGATCGTCGGACTGAGGGAAGGTGGCGGAGAGGCGGCCGGAGGGGTCGACCTGGCCGAAGAGGATGGCGGCGAGAGACTGCGCGCCGCCGATGCCGGGATACCAGGCTTCGAGGATGCCCTGCACCTTATCGGCCCACGGCATGAGGACGGGGCCGCCGGTTTCGAGGACGACGATGGTGTGGGGATTGGCGGCGGCGACGGCGTCGACGAGGGCGTCCTGGTTAACTTTCGTACCGTTCTCATCGACGACGGGGAGGGCGAGCGAGGGGCGATCCATACCTTCGCTCATCCACTGGCTGACGAAGACGATGGCGATCTGCGACGAGGCGGCGAACTGCGCGGCGGCGGCGGGATCGGTGCCGGGATTGAATTCGATTTTGGCGTTCGGCGCCTGTTTGCGAATTTCTCTCAACGGCGAGGAGGGGAACCAGATGTGCTCATTCCAGTAAGAGGCGCCGGGGTGAGGACGGACGGCGTTGCCGCCGGGGGAGTCGACCTGGGCGGAGCCGCCGCCGGAGAGCACGGCGACGTCGGCGTGAGCGCCGATGATGGCGATGGACTGCACGGATGAAGAGAGCGGCAGGATGCTGCCGGAGTTCTTCAGCAGGACGATGCTTTCGTCGGCGATGTGCTCGGCGTCGTCGCGGCCCTGAAAGGGATTGGGCACCTGGGTGACGGGCGGGTTATCGATGACGCCGTTGGCGAACATGCTGCGCAGGACGCGATGCACCATGTCGTCGAGGCGCGACTGCGGGACCTGGCCGGATTTGACGGCCTGCTCGAGCGGGTCGCCGAAGTACTGGGAGCCGGGCTGCTCCTGGTCGAGGCCGGAGAGCGCGGCGTGGACGGTGGAGTGGGTTCCGCCCCAGTCGGAGAGGACGAAGCCCTTGAAGTTGAAGTCTTTTTTGAGGACCTGGTTGAGGAGGTAATCGTTCTCGCAGGACCAGTCGGTGCCGCCGGGCGGGGTGACGGTGTCTTTGTTATAGGAGCACATGACGCCGGCGGGGTGGGCGATGCCGATGGCGATCTGGAAGCCGAGGAGATCGCTTTCGCGGGCGGCCTGCTGGCCGATTTCGGCGTTGACGATGGTGCGTCCGGTTTCCTGGTCGTTGAAGGCATAATGCTTGATGTCGCCCATGACCTGCCTGGACTGGACGCCTTTGGCGAGATTGCCGACCATGGTGCCGGCGAGGAGAGGATCTTCTCCGGCGTACTCGAAGTTGCGGCCGTTGCGTGGCTCGCGCATGAGATCGACGCCGCCGCCGATGGACATGTTGTAGCCGATGTCGCGGAGCTCGCGTCCGATGACGTCGCCGTAGAGGAAAAGAGCGCTGGGATCCCAGGAGCAGGCTGCGCCGAGGACAGAGGGCAGCAGGGTGGCGTAGTGGCCGCCCTGAGCGGCGAGGCGGACGCCGACGGCGGAGTCAGCCATGTTGATGCCGGGAATGCCGAGTCGGGGAACGCCGACCACGTAGCCTGCGCCGCCGAGGGAGCCTTTGGGGATTTCAGCATCGGGGCGGAGGCCGTTCCAGCCGGTGCCGTGGACGAAATTCATCTTCTCGTCGAGGGTCATCTGCTGCATGACGAGGTCGGCGCGCTGGTCGGGCGAGAGCGACTTATTCATCCAGGGACGGCCGGGAGGCTGGTTCTGAGCTGCGGCGGAAGGAGGGGCGAGGCAAAGCGCGGCGGCGAAAAAGGCAGCAGAGGCGCCAGGCAGGGCGCGGCGAAGGAAGATTTGGAAGCTGGACATAAGTACCTCGGTGTGGAAAGGCAAATGCTAATCGGCGCGAAAGACGTGCGTCAAGGTGAATCGTTTGAGTAGGCGAAAAGCAATTCGACGGGAGGGCGGGCGAGGGGAGGCAATCGATCGTCGAGCGGGCCGGGCTGAGGGGGGTAGAGCGCGCGGAACTACCCCCTGCACTTCTACAGAAGAAGTTGGCAGATAACACGCGGGGTCGGGTCGATGCACTCCCACGGATGGGTGAGTCCCCTCCCCATTGTGTGTAGACGAATGCGCGCGCGTTTCCGTCTAATGCGTCTAAAGTGTCTTCAGCATCCCGTGGGCGGAAGAAATCCGCGTTTTGTCAGACCACAGGGTGTTTATCGCACATTCCAGCACAGGACAGGGGTCAGACGGTATGCGCGCGTTTCGCAGGTTTCCGGGGCTGATGGCAGCCGGCGTTCTTTTGGGAGGCTGGCCTGTTCTGTTGGCGCAGACGGCCGATCGGGTGGTGCAGGAGATCAACCCCAATGTGACGGTCACGCTGGCGGGGAGCGTGAACCCCAGAGCGGCGGCGCAATACGACATTGGGCGGATGGCGCCGGCAACGCCGATTCACAGCATGACCCTGCACTTTCAGCCGACAGCGGAGCAGCAGGCGGAGCTGGATGGGCTGGTGAAGGCGCAGCAGACGCCGGGATCGCCGGAATATCACCAGTGGCTGACGCCGGCGCAGTATGCGAACCGGTTTGGGATGAGCGAGGGCGACATCCAGAGAGTGGAGAGCTGGCTGGAGTCGCAGGGATTCAACGTGGAGCGGGCGGCGAACAGCCGGACCAGCATCACGTTCAGCGGGACGGCGGGGCAGGTGGAGTCGGCGTTCGGGACGGAGATGCACCAGTACCGGATGGACGGAGAGACGCATTTCGCGAACGCGACGAATTTGTCGATTCCGGCGGCGCTGGCAGGGATCGTGCAGTCGGTTGGCAACCTGAACAATTTTCGGCCGAGGCCGGATGTGCGGTACCACAGGGAGGGCGCGGTTACGGCGAGGCCGGCGTTTACTTCGGCGGTCAGCGGCGAACACTTTATGACGCCCGGCGATGTGGCGACGATTTACGACATCGATGCGGCCTACAACGCGGGCGACACGGGGAGCGGGCAGACGATTGTAGTGGCCGGGCAGTCGGCTATCGAAACTTCGGACATCGAGGCCTTTCAGACGGCGGCGGGGCTGACGGTGAAGGCTCCGACGCTGACTCTGGTGCCTGGCACGGGAACGTCGACGACGGTGGCGGGGGATGAGGCGGAGTCGGACCTGGACGTGGAGTATTCGGGGGCCATTGGGCGCGAGGCGACGATCGACTTTGTGTATGTAGGGAACGATTCCAACGCGAGCGTGTTCGACTCAGTGCAATACGCCATCGATAACAAGCTGGGGCCGATCATCAACATGAGTTACGGGGCGTGCGAGACGCAGTTCAGCGGCACTAACGCCACGGAATATTCCACGCTCGAGAGCATCATGGAACAGGGGGCGGTTCAGGGGCAGAGCATCGTTGCGTCGTCGGGAGACGACGGGTCGACGTCCTGCTTCGGGACGCCGGGACTGACCACGGCCCAGCAGGAAGCCCTGGCGGTGAACTACCCGGCGAGCAGCGCGTACGTGACGGGCGTGGGCGGAACGGAGTTTCCGTCGGCCGATGTGGCGGTAGGGAACACGACGTACTGGCAGGCGTCGAGCGGGAGCGACGTGGTGAGCTCGGCGCTGGGGTACATTCCGGAGATGGCGTGGAACGACGACAGCGCGGCAGCAGGGGCGCAATATGGAGCGCAGTATGCGCTTTCGTCGGGCGGCGGGGGAACGAGCACGCTGACGGCGCGGCCGAGCTGGCAGACGGGGGTGACGGGGATGGCGGTGGGGAGTTATCGGCTGGTGCCGGACGTCTCGCTGGACTCATCGGCAGACAACGCGGGGTATCTCTACTGCACGAGCGACACGTCGGCATGGAGCAGCGGACAGAAGGCAAGCTGCAACAGCGGATTTCGCGATTCGAGCACGCAGGACCTGACGATAGCGGGCGGCACGAGCTTTGCGGCGCCGATCTTTGCAGGGATGCTGTCGATCATCAATCAGAAAGTGAGTTCGACCGGGGAGGGTGTGGCCGCTTCGATGCTGTATTCGCTGGCGGCAGACACGACGACCTACGCGTCGGCGTTTCACGACATCACGACCGGGGGCAACCAGTGCACGGCGGGGTCGAATTACTGCTCGGCGGCGGGCGAATCGGAATACCCGACCGAGGTGGGCTACGACGAGGCGACCGGCCTGGGGTCGGTGGACTTCAATAATCTGATGACCGCGTGGGCAGGTGGCTCGACGACGGGCAATCTGGATGGCACGACGACGACGGTCGCAGCGGCGACGCTGACGCCGGCCTCGGGAGCCAACGATGTCATCACCATTACCGTGGCGCCGACGTCGAGCTCGGTGACGGCGACGCCGACGGGAACGCTGACCGTCACCGTGGATGGAACGGTGGAGACGTCTACGCTGGCCCTGAGCAACGGCGTGGCCACCTATACGTTTTCGTCGACGACAGCGGGAGCGCACACGATCGACGCGACGTATTCCGGAGATACGACGTTTGCGACCTCGTCGGGCAGCGCTACGGTAACGGTGCAGGGCGCGGCGAGCGGGACATTCACGCTGACGGCCTCGAATGCAACGGCTGCGCAGGGCAGCAACGCGACGTCGACGATTACGGTGACGCCGGCGAACTCGTATACGGGAACGGTGGCATTCACGGCGACGTCGAGCAGCACTTCGCTGACCACGAATGGATGCTTTGCAGTGAACAACGCGACGGTGGCGTCGGGCTCTACGATGGCAATCGCGACGCTAACCATCTATACGTCGCAGAGCGCGTGTGCGGGAACGGGGGTGCACAGCTTTGCGCAGGCGGGCGGGACGACGAGGGCTTCTTCGGAGGGCGGACGGCCGCAGGGGCCGGTCTTGCCGGTGGGGGCAGCGGCGCTGGCAGGATGCCTGCTGTTTGGCTTTGGCCGGGTGCGGAAGGCGGCACGGCGCAAGACGTGGGTGCTGCTGGGATGCCTGCTGCTGATGGCGATGGTGGGGCTGGCAACGGGTTGCGGAGGCACCGCGGGAACGGGCACCGGCACCGGCACCTCGAACGATGTGGCTACGGGCACGTATACGGTAACGGTGACAGGCGCGGACACGACGACGGCGAGCATTACGGCGACGACGACCTTGACGCTGACGGTGGATTAGAAAGGCAGGGTATAGGGGTTAGGGATTAGGGTATAGGGTATAGGGATTAGGGTTTAAAAAGTGCAGGGCCGGGATAACATCCCGGCCCTGAATTTTGTGACGGGGAGAAGGGCGCGCGGATGGCGCGCTTTGTGCCTTAACCGTGGTGTTTGTGGCCGACACCGCCGCCGCCGGATTGCACGACGATGATGGGCTGGCCGAGGATATCGCACGGATTGACGCCATCGGCGGTGGTGACGACGATGCCGTATTGTTTGCCCAGCAGCGCGCCCGCATCGACCTCCAGGGTGAGCCAGGAGTTGGGCGGGATGGCATAGGCGGGGGCGGCCAGCGGCCAGTAGCCGGCGTTATTCGGGTCAGGCTTGACGATGAGCACATCGCTGGAATCGTTGGTCCAGATGATGTGGCCGCCGGGTCTGACGGTGGCGCCATTGCAGGGACTGCCGGAGCATCGCTCGGCGACATAGATGGTTTGCGGGCTGACGTTGGGCGCGGCCGGGGAGCAGGTGAACGTGGCCTCGGTGCCGGCCGCCGTATTGCTGACCGTGGCGAGATTGTTGGAGCCGGGGGTAACATCGAAGGTTTTTGGAGTAAGCGGCCAATTTGGATCGGTGGAGGATATATGGATGCTGGCCGCCGAGCCTAACTCGGCCTGGTTGACGGTCCACACGAATTGTTCGCCGGGGTAGGTGACGATGGTGGGGCTGTAAGCATTGAATGCGCGCTGCATGACTGCTCCTTTCGTTCTGAACACGGCTGCGGTTGAAGAAGCAAGGTAATGGACGAACTGCTTAGCGAACGATTTGGGGGAGCTATTTCGTCAAAGCCTGGCTGAGAAGCTGCTGAAACTGGGGATTGCCGCGCAGGTTATCGAACTCCGGGGAATCGCGGACGATGGCAGCGGAGTAGCCGGCGACGAAGGATTTGTGCAGCCACTCCAGAGCATCGCCGGTTTCGCCGAGATCGTTATACACCACGGCGGCGTTGAAGAGCAGGTCCTTGTTGCCGCGGCCGAGCTCGAGCGAGAGGGCGAGATGAGCGGCGGCCTGGGTCTTGTCGCCGAGGCTCGCGTAGCAGGAGGCGACTTCACCCTGCAGCTGAGCGTCGCGGGGATTGACCTTTAACTGATCGTTCAGCAGAAATAACTGCTTCTTATAAGCGTCAAGCGCTTTGGCCTGCTGGCCGCTGAAGTGATCGGCATCGGCCAGATTGCCCCACATATCCGGGTCGTTCTGATTGTAATGGAGGGCCAGCTCGTAGTTACGCGCGGCGTCGGCAAAGTTACGCGACTGATAATAGGCGGTGCCGAGGTTCGCGTAGGCGCCGGGAGCGGCGTGGAGTTTGAGCGACTGCTGAAAGGCGGCGATGGCGGCGGGGTAGTTGCCAAGATATAAGTAGGCGGCGCCGAGGTTGCTGTAATCGATATGGTTTTCCGGGGCGAGGTCGATGGCTTTCTGAAAGAGACCGGCAGCCTTGGCGTACTCGGCCTGCTGCAGATAAAAGATGCCGAGGCGCTCACAGGCATAGACGGAGTTGGGATTGGCGGCGATGGCCTGGCGGTAGGTGTTTTCCGCGTCGGAGAGCCGGTTCATTCTGGCATAGGCGTCGGCGAGGCCGACGTAGGCGCGTTCGTCGGTGGGTTCGAGCTGGATGGCCTTCTGATACTCGGCGGCGGCCTGCTGGTACTGACCGGTTCCGGCGTCGACCAGACCCATGCACTGGTGCCCATCGGCACCGGCGTTGCCGAGGCTGACGGCTTTGGAGCAGTCGCCGCGGGCTTTGTCGACCCAGGAGGTCTGCTTCGTGACGGTGTAGTCGAGCCAGTAGGCCCTGCCGCGTTCCGCATAAGCACGGCCGAAGTTGGGATCGACGCTGAGGGCTCGATTGAGGACCTCAAGAGCGTTGGCGATATTGCCGGGGCGGGCGGGCGCTTCGAGATAGCCGTGACCCTGGAGGTAATACTCGTACGCGGCAGGGTCGACGGTGCCGTGGACGGCGAGCGCAGCCTGCTCGTCGGGGCGGAGGGTGATCTGGAGGGCGCGGATGACGCCGTCGGCGACCTGGTCCTGGAGGGTGAAGGGATCGGACAGGGGGGCCGTGAGGGTGTGCGCGGCGAGGGTTTGGCCGGATTTGGTGCTGGTGAGGGTCCAGACGACACGATTCAACTGGGGCGACTGCTGGACCTCCATCTGGAGGGTCATGTTGGCGCCGAGCGTATGCATGGCCAGGCCGGGAGCGGCGGCCTGAGCGGCTTCGACGCGGCTGGAGTCGATGACCTGCAGATCGTGGTTCTGCGAGAGGGTGGAGAGCCTGGCGGCGACGGTTGCGGAGAGCCCATCGGCGAAGGCGGTGAGGCCGGGGCTGGCGCCGTCGATATGCGGCGGGAGGACGGCGAGGCGCGGCGCGGCGGCGACGGTGGAGGGCGAATGCCGATGGTGCTTCCACCATGCGGCGATGCGGGACTGCGAGCCGGGAAGCAGCGCGAGAAAGGCGACGACGACCAGGGCGACGAGGGCAGCGAAGGCAATCCATTGCGCCAGGGGGCGCGCTCCGGAGCGCGCGGGGCGACGGCCCTGACGGACGGCTTCGAGATCGCGGCGCAGCTCGTGCGTGTCAGTGTAGCGGCGGGTGGGATCCTTCATGAGGGCGCGCGCGACGACCGAGGCAAGCCGAGCGGGAATCCTGGCGGGAGAGCGGTCGAGGTCGGCGGCCTCGCGCTCGTTGAGGATTTGCGCGGTGGTGACGGTGATGTTGGGGCCCAGGAAGGGATGACGGCCGGAGAGCATCTCGTAGAAGACAATGCCGAGGGCGAAGATGTCGGCGCGGGCGTCGGGCATGTCGCCGCGGAGGACTTCAGGGGACATGTAGACGGGAGTGCCGGCCATCATGCGCTGCCCGGAAAGCGTCTGTGTGATCGCTGTGGCCCAGGAGGGATCGGAACCGGGAAGGCGGCGGGCGACGCCGAAGTCGAGCAGCTTGACCTGGGCGGCGGGGGTGAGCATGATGTTTTCCGGCTTGACGTCACCGTGGAGGATGCCCTTGCCATGCGCGGCGGCGAGCGCGTCGACGCACTGGAGTGCGATGGAGAAGAAGCGCTCGAGAGGCATGGGGGTGCCGAGCTGCTCGCGGAGCGTGGAGCCGGCGACGAACTCCATGACGAGGAGAACGTCGTCTTTCTCCTCGATGACGTCGTAGATGGCGGCGATGTTGGGGTGGTTGAGGGCGGAGGCGCGCTGGCCTTCGCGGAGGAAGAGGCTGCGATCGGCGGCGGCGGTGGCGTCGCGCCAGAACATGCGCTTGATGGCGACGGGGCGCTGCAGGGTGGTATCGAAGGCACGATAGACCTCACCCATGCCGCCGGAGCCGAGCAGCGCCTCAATCCGGAAACGGCCGACGGTGCGGCCAAGCGGCGCGGGGCGAACGGGCGGCGTTTTCACCTGGTCGGAAAAATCCGGCATGAGATGGATTCTCTCGCGAAGGGTTGCGCCTCATCGTACATTTTGACGCGAGTGGGGAACAAGGGCGGAAGGGCAGCTGGGAGCTGGGAGCTGGGAGCTGGGAGCGCGTAGCGGATGGCGGATAGCGGGTCGCGGGTAGCGCGTCGGGCGGGGAAAGTATTTCGCGCCGGGCTGACGCAATTGATGTACAACATGCCTGTGCCTGCGGAATCGAAAATTGCGACGCTGATCGAGAAGGCGGTGGCGGCGGGTGTGCCGCAGGAGACGCTGGTGGGCATTCTGACGGCACGGGGCTGGCCGGAGCGGGATGTGTACGAGGCGCTGGCGAGCTACTACGAGCGCGTGACGGGCGTGGAGATTCCGAAGCGGGCGGGGAGCGGCGCGGCGGCGAAAGAGGCGTTTTTCTACCTGCTGGTTTTTTCGACGCTGGCGACGTGGACGATCGCGCTGGGAGCCCTGTGGTTCGCGCTGATCGATCGCTGGCGGGCCGATCCGCTGTTCACCGGGTATGGGCAAGCGTGGAATTTGACCGAGGTGACGTGGTCGCTGGCCGCGATCCTGGTGGCGTTTCCCATTTATCTGCTGATCTCGCGCGTGGTGGCGGGCGATGTGGCGGCGCATCCGGAGCGGCAGGATTCGGCGGTTCGGAAATGGCTGACCTACCTTGCTCTGGTGATTGCCGCCTGCGTTTTCATGGGCGATCTGATCCAGGTGCTGTCGTATCTGCTGCAGGGAGAGCTGAGGTCGCAGTTCATCGCAAAATCGCTGGTGGTGCTGGCACTTTCCGGGGGCGTGTTCGTTTACTATTTCGGCGGCCTGCGGAAGACGGACGAGCGGGCGCAGCGGAAGGGGCGGGACCGGATTGCGGCCGGCGTGAGCACAGCGTTCGTGGCCCTGGGGGTGGTCTTCGGATTTCTGCAGCTGGGAACACCGCGGGTGCAGCGGGAGATGCGCGCGGACAACGAGCGGGTGCAAGAGCTGTTTCGACTGAGCAGTGAAATTGACATCTACTGGACGGCCCATGGATCGCAGCTGCCGGCGAGCCTGGAGGAACTGGCGGACGGCCGCTACGCCGACCCGCTGACGGGCGCGCGGTACGAATACCGCGCGGAGCAGGGCAGCCGGTATGTGCTGTGCGCGCGGTTTCAGCGGAAGAGCGACACGCGGGACACGGGTGCGGGGCCTGATCCGTGGGTTCATCCGAGCGGTCATTTCTGCTACCAGCTCGACGCGAGGGTGGGGAATTCGCAGCTGCCGCCGCAGTATTACGCGCAGTAGGGCTGGCCCACCCCTATTTATGCCAACAGCGGGCACAAATAAGGTCGGGTACCCGGTGGGCTTCGGTGTGTGCGTGAGAACCGGGAATCGAGAGCCAGGAAATGAGAGCCGGAGGAGGAGCTGATGATTCAAATCGGTTCTGCGTGGGGTACTTCGGGTTGAGGTCAGGGAAAAGGTGGGTTGACCCGCTGGCATAAAAAGAGTTTGCTTCTTTCTGTGGGGTGAACCTGGCCGCCTCGCCTCGGCTCGCCGTCCTTCCCCGGGCGCATCGATGGCCGGGGAGAGCGCGGTGTGGGGCTGAGCGCGAATGCTGATGCAGACACTGAAGCCAGCAATTTCGCGATGCCTGGTGCCCGGCCTAAAGAGGCGGCGGAAAAAGACGCGCGGGGGCTCTAAAAACCACTCCTCAGGGGCTAAAGCCGGATTCATGGTGCGGCTGTTACGGCACGGCTGAAGCCGTGCCCCTTCAAAGCGCTGGGCCTGAAGGCCGATGTGTTTTGGGGCGGGTGTTCGCCGGGTTGAAACCCGGCGCTTCTACCGTCGTCGTGCTGCGCACGACCCGCTTCGCGCCGGGGCTGAAGGCCGGGTTATTATTTTGGGGCGCTTTTGGCACGGCTGAAGCCGTGCGCTTTCAAAGCGCCGGGCCTGAAGGCCGATGTGTTGTGGGGAGGGTGTTCGCCGGGTTGAAACCCGGCGCTTCTACCGTCGTCGTGCTGCGCACGACCCGCTTCGCGCCGGGGCTGAAGGCCGGGTTATTATTTTGGGGCGCTTTTGGCGCGGCTGAAGCCGTGCCCCTTCAAAGCGCCGGGCCGGACCAGGTGCGAAACGATGCTGGTAACGACGTCCCTGGGACAGCCCCCTAGCGGGCGGCGGCGACGGCTTGCTGGTATTCCTCCCAGGGGCCTTTGAAGTCCTCGATGGCGCCGTTTTCAAAATGCCAGATGCGGGTGGCGACTTCGTCGATGAGGTCGTAGTCGTGGCTGACGAGGAGGACCGTGCCTTCGTACTTCTGCAGCGCGATGTTGAGGGCGTTGATGGCTTCGAGGTCGAGGTGGTTGGTGGGCTCGTCGAGGATGAGCAGGTTGGGCTTCTGCAGCATGAGCTTGCAGAAGAGCAGGCGCGCGGCCTCGCCGCCGGAGAGCGCAGCGGTGGGCTTGAGGCCCTCTTCGCCGCGGAAGAGCATCTGGCCGAGGATGCCGCGGATGTCTTCGGTGGTGGCTTTGGCGTCGAACTGGCGGAGCCAGTCGAGGGCGGTGGTGCCGGGCTCGATGACGCCGGTATTGTCCTGGGGGAAGTAGCCGATCTGGACTTCGTGGCCCCACTTCACGTTGCCGGCGTCGAGGGTGAAACCCTTCTCGGCGTAGTCCGGCTGGTTGGCAAGCAGGGACTTGAGCATGGTGGTCTTGCCCTGGGCGTTACGGCCGAGGAGAGCGATTTTTTCGCCGCGCATGATGCCGGCGGAGAAGCCATCGATCACGACGAGACTGTCATAGGCCTTGCGCAGGCCTTCGATGTCGACGACATATTTGCCGGAGGGACGGTTCTGATCGAAGCGGATGTAGGGGCGCTGGATATTGGAGCGGGCGAGCTCGGTAGTTTGTAACCGTTCTACTTCCTTTTTACGGCTGGTGACCTGGGAGGAGCGGGTTCCGGCGGAGAAGCGGGCGATGAACTCGTTGAGCTGGGCGATTTTCTTTTCGCGCTGGGCGTTCTCCGACTCGAGGCGGGAGCGGATCTGGGTCTTGGCCAGCACCATGTCGTCGTAGCCGCCGGTGTAAGTGATGATGGTCTGGTAGTCAATGTCGGCGATGTGGGTGCAGACCGAGTTGAGGAAGTGGCGGTCGTGGGAGATGGTGATGAGGGTGCCTTCGAAGCGGCCGAGGAAGTCCTGGAGCCAGTGGATGGAGTCGAGATCGAGGTAGTTGGTGGGCTCGTCGAGCAGGAGAGCCTGGGGCTTGCCGAAGAGCGCCTGGGCGAGGAGGACGCGGACCTTCTGGCCGCCCTGGAGCTCGGACATTTTGCGCTCGTGGAGCTCGTCGGGGATGTCGAGGCCCTGGAGGAGGACGGCGGCGTCGGATTCGGCGGTGTAGCCGTCTTCTTCGCCGACGATGCCTTCCAGTTCGGCGAGGCGCATGCCGTCGTCGTCGGTGAGCTCGGACTTTTCGTAGATTTTGTCGCGCTCGGCGAGGGCGGCCCAGAGGCCCTTGTTGCCCATGATGACGGTGTCGATGACGCGGAAGGCGTCAAAGGCGTACTGATCCTGGCTGAGGACGGAGAGCTTGCGGGGGCGGACGACGTTGCCCTTCTGGGGGTCGAGATCGCCGGAGAGGATCTTCATGAAGGTGGATTTGCCGGCGCCGTTGGGGCCGGTGAGGCCGTAGCGGCGGCCGGGCGTGAAGGAGGTTGTGACCTCTTCAAAGAGGATTTTTGCGCCGTAGCGCATAGTGATGTCGGAGACAGAAATCATGAAGCTCTCAGGGGATGGGGATGAGAACGGCTCTCTTTCCAGTTTAGCGGGTTTGCCAGGGATTGAGGTCGACTTGCACCCGGTTTTGTATATGCGATACCGTATATACAGATGCGATTCGTCTGGGATGAGGCGAAGGACCGGAGCAATCGAAAGAAGCACGGCATCAGCTTCGACACGGCAGCTCAGGTGTTTCTCGATCCGCTGCATATGACTCGCGAAGATCGGATTGTGGATGGGGAGCAGCGCTGGCAAAGCATCGGCCGGGTGGGTGGAGTTCTGCTGTTGCTGGTGGCGTATGCGGTGGCCGATGAGGACGAAGAGATGCTTCGCATCATCTCGGCACGCAGAGTGACGAGGCGGGAGCGCAAGGAATATGAAGAAGCGAACGAAGACTAAGACGGTGACCTACGAGTTGAAGCCGGGACAGGCTTTGACGGCTCGTCAGAGGCAGGAAGTGCAGGCGCTGGCGCGGATGCCGGAGGATGCCGTGGACACGTCGGATATTCCGGAGCTGCCGTCGGGGGCGTGGAAGAACGCGGTGCGGGGAAAATGGTATCGACCGGTGAAGCAGCCGGTGTCGATCCGGCTGGATGCGGACGTGCTGGCGTGGCTCAAAGGCAAAGGCAGCGGGTATCAGACGAAAGTCAATATGATGCTGCGGGAAAAGATGCTCGAGGAGATCAGGAAATAGGGGTTCCTGACGCGGACGGCAGGGTTTCGCCAGGCAAGATTTTCACGGAGCTGGGAATTTCTGTCCGCAGCAGTCGGTGCTCTTGCTGCAAATAAATGAAAAAGAATGGGTTGTTGGCACGAGAGGATGGAGGCGCGCGTGCTTGCGGCGAGAGCACGGTTTGGTTGTCTCCGGAGGCACTATGGAAGACTATTCGATCAATACGGTTTCGCCGGTGGTGAAATTTGCGGCTCCTCTGATGGCCGCGGTGGCGGTGGCGATTGCGGGAGTGAGCTATGCGGTGCACGAGCATCACGCGGCCGAGCATCTGACGGCACAGAACCAGCAGATGACTACGGAGCTGGCTTCGACGCGCAGCCAGCTGACGGACCTGACGGCCAGGGTGAACGCGATGGCCACCCAGGAGCAGCAGCAGGCGGCGGCCCAGCAGGCGCAGCAGCAGCAGGCGCAGGTGCAGCCGATCGTGCACCGGATGGGCAAGCCGCATGCCGGACGGGTGGTGGATTCGCGCTGGAAGAAGATGCAGACGCAGCTGGACAAGCAGGAGCAGGAGATCGAGCAGACGCGGGGCGACCTGGCCAGCACCAGCACGCAGCTGAGCGGAGGGATTGCGCGCAACCATGGCGAGCTGATGGTGCTGGAGGCGAAGGGCCAGCGGAACTACGTGGAGTTCGACCTGAATAAGGACAAGCAGTTCCAGCGCGAGGGGCCGGTGGGCATCAGCCTGCGCAAGGCCAACGTGAAGCATCAGTACGCCGATCTGCAGCTGATGGTGGACGACCGCAGCCTGACGCAGAAGCACGTGAACCTGGATCAGCCGGTGATGTTCTACGCGGCGGACAGCGAGCAGCCGACGGAGGTGGTGATCAACACCATCACCAAGGACCACATTCACGGTTACGTGAGTGCGCCGAAGTACGGGAAGAGCGAGCTGGCTTCGATGTCGGACGCGGCGGACAGCGGGAACGCGAACCCGGCGCCAGCGACGCCGCAGCGGCGGGTGATTACACCGCAGTAGGGCAGCGGATAGCGGGTAGCGGATGGCGGACAGCGGATCGCAGGTAGCGGGTAGGGTGTAGGACGGATCGGGTCGCGTCGTGGAGTTTGGCGGGATGCGGAATCCCGTGTCCCGAACCCTGGGAGCACGCTCAAGGCCAGGCTATAGGGCGCGCCGCAGCCAGCTACGCGCTGGCTCCGCTATACTTTGCGGTGGTTCTGAACTTTCCAATATGAAAATCCTGGTGTGCATCAAGCAGGTTCCGCAGAAGGATGCGCCGCTGCGGCTGAACGAGACAGCGACGTGGATTCGCGACGACGTGTCGTGGGAGACCAATGAGCCGGACGCGTATGCGCTGGAAGAAGCGCTGCGACAGAAGGAAAAGCACGGCGGCGAGGTGACGGCGATTACGGCGGGTCCGGCACGCAGCCAGCAGGTGCTGCGGGAGGCGCTGGCCAAGGGCGCGGATCGGGCGATCCATTTGGAAGACGACCGGTTTGCGCAGCTGGATGCGGCGAACACGGCGCGGGCGCTGGCGGCGGCGATTGCGGGAGAGAATTTCGACCTGATCGTGACGGGGCTGCAGTCGGACGACTTTGGGGCGGCACAGACGGGCGTGCTGCTGGCGGAGATCCTGGGGATTCCGCACGCGACCATCATTATCGGGATTGAAAAGGCCGATGGCGGTTTGAAGCTGAAGCGCGAGCTGGAGGGTGGGCATTACCAGTACATCGAGATGCCGACGGTCTCCGGCGATCCGGCTCGCCGGGGTGGGGCGGTGCTGACGATCCAGAGCGGGATCAATAAGCTGCGGTACGCGACGCTGATCGGAATTAAGCAGGCAAAGATGAAGCCGCTGCGCAAGGTGACGTGGGCAGAGGTGGAAGGGAAACTGAGCCCGCACATGCAGAAAATCGAACGGCTGTATGTGCCGGGGAGCCAGAAGCAGACGCGGAAGATCGAGGGTCCGGTGGGCGAGGCGGCGAAGAGGGTGGTGGAGTATCTGCGCGACGAGGCGCGGGTGCTGTGAGAGCAGGGGAACAGGGATTAGGGATCAGAGATTAGGGTATAGGGTTTAGGGACCGAAACCAGGCCGATTGCGCGGTTATAATGGATCGCAATCCAGACGGAGGAGAGGGACAGACGATGGCGAACATGAACATCCCTGAGGCAGAACGGAATCTGACGCCGGACCAGGTGGTAGCGCTGGACAAGCGGCGGCAGTGGGGGCTGGCCTGCCAGGTTATATCGGGGGAGTTTGCATTTTTCGCGGTGCTGCTGCTGGTGTGGTCGGGGCAGGATCTGACGTACGGGCCGGGCTGGGTGCATCCGATGTTCTATTACAACGTGGTGTGCGGCATTCTGGCGGTCGTGTTCGGGATCTACGGGACGTATCTGCGGCGCGGGCGGTTGCACGAGTACTGAGAAGCAGGGTATAGGGGCCAGGGTTTAGGGTTTAGCGAAAAGCTGGTGGCGGATAGCGGGTAGAGAAGCTGGCAGCGAGTTAGGCGAAACTGCTGAAAATCTTGCGAGGGGATGGAGGGGAGCTGACAGTTGGCTCCCCTAACGTGTGTATGGCGGACACAATTCTGGTGGTGGCGGAACAGCGGGACGGCAAGCTGAACCGCGTTTCCTTTGAGACGCTGGCGGGTGCGCAGAGCCTGGCCAAACAGACGGGCTGGGCGGTGGAGGTGGTGCTGCCGGGCGCGGAGATTGGCGCGCTGGCGCAGGAGTTGGCGGCGAAAACGAGCGGGAAGGTTTATGCGCTGGAAGGCGCGGCGCTCACGGCTTACACGTCGGATGCCTACGTCTACGCGCTGAAGAAATTCATCGAAGAAAAGCAGCCGAAGCTGGTGCTGTTTCCGCACACATACCAGGTGCGGGATTTTGCGCCTCGGCTGGCGCTGGCGCTGGACCGGACGCTGATTTCAGACGCGACCGGATACAAGTATGAAAACGGGACGCTGCTGTTTACGCGGCAGATGTTTCAGGGGAAGTTTGTGGCGGACGTGTCCTTCGGCGGGGATGCTCCGTGGATGGCGACGCTGCAGATCGGCTCGTTTCGCGGGGATCAGGCGGAGGGCGGCGGCGGGTCGGTCGAAACTGTAACCGCTGCGGTTGCCGATGTGCCGGCGCGGGTGGTGCCGCATGAGGTATTCCAGGAAGCGAAGGAGACCGTCGACTTGTCGCAGGCGGAGGTGATTGTAGCCGTGGGGCGCGGGATCAAAGAGCAGAAGAACATGGCGCTGGCGGAGAACCTGGCGGCGGCGCTGGGCGGCGAAGTGGCGGCGTCGCGTCCGATCTGCGATAACGGGTGGCTGCCGCTGGAGCGGCAGATTGGGTCGTCGGGGCAGACGGTGGCGCCGAAGCTGTATGTGGCGCTGGGGGTGAGCGGGGCGATCCAGCACATTGTGGGGATGAAGGGGTCGCGGACGATTGTGGCGATCAACAAGGATCCCGAGGCGCCGATTTTTGAGATTGCCGATGTAGCGGTGGTGGGGGATTTGTTTCAGATTGTTCCTGCGCTGACCGAAGAAGTGAAGAAGGCCAAAGGCAGCGGGTAGCGGGAAGCGGGAAGCTGGGAGCTGGGAGCCGGGAGCTGGAAGTGGGGAGCTGGGAGCTGGGAGCTGGGAGCTGATAGCCGGTTAGCGGATAGCGGATAGCGGATAGCTGATGGCTGATAGCTGATGGCTGATAGCTGATAGCGGATAGCTGAGCTGGTGAGCCGGCCAGCTAAAGAGCTGTCAGCGAAAATGCGGCCAGCTGAAAGCCGGCCAGCCAAGAAGCGGTCAGCTATACGGCGGTGAGCAGGGGGCGTGGTGCCGCTCCGGTGCTATATTCGGCCGTCTCCCCGTCCCTTCTTTAAGGGGGCATTTGGGCGTGGCTGCATCCCATGAGGCGGGCCTGGTAAGATAGTCGGTCGCATCGGCCTCAGGAGATCCCGCACTTCATGATGACCTTTCGCAAGCCCCTGGAGGGAGTAGAGCGTCCGCAGATGGAGGCGGATGTGGTGATCGTCGGCGGAGGGCCGGCGGGGATGGCGTGCGCGCTGCGTCTGGCGCAGCTGATCGATGCGTACAATGCCGCGGGGCCGGATGAGCCGCTGTCGAAAGACAACATTTATGTGCTGGAGAAGTCGCGCGAGGTGGGGCAGCACTGTTTGTCGGGGGCGCTGCTGGATCCACGGGCGCTGAAGGAGTTGTTGCCGGATTTCGAGAAGGATGCGCCGCTGGACGCGGAGGTGACGAAGGAGTCGGTATGGTTTCTGACGCGGAAGGGCCAGCATAAATTCCCCCTGGTGCCGCCGCCGCTGCGGGAACACGGAAATTACGTCGTCTCGCTGAACCGGCTGGTGAAGTGGCTGGGGCAGAAGGTGGAAGAGGCGGGGATCACAGTGTTTACCGGGTTCGCGGGGTCGGAGCTGCTGTACGAACCCATCGAAGCAAAAGATGGCTCGACGGGGGCCCTGGAAAGGCAGTCGAGCCCAGGTGACGACCTGCGCGTGGCAGGGGTACGGACGGACGACAAGGGGGTGGACAAGGAGGGGCAGCCGAAGGGAAATTTCGAGCCGGGATACGAGCTGCGGGCGAAGATCACGATTTTGGCGGAGGGGACACGGGGCAACTGCGCGAAGGAACTGATCCAGCGGCTGGGCCTCGAGGATCCGGAGCACGCGCAGACGTATGGGCTGGGGATCAAGGAGTTGTGGGAGATTCCGGCGGGGCGAGTGGCGAAGGGCGAGGTGATTTACACGCTGGGGTATCCGCTGACGACGAGGGAGTACGGCGGGGCGTGGGTGTATGGGATCACGGACACGCTGGTGAGCGTGGGATATGTGACGGGGCTGGATTACGAGGATCCGCGCACCGATCCGCATCACGTTTTCCAGAGCTTCAAGGAGCACCGGTTTGGGCGGCGGATTCTGGAGGGCGGGAAGATGGTCCGCTACGGAGCGAAGACGCTGCCCTACGGCGGATGGCTGACGATACCGCGGATTTACGGGAACGGGTGGATGCTGCTGGGGGATGCGGCGAGCTTTTTGAATTCGCAGCGGCTGAAGGGGATTCACCTGGCGATGAAGAGCGGGATGCTGGCGGCGGAGACGGCGTTCGAGGCGATGGTGAGCGGGGACAGCTCAGCGGAGACGCTCGAGTCGTACAAGACAACCGTGGACAAGAGCTGGATTCGCGAGGAATTGTGGCCGGTGCGGAATTTCCACCAGGGGTTCGAGCACGGGCTGCTGGAAGGGATGGTGAAGGCGGGCATCCAGCAGGTGCTGCGGGGAAGCAACCTGGGACGGGATGGCAGGAATCCTGCAGGGTATACACGGATGCGGCAGGTGGACGCGGCGGGACCAGCGGATACCGCGCGGGCGGCGATGACGGGGAATGCCAAAGGCGACGGGAAGCTGACGTTCGACCGGCTGACGGATGTTTATCACTCCGGCACGAGGCATGAGGAAGATCAGCCGGTACATCTGGTGGTGGAAGACCTGAATGTGTGCGGCAGCCGGTGCGTGCGGGAATTCGGGAACCCGTGCCAGTATTTTTGTCCGGCAGCGGTGTACGAGATGGCCGACGCGGAGGAAGTCACGGCTGCCGGGGTGAGGATGCAGAGGAGGGAATTGCGGATTAACTTCACCAACTGTGTGCACTGCAAGACGTGCGACATTATGGACCCGTACCAGATCATTCGGTGGGTTCCACCGGAAGGAGGAGGGGGACCCAATTACGACGGGATGTGAGGGGGCTGGACTGCAATTTCTGAGTTCCTGTGGCCTTTCGGATTCAATGCAGGGTCGCCGCTCCCTGAGGGTCGCGTCGACTTGAGTGCAGCGGCTTCGGGATACACCGACTCAGGAATTGCGATCGCATTGAGAATTTGCGTGGGCTCAGCAGGCATGAGATAGTGAAGGCGGAAATCCCCATTACTGGTTAGTTCTCATGCTGTTCATCGAGACAGCAGATGAGTCAACAGCAATCCTGGCGGCGAAGGGATGCTTCACGGCTGATTCACCAGAATTTTTTGCCCTGGTAGCCGGTGTCGATGCGGTATTCGACGCAGGCGAATCGAAGAGCCGAGCATCCACGATGAAACCCAGATCCTGGGCGCGGTTGCGGTCAACGCTTTATACAGAAGGCGGGATTATTCGCCTGCGCCGGCAGGGGTGCCCGGCATGCATCCCGACGACGAGATCCTGGATCAGTTTGGCTGGCGGCGAATCGGAAAGAAGGCCAGGGGTCTATGACGAAGAAGGCGCTGAAGTGTCCGGGCTGCGAGGACGGAGACGATCTGCGACGCTCGCACATGCGCTGGGGCGACTGGCCGCTGCGCATGATCGGATTACGTCCGTACCGCTGCATGGTGTGCAATACGCGCTTTCACGCCTGGGCGCGACTGCCGGTACGGAGACGGACACCGGAGGCTCGCAGGACGGCGTGAAACTGGCGCGACGGGCCCGCATCGAAGTAAAGTGAGCCCATGGCGCCTGTTGCAGCCCCCAGCCCGAACGTCCTGACCGGGAAGTCCGCGTCGCGGCCTTTGACCGACCGCTACGGGCGGGCGATCACGGATCTGCGCATCTCCGTCACCGACCGGTGCAATTACAAGTGCGTGTATTGCCGGACCGGCAATGAGGGCGCGGTGTATGCCGACCTGCCGATCGACGACTATGTGCGCATGGCGCGAGTATTTGTCGAACTGGGGATCGAAAAGATCCGTCTGACGGGCGGGGAGCCGCTGCTGCGCAGGGGGCTGCTGGAGTTGGTGCGGGAGCTGAGCCGAATGCGGACGCTGGCCGGCGAACCGCTGGACCTGGCGCTGACCACCAATGGGCATCTGCTGGAAGAGATGGCGGAGCCGCTGCGCGCGGCGGGGCTGAGCCGCATTACGGTGAGTATGGATGCCGTGGACGCGGAGAAATTCGCGCGGATTACGCGTGTGCCGGGAAGCTATGGGCGCGTGCTGGCAGGCGTGCGTGCGGCAAAACGGGCGGGGCTGGCGCCGGTGAAGGTGAACTGCGTGCTGCTGCGCGGGTTTAATGAGGACCAGATTGTGCCGTTTGCACAGTTCTCCCGCGAGGAAGGCGTGATTGTGCGGTTTATCGAGTTCATGCCGCTCGAGGAGGATCGCCGGTGGACGCCGGAGTCAGTGGTGGGGCTGAAGGAGATTGTGGCGGCGCTGAGCGGCTTTCGGCCGCTGCGAACCATGGCGCCGAACGCGGCGAGCGAGACGGCGGTGCGGTACACGTTCGACGACGGAGTGGGGGAGATTGGGATTATTGCGCCAGTGACGCAGGCCTTTTGCGGGGCATGCAGCCGGGTGCGGCTGACGTCGGACGGGAAGATTCGGACGTGCCTGTTCTCGCAGATGGAGCACGATCTGTATGGAGTGATGCGCCACGGCGGGAGCGATGAGGAGATGGCGGCGTTCATCCGGCGGACGGTGGACCAGAAGGAAGCGCGGCACCACATTGGGGAGCCGGGGTTTCTGAAGCCGTCGCGGAGCATGGTGCACATCGGGGGCTGAGGGACTGGCCGTCCAGGCATAGGGCGCTTCGCGCCAAAAGCTATACAGCAGAAGTGATTTGAGGGTAGAAGCCGCAGCGGTTGAGGAGATTCTCAATCTCTTCTCGCGTGGCGTGGAGTTTGTGCGCGTTCGCGAAGAGGTCGTTGGCGTCGATGGGGTACCAGTTGCGGCGGCTGGGATCGGCGAGGCCGGCCACGTTGATGGGGTCGATGGCGCGGCGCACATTTTCAGAAAATCGGGCGGATTGTTCGGGAGTGCGGACGGCGCGGGATTGCGCGAGGAGATCGCGCATGGCGGGGCCGAAGTGCGGGTGGTCGTGCAACAGGAAGGACGAGGCGAGCTGCGGCTTGCCGAGGCGGTGCGCGGCCTCGGAGTAGCTGACGGCGGCGAAGTAGAGCATGGAGAGCGCGGAGAAGACGGGGAAGTTGTCCATGGAGGCGTAGAGTGCGCCGATGAGGCGGGCAGCGGCGAGGAGCTCGGCGTCGGTTTGGGCGGCGTAGGCGGCGAGCTGGGCAAGGAAATCGGTTGACTCAGTGCCGGATTCGAGGATGGCGGCGAGGCGCTGGATGCCGAGGAGAGCAAGGGGAAAACCGGTGGAGAGCAGCGGGTCAACGAAACCGGCGGCGGAGGGCAGCAGAGCCCAGCGAGGGCCGACGATTTGTGCGCTGCGAAAGCTGAGGCGGGGGATGTGGGTGAAGGGCCGGACGGGATGGGCGCCGGAAAACTGCCGGGAGAGTGCCGGGATGCGGGCGACGAGCTGATTCCAGGCGGCGGCGTAGCGGGGCTGGCAGTCAGATGAGCCGGGGGCGGGACTGAGGCCGAAGCGGGCGGCGGCGGCATCCGTGAAGGCGACGCCAGCGCTGGTGACGCCGTTGTTGAAGCGGAGGACCCAGATCCATCCGCCGGGGAAGATGTGGTGAACCGCGGCATCGTCGACGGGGTAGGGAGTGGCACCGACCCTGTCGCCAAAAGAGGGCGATAAGGGTGGGGCACCCGGAAAGTGGAACTGCTCCTCGAGACGTCCGACGCCGGTGAAGTGGGTGTAGAGGGCCTGGGTGGCGGGCATGTCCGACAAGGGCAGTTCGCCGAGATGGAGAGCGCGGTGGAGGAAGCCGCGCGGGCCGGTGGCATCGAGGACGAAGCGGGCGCGAAAGGCGATGGCAGGCGAGGAGCGCGGGGCTCCAGGCGCGGTTTCAGGTTCCGGGCGGCAGCCTTCGAGCAGCACATGCCCGCCGCAATCGGTGAAGCGGGTGAGGTGGACATGGTCGTAGTACTCAACCTCTGCGCGCTGGGCAGCCTGGACGAGAAAGTGGTCGAAGTCAGCGCGGAACCAATGGGTATCGGCGATGGCGTCGTGGGGGCTGGCGGCGACGAGGAGCTGGTTGCGGCGGTCGAGATCGGAGTGGTGCGCGGCGGGGTGGTCGAGCAAGTGGTGGTAAAAGGTGAATCCGCGCTTGAGGCCGCAGGGGATCTCGGGGTGGGCGCGCTGCCAGGTTCCCCATTTGCTGAGGGGGCGCAGCTCGGCGAGGGAGTAGCGGGTGGCGAGCTCTTCGAGGAGGAGATTGGAGAGCGGCGTGGAGGACTCGCCGATGGCGAAGCGAGGATGGCGGCCGCGCTCGATGAGGACGACGGAGCGGCCGAGGCGGCGGGCGATGCCGGCGATGAGGGAGCCGGCGAAGCCGGAGCCGACGACGGCGAGGTCGTAGATTTCGCGGCTGGGCGATTCGCTCACGAGCGGCCTCCACAACGATCGCATAGGATGCGCGGCGCGACGGTCTGGGAGAGATTCATGGCGCGGAGGCGGGCGATGCGGGCTTCGCAGCACGCCGGGCAGTCGATGGGGCGGGGGAGATCCCAGAGATCGGAGAAGACTCGGCCGCGTTGGAGGCTGAGGCCATAATCGACGGCGGATTCGAGGGTGGCGAGCGCGGGCGGAGTGAAGTCGCCGGAGGCGGCGAGGGCTTCCATGGCTCCGTTGCCGCCGCGTGTGGGGATGAGGGTGGCGGCGGTGGCGCCGCAGTCGAAGGCGAAGTGGAGCGAACGCTGCGCCCAGTGAAGGGACTCTTCCGGAGCCATGAAGGGTGGCTGGACGAGGATGAAAACGCGGAGGTCGATCTGGTTGCGGCGCAGGAATTCAGCGGCGGCCTGGAACTGGTCAAGGGTGAGACGCTTGTTCAGTTTTTCGAGGACGGTGGGGTGGGCGGTTTCGAGGCCCATGGCGATCTCAAACTGGCCGCTGAGCAGGTCGCGGAAGCGCAGGCAGGCATCGTTGACTAGGGCGGGATGGCATTCGACGATGACGCGGTCGAAGGGGCGGACGAGGTCGGCGATGGCGAGATGGTCTTCAGGCGGGATGGCGCGGGGATCGAAGAAGCTGCCGGCGTTGTAGAGCTTGATGGCCCCCACCCTGTGCACGTCCAACCCCGGGACGTGACAAGGGTGGGGCACCCGATTGCGTAGCTGGTCGAGGGCGTATTCGATTTGAGTGGGGATGGCGCCGGGTGGCGTGGATTCCGCGAGGGTGTTGCGCCAGAGGTCGCACATGACGCAGCGCCAGGGGCATTCGCGATTGGTGAGGAAGATGGTGGCGATGGGGACGATGGCGCCGGCTGCGTCGGGTTCCTCTTCGACGAGAAAGGCATAGGGGCGGAAGGGATCGAGCGGGTTTCGCGGAGGGCGATGGGCGAGGGTCCACGCGTCTCGTTCGGCACCGCGGGCGGGCCAGGAGGAAAGTTCGTGAGATGGGGAGATGGGTGGGTGCGGCATTTCGTTCCACGGGATCCGGCGAGCGGCGCATTGCGTCTCTGCCAGAGTATGATTGGCTTCCCCCAAATTCAATTGAGAAGATTGCCGAAACGGAGATGGCCCGACGGGGAGAAACCCGGAACGCGGAAACCCGGAACGCGGAAACGCGAGAGAAGGAGGGACAGCGATGCCGCATTATATTTCGCTGCTGAAATTCACGCAGAAGGGCCTGGAAGCGATCAAGGAGTCGCCGGCGCGGCTGGAAGAAGCGGGCAAAGTGTTTGCGGCGCACGGGGGCAGCCTGCAGCACGCGTGGTACACGACGGGGCAGCACGACCTGATTGTGGTGACGGAGTTTCCGGACGAGGAGGCGTATTCGCGGGCGCTGCTGGCTACGGCCTACAAGGGGTTCGTGAACGGCGAGAACATCCGGGCTTTCACGATCGAGGAGATGAAAAAGCTGCTGGGGGTGTAGGGTACGAGTTCGCCCGGCGGCCTGCGCGCGGCAGCTATGGATAGAGCGCGAGGAACTGCTGCCGGTAGTCGGCTTCGCGGGCGAGCGTGCGCTCGCGCAGCGCCTGGAGTGGAATCGCTCCGTGCTGGAAGCGGCGCTTGGGGAAGACTGGCATTTTGAGGCCGGTGAGGGCTTCGATGCCGCGGGAGACTATCTCTCCCTTTAATTCGTAGAGGCGGTCGACGGAGTAGCCGGTGATGTCGATGAAGGGGATGGCTTCAGCGACGGCGATGACGCTGGGGCGGGTGTAGGGGCTGAATCCGGTGAAGCCGCAGTGGTGCGCGGGCGCCCAGGTGCGCGCGTAAGAGCGCGAGAGGCCGCCGGAGTAGGTGAGGGAGTGTTTGATTTTGCCGACGCCCCAGCCTTCCTGGTAGAGCATGGGGTTGTTGATGACGCTGCGGATGGTGAGCTCGGGGTTCTCCTCGATGGGGTAGTCCTTGAGGTTCTCGTCGCCGCCGTCGCCGTCGAGGAGATATTTCCAGTCCGGGTAGCGGGCGCGGATGCCGCGGCAGAGGGCGAGGGCCATGGTGGCGGACTCGATGTCGAGGGGCTTGTAGTCTTCGACGATGCGGATGGATTCGGCGACGTCGAGGGTGGCGGGGTCGGCCTGGATGGGCTCGAGGAAGAGGGCGAGGCCGAGGCTGTCGAGGAACTGGCGGGCCTGTTGCAGGTCGGGACCGTTGCCGCAGTCGAGGGTGAAGGCCTTGAGGCGGGCGGGGTTCATGCCCAGCCTGCGCATGGCGCGGTACGCGACGAGGAAGACGCTGCCTGAATCGATGCCGCCGGAGAAGCAGACGCCGATGGGCGCGTCGGACGGGATGCGCTGGAGCCAGAGAGCGACTTCGTCGGCGAGAGCGGCGATGTAGGCGCGGCCGATGACGGCGGTGTCGGGTGGAAGGGCCTGGGATGGATCGAGCGGCGAGCGCGGCGTGAAGAAGCGGGTGTAGACGGGGTCGGGATCGGGGCAGCCGATGAGCTGGATTTCGACGACGTAGTGGGCCGGGACCATGCGCGTGTAGCTGGGGTGGAACTGATCGGCGAAGCCTTCGGATTTGAGCCAGTCGTAAATGGCGTCGATGCGGTGGGCGACGATGAGCGCGGGACCCTCCTGGCGCTTGGCGAGGAAGTAGCGCATGGGGCGGTCGAGGGAGCGGGCCATTTTCACGGTTTTGCCGGCGCGCGCGATGAGGGCGAAGGAGCCGTGGATGTGCCGGACGGATTCGGCGGGGCCTTCGAGGAGGATGCGGCGGGCTTCGTCGAGGGAGAGGTTGTCGATCTGGTTGGCGGAAGGGTCGGTGAGGTCGACGACGCGCTCGATGTACTGGTGATGTTGGTCCACAGCGGTTTCCCCGGGGCTGAAGCCCCAGTTTAGAGCAAAACCAGGGTGACTGTGCGGTGTGAGTGATACGGGCAGAGTCGCCGCTCCCTGGCGGTCGCTTTGACTTGAGAGCCATGGCTGCGGTGACCGTCAACTCTGATTTTGCAGTGGTCGCAGCAGTTTGTGGCAGGGCGCAGCAGCGTGTGGATCCTTTGGCCGAGGGCAGGGAAACATCCGTGTTTGGCGGAAGCTGTGCCACCTGAAGCCAGAAGAGGCTGCGGTGGGTGCGTGAGAGGAGGGAATTGCGAGCTGGGGATGGAGAGCCGGGAATGGTGGAGAGGTTGGGGTTTCAAATCGGTATTGTGTGGAGTACTTCGGGCGGAATCCAGGGAAGAAGTGGTTTGACCCGGTGGCGTGAGAAGAGTTTGCTTCTTGCTGTGGGGTGAACCTGGCCGCCCCACCTCGCGGTCCTGCCCCTGCGCATCGGTGGCCGGGGAGAGCGCGGTGTGGGGCTGGGCGCGAATGTGAACCTGGCTGGGGAGAGCGCGGTGTGGGGCTGGGCGCGAGTCCTCAGGCAGACACTGAAGCCAGGGGTTCCCTGAGGCCTTTGCGGAACGTCGTGCCCTGATACAGAAACGTATCAGTCAGATTTGCCGCTGACGGGAAGCGTTGCCCTGTCAAAACAGAAGAGGCCTTTGCGGAACGTCGTGCACTGATACAAAAACGCCGCGGTCCGATTTGCCGCTGATGGGGAAGCGTTGCCTTGTCGAGGCAGGTCGCGCTCACGGGGGCGGAGCACACTTCGAACGCGCAATCGGTTTACGCCGGGGGAATCGAGGCAGGGCGTGGGTGCGGCTCTCTATAATGAAGCGCGAATCATGATGACAAAAAAGAGTGCTTACGCCATCGTAGTGGGGATTTTTGTTGCCGCGGCTGCGGCGCTGACTGTGGGGGCGGCGCGGCCCGTGGATGCCGGACAAGCCGGCGCGGACAACCGGCTGGAGGCGGCGCGGCTGAACGGCATCGGCGTGGCGCTGATGAACCAGCAACTGACGGAGAAGGCGGCGGCGAAGCTCGAAGAGGCGCATGGGGCCGATCCGAGCTCGGCGATTCCGGTGCTGAACCGTGGGATTGCGCTGCTGTACGAGCAGAAGCTGGCGGATGCGGAGCAGGAGCTGCGCGAGGCAGCGAAAATGGCGCCGCAGGATCCGCGGACCTGGTACAACCTGGGGCTGACGGAGATGGATCAGGCGAACCAGAAGGCGGCGATCGAAGACATGCAGAAGGTGCTGGCGATCGATCCGAATGACGCGGACGCGCACTATTTTGTCGGATCGCTGAATCTGAGCCTGGGGAATTTCGATGGGGCGATTGCAGAGTTCGAGGCGGCGCTCAAGCTGAATCCGCTGCACTGCTCGGCGCAGTTCGGGCTGGCGCGGGCGCTGCAGAGGGCGGGGAAGATCCAGGAAGCGCACGTGCACCTGGCGGTGTTCCAGCACCTGACGCAGACGAAGATTTCGTCGCCGCTTAGCGTGGGGTACGGAGAGCGCGGGCGCTATTCGGCGATGGAGGAGATGGCGCTGCCGGCGGAGCCGGTGGGGGCGATGATTCCAGTGAAGTTTGAGGCGCAGACGGTGAAGCGGTTTGCGCCTTCGCACGTGGAGATGGGGGCGAGCGAGAGCGGTGCGGCTGCGGGCGGCGCCTGCGTGCTGGATGTGGAGGGGCCGGGTTCGCAGGATCTGGTGGCGATGGGCGGCGGCCCGGCGGCGGTGCGCGTGTTTAAGAATCTGCACGACGGGTCGTTTGAGGAGGTTCCCGCGAGCCAGACGGGGCTGGATGCGCAGGGTGATGGGGTGGCGTGCGCGGTGGGAGATTTCGACAACGACGGGCTGCCGGATTTGGCTGTGGCGTTGTCGGACCGCGTGATCCTGTACCGCAACCTGGGCCATGGCAAGTTTGAGGATGTGACGGCGAAGGTGGGCATCACGCAACGCAACAAGCCGGCGGGGCTGACGTTTGTGGATTTCGATCACGACGGGGACCTGGACTTATTTGTAACCGGCGCGGTTGCAGAGGACGGGAAGTCCGGGCCGAATGTGATGTGGAGGAACAACGGGAACTCGACGTTTACCGAATGGACGGGGCCAACGGGGCTCGCCGGAAGCGGGACGACGACGCAGGCGATGCTGTCGGACATTAATAACGATCGCGCAGTGGATTTGGTGGTGACGGGGACGCAAGGCGCGCCGACGGTTTACTTCAACCAGCGGGAGGGCGCGTTTCGGCCGATGCCGCTGTATTCGGATACGAGTTTGCCGGCGTCGCGGGGCGTTGCGGTTTTCGATTTCGACAAAGATGGGTGGATGGATGTGGCCGTGACGCATGCGGGGGCGCCGGGGCTGACGCTGTGGCGGAATGTGGACGGGAAGAGGTTTGAACGGGTGGCGCTGCCGCTTCCGGCGGGCGTGACGGGCGCGTGGGGGGTGACGCCGATCGATGTCGACAACGATGGATGGATCGATCTGGCGGCGGTGCTGCAGGTTGGCGATAAGACGGAGCTGCACGTGTTTCGCAACAGGGGGGCGCAGGGATTTGAGGACGTGAGCGCTGCGCTGGGGCTCGACCAGGTGGAGTTGCACGACGCGCGCAGCGTGATTGCGGCCGATGTGGATGGAGACGGAGCAGCGGACCTGATTGTGACCGAGCTGCACGGGGCGCCGGTGGTGTTGCGGAATGTGGGCGGGAATAAGAATCATTCGCTGCGGATTGCGCTGACGGGGCTGGCGGACAACAAGAGCGGCATTGGGACGAAGGTGGAGGTGTTTGCGAACGGGCAGTGGCAGAAGTTCGAGGTGGCGGGTGGAAGCGGGTATCTGAGCCAGGGGGCGACGGAGATTGTGGCGGGGCTGGGGCAGACGTCGACGGTGGACGTGGTGCGGCTGCTGTGGCCGACGGGCGTGCCGCAGGACGAGATCAATATCGATGCAGGAAAAGAGCTGGCGCTGAAGGAACTGGACCGGCGGGGCAGCTCGTGTCCGGTGCTGTTTGCGTGGGATGGGAAACAGTACCGATTCATTTCCGATGTGATTGGGGCCGCGGTGGTCGGGCACTGGGTTTCTCCGACGGCCACGAACGAAAACGATCCCGACGAGTGGATCAAAGTGGATGGGGACAAGCTGCGGGCGCGGAATGGGCTGCTGAGCCTGCGGTTCGGCGAGCCGATGGAGGAGGTGAACTACATTGACCAGCTGCGGCTGGTGGCGGTGGATCATCCGGCGGGGATTTCGGTTTATCCCGACGAGAGATTTTTGAGCGAGCGGTCCTTTGCGTCGGGGAAGACGGTGGCGGTGGCCGATCTGCGGCCGGTGGCGGGGGCGTGGGACGATCGCGGCCGCGACGTGACGGCGCTGCTGGCTCAACAGGACCACCGGTACGTGCGGGACTTTACGAATCTGAACTATGCGGGTTTTGCAAACATGCACTCGCTGACGCTGGACCTGGGGGCGTGGTCGCCGAAGCGTCCGCTGCGGCTGCTGCTGAGCGGGTATATCGAGTACTTCAGCGCGAGCTCAATGTACGCAGCGTGGCAGGCGGGGTTGCATCCGGTGCCTCCGCGGGTGGATGCGCTGATGGCGGACGGAACGTGGAAGCGCGTGGTCGAAGACATGGGATTTCCGGCGGGATTGCCGCGGACGATTGTGGTGGACCTGACGGGCAAGCTGCCGCCGGAGACACGGAAGATTCGGATTACGACGAACCTGCAGATCTACTGGGACGAGGCGCGGGTGGATAACGGGCCGGATGCCGTGCGAGAGGTGCGGCAGACGGAGGTTCCGCTGGCGATGGCGCATCTGGCGTTCCGCGGATATCCGGAGCAAATCGAGGGGAAGACGCCAGGCGACCTGACCTACGACTACAACCGGATTTCGGCGACGGGGCCGTTTCTGTGGGCGCGGGGCGTGTACACGCGGTACGGGGATGTGACGCCGCTGCTGAGGAAAATCGACAACCGATATGTGATCTTCGGGACGGGGGAGGAGATCGATGCTGAGTTCAGCGCGGGGACGCTGCCGCCGCTGCCGCAGGGATGGACGCGGGACTACTTCTTCTATGCGAACGGCTTTGTGAAGGACATGGATTACTGGGAGGCGTCGCCGTTTACGGTGGGGCCCATGCCGTTCCAGACGATGAGCACGTATCCGTATCCGGCGAGGGAGCACTATCCGCAGGGGCCGGCAGCGGATGCGTACTGGCTTAACTGGAATACGCGATTCGAGACGGGGAATCGGGAGCAGAAGTGGGATTTTGATTACCGGCCGGTGGTGGAGAAGCCCTTGCAGTAGCTGGGAGCTGGGGGCTGGGAGCTGGGAGCAAATAGCTCGGAGCTGGGAGCTGGGGGCTGGGGGCTGGGAGCCAATAGGCGGGAGGTGGGAGCTGGGGGCTGGGAGCCGGCAGCTGGTCGCTTGCCGGCAGGCTGTTCGATACTTGTGGGCGCGAGGGAAAACTATGGATGCGCTTCCTGCTCTGAAGTATGTTTTCTATTTCGCCGCGACGCCGGAAAAGGTGTGGGAAGGCTTTGTCTCTCCGGAAACGAACCGCATTATCTTTATGGGCGCGGAGCTGGAGATCGAGCTGCGGCCTGGCGGCCCGATGAACTTTGTCGGGCCGGGCCCCGACGGCAAGCCGATGACGTATGTGCGCTGCCAGATTCTGGAGGTCGAGGCGCCGCGGTTCTTGCGCTACACGTTCGCGATGACACCTTCGACTAAAAGATCGCGGGTGACGATCGAGCTGAAGCCTGAATCCGAGGCGACCCGGGTGGCGGTGACCCACGACGGGTGGGATGCCGATGACGCGCCGACGCACGCCCAGTGCACGGATGGATGGCCGCGCATCCTGTCGCGGCTGAAGACGCTGATCGAGACGGGAAAAACGTTCAATCCGCACTGATGCGCTGACCCCCCGGCAGTCTCAGGACTTCGCCGGTGGAACCTTATTCGCGGTAGCTGCGCTGGTAGGTTTGGGTGATGCGGTCGTGCCAGCTGAGGTAGTCCTCGTCAAAGGCGGCCCACAGGAAGCCGAGGCCGAGGGGGAGGGCCGAGAGCAGTATGGCGGCGATGCGGGCGCGCATGAGACGGCGGGAGGGGTTCTCGTCGTCAAAAGTGCAGAGAGCGATTTTGGCGTAGCGCATGCCCGGCGTGGCAGCGGACAGCGAGAAAAAGATGAACTGGTACAGCAGGCCCATGGCGAGGAGGGTGACGGCCGCTCCGATGAGCGCGGTTCTGCCGACGGGCGGGTGAGTGGTGCAGGCGGCAAAGACCAGGAGGAAGACGAGAAAGGCGGCGAGGGTGAGAGCGATGTCGACGACGCCGGCCATGAGGCGAGCTTCAATAGGGGCGACATGGAGCGGCAGGTCGTCGAGAAGAGAAGAGGTCGGTGCTGTTTTCGCCTCGCGCACGGGTTCCTCGTTGTCGAGGTGAATTGACTGCCATTCTGGCACGGATTGCCGCACAGAATCGGACGTTGAGGGGGTCTGGGGGGTACTTTCGGGTTCTGCCTCGAGGATGCGCAGGGCGCCGCTCCCGGAGAGGACGGCCGCTCGGGGTGAATCGCCAGCCCGCTGCGGGGCCTGAGGGTTTGCGGAGGCTGGCTCCTCGCACAGCGGGCCTTCGGCGAGGCGCGGACGCGCTTTGCGCGGGGCGACCAGCTCGCGGGGAAACTCGATCACGCGGGCGGGGAGCAGGCGGGTGGGCTCGATGATGGCTTCCTCGAGGGGGTCGAAGACCTCTTCGACGAACAGATGGGGCGCAGGGTGGGCACGCGCTTCTTCGGGCGTGAAGCGGGGCGCGGGGAGCGAATCGGAACTGACCGAGTAGCGGATGAGGTCGGGCTGGTACGGCTGAGGCTCGGGGTCGGCGGCGCGACGGGCGGGCGCCGCATGGGCCGATGAGCGGGGAGCGGGCCTGGGGTCGGACGGGCTCGGAGCGGAGGGGCTCAGATCGGGAAGGCTGGGGTCATCCGGATACAGATCGAAGGCGGGATCAGTTTTGGGTGCGGCATTGCGCGGGAGAGAACGGGTGCGGCGCGGGGCAGCAGGCTTCTGCGGCGCAGCGGCCTGGGCGGCCTGGGCAGCGGCTTCGGCGGCCATGGCTTCGCGCCAGGAGGGAATGCGGGCGTAACGCTCAGCAACTTTGGCGGCGATGGCGGAGGGGGCGGCGGCGGCTTCCATGCCGGGCAGCGCGGGCTGATTCTGAGGGACGCGGCGGCTGCGGTGGGCGCGCACGCGTGCGCTGACCTCGTCCTTCCAGCCGGGGGCGGGACTGGAGGAGGGCAGCGGAGGCAGATTGGAAGTCGAAGCGCTCAATGCAATCCTCGTTCGTTAGGGTGAAGCGGCACGGCGAAACTATGCCGGCGCAATCACGTCTTCTGCTGCATACGACGAACTCGAAAGAGGAAAGAAGGCTGCGGAGAATCGACCCGTACGGCGAGGGCTCAGGCACGAACCAGCTGCCTGACATCACGGCTGCGGAGAGCGTGCCGGGCAGAATACGGCATTGCAGCCGCGATCGGCGGGACGGGGGAACCGGGATGTCGAGGCCAGAGCGGCGGGGGATTTTGCGCTCGCAAAAGTCAGCACTTTGCTTTGCTATGCTGGAGTTGCCGCGCGCAATGAGAACCCGCTTTCTTTGGTGTATCACGCTGGTCCTGCTGTGTCATCCGCGGCTTGGGGCTCAGACCGTAACCACGCAGTTTCCTCCCATTGCGGCGGCGCCGATGCGGGGCGCGAATTTGCCGGACGATCCCAGCCTGCAGAGCGCTCTGCCGGAAGCGCATGTGGCGCCTCAGCCGCCGGCGGGCGTGCCGGTGAAATTCATTTACAAGCACCTGGAGCGCAAGTCCCTTCCGCATGCGAATCTCTACACGCTGGACGGGGACGTGGTGATCTACTACCGCAACTACGTCATCCATGCGGACCACGCGACCTACAACGACGGAACGGGGGATGTGACGGGGCACGGGCACCTGATGATCGACGGGGGCCCGGACGATGAGCATTTCGTCGGGAGCCACGGCACGATCAACGTCTATCAGGATACGGGGGACTTCTTCGATGTGGTGGGGACGCTGGGGGTGGCGCGGACGCCGCGGGGACGGATGGTGTTTACGGCGCCGAATCCCTTTGCGCTGACGGGACGCGAGGTGCTGCAGCTGGGCAAGGGGCACTATAAGGTGATTCACGGCACCATGACCTCATGCATGCTGCCCAGGCCGGACTGGCGGATTCTGTCGCAGAACATCGAGCTGAACAACGGGGTGGCCAAGACCAGCAACGCGTTCTTCGAAGGGTTCAAGGTGCCGTTGTTTTACCTGCCGTACGTGACGCATCCGGTGGCGGAACAGAGGCAGTCGGGGATCCTGCTGCCCTATGTGGGCGAAGACACGACCAAGGGCTGGGTGCTGGGCGAGGGGTTTTATCAGACGCTGGGGCGGAGCGCCGATCTGACCATGGCGACGCAGTGGTGGTCGAATCGCGGCTGGGCGCCGAACGGGCTGTTCCGGTACCGGGGGACGGGGGAGAACTTTGTCAACGCGCACTTCCACAGTTTGCTCGACCGGGGCTACCCGGAGCCGGACGGGAAGAAGCTGAACCAGGGCGGCATCGATATTGCGGCGGACGGGCGGTACGACTTTTCGCCGCAGACGACGGGCGTGATCGACACGGAGTATCTGAGCTCCTACATTTACCGGCTGGTATTCGAAGAGGATTACGCGATCGCGATCAACTCCGAGGTGAAGTCGCAGGTGTTTCTGACGCACGAAGATCGGGACATCTGGACGAGCCTGCGGATGAACCGGTATCAGAATTTCCAGAGCGCGAGCGTGCCGGGCGACGAGGTACGCATTCTGCACCTGCCGGAGATCGACGTGGAGGCAGCCGACCACCGGCTGGGCGGGGCGGCGAGCGAGTCGCCGCTGATGTGGGGATTCAGCGGGTCGGCGGGGGCGATATCGCGATACGACTATCCGAGCTTCCGCACTTCGGCGTCGGTGCCGCGGGTAGATTTTTATCCCCGGATCTCCCTGCCGCTGCACTGGGCCGGTTGGAATTTTCGGCCGGAGGCGGCGATCCGCGAGACGTGGTACGGGAAGAGCCAGGAATCCACCAGCCTGGAGCAGATTCCGGTGGTGCGCGACCAGGGGCTTGCGCGGACCGACATCGAGACGGGCTTCGATTTCCGGCCGCCGGTGCTGGAGCGGGATTTCTCGCCGCCGTGGCTGGTGCATCTGCTGGGCGGGAGCGTGCGCCATACGATCGAGCCGGATCTGGAATATCGCTACGTGACGGGGATCAACGATTTCCGGAACATTCTCCGCTTCGACGACGTCGATGTGGCGAGCAACACGAATGAAGGGGAATACGGATTGACGCAGAGGCTGTTTCTGCGCAATCTGCATCCGCATCCGTGCCGGGGAGATGACGCGCTGGGACCGGACGCACTGTGCGGCGGGGGGACGCGCGACTGGATTACATGGCGGGTAGCGCAGAAGTACTATTTCGAGCCGCATTTCGATCACGCGATCACGCGGGGGACGCCGAACCCGCTGGAGACGACGCTGGATTTTACGGGCGTCGATTTTCTGACCGAGCCGAGGCACAATACGCCGGTGATTTCGCGGCTGCGCTACCAGACGACGACGAAGACGGACCTGGAATGGGATCTGGACTACGACGTCAAGGAAGGGAAGATTACATCGAGCAACGTGTTCGCGGGCTATCAGAGCGGGCTGTACCGATTCCAGTTCGGGGATTCGTATGTGAATGTGCCGCTGGGGACGACGCCATTGACGACGATTCCCCCGCCGAAGCCGATTTCGCCGGAATCGTCGAATCCGTTCAACCAGATCCACCTGCTGGCGGTGCACGGTGCGGCGGGCAAGCTGGGGCTGAGCGAGGGAGTGAACACGGCCTACGATCTGGTGCACCAGCAGCTGCAATTCGGGTCGGCGCAGGTGCAGTACAACTGGAACTGCTGCGGGATCGATTTTCAGTACCGGCGGTTCTCGCTGGGGGCGATTCGTGACGATACGGAGTATTTTTTCAGCATCAACCTGGCGGGGTTCACGAATGTGGGGGATCTGACCCACCGGATCAGCCTGTTCTGAGGCGAACTGCGATAATGAAGAAGCACTCTTATCGATGGCGGCTCGTGGGCCAAAAAGGCGGAATTTCTTGTTGAATCGTTTCCTGATCACCGGCTGCGCGCTGCTGATGGCAGCGGCCGGATGCACGGCACAGAGTTCCACGGCAGGCGCGGCGGCGACTCCGGCAGCGACGACGACAGGCAACGGGGCTGACCTGGGGCCGAGCGCGATGCTGGAGCGGAAGATCGAAGTGATGATCCGGTCGGAGCTGAACGTTCCGCCGCAGTACGCGGTGGCGATTGGGGCGCGGCAGAAAAGCGACATGGAGGGATACGATACGATCCCGGTTACGTTTTCGCTGCCGGGATCGCCGTCGAAGCCGGAGACGGTGGATTTTCTGCTGTCGAAAGACGGGAACACGCTGGCGCGGCTGTCGACGTGGGATCTGGGGACGGATCCGATGGCGGCGCTGCCGATTGTGGGGCGGCCGGTGCGGGGCAATCCGGAGGCGAAGGTGACGATCGTGAACTTCGACGATCTGGAGTGCCCGTACTGCGCGCGGATGCACGCGGAGTTTTTCCCGGAGGCGCTGGACCGGTATAAGGGGCTGGTGAAGTTTGTGTATGTCGATTACCCGCTGACGGAGATTCATCCCTGGGCGATGCACGCGGCAGTGAATGCAAACTGCCTGGCGGGGGAAAGCGGGACGGCGTACTGGAATTATGTGGATTATCTGCACACGCACGGCGAGGACGTGACCGGGCCGGATCGCGACCTGGCGAAGTCAGCGGCGGTGCTGGATAAGCTGGCAGAGCAGGAGGGCGCGCGCGACCACCTGGACGAGACGAAGCTGCAGGCGTGCGTGGCGAAGCAGGACGACGCGAAGATTGTTGCGGAGATGAAGGCCGCAGACAAGGTGGGCGTGGAAGCGACGCCAACCTTCTTTGTGAACGGCGAACGCTGGGCGGGCCAGCTGGACGAGCCGCAGCTGTGGGCGATGATCGACCGGGCACTCAAATCGGAGGGGATCGCTCCGCCGGCGTCGGACACGAATACGCCTGCGACAGCGACGAAGAGCAACGGCGCGAATTAAGTTCTATGCGCGGGGCGGGGGCCGCATTATTCTGAAACAGGAGCGCCGACTCCCCGAATTGCGGCGCGAGAGCAGGGAGAAGAATTTTTGCCATCTCGATCGATTGCGTGGGGCACCCGGGGCGTCCGGCTTTCCAGGAATAAAAAGCAGCTCACAGGACTGGCACTGGCGCTGATGATGTGCGCCGGGTGCCAGGGGGCGCACGACGCGAACGTGATGGCGACGGTGAATGGCAAGCCGATCATGCGCCCGGAAGTGGAGCAGGTCTACGAGAGCAATCTGGGCGACTCGCAGCAGGCGCCGTCGAAGGTGCAGGCAGACATCATGCGCCTGAACATCCTGCGGCAGTTGATCGACGAGGAGATCCTGCAGCAACGGGCGGCCAAACAAAATCTGACGGCGAGCGACGAGGAAGTCTCGGAGCGGCTGAACGAGCTGAAGGCTCCGTTCACGCCGGAGGAGTTCCAGAAGCGGCTGGACTCGCAGCATCTGACACTGGACGACCTGAAGCGGGAGATCCGGCGCAGCCGGACGGAAGAGAAGCTGTTCAACAAGGAGATCACGTCGCGGATCAACATCACCGACGCGGACATCAGCGGCTATTACAACGAGCACAAGGCGGACTTCGATCTGATCGAGCCGCGCTATCATCTGGCGCAGATTGTGGTGACCACGGCGCCGATGCCGCCGCAGCAGGTGGGCAATCTGCAGAACAGCAAGGCGATGAACGAGGCGGACGCGAAGCGGAAGATCGAGATGCTGCACAACCGGCTGGAGAGCGGCGACGATTTCGGCGCGCTGGCGATGAACTTTTCGGAGGATCCGAGCACCTCAGGGAACGGGGGCGACCTTGGATTCAAGCCGGAGTCGCAGCTGAAATCCGATCCGCAGGTGTTTGACGCCATCTCGAAGCTGAAGCCGGGACAGATTACGGACGTTGTGCCGATCTACGGGGGACCGAACGCAAAAGAACCGGTGGGATACGCGATCTACAAGCTGCTGGACCGCGAGGCGGCGGGGCAGCGGGAGCTGAACGATCCCCGGGTGCAGCAGGCGATCCGGCAGCAGCTGCGCGACAGCCGCGAGCAGCTGCTGAAGAATGCGTATCTGGAGATGCTGCGCGACCAGGCGAAAGTGGTGAACTACTACGCGGAAGAAGTCTTCAGGGGCGGAGCGCAGTAGGACTGGCCGTCCAGGCGGACGCGCTTCGCGCAGGGGCTAAAGCCCAATCATTTTGTTAAGCCTGAACGACACGACTGAAGTCGTGCCCTGATACAAAAGCACAAACGGCGCTCAGCGTACGGCGTTCAGGGAGCCCGGAACCAATGTTCCGGGCTTTTTGACTGGTGCGGGACACGGGCCCAACGGGGTTATTTGCTGAAGGGGCGGCCGGGGACGATGCCTTTGCCTTCGCGGATGGTGTGGAGATGGTTGGCGGTGAGGCCCTTGTAAGTCTCCTTCGCGCCGCTGGGCCAGAAGATCTCGAAATCGGCCGTGGTGGCCTGGCCGAGGCCGAAGTGCAGGCGCGGATCGTTGACCGACAGGTAGCTGCACTGGCTGGTCAGGGCCTGGGCCTGGATCTTTCCTCCGTAGTGGGCCAGCACGCGGGCGCCGATGGCGCTGCGGTTGCTGTGCGGCACGCCGTCTTTTTTTGCGGCCGCGCCGGGGCCGGCGCTTCCTTCCAGGCGAAGCTTGATCCAGTGGTTGGCGGGGGGCGCGTCATTGCGTAACAGTGACGGTGGCTCATTGCGATTCATGACGAGGATGTCGATGTCGCCGTCGTTGTCGAAGTCGCCGAAGGCGCAGCCGCGGCTGCTGTGGCGCGCGGCGATCGCGGGGCCGGCTTCGTCGCCGCTCACTTCCGCAAAGGTGCCGTCGTGCAGGTTGCGGAACAGGATGCGGGGCGTTTTGTTGGGGAAGCGGCTGGGGAAGGTGCGGTTGAGCTCCGGATAGACGGTGCCGGTGACGATGAAGATGTCGGGCCAGGCGTCGTTGTCGAGATCGACGATGCCCGTTCCCCAGCAGATATAGCGGCGCTCGACGGAGAGCCCGGACTTGATGGAGACATCGTCGAAGTCGCCCTTGCCGTCATTGAGATAAAGCCCCGTGGACTGGTTGTAGAAGTGCGTGCGGACGATGTCCAGATGGCCGTCGAGGGTGTAGTCGCCGACGCCGACGCCCATGCCGCTCATCCGTTCGCCGTCGGAGCTGGTGGCGATCCCGCGGATGAGGGCCTCCTCGCGGAAGGTGCCGTCGCGGTTATTCATCAGCAAATAGCTGAAGGTGGCGTCGCAGGCGACGAAGATGTCGACCCAGCCGTCCTCGTCGACATCGACGGCGACTGCCGTGAGGCCGTAGGAACCGCTGAGCGCACCGACGCCGGATTCTTTCGACACATCGGTGAAAGTGCCGTCGCCATTGTTGCGGTAGAGATACTGCCGGAGGGACGGCAGGCCGAGCGGACCGCAATTGACCGGCACTCCCTCGTAGTTGCAGTTGGGAATCTGCATCGACGGCCGGGGCCCGTTGACGATGTCGACATCGAGGTAATTGGCGACGAACAGGTCGAGGAGGCCGTCGCGATTGTAATCGACGAAGGTGCAGCCGGAGGCGTAGTGAATGCCGGGCAGAAGCAGACCCGCCTTCTCGGTGACATCCGTGAAGGTGCCATCGCCGTTATTGTGATAGAGCCGGTTATGTCCGTAATAAGTGACGAAGAGGTCGTCCCAGCCGTCGTTGTCGTAGTCGCCGACGCAGACGCCCATGGCCCACCCAACGTCTTTGAGGCCAACTCTTTCGGTGACGTCGGTGAAGGTGCCGTCGCGGTTATTGTGGTAGAGGCGATTGCTGTCGCCGGGGGGGACGCTTTCCAGTCGGCGGCCGGTGAGCATGAAGAGATCCATCCAGCCGTCGTTGTCATAGTCGATGAAGGCGCAGCCGGCCCCCATGACTTCGAGGATGTAAGTGGAATTGTCGTCCTCACCGTAAAAAGTGGGGTGCGTGAGACCGGCAGAGGCGCCCACGTCGACAAATTTGGAAAACGGAGCGGCTGGGGGCGGCGCCTGGGTGGCGGCGCGCAGGCCGCGCGGGAGCAGCACGGGCACAATCGCCGGCGGGAGGGCGCGGAGCAGGCGTCGTCTCGTCCAGTGGCTGGAATTCATCGGAGGCAGCTCAGTTTTTCGCCGGCTGGTTCTGGCTCTGGGCAGCGGCCAGATCGTGGCTGAGCTGCTGCGCCTGGGTGTTGCCTGGGTCCAGCTGCAGAGCTCTCGCCACAGCCTGCTGCGCGGCGTCATATCGGGTCTCGACGCCGAGGGTGGCGGCGAGGCTGATCCAGGCCTGGGTGAAGCGGGGGGCGGAGGTCACGGCCTGGCGGAAGTGCTGCTCGGCGGAGGCGTAGTCGCCACGCTGCGAGTCAAGGTAGCCGAGCTGGTTCTGAGCGAGAGCGATGGTAGGATCGATGGCAATCACCTGTTCGAGGACGGTGCGTTCTTCGTCCAGGTCGCCGGCCTGGTCGAGCGCGGAGGAAAAGCGGTAGCCGATGAGGGCATTTTTCGGGGCTGCGGCAAAGGCCTGGCGATAGAGCTCGACAGCATGCCGGACGTCGCCCTTTTGGAGCGTCTGCGCAGCCTCGGCGGCCTTACTGACGGCCAGGGTGGTATCGTCCTTCTCTTTGACGGCCTGCTGATAGCGCAGCATCTCCTGGCGGGCGCCGTCGCTGTCGCCGAGAGTGCGCAGCACCGTGGACAACTCGAAGTGGGTCTCCGGTTCGGTATTGCCAAACTCGATGGCTTTTTCCAGCTGCACTTTCGCGCCGGCCGGATCGTGCAGGCGGGAGAGCGCAATGCCGAGGTTGGCGAGCACACTCGGCTGATCGGGCTTCAGCGCCAGGGCCTCGGTGAGGTGGTCGCGGGCGCCGGCGTAGTCGCTCTCCTGACGCTCGAGAACACCGTTCAGGTAAAGGGTGTCGAAATCGTGAGGCGCCTCGGTGAGCAGCTTCGCTCCGACGGGCCTGGCGGGACCCCAGTCTCCGTTGAGGACGAGGATACGCAGATAGGAAACCTGAGCGCTGACATCGTCGGGATGCGCTTTGTAGGTTTGTTCCGCCAGACGCTCCGCATCGAGGGTGCGGGAAACTTTGGTGTACAGCGTGACCAGCTCATTGGAGATGCGGACGGAGTTGGGCGACGACGCCATAGCCTTGCTGAGAACATTGACGGCATCGACGGTCGCGCCTTCCTGGTAAAAGGCATTCGCGAGGTCGAGCGACAGTTCTTCATCGAGAGGAGCGTTGCGAAGAGCGGCGATAACGGCGTCAGATTTTTGCTGGGCGCCGAGCGCAGCGGCGAGGCCGTGGAGCGCCATGGTCGAGGTTGGGTCGATACTGAGGGCGGCGCGGAACTCCGGCTCGGCGTCGGCCGGCTGCTGCAGGCGGGCGAAGACCGCGGCGAGCAGCAGGTGCGGCTTCATGACCGAGGAGTCGATCTGGATGGAGCGGCGCAGGGGGTCGATCGCATCCTGGAGGCTGCCGGTTTCATAGAGGCTGAGGCCGAGGAGGTAGTTGAGCTGCGGCGACTTCGGCTGGAGGCGGAGGCCGGCACGAAAGCTGTCGCGGGCACACGAGAATTGCTGGTGATCGCCAAACCAGTTGCCGAGCTCGGTCCACGCCTCGGCGGAGGGATGCAGCTTCACTCGGGACTCGAGGGCCTGCGGACCGGTGCAGGCTGCACGCGCCGGCGATGCGGCGACGACCGCCATCAGGGCGAGGCATGGGAGCAGAGCGGGAAGCGGGCGGCGCGGCGCGCGCGCCCAGGGCGATCGAGTGAAATTCCGGGGTACTGACATTACGCGAGAGGCTGAGAGGGTCTCCTGGAGCAACGATACTCAACCGGAAGCAGGGGGAGCAAGGAATTTCCTGCAGAGCAGCGTTCAGCGATCAGCGTTCAGTGAGACCGGAGCTCAAATTCCGCTTTTGTTTGGCGCGAGTCGTGCCCTGATACAAGACCAAAGAGCAGTTCCCGAACGAACTTCAGGGACACCACCCTAATCCGGGAAAGGCTCGTTTGCTTTCACGATGCGGATCTGGTGATCGGTGAAATGGAGATGGCCGCCGGGAAGAGTGGTCTTCGGCATGTGGCAGCTGACGCATCGGGATTTGGCCACCGGGCAGGTCTTCGCTTTACCCGTGCTGGTGGGGCGGGCGGTGGGCGCGTGGCAGGCGAGGCACTTGCTGTCGTAGTAGAGATCGTCGCGGACGAGGTTTTTGTGGGGGTCGTGGCAGGCGACGCAGCTGATGCGAGGATCGGTTCCGTTGAAGCAGCGGCTGTTTGCCAGACGGTAGGGCTGAAAGCGGACATCGAAGAGGCCGCGCCAGCCGTTGCGCACGACGGTCTCCCAGGAACGATGGCACTGACCGCAGAAATTGGAGATGGCTTCAGCGGAAAGATCTTTGAGATGCGGAGGCTCGGAACTGTAGTCGCCGAGGGAGGCGTCGTCGGCATGCTGGAGCGCTCCCTGGTGGCAGTGCGCGCAGGTGACGCCGGGGTGGACGGTGTTCAGGGTGAGCTGGTGGGAGGTGACAGCGCCGGTGGCGTGGCAGCCGAAACAGAGCTTTGTGTCAAAGGCGGTGAGCTGGCGGCCCATGGCCTCTTCCAGGGTCTGTGGGGTAAGGCGCTCGTCGCCGGTAGTGATGCCGAGGGTATTTTCGGCTGGATAGTAGCTGACGATGCTCTCGTAGAAGTTGCCGTTTTGCGCGAAGACCCAGGTTTGCGCGCCGGCGCCGAAAGCCCACTGGATGGGCAGCGAGAGTGAGTTCTTCCCGTCGCTGACGGTGTAGGTGCTTTGGCCATTCTTTGTGGCGACGGTCCAGGTATAAGCGCCCATGCGGTACGTGAGCACAGGGTGCGCAGCGAGGACGGAGTTGGCTCCGGGGAGTTCGAGAGCGTGGGCCATGGGGGTATCGAACTGCGCGGACTGGGCACGGTGGCAGCCGGTGCAGGATGTGCCGGCGGACTGGGTTTGCGCCAGCGCAGGAACGCAGGCGGCGAGCAGCACGAGGCGCAGAATGCGACGGAGAGCGGAACTCGATCCGGGCAGAAATAAGGGATCAATGCGCAGGAGATTCCTCCTGCTGGCCCATGGCGGGGGCGGGCCTGGCGGAGCGGTCCGTCATCTGCAGGCACAGAAGACGCTCGCGGCGCGCGTCGTCGGCGCGGCCTGCCTCGGAGTACGCACGCGCGAGGGCGATGTGGACTTCAAGATTGCCGGGATCGAGCGCGAGCGCGGACTGGAGGACAGGCAAGGCGGATTTGAGGTCTCCGGTGTCGAGCAGGGCGCGGCCCAGGGAGAGCTGGGCGAGCGGCAAGCCGGGGGATTCCGCAGCGGCTTTTTTGGCGGCGGGCAGAGCCGCGGCAGGCTCGTTCTCCATGAGGAGAGCCCATGCGAGCATGGTGTGGCCCATGGGACTGTCGGGATCGACAGCGATTTCGCGCTGGAACTGGGCGATGGCCGCGTCCGGATCGGTGGGATAGAGAAGATAACCGTACGTGTAGTGGACACCGGGGGCATGGGGAAAGCGCTGGAAGAAGCGCTGAAAGGCATCGGCTGCGGAATCCGCGTCGCCGGACAGCAGCAGGAAGGCGGCATGGCCGGCAAGGGAGCATTCGTCGCGCTGTGCCGGGGCGATGTCGGCAGGCAAGTTGGGCATGCGGAGCGTGGCGAGCCCCACGGCCACGAGCATTTCGTCGTTGGAAAGGTGGTGTTTGGCGAAATACGTAAAGGCAGTGAGTGCCTCTTCGAAGCGGCCGAGGCGGGTGAGCAGCAGGGCTTCGTGGTAGCGAAGGATCTGCGTATTGCGGGAGTCGTCGGCGGCGCCGAGGGCGAGGGCCTGGCGGACATCGCGCAGGGAGGGCTGGAACTGGCCGAGCTCGAACTCACAAAGGCCGCGCAGCGCGGTAGCCGGCGCCGCGTTGGGGACGAGATCGAGGTAGTGGGTGAAGGCGTCGACGGCCGGAGCGTATTCGTTGGCGGCGTAGTGCATTTGTCCGAGATACCACCAGCCATCGGGCCAGGAAGGATTCAGGCGCAGCGCCCGCGTGTAAAGATCGGCAGCGCGGGGGAGATCGCCGCCCTGACGGGCCGAGGTTGCCTGGGCTACCAGGCTGTCAAAGGAAGGCTGCGCTGCGGAAGGCGCGGGTGACTGGGAAGTCTGGGCCGGCGCGAGCGTGGAGAATGCGAGCGCGGCAAGGGCGATGAGGATCGCTGGCTGACGAATTCGGCATCGCTGCCGCCCTGCCCACACTGCCGGAATGCCCCCTGAAGAGATTTGCCGGGATGAAATTACGGGGCTGCTGGGTGATCGTAGCATGATGCCGCGGGCGCGGGAAATGCTCGGAAGGGGGAGCCGGAAAGGCAGATCAGGCCGGCGCCCTGGGCGGGGAGGGGTGAGGCTCAGAAGGGGCCCGTTTTGGTCGCAAACGGCGGGATGCATGACGGTTACAGTCAGACTTATTTTTTTTATTGACAATGCTTCACGAGGAGGCGTAAAAAATCGGTTCAGCATTGAAGTAAAGCGTTTAAACGCAGCGGAAAGCTGTCCCGCTGAACTTTCGCTGTCGTTTGCGTGAGCTTAAACGTACGCGCAGTTGAAGGCGAAACAAGGCTTTACAAAAACAGAAAAGCCGGATGCACGGCTTAACGAAAACAGCAGCAACAGCGAGTTGCACGATCTTTGATATGTACGCTTCACAGGAGGCACAGGTATGAATTCCATCAGAGACCTGGCATCAGTGTATCTACGCAAGCCAGGTACGTTGCTCATCCTCCCCGGACTGCTGATTGCGGCGATGGTTCTCTTCACGACCGTTCCCGCCCATGCGCAGCAGCTCACGGGCACCCTGAGCGCCACAGTTTACGATACGAGCGGCGCCGTGATTCCCGGCGCGGCGATCACACTGAAGAACTCGGAAAGCGGCGACGTTCGCAAGACGACGTCCGATGGCTCCGGGTATTTCACATTTACAGCCGTACAGCCGGCGACGTACAGCCTCTCCATCAGCGCCAAGGGATTCACGACCTGGGAACTGACCGGAGTGGTGATGCACCTGGGCGATACGCGCACAGTGCCGAACATCGCGCTGAAGGCGGGCGCGGCGACCACCACGGTGGAAGTGGTGGCGGACAAGACCGTGACCGTGCCGCTGGACACGCCGGAAATCAGCACGACCATGAACGCCCAGCAGATTGAAGACATGTCACTGGGTGGCCGCGACGCCGGCGAGTTGCTGAAGATGATGCCGGGCGCCGCGTTCACGAACGGCGGTAGCCAGGGCTCGGCGTTCAACCCCAAGGTGACGGGCACGAACAGCGGACCGGTAGGCGACTATTCGCTGAACGGCACGCAGCCCTACGGTTCGATGGCGTACATGCTGGACGGCGCGAACCTGGTGGATCCGGGCAACGCCGGAACGCAGATCGCCAACATCAACGAAGACATGGTGCAGGAAGTGAAGGTCCTGACCACCAGCTACGGCGCGGAATATGCGTACGGCCCGACCATCTTCGAGGCCTTCAGCAAATCGGGCGGCAAAAACCTCCACGGCGAGGGTTACCTGTACGCGCGCAACTCCGAGCTGAACAGCTGGGAAGACTACACGAAGGAGTCGTACCTCCAGACCGTCAGCAACCCTTCGAACACGGTTCCGGCATCGCAGCTGGCCTCGACACTGTTCCCGTACGAGTATTTCTATTACATCGGCGGCAACGTGGGTGGGCCGGTGGTGTTGCCGTTCACAAAGTTCAACTCGGATCACAACAAGCTGTTCTTCTGGGGCGGCTACGAATACATGATCCAGCACCCCAACAACCCCATCCAGTACTACAACGAGCCGTCGCAGGACCAGCAAAACGGGATTTTCACGAATACGAGTTTCCCCAACTCGAACAACGGGAACTACTCGTACGCGTGGTACGTTCCCTGCTGCAACCTGCCGACCAACGCGACGAAGGACTCGGCCGGCGATCTCACCATTCCGACCACCGATTTCGATCCGAACATTGTCGGTGTGAAGAAGCTCTATCCGCTTCCGAACACGACCCCGACCGCGGGTAACGGGTGGAGCAACTACGCTTACTCTCCCAGCATCCCGCAGAACCGGTGGGAAGCGACGGGCAAACTGGACTATGCGATCAGCGATAACACGAAGCTGAGCGGAACCTACGCATACCAGAGCGAAACGGACCAGCACCCGATTACCATCTGGTGGGCGCCGCCGAATACGCTGCCTTATCCGGCACCTGTATCGGCCGCCGTGAATGCACAGGTGATCCTGGCCAACTTCACGCACCAGTTCAACGCAACCACGACGAACGAAGCGGTGTTCACGTTCTCGCGGTTCATCAACCCGAACAAGCTGGGCGGCGACGCGGCCAACCGCTCGACGGTGGGCATGAATGTGCAGGGGCTGTTCGGCCACACCGCGACGCAGATGCCTAACATCAACGGACCGTGGGAGGGCGCGCTGTCGAACTTCGATCAGGAGCCCTTTGACGGACCGTTCGACGGCGGCGGCTTCGGCAAGCTGGCGCATGTACCGCAGTTCTACGACACGGTGAGCAAGGTGATCGGCACGCACACGGCCAAGGCCGGCGTCTACTGGTCCCAGCCGCTGAACAGCCAGTCCACCGGCTGCGATGAGGGCTGCAACAGCAACGGCGAGTTCAATCTTGGGTGGCCGTCGAACTACGGCACCAACAACGTGGTGTCGGACTTCGAGTTGGGCCGTGTTGCCAGCTACGAGCAACTGGACAATCTCGCGCTGGACAACATCAAGATGAACCAGTGGTCGGTCTGGGCGCAGGATTCCTGGAAGGCCAATAAACAACTGACGCTGAACCTCGGTTTGCGTCTCGATCACATCGGTCAGTGGTACGGCGAACCGGCAGGGCAGCAGGTATGGGCATTGCCCGGTTCCGGACTGCCGAACTCGTACGTGGATTCCTCGACGGCACCGGCCAACACGGGCCTGATCTGGAACGCTGTGGACAAGAACGTTCCGCTGTCCGGTTTCAAGTCGCCGCTGTTCTATCCCAACCCGCGTCTCGGCCTGATCTACGATCTGTTCGGCACCGGCAAGACGGTCCTGCGCGCCGGCTTCGGATCCTATCACTATCAGGATTCGGTGAACGAGGCGACCGACGGCAACGTGGCTGACGGGCCGAAGGGCGTGATCAACTTCTCGACACCGCATGCCTTTGAGGGGTATGCGAACATTGCCGCTGGCGGTTCGCCACCGGCAACGGCGGTGGAAAACTGCTGGCTGTGCGGAGGCGGCCTTTCCGCCGATCTGTACGGAGACAATCGCACGCCGAACACGCTGGACTGGAACGTTTCGATCGATCAGGCGACGAAATGGCAGTCGCTGGTGGAGATCTCGTACGTGGGCAACCACACCACGGGCGAGGAATTCAACGGCGGCAATGGCAACATCAACAACCTAAACGACATCCAGCCAGGTGGCCTGTGGAAGCCGGATCCGATTACGGGGAACTACATCTCTGCCAACCCGCCGGGATGTCCGCCCAATGAGAGCCTCCCGTGTACGACTGGCGGAGTCCATTATCCGCAGCAGTACACCGAGAACGACTTCTATCCAATGCACATGTACGGCCAGGCTCTGCTGCTGACGCATGAGAGCTGGGAAAAATACAACTCGCTGCAGGCCTCGTGGCGGAAGAACGGCGCGAAGCTGAACTTCCAGGCGAACTACACCTTCAGCAAGGTGATGGGCATCTGGGACGGCGACACCTCCAACGGAACGGGCAACGGCTCGACGGTATGGCCGTTCGTGCTGGGCGAGAACTCCGGGCCGCTGGACTACGACCACACGCATATCTTCAACATCTGGTACATCTACAACCTGCCGAGCCCGATTCACGGGAACCGGCTGCTGTCAGGAGCGATCAACGACTGGAAGCTGTCGGGCTGGAATACCTACCAGGCGGGAGCGAACCTGCAAGCCAACCTGCCGACCCTGAACGCGGGTTACGCGTCGACACCGGGCGGCGCAACGGCCAGCGCAACCAGTTCATGTCTGAGCACAGGGACCTGTCTGTTCCAGTTGCCGAACGGCCTGTGGGCATCGAATGTGAACTCGTCCACGTGGCTGGGCACGCCATCGGTCAACAACCTGATGCCGCTGCTCACCTGTAATCCGGCATCCCACCTGAAGTCCGGGCAGCGCTTCAATCCGAGCTGCTTCCAATCACCGACGGTGATTGGGCAGGAGGGTCCGCTGCACTGGCCGTACATGCGGTACCCAGGATACCTGGACAACGATCTCTCGATCTTCAAGAGCTTCCCGACGACGGAATCGCAGAGAATCGAGGTTCGTGTTCAGGGCCAGAACTGGATCAACCACCCGAACCCGCAGTTCGATCTGGATGGAAGCAACGACGACGACTCGCTGAACTTCAACCCCTGCGGCCTGCCAGGCGCTACCGCGAGCTGCGTTACCAGCGCGATCGGCAGCGGGAACGTCAACACAAACACGACCGGCGTACCGAAATACAAGACCGGCCAGCGGCTGATGACCTTCTCGGCGAAGTACTACTTCTAAGAGACGGTTCCAGCGGTAACCAGAACACGAAGGGGGTGGCGCGAGCCACCCCCTTCGCCTTTGTGGTGGACGCGCAGAGACGCTGGCCGCCGCCGCGTGACGCTGGCATCGGTCGCGGGTCGCGTCTTGCGGCGGCATTGCAGGCGCCGGCAAAACCAATGGCATCGGCCCGCCGGGCAAGTTATAGTTTGCAGGAGCATGTCTTTGTTGCGTTTTGCGCGGCCCTGGGCGGCCGTACCGGTGCTGGCCGCGATCGCCGTCGGTTTGGTTCATGCCGCGCCGCCGCCGAGTCCAATCCGCTTTGAACTGAAGAAAATTCCTTTCGTCCTGGACAGCGACGAGACTCCGGGAAGGAATGCTCCGGAGAGCATGGCCGGGGGCGTCGCGGTCTTCGATTACAACGGCGACGGGCGGCCGGATATCTTCTTTACGAACGGCGCGAACATCGCGACCCTGAAGAAGGACGATCCGAAGTACCGGGACCGGCTGTTCCGGAACAACGGCGACGGGACGTTCACCGATGTGACGGATGCGGCGGGCGTGGCGGGGACGGGCTACGACATTGGAGTGGCGATCGGCGACTACGACAACGATGGCTGCCCGGACATGTTTGTCGCCGGCGTCTATCGCAACACGCTGTATCACAACAATTGCAACGGGACCTTCACGGACGTCACGCAGAAGGCGGGGCTGGGGGATTCGAACGATCCGCAGTACGGGCCACTGTGGGCGGAAGGCGCGGTGTGGGTGGACGTGAACAACGACGGGCTGCTCGATCTGTTCATCGTGGACTACATGCAGTGGAGCTATGCCGCGCAGCCGCTCTGCCACTTCGGGACGATCGCCGACTACTGCCATCCGCGGTACTACAAGGGCCAGCCGGACCGGCTGTTCCTGAACAACGGAGACGGGACGTTTCGGGATGTCTCGAAGGAGTGGGGCATCCGCGATCACGTTGGCAAAGGCATGGGCGCGGGGATGGCGGATTACGACCTGGACGGGAAGCAGGATCTGTTCGTCACCAACGACGCCGATTACAACTTCCTGTTCCACAACCTCGGCAACAAGTTCGAAGAGGTCGCGTTCGATGCGGGGGTGGCGCTGCCCGAGGGCGGGGACTTTATCTCCGGGATGGGACTGGATTTTCGGGACTTCAACAACGACGGCTATCCGGACATTGCGTTTGTCGCCCTCCAGAACCAGACCTTTCCGCTGTTTCTGAACACAGGCAAAGGCACGTTTCGCGAGGTGACGACACCCAGCGGGATGCGGATGCTGAGCATGAATATGTCGGGCTTCGGGGCGGCGCTGTACGACTTCGACAACGACGGGTGGAAGGACATGTTCGTCACGCGCGGGCATGTGGAGTCGCAGCCGATTCCGGGGACGGAAATCGCACAGTACAACACGGTCTTCCGCAATCTGGGCGCGAGCGGAAAATGGCAGGCGCTGACGGAAGAGGCGGGACTGGATGCGGCTCCCAGGGCGCGGCACCGCGGCTGCGCGCTGGGCGACCTGGACGGGGACGGGCGCATCGACGTGGTGACGACGGCGTTGTCGGCGCCGGCGGAAATCTGGATGAACCGCAGCGAGAACAGCGGGCACTGGCTGGATATTGCGCTGCGGGGGACGCGCAGCAATCGCGATGGCATCGGAGCGCGGATTCAGGTGGTAAGCCCCACGGTCGGCTCGCAGTGGAACCACATGACGACCAGCGTCTGCTATGCGTCGTCGAGCGACGGTCCGGTGCACTTCGGGCTGGGTAAGGACACGGCCGCGACGAAGGTGGAGATTCACTGGCCCTCGGGGACGGTCCAGACGCTGGAGGATGTGAAGGCCGACCAGGTGTTGAAGGTGACGGAGCCTGCCGCGGCGGAGAAGGCCGGGGCGCGCTGAGCTGCTATTTGCCGGGGCCCTGCTGCTGCTGCTCGGCGGTGAGCTTGTCGACGATCGCGCGCTCGCGTTTGCCGTCGTCGGGGCGGTGCAGGCGGTAGTACAGGGTCGCCAGTTCGACGTGCGGCTCGAGCCACTGCGGATCATCGGCGGTCACCGATTCCAGTTCCTTCGCCGCAGCCTCGTACTGGCCGGAAGTGCTCTCCCACATGCCAAATTCGTAGCGCGCCAGGGTGGATTTCGGGTTCAGCTCGAGGGCCTTGTCCAGATACTGCTTTGCTTCGTCCATGTTGCGCATTTTGTAGAGGATGGCGCCGAGGTACAGGTTGGCCTCGAAATCGTTGGGGTTTTGTTGCAGCGCCTGGCGGAAGGCGGGCTCGGCAGCGGTGGCATCGCCGTCCTTGTCGCGGGCGGTGCCAGCCAGGGTGCAGAGGCCGGGAATGGAGGGGTCCAGCTTCACGGCTTTGTCCAGGTCGTGGCGTGCCTGGGTGAATTCGTTGAGCCGCAGGAGAGTGGAGCCGGCGAGCATCCAGGATTCGGCACCGTTGGTCATGGCTGCCGATTTCTCCACGCGCGCCGCGCCGTCGCGGGGATGGCCGCCGGCGATGAGCGCTTCGCCCAGGACATACTCGAAATCGGAATTGCCGGCATTGCCGGTCTCCATCGGAGTGAGCATGGCCACTGCGTCCGTCGCCTTGCCGGTGCGCGCCTCCGCGTCTCCCAGCAGGATGGCAACGCGAACGTCAGAGGGGTTGGCGCGGTGCGCGGCGGTGTATTGCTCGCGGGCGTCGGCGAGATCGTTCTTGCGGGAATAGGCGAGACCGAGGTCGAGATGAACCGATTCCAGTTGCGGCGCCAGCTTCAGAGCGTTCTGGTATTCGGCGATGGCGGCATCCAGCTGGCCGGAATGGGCGAGGGCGGCGCCGAGATTGACGCGGGCGGCGAGGTTCTCAGGACGCAGGGCGAGGAGGCTGCGGTAGTCGCGAATGGCGGCTTCCAGGTCACCCTTCTGCTGCTCCTGAGTGGCACGGCTGAAAAGCTGATCCGGCGAGAGATGCTGCCCCTGCGCGAGCGCAGGCAGGAGGATAACCAGAGTAAGAAATGCGGCCCGCATCGCCCTCCAGAATAGCCTGGAATCGGGGGTACGGCTGCGCGATAATGGTAGGTTTGCCGGGGGCATCTATGAAAACGAGTTCTGTTCTTTTCCTATGCCTGTGTATCCCCCTGTCGACGTGGACTGCTGCAAGCGCGCACGCGCAGGGAACCATCCCCGCCGGAGGCGGGACGAGCACGATTACGCGGCCGGATTCGATCAGCGACGTGGGGTACGGGGGATTCATGGCGAATGCTTCCGGCGCGATCATCGCCGGAGGCGTTTTGACGGGGAGAGTGCTGGTGCAGGGCGATCCGCTACTGTGGGAGCCGCTGACCGTGGTGCTGTCGTGCAGTACGGGCAAGACCAACCTGACAGCGGATACCGATGCGACCGGAACCTACGACATCAACCACGTAAACCTGCCCAAGGTGTACACGCTGGACGGCAACCTGACCCAGGAGATGCTGCAGCATTACGAGGGCTGCAGCGTGTCCGCGCTGCTGGCCGGGTATCATTCGACGTCGGTAACGATTACGCAGAAGAACCTGCGGGACAATCCGTATCTTGCCAACATCGTGCTGACGCTGGACGAGCACGCGCCGGGGACGGCCATCAGCACAGCCGGGGAGTCGGCCTCGCCGGAGGCGATGAAAGCCTTCGCAAAGGCGCACGAGGAATGGCTGCATCGCGACACGGCCGGGGCGCAGGCGGATCTGGAGAAGGTCGTGCAACTCGATCCGCAGTTCGCAGAGGCGTGGTATCTGCTGGGGCGCCTGCAACTGGGGTCGGACATGGCAGCAGCGGCCGATTCGTTTAAGAAGGCGCAGACCGCCGATCCGAAGTTCGTGCTGCCGTGCGTCTATCTCGCGGGCATTTACGTGGAGAAGAGGGACTGGCAGGATGCCAATGAGTGGTCCGATCGCGCTCTCGGGCTCGATCCGGCGGGCACAGCGCGGCTGTGGTACTACGCGGCACAGGTGGACTACCACCTGGGGAAGAATGAGGCGGCGCGGTCCGCGGCGCAGACGGCGCTGGAGATGGACCCGGAGCACACGGTTCCCAACGCCGAAGAACTGCTGGCGCTGACGCTGGCGGACAAAGGCGATTATCCCGGCGCTCTGCAACATCTGCGCAACAGCCTGACCTATATCCAGTCGGGACCGAGCGCGGACCTGATCAAGCGGCAGATTGCCTACCTGGAACAGCAAAACGCGGCGAAGAAATAAGCCCCGAGCGGCGCGATGTGTTCCCGGGCCGCAGGCCGGGAAACAAAGTTCGGAACCAAATTCCCGACTGCTAATCTAAACACTGTCCCATTCAATTTCGCATTTCCCGCCCTGGCAGCTTCCGGGCCGCTTCCGCCGCAGTTTTCCCAGGAGCATCGCGCGGATACCGGGTCTTCGGCAGAGCGGCGGAGATAATCGCGCGGCACGGAAGGTCTCTTGGCGGAACTGCGTTACGACGAGGCGAACTGGACGCCGAGGCACAACCCCTGGCTTGTGGCGCTGACCGTCAC
>JASHNW010000025.1 GCA_030041435.1 Acidobacteriaceae bacterium
GACGTGGGAGAAGGGGCTGGTGCGACCGCGGGTGGCGCTGCTGGACTCGAAGATGGGCAAGCTGCAGGACATGCCGAAGTGGCGGTATCCGGCGCCGGAGCCGGGTCCGGTGGCGGCGAAGCCGGCGGTGGGCGAGGAATTCGAACGCGGGATGGCGGCGGCGGAGGCGCGGCTGCGGCAGATGGATGCGGAGAGGAGCGAGGCGGCGGAGAGCGGCGAGCTGGCGGTGGCGCGGGCTTGCGGGGAGGGGTAGTGGGGTGCACTATTTGACAACTCGAGCCGCCGGTGGTCCCGCTAACTAGGGTCGATCCTGGACTGCCTCGTTCAGAACCAGTAATTCTTTCGACGGCAACGACCGGATCAGCGCGGTTCGGTTTGCCGCATCGGGAATTGCGCTCGGACGCTTTTCCGGGAAGCCGTCGTAAGTCTTTCCATCGAGTTCTCGTCCAGTGGCCCACTTGCGATTTCCGCCCCATTGCTTGAAAAAGAACGGAATATTCTCCCGCTCGCACTGATTCCTGAGCGACAAGACCCACTCTTTTTTGATCGGTCGCGCCCCGAAGCCACTCTCCCCGCCCACAATGACCCAGTGAATGCCTCGGAGATCAAGGGCGCCAACATCTTCGAGCAGGGGTTCTATCGATAGAAACCTAACCTTTGCCTTGGCCCGTCGAAGGTGCGAGATCCTTGGGACACCGTGTTTACAATTCTCAACGCTAACGCCCCACCAAATGTGCCGGCTTCGGGCGGCGAATGACAATCGCCCATTTAATAGCATCTCCAAGCGCTCCGAACGCTTGGTCAATACCTGGAATGTATGCCAAGGCGCAGCGATCATCACATGCGCCACGGATTCGATGTACTCATCCGGGACCTGCGGGTGAAAAAGGTCGCTCATTGAGTTCACGAAGACCATTTTGGGCTGGTTCCAACGAAGGGGTTCCAGCAACTTCTCGGGCACCAAGCGCAGGTCGAATCCCTGCTCGTATGGGTGCCCCGGTACGCCGCGAAAACGCTCAGCGAAGGTGGCAGCGTAGCAGAGTTTGCAGCCGGGACTGACTTTCGTGCAGCCCCGTACCGGGTTCCACGTGGCATCCGTCCATTCAATCGCTGATTGCTCAGACATCACTGCTCTCCCATATGCTCATATTTGCCGAAAATATCGGCTACTATGCTGGCCGCGACCGCTTGGTGTGCGGCGAAAAACAAGTAATAAACAATTGCACCGTTGCTGTTTCTCATGGGAATTGGCGTAGGAACATACTTGAACCCTGCTATGTCTCTGAGACGCCTCTGAAACGCTTCCGCGATTTCTTCATTCGAAACCTTCTCGGGAATGCCGAAGAGGTTGCCAGCCCCTGAATATGCCGCGCTTTGCCATGAATCGTCTCCCCAGAACCGCGTCATCCTCTCTCGTTGTATTGGATCAACTTTTACGTGATCGTGCCAAAGCACATTTCGATTGATATCCATGACCGGAAAGTTGAGGAAGATCTCCAAGCTTTTTTGTTCCGCCGCCGTCCTAATCACATTCCAATCCAGGTCCAGTCCGTACGGGTCAAGAATGCACAGGCCACGGCGGTACTGGTCGTAGCGAACCTCTGGGAAGACATCGCGGGGTAAGATCACGTTCGCGTCGCCGTGATGGACTTTGACGTTGTGGCGTCCCGCTGAGAGTCTGGTGAGTTCCTGCGTTCTCGTATCGTCCATGTCGACGAAGTGCAGTAACTCAAATGGCGGACTTACCTCCAATGCTCGAACTGGGCTTCCTTTCACGACCTCGCCGCTCTTCCTGGCGATGTGATGACCTGCTCCCGCGAAGGCATCGATGTAAACCGGATGCAGATTTCGAGCTTTCAATATTTCGTTGTACGGCTTGGCGTATTCGTTCAGAATGGACAGCTTCAATTCTGACCAATAGCCGATTTGATCGAACTGCAGGCTGCGGAGCGGTCTGCCCATAGCTACAGATTCGCCTCGTCTTCGCCGTATGGTCAAGCGTTTTTGGTTGGCGAAGGGTGTCACTTCGTAGACATCGTTATATTTTGTTTTTAGTTGGTTGGGCTCAATTTCAATACCTCACGACGCCAACTTACGCAGGCCCGGTCAATTCACATAGGTCGGCGTACGGATGCGGGCGGACTATTGGTTAAGTCTTCGGATGACGTCCGAGGGGGCTGTCGCCTGATGTTGTAGACCGATGGTTGGCAGACGGGAAACTGAGTTGTCACGCGCCGAGGCGTGCGGCGGGATCCCATCCTTTTTGTTCTCGACTCGCGGGAAGGGGCGCCCGGCAGGGGTTCAAGCCCCGCTCTATTGAGGAGCTTTTCGGCACCCGTTCGACTCCCCTTCGGCTCGCTGCGTTCGCTTCGGGTCGCTCAGGGCAGGCTGGTGAGGTCGTGCCCTGATACAAAAGCCCACGCACCCGGCATCGAGGGCGGGAGATGGGAAAAGACCCACCCAGGCAAAACCAGCCTGGATGGGGCAGCCGGCGTTGATGCAAAAGCCCATGCACGCGGCGCTGATTCGTTGCGATGCCAGGCCGCACGGTATCCTGGATAGGACTGCTGAGGGAAAGGACTGCTGAGGCCGCTGGCTTTTGAGATGCAGCCTCGATCCGCAGATCAATCGACCTGGCTCAGCCCGCATCGGAGAGATGTTCTCACCCATGAACCCGTCCCAGCCAACTCAGCCGACACCCCGCGCCGAGGTCCTTAGTTCTTCGACTCGAAGCCTCCTGCCCTGGCTGGTTGCGGTCGCCTTTTTCATGGAGTCGCTGGACACGACCATCCTTAACACCGGCGTCCCTGTCATAGCGAAAGCCCTCAGCGTCACCGCCCTGGCCATGAAGGCGGTGCTGGCCAGCTATACGCTGGCCCTTGCCATCTTCATCCCCATCAGCGGGTGGATGGCCGACCGTTTCGGCACTCGCCACGTCTTTTCCGCCGCCATCGGGATTTTCATTCTTGGCTCCCTGCTCTGCGGCATCTCGACCAACATCCACGAGCTTGTGTTCTGCCGTGTGCTGCAGGGCTGCGGGGGCGCCATGATGGTTCCCGTGGGACGACTCACACTGGTACGCGCCTTTGCCAAACATGAACTGGTTCGCGTGATGAGCTTCGTCTCCATCCCCGCCCTGATCGGCCCCATGCTGGGGCCAGTCGCCGGGGGGCTCATCGTCGATTACCTCCACTGGCGCATCATCTTCTTCCTGAACATCCCCATCGGCCTTCTCGGCCTTGTGATGGTCTATCTCCACCTGCCCGACTATCGCGAGCGGGATACGCCGCCCCTCGACTTGCTGGGCCTCATTCTTTTCGGCTCCGGGGTCGCGCTGCTCTCCTATGTCCTCGAAGTTTTCGGCGACCACACCCTCAGCGTCCGCGAAATTGTCAGCCTGCTCGCGATCTCCTTCGCGCTTCTTGCCGGCTACCGGCTGCATGCGAAGGACACCCCGTTCCCTCTGCTCCGGCTCGCGCTTTTCCGGCTTCGCACCTTCCGCGCCGCCGTCGGCGGAGGCTTCATCACGCGTCTCGGCATCGGCGGCGTGCCTTTTCTCCTGCCGCTGCTCTATCAGATCGGCCTGGGTTATAGTCCGGTCGAATCGGGACTCCTGATCATGCCCCAGGCTTTCGCTGCCATGGTAATGAACGCCTGCATGACCCGCCTGCTGAACCGGTTCGGCTACCGGCGCATCCTGATCTCAAACACCTTCATCATCGGCATCCTGCTCGTGCTCTTCGCCACCATTGGCCTGCGCACGCCGCTGTGGGTTATCGTGCTGCTCGCCTTTCTCTATGGAGCCTTCAGCACCCTGCAATACACCAGCATGAACACCCTGGTGTACGCGGACGTCGTCGAAGACGACACCAGCGCCGCCAGCACCATCTTCGCCACCATGCAGCAGATGGCCCTCAGCTTCGGCGTAGCCATCGCCGGTCTCGCGACCGCCTTCTTCCTCCCCGAGCACATCTGGTCGGTTCCCGTCGTTTTCATTCATGGAATTCATGAGGCTTTCGTCGCTCTCGGAATTCTGACCGTCGTCTCCACCGTGGTCTTCCGCGATTTGCGCCGCAGTGACGGGCTCTCCATCAGCCGGCAGAATCTGGTTCATGCCGGATGACCGCCTCCGCAATTCCGGGAGGGAAACATCGCGGAAGGGTCGGAGCCGAAAACCGCCAGTCAAGCAACCAGGCGATGAGACAGAGGGCAAGTGAAACTGCCCGCCCGGGAAATCTGTTACCGTGCGTTCCAGAGCCGCGATGCGCGCTTTGACGGGCCGATCTAGTACACACGGCAGAGGAGACGCCGACGAAGATCTAATTCGCTCGCCGAAACTCAGATAGGGAGCGGGAAAACGAAGCTTCCACCTTCTGGTGGCCCGCCCCGGATTTCTGGAGGAGAGCCCGTACTTTCAGCACCTATCCCGTGAATTGCCCGTACGCTTCCCTGAATCAAAAACTTATAAAGCTGACAACACAGTGGCGAGCCCAATTTGCCATACGGCCGCCACGGACTTTGGACCGTCTTGCGGTCCGTGAGAGGGTTCCGGGAACCCGAAAGGTCCGGAAGGCCCGTTGGCCGATACCGATCAACCAGAGCAAACACCCAGCGGTGCGATGATTTCAAAAGTACTCAGCCGAGAGCCGGCGGCCAGTTGCGTCGGTGGGGTGAACTATACCGCGCCATGTTTCGCAGAAGCACCCGCTTCAAATTCAGCTGATGCTGGATGCGTTCTCTTCCGAAGTCAAGGGTGCGGTTGTCAATCGGCGCATCATCGTCATCGAATCGCTCATTTGCACGCAGATAAATACTGATATGTCGGCCTGGGGCCATCGAACGCGGCTTCGGCCGGGCATGTTACAGCCAACAAGTCCGTACGATATCCCTGGCGAGAGTCGCCGCGATCCACTGGCGCCAGGCGTGAAGCCTGCACTTCTGCGAGCCACTGGATACCTGCAATCGCGCCGGGAATTGGCGTGTTCCGGGCGAGTGCGCGCCGCCGATACGTGTTGCAAACCTATGCTCGATGGGATGTCCAGGCGACGTTTTGCACGTCGATAGGATCGCCCCGAGTGTCTTCCTCCCGTGAGCGCGCGATCGCCAGTAAATCACAGATAAACGATGGGGGATATCCCGCTATCCGGGCGTTGACCCACTGCAGGAGGTGCCACGGCGGCGCTGTAATCGCAGTGGATGATGCCGATCCGATGAAAACTTGCCCGTCACCTGGGCGTGGGAAATTTGCTGGCTAACGCAATCAATTTCTGATATGACTTTTCGCATACTCAAAAGACATTGGGGCCTCTATGTTCTCCTTGTTTCGTTCTGCCTTAGTGCTCGCGACTCTCGCAAGCGTGTCCTCCGGATTTGCCCGTGCGACTTCAGCAGCGCCAACAGCCCTTCCTTTGACATTTGAAGAAAACCGTGGCCAGGCTCCGCCGCAATACAAATATGTTCTGCGCCACGGTGCCGAGGCCTTGTTCTTCCGGCAAGGAGCTGACTTTGTTTTGCCGGCGCGGCACGGCGTCGAGTCTAAGCTTCGTCTGGAACTCCTCTCCACCAGTTCGAGGAGCACGATTAGCGCTGCTGGGTTGCTGGGGGCCCAAAGCAACTATCTAATCGGTTCGGACCCCTCCGGGTTCATTACCCACGTACCCAACTACAGCGAAATACGGTACGAGCACATTTACTCCGGAGTAACTCTCGATTTTTATGGAAATGGTACTAATCTCGAGCATGACTTTACGGTAGCCCCGTATGCAGATCCGTCCTCGATCGCCTTCCGCTGGAAGGGAGCCAAAAGCATCGAGCTTAGCGGCGGTGGGGATCTGCTGATTCAGGTGCCCAGCGGTACTCTCATCCTGAAAAAACCCATCGCGTATCAGACAGAATTTTATGGTCGCCGCCCCGTCGCTGCCTCCTTTCACCGCAGACCCGACGGCAGCTTCGACTTCCGGCTCGGGCATTACGACCGCACCCGGCCCCTGGTCATCGATCCCGTCTTTACCTTCTCCACCTATCTCGACGGGAACAATATGGACGAGGTCAGCGGCGTCACCACCGACGCTTCGGGCAACATCTACGTCACCGGCAACACCGCTTCGGCGGATTTCCCCACGCAGAACCCTTATCAATCGCAACTTGCCTGTGCTACGCCTAATAGCACCAACTGTTCGAACGCTTTCATCTCCAAACTCGATCCCACCGGCAATACTCTTCTCTATTCCACCTACCTCGGCGGCAACGGGCAGGACCAGCCCGCCGCCATCGCTCTCGACGCCAGCGGCAACATAATCATTGGCGGACTTTCCAGCTCAACTAATTTTCCCAATGCCGGCTCGCTGCCCGTTATTTCCTGTCAGACCAATGATGAGTGTTACTTCCTGGCCTCGTTCACAGCCGATGGATCGGCGCTGAACTACTCGGGACTCGTTGGGGGCGCCGGGCCGCTCGGCTCGAATGGCAACTTCGGCCGCCTTGCCGTGGACGCATCCGGCAACGCTTACCTCGCCGGATGGACCGACGACTCGAATTTCCAGATCACGGCCGGCACGCTGGCGTCTTCCGTCTCCGGCTATCCAAATAACGAAGGGTTTGTCCTCAAGGTCTCGCCCACCGGCACGCTGCTGTACTCAACCGTGATTCCGGGCAACGCGACTCCGCCTTCCGGATCAGTCAACGCCAACTTTTTCATGACCACTGCCATCGCCGTAGATAGTTCCGGACAGGTCACCATCGCCGGAAACGGTGGCATCGGCCTGCCCACCACAGCCGGTGTTCTCGAAGCGTCGCTGCCCACGTCTGCGTCGGAACCCGATCCGGAAAACGGCTTTGTCCTGCAATTGAACGCGACAGCCTCTGCCGTGAACTACGCGACCTACGTCCCCGCCGCCGATCTCATCGGGGGTATGGCCGTCGACAAATCCGGCGATCTCTACATCACCGGCAGTACGTACGAAAGCGATCTGGCCGTCAGCGCTAATGCTTATCAAAAAACCGCGGTGCTGGATCGAGACGGGTCGATCGACTCCGGCTTCATCGCCAAACTGAACAACAACGGCACAGCCATTCTCGCTGCGACCTATCTCGACGGAACCACCCCGTCTCTCAACAACGGCACTTCATTCCAGGGTCTCGCGCTCGACAGTAACGGCAACGTCTTTGTCGGAGGCACCACCGGCTCCAGCGACTTCCCCCTGCAGAACCCGTTCACATCGCAGTTTGAAACCAGCGATTACGACGCCGACCTTGTGCTGGCGGAGATGAGCTCCGACCTGAGCACCCTCGAATTCGGCAGCTTCCTCAGCTCCACATACTCCGCGGACCCATACCTCGGCTCACAGTTCGGAGCTCTGAGCGTTGACGCGAATAACAACCTCATTGTCGCCGGTCTCACCTATTCCTCATCGTTTCCCACTTCGGCCGGCGCCTACCAAACAACGCCGCCCGCGCCTTCCGATTCCCTCACCGGCTACGTCCACACCTTCGTCTCTAAACTCAACATGGCGACCGCGGCACCCTCCTTCTGTCCCGCCGCCTGGAGCGTCGCCTTCCCGCAGACGAACGCTTTGAGCTCCGCGCAGCAAACGCTCAACGTTACGAATTGCGGCAACGCTCCGCTCAATTTCAGCTCGTTGACTTCGTCCGCGTCTACCGTCACCGCCGCGCAGAGTTGCGGCTCGGTTGCGCCAGGCGCCACCTGCGCCGTCACCTTCACCTTTGCGCCCATCAACGACCAGCTATCGAGCGGCACGGTCAGCCTCGCCGATAACGCTGCCATCTCGCCGCAGAGCATTCAGGTATCCGGCCAGGGAGTCGCGCCCGATCTCGAGCCTCAGTCCAATCCGTTTTCCTTCGGCCATCTCCTCGATGGGGTTATCGGTCCCGCGCAGTCGCTGCTGGTCCAAAACTATGGCAATGCCAACCTGAACATCAGCAGCATCGCGATCGGCGGCACCGGCTTCTCCATTGCCGACAACGCCTGTTCCAATACCGTCGGCCCCGGCGGCTTTTGCTACGTGGCCATGATCTTCTCGCCGCCTTCTCCCGGCACGTTTACGGGAACTCTCACGCTAACCTCCAACGACCCCGTTCACCCGACGCTGGTCGTTAGTCTCACCGGAACCGGCGACAACGCCTATGGCGTTCCCACCATTACCGAGGCCAATGGAACCGCGAACCCGGTCCCACTGCCCACCATGCAGATCAACAACGGCGCAGTCACCCTCTCGCTCGTAGGCACCAATTTCTATCCTCAGTCAGTTGTGCAATTCAACGGTGTACCCCAGCAAAGCAGCTGGGGCAGCAACACCTCCATGCAAGCCACCATCGCGGCCTCGTCGCTCACTGCACTCGGCGAATTCCCCCTCACCGTCGTGAACCCCTCGCCCGGCGGCGGCAGCGTCTCAACCACTATCACGACTTATCAACTGCTTCCCATCAACCCAAATTTCATCACCTATGTGTCTGCGACCGGACTGCTCTACGCCGCCATGCCCTCCAGCGACGCCACCAATCCCAACACTGTGCTCCCCATCAACCCGAATACCGGCGCGACCGGCGCGCCCATCCCGGTTGGCCAGAACCCCGCCCTGCTCGCACCCTCCAGCGACGGTTCGTATCTCTACGTTGCCAACGCCACCGATCTCACCGTGCAGCGCATCAACCTCTCCACCAACGCAGTGGACGAAACCTTTCCCTATCCGCCCGATCCTGACTGCTCGGGCTGCACTTTACCGCCCGCGACCGATCTGAAATCCGTACCCGGCGCACCAGATGAAGTCATCCTCGGCCAGGGCTCTGAGGGTTCGCTCTACAACTCGAACGGGCTGGTGAACTATCTGCCTGCGACGGCGAATTACACAGCTCTCGCCCCCAGCTTCGACAGTATGGCTTTCGTCGGAGACCCGGTCACCCTTTACTCCCTGGGTTTTTACCCATCGACGGATCCATTCTTCACGACTGTGCAGATCACCAGTTTGGGCCTCGAATTTACGCCGCCGCCCGGGAGCTACACCGGCACACTTCCGTTGGTTGGAAACAGCGTCGTCTCCGACGGAACTCTGCTCTACACCGACGCCGGCGGCGTTTGGAGTCCCGCGACGCAAACGCAAATCGGCAGTTTCACAACCAACAACTTCTACGACACGCAGGGCGACCTCGCCATCGATACCACCCTCGGTCGTCTCTACCTCACCGGGGATAGCCAGTTCACAAGTCCTACTGCCTATGTATACGATTCGCTCGCGGTGTTCGCCTATGGTCTGCAATCCCTCGCCGGCACCGATACGCTGACTTTCCCACAGATCAACGCATCGGAAAATTACGACCTTACCCGCTGGGGAACAAATGGCTTCGCATTTGTTGTCTCACCCATCTTCTCGGGAACGGGCGGCATTTACCTATTCAACAGCACCGGTCTTGCCGGCACCGCGCCGTCAAATCCAGTACCCACACTCGCCTCGATCGCCCCCAATTCCGTCACCGCCGGCGCTGCCGCTCAAGTCGTCACTCTCGCCGGAACCGGATTTGTGGCCGCTTCCATCGTGAGCTGGAACGGCAATGCTCTGGCAGCCAGCTACATCAGTCCGACCGAGCTCACTGCCTCCATTCCTGCAACCGATCTGGCCGCCGCGGGCTCCGCGCAAATCACCGTCGTCAATCCCACTCCCGGCGGCGGCACATCGTCCGCGCTTACCTTCACCATAAATCCGGCTGCACCCACCGCCGTACTTTCCGGTACCACACTTTCCTTCGGCAGTGTCATCGAAGGAACATCAAGCGCCGCTCAGCCTGTCACACTCACCAATTCAGGCACCGCTGCGTTGTCCATCACCTCGATTGCCGCATCTGGAAGCTTCTCAGAAACCAACAGTTGTGGCTCGAGCCTTGCAATCGGCGCGAATTGTCAGATCTCAATCACCTTTGCTCCAACTTCTGCTACTGCGCTCACCGGCGCGGTGACTATTATGGACAATGCGCCCGGTTCTCCACAGACGGTCAGCCTCTCGGGTACGGGAGTTGCGGCGTTCTCGCTTGGCGCTGCCAGTGGCGGCTCGCCTTCCGCGAGTGTCTCCAGTGGCGGAACAGCTACCTACAACCTGGCCGTCACCGCAGCCGTGGGGTTCAGCGGCAGCGTTGCGCTCGGCTGCAGCGGCGCCCCCGAATACGCAGCGTGTACGGTCAGTCCTGTCTCGGCTAACCTGACCTCAGGCGGCTCTGCGAACTTTTCGGTCACCGTGACGACCACCGGCTCCAACTCAGCCGCAGTCGAACACGATTCGGCTTTTCGCCTGGCCGGAATCGGCATCGCTGCACTGTTACTCCTCCCGTTTCTCATGCGTGTCCGCAGAGAAATTCGTCAGGGAACGCTGGTCCTGGCCATGATTGGCCTTCTGCTGACAATCTCCGGGTGCGGAGGAGGTGGGAACCAAACCACTCCACCCCCGCAGGTCACACCGGACGGGACTTATACGCTAACGGTCACGGCGACAGCATCGAGCATCACCACTCAGCAGACTCTGACACTGATTGTTCAATAGGAAAATGTTGAAGAACGTGCTCTGTTTCTCAACCCACATCTTTAGGAACGGCCGGATCGGGGAGATCCGGCGTGGACCCGCAGAGTTTGGCCGCGATGGAGGCTCTGCAGGCGCTAATGAACAACCAGAGAACAACTGCGGCGGCTCATGCCCGTATCGGGGTCGTCGTACAATGAACAAAGCAAAAGCATTCGCTCATGCGGAGGGATGTGTGAGCGGTTGAAACAGGCGGTCTTGAAAACCGCTGTGCCCGCAAGGGTACCGGGGGTTCGAATCCCTCTCCCTCCGCCATCAAGCCTTCCAAAGACTTCCTGCCGCTGTGGGGGGCTTGCTGCGGCACTTACTGGCATCGAAATCCGCAAAATAGTCCTTGACAAATTGCCTCGCGAGAGCGGCTCGCGAGGGTATCCGCGCTGCAATCAAAAGCCAAAATAAAAATCGCGGGTGAGCGGAGCACTTACACGGGTTCGGTGCAATAATGTTGACTTATTGACAAACCCCAGACGACGGGTGTGTTGCACTCGGGTCGACGGCAACGATACTCATGCTCCGTGGAGAGTGGGTTTATGCAGTGAATCCTTGCAGTCGATGAGAACACCCGAGGCACGCGGGAAAGCTAAAGAAACGAATTGAATGAGGTAAAAGGCGTGTCTTTCGAAGTTGGCAAGGAAGGATCCCCAAATGTTCGGTTCGCGAGTATTGATCATTTGTTTTCTAGCTTTGGGAACTGCAGGCGGTCAACAATCGGCATCAACTCTCATATATCCTACGGCGGGAATAACGAACGTTCCGTCGTTCGCGGCCTTCAGCTGGACTGCCGTGTCGGGAGCTACGGGATACTATCTCTACGTCGGGACGACTGAGGGAGCGAAGGACGTCATCAACACGGGGAGCATTCAGGCGACGTCGTACACACCCAGTGTGCCGCTTCCGCCGGGACAGACGCTGTGGGCGCGGATCTACACGCAGCTCAACGGACATTGGATCTACCAGAACGACGTTTCCTTTACGATCTCTGCTGCGGCGGCTTTGATTAATCCTGTTAACAACCAGCAGAACGTACCCTCGTTCGCGACCTTCAGCTGGACTGCCGTGTCGGGAGCTACGGGGTACTATCTCTACGTCGGGACGACTGAGGGAGCGAAGGATGTCATCAACACGGGGAGCATCCAGGCGACGTCGTACACACCCAGTGTGCCGCTTCCGCCGGGACAGACGCTGTGGGCGCGGATTTACACGCAGCTCAACGGACATTGGATCTACCAGAACGATGTTTCCTTTACGGTGAGTTCAGCGGCCGCGCTGATCAGTCCGACAGATAACCAGCAGAACGTTCTCTCCAACGCGACATTCAGCTGGAATGCCGTGTCGGGAGCCACGGGATACTATCTCTACGTCGGGACGACTGAGGGAGCGAAGGATGTCATCAACACGGGGAGCATTCAGGCGACGTCGTACACACCCAGTGTGCCGCTTCCGCCGGGACAGACGCTGTGGGCGCGGATCTACACGCAGCTCAACGGACATTGGATCTACCAGAACGATGTTTCCTTTACGGTGAGTTCAGCGGCCGCGCTGATCAGTCCGACAGATAACCAGCAGAACGTTTTCTCCAACGCGACATTCAGCTGGAATGCCGTGTCGGGAGCCACGGGATACTATCTCTACGTCGGGACGACTGAGGGAGCGAAGGATGTCATCAACACGGGGAGCATCCAGGCGACGTCGTACACACCCAGTGTGCCGCTACCGCCCGGACAGACGCTGTGGGCGCGGATCTACACGCAGCTCAACGGACATTGGATCTACCAGAACGACGTTTCCTTTACGATCTCTGCTGCGGCGGCTTTGATTAATCCTGTTAACAACCAGCAGAACGTACCATATAACACAACATTTACCTGGACATCGGCTCCAGGCGCTACCGGATATTACCTATATGTAGGCACATTCGAGGGTGCGAAGGATGTCATTAACACAGGCGAAATAAGCCAGACTTCGTATGCCAGCAGTTTCCTCCAGCCAGGTGCTGCTCTTTGGGCGCGAATTTATTCTTATATTTCCGGGAATTGGGTTTACCAGAACGATGTGCAATTCACGGTTTCAGACGCATCCGCTCTCGTTTACCCATCTTATGGCCAACAAAACGTCGATACGTCGGTCGCGTTCAGTTGGTCCCAGCAAACAAACGCCCAAGCCTATCAGCTTTACGTGGGCACTTCCCCGGGTGGGAGCGACCTGGCGAACAGCGGTGTAATTCAGTCAACTTCGTTTTCGGTTCCCGTGTTGCCGGTAGGACAGACTCTGTATGCGCGGATCTGGTCCGAGGTGAATGGCGTTTGGAGCTATTCAGCAGATGTGCCGTTTACTGCTGCACCTCGCTTTGTGAATCCGGCGGTTCGCGCGCTGGACATTGACCCGACCATGTCGTTCACATGGTCGCCGCAGGCGGGAGGATCGTGCTGCTATCACCTGTCTGTTGGAACCTCACCGGGCGGATCGGACCTCTACGATAATGCAACATTGGCGTCGCCGAGCGCCAACGTCCCGCTGGGCGACCTTCCGGAAGGATCAACCCTGTATGCGCGAGTCTCGTTTACACCCGGGGACGGCGAAACGCGCGTTGCGGATACGGTGTTCTCGGTAGCGGGTACTCCAGTCAATCCCGCGCAAATGATCTACCCCACGGATGGCGCCACGAATGTAGACGCCAGCCAGCCTTTTCAATGGGCTTCGAACGCCCTGGCGCAGGCCTACCGTTTGCAGATATCGAACAATGCAGGGATTATTGTCGACAGTGGCCCGATCACGGTTTCACGCTACTTTGCCGAGTCCCTCCCGCTGGGTTCCTACACCGCACAACTAGGGTCGGAATTCGGCGACCAATGGTACTGGACCAACCTCTCCTTTACGGTCACCCAGGACGGTGGGAATATGGCCAACGAATTGGCCAGTGCGCTTTGGGCGACAGACTACGTCCGGCAGATGGCTGACCTTTCGAACTGGGCCTTTCCATGGACCAGCCTGATGACCGAACTGCGGACGGAGATGCGAATTCAGGCTTACTGCAGCAATTACGCAAACACGCTGGTTCAAGTACTGGGACAAATGAATATTGCGTCACGTTTCCCGGAGGACCTGCAACCACAGGTGTTCAACATCGCGTTTCTTTGGAACGGATTTGATACGCATACCTTAGTGCAGTACTGGAACTCCGATCAAGAAAGTTGGATGATTCTGGATCCAACGTTCGACATGACCATGACACGGGCCTCCGATGGACTCTACGCGTCCATGCAGGATATGCAGGCTGCGACACTGAGCCAACAATGGTCGGCGATCAACTACCAGTTCCTGGGATCATGGGGAAGCGAGATTGCCAATGACTACTATCTCGATTATCCCTTGCTGTATGTGAACATTCCGCCGGTTCTTCAAATCGGTCAGGGAAATGACGTATCGCAGTTTCTGGTTCAGCAGAATGCCATACCGTCTTCGGGTGTCTTCTTTCTCCAGTGCTCGGGATCGGTGAATCTCCTGGTAAACGGAGTATCCACACCGGTCCCATGCAATAACGTCGACTCGCTGACAAACAGCCAGACGGCGGGTGCCCTGTCGCCCGGGTCGACGGCAACGATATTCACGCCGGTGAGGAATGTATTTGTGCCGTGAACTCCACTTCTCTCAATTTTCATCGAAGGACGAGTGAATCATGCAACACAATGTATACGCGCTGCAGCAGTATATGGTCCGCCGCTCCTTTGCCAGCGAAAAGTGGGGTTGGCACCTTATTCCAGCGGCAGGGCGCGCCGAAATGCCCTGCCGCTAGCCATACGGCTGAGATCGAGAAGCGAGCTCAAGCGCAGCTCCCGTGGGCGTGCATTTTGGGATATGCACAGAAGACGTGAAATCTGTCTTATTGAGAGTGCGCGGCTTAATCGGGTGATTGAATCCCTCTCCCTCCGCCAGTTCCTTGCCCCCGGCTTCGCTTATCAGGCGAGCGACACCTTCAACGCTGCGGCGAAATCCACCGTGGGTTTGTACTGCTTCGGCAGTTCGAGGCGTAAAGCATCGGCGGTTTGCTTCCAGCGGAGCCGTTCGCCCGTGCCGAGCAGTTCGACGTGTTCAATTTTTCCGGGTTGCGTCGCGTTCGTTGTGCCGAGGGACTCGATGACGATCTCGCCGGCTGGCCAGCCAAGGACGATGGCGTAGACGACGTTGCCGGCTTTGTTGCGCGTGAAGCGAATATCCTTCTCGCCGAGAGCCTTCACGCTGGCGCCCTGGAACTGCCCGGCATTGATGACGTCGGGGCCTTCGCCGTAGACCTTCCAGGGGCGAGTTTCGTAGATGGCTTCGCCGTTGACCGTCATCCAGTCGGTGATGCGATCAACGATGGCAATCTCTTTGGCGTCGATGGTGCCGTCGGGACGGCCGGGAATATTCAGGATGAACGTGCCGTTCTTGCTGACCGTATCAATCATCCAGTGGATGACGTCGCGCGGCGGAAGATAGCCGCCGTATTCGCCGGGCTTCTCGAACAGGGCGCGATTGTAGTGCCAGTCGCCGATGCAGGTCTCCGACTGCCACGGGTAGTGCATGATCTTGTTGGTAAGCGCGCGCTCGTAGTCGACCACGACGCTCTTCGCCCACTTATCCGGCACTTCCTTGATGGTGATGACGCCTTCCATCTTGCCGCCGTGCGTTTGCAGATTGTGGTTGTAATAGAAAGCGCCGGCATTCATGCCGCCCCAGCCCATGGGGAAGAGCGGATTATCGAAGTAGAGCAGGTCCGGATCGTGCTGCTCGACCAGGTCGCGCGTGCGGTCGTAGAAATTTTTGACGAAGGAGGGATCGGGCAGCGCATTGAAAGGATGCTTAACCCCGTAGAGACGCTGCGGATCGAGGCCCTGCCACCACTGGTCCTTGCCCTCGGCTGCCGTCATCCAGCCGTCGTAGGGAACCCCCGCCGCAGGGCCCAATTTGTCGGCTCCGTGCGCGGTCTGGAACCACCACCAGTTGCGCGCCTGATGCACGGTGACACCGAAGCGCAGGCCCTGCTTGCGGGCTTCCGCGGCCCAGGTGCCGACCACGTCGCGATGCGGACCGACGTTCATCGAATTCCAGGGATTGTGCTTCGAATCCCACGCGTCGAGCGAGTCGTGATGGTTGGCAAGCGAGATGAAGAAGCGCGCGCCGGCTTTTTTGTACCTCGCAATCAGTTCGTCAGGCTGCCAGTTCAGGAGCGTCCACTGCGCGCAGAGATCCTTGAAGCCGAAGCGCGATTGCGGGCCGTAGTGCTCGAGGTGAAATTTGTACTGATCATGGCCCTCGATGTACATCTGGCGCGCGTACCAATCGCTGTCTTCCGGAACGCACTGCGGTCCCCAGTGCGCCCACATGCCGAATTTTGCGTCGCGATACCACTCGGGGGCTTCGTACTGCAACAGCGATTCCCAGGTGGGCTGGTAGGGCCCGTCGCCGGCGAGGTTGGGGACAGGCGAAACCAGCGGCACGCCGTCCCAGGATCCGCCGGCGATGGGCAGCGCGGGCGGGTCGCCCCACCCGGTGGGTGTCCATGAACTTTCATCGAGTTTTTCGGCGACGATTTTGCCGTCGACGAGCGCATAAAAGATGCGCTCGGAGGCGGGCGTGGCGCAGAACTGCGCGTAGTCCATGGTGAGCTGGTCGAAACCGGGAGCTGCAGAGAGCGGCGGAACTTCCGGTGGGGCAGGCTCTGTGGTCTGCGCGAGCGCGGAGCCGGGCTGGGCCAGCGTGGGAACCGCGGTGGACGCGGCCGCAGCCGCCATGAGCTTCACAAATTCGCGCCGTCGCATAGAGAGCCTCCGTTGGGTTCGCGTTCAGGCAAACCGCAGTATAAGCGCAGGAACCGGCGAACGCCGCGCCGCGCGGTCTCCAGCGGGAAAAAGCGGCGGCTTTTTCCCGGCGCGAAGAGGACAACTATTCGTCGTAGTGAAGCAGGGAGAAGACGTCGTAGTCCCTGAATCGCTCGCGGCCTTTGAGAAAGTCGAGCTCGATGGCAAAACCGAGTCCGGCAATCTCCCCACCGAGTTGCTGGACGAGCTTGATGGTGGCTTCCATGGTGCCGCCGGTGGCGAGAAGATCGTCGACAAGGACGACGCGCTGGCCGGGTTCAATGGCGTCGGCGTGAACCTCCAGCGTATCGGAACCGTATTCGAGGTCGTACGTGACGCGCACGGTGGGGCCAGGGAGCTTTCTCGGCTTGCGGACGGGCACAAAGCCCGCGTTGAGGCGATAGGCGAGGGCCGGGCCGAAGATGAATCCGCGCGCCTCGATGCCGAGGACCAGGTCGATATCTTTATCGATGTAGTACTGCGCGAGCGCGTCGATGAGCGCCGCGAAGCCTTTTGGGTCCTTGAGCAGCGTGGTGATGTCGTAGAAGAGGATGCCGGGTTTCGGGAAATCGGGAATGGTGCGGACGAGGGCCTTGAGCGGCTCGCAGTCGGACGTACAGGGTGTCATCACAATTACCAGGCTCCTTCAATCTGAAACGCGCCGAGGGATTCGGCTTCTTTGTCGTCGAGGTCGTGCGAAAGCACGGCATCGACGCGGCTGCCGCGCGACCCTTTGCGGAGGACTGCCGCGAGATCGGCCAGGGCCTGAGGCGGCCCCGCGGCCACGACTTCTACATGGCCGTCCTCGGTGTTGCGGACCCAGCCCCGCAGGTCAAGAGCGGCGGCTTCGCGATGGACGAACCAGCGAAATCCAACGCCCTGAACGCGCCCTTTGACGAGGTAGTGGCGAACCATGGAAGCAGGATCAGTGTTTCAGAGGAGAGCACGGGGCGCAAGGACACGAAGTGAGCGGCCATGGATCGCAGACGCTTCGGCGCGGGTAACATGACTTTTTCCTGCAGCGGGTATCAAAGACCGCATCTCCTGCACTTTCGGGTATATGAGGCCAACTCCGGGCCGCCCGGGCAGGGCGCGCGGCACGGTTCGCGGCGGAAGCGCGGCAGCCCCTGGCGCCAGGCGGACGGAGAATCGAGACAGTCCAACCAGGCCCGGCAACCGCGCAGAATCCCTGCAAAAGCGCAGGTTACGGCGCAACCGAGCGTGACGATCCGGGTTCGGGAGAGTATCGTGCGGGAATTCCCCGGTTTCGCTGCGATTTCGCCGCACCTATAATCAGGGTTGTCTTCGGCGGCAGCCCCGAACGGAGCAACGGCTCCCGCGCGCTCGAAACCCGGAATCCTGAGAACCGGCGAACTTATGCTGGGCGCTGCCCGAATTTCGATGTCGAACCCGACCCAACACAGGCCCGCGGCCTGGTTTGTTTGCGTGGCCCTGGCGGCGCTGGCCGTTCCGGCGGCGCTGGGCGCGGTTCCTCAGTATGGGCCGGGCCGTGCGGCGGGCTTTGCTCACGCCGAGCGGCTGCGCGAGGCGCTGGAGGGGCGGCCGGAACGCGAACGGAGCCGGTTGCAATACGAACGCGTGCTGGACGCCTACCGCGAGATCTATCACAGCGATCCGGCATCGCCGAAGGCCGATGCATCGATTGCCGCGGTCGCCGATCTGCTGGCGGAAGAGGGACGCGTCTTCCAGGATGCGAAAGCGCTGCGCGATGCGATTGGGCAATATGAGTTTCTCCGGCGGGAGTATCCGGCGAGCCGGTTCCGAACCAGCGCGCTGCTGACGGAGGGGGAGATCTACCAGCGGGACTTCGGCGATCTGACCCAGGCGAAAGCAATCTATCTGAGTTTTCTGCGGTTGTATCCGGAAAGCCCGCTGGCGGTGGAAGCGCGGGCAGAGCTGAGAGACATCCGGCGCGAGCAGTGGGCCGCGCGGCGCGAGCCCCAGCCGGGGAAGCGGTCTGCGAGTGACGCCGAAACAAGGACACGCACCGAGACCCATCGCAACTCGGTGCTGACGGCAGCGATAGCGTCGCAGGAAGCACAGCCGCAGCGAGAGTCTGCGAGACCGGCAATGCAGACGACGCCGAATGCGACCGGCCGGTCTGCCCCAAATCAGAGTGCGGAGACCCAACCAGCAAGACAGCCAGCGGAACGAGCGTATGCGCAGTCGAGTTCTCGCGCTGCTGGTATCGAGGAGAGCGACATTCCGCCGCTGCTGCCGCCATCTGCAGAGCCCCCGCCGTCATCGATTGCTGCGGCGGGTGGGCGTGGCGAACCGGCCGCTGAGGTTCCGGCGGCAACGGACTGGAACGCGCCTCCGCCACCACGCAGAAGCGCGGTGCCGCTGGTTACAGGGATTCGCCACTGGTCCACGCCGGTGTATACGCGCGTGGCAATCGATTTGCAACAGGAAGTGCGATACACAGCGGCGCGAGTGCCGGGGCCGGACCGGATTTTCTTCGATCTCTTCGGGGCACGGCTTTCGCCGGAACTGGTGGGCCGCTCTGTGGAGGTGACGGACGACGGTTTTCTGTCGCGTATTCGCGTAGCGCAGTTCGCAGGCAATATGGTGCGCATCGTGCTGGATGTGCACAGCGTGAGCGATTACTCCGCATTCTTCCTGTCGAATCCGTCGCGGCTGATCATCGATGTCCATGCACGCAGGGGCGCGCCCCCGCCGACGCAGGTGGCGCGGAACTCGGCGTTGCCTGCGGGAATCGGTATTGGCCCGGTGGAGGCACAGCCGCCAGCGGAAAGCCCAGCTTCGGCCGGCTCCAGTTCGGATCCGTCGAGCGGGATCGTGACGAACCGGACCGCGAGCTATCAGCGGGCAACGCGGGTTGCGAATCACGAAGTGTTTCAGGACGCTACGCCTGAGTCAGGACGGGACCCGGACTCCGAGTCTGCGCTGGCCGATGTGGCCACGCTGAGCAGACAGCCAAATGAAGTGCGGGCCACGAAGCGGCCAACCACAGCGCCGGTAGTGGCGTCGGTGGCGGGAACAGCGCCGGCGGCCCAGCCGACCAGGGAAGCACCTGCAACTACAGGGCGGCGGTTCGCTCAGGGCGCCGGACAGGGTTCAGGGGGGATGAGCAAACCGTCGGCGGCGCGCACCGCGGACGATGTCCCGCCGGCGGATGCGGGTACTCCCGGAATTCCGGCAGCCGCCGAGCCGGTTCCGGCGCGAGCGCACGCTCCGAACTCGATGATGCGCGCGCTGGGTTTGAAGATTAACCGTATCGTCATCGATCCGGGGCATGGCGGCCACGATTCCGGCACGCTGGGGCCGGGCGGTCTGGAAGAAAAGGATGTCGTGCTGGATGTGGCGTTGCGGCTGGGCAGACTGCTGAAGCAGCGCCTGGGAGCGGACGTGATTTACACGCGCAGCGACGATACGTTTATCCCGCTCGAAACGCGGACGGCGATTGCCAACCAGGCGCAGGCGGATCTGTTTATTTCGATCCATGCAAACTCGAGCCCGGACACCGGCGCGCGCGGCGTGGAAGTGTACTACCTGAACTTCACCACCTCAGCGGACGCGCTGGAAGTGGCGGCGCGCGAGAACGCATCGTCCGACGAGTCGATCCATCAATTGAGCGATCTGGTGAAGAAGATCGCACTCCAGGCCAAGATCGACGAATCGCGCGAGTTTGCGGCGGATGTGGACCAGAGCCTGTACGACGGGCTGGAGAAGGGAAATCCAGGGCTGAAGGATCGCGGGGTAAAGAAAGCTCCGTTCGTGGTGCTGATCGGCGCGAATATGCCTTCGATCCTGTCTGAGATTTCGTTCCTGACGAATCCAGAGGACGCGCAGGAGCTGCGCGAGCCGCAGTACCGGGAACGGATTGCCGAGTCGCTGTATCGAGGCGTGGCGCGGTACGTATCCAGCATGAACGGAATGCGGGTGGCGCAGACGGGAACACACGTGGGGAGTTCGGAGTAGGTCTGGCCGCCCAGGCAGAGATGTACCGCGCTTTGTCCACATCGAGACAACAGGCACTCAGCCCGCACGCGGGTGAAACCTTCCGTCCCTGGCCGGTGTCTGAGTAGTATCAGAAGCAGATCGATGTCCAGACTCCTCGCCTGTCTCGCGTTCGTCATTTCCACCGTGGCCCTCGCTGCGCCTGCGCCACGGCAGCCATCGCTGCCGATCCCAACGAGCTTTGCCGGCTGGACCGAGACAGGAGCGGTGGCGACGACCCCCGACGCCGCAGACGCTGCCGTTTTGCAGGAGTTTGGTCTGGCGCGCTACGCAGCGGCGATGTATGCCCGGGGCGGGAATCATGCAGCGGTGCGTGCGTGGCAGTTCAAAGACGCCACGGGGGCGTTCGGCGCGTTCACTTTCTACCGCGAACCGCAGTCGCGCGTTGTGGACCTTGGAAACGGCGGAGCAGCAGCGGGCGATCACTACATTTTCTGGACGGGCGTGACGGTTGTCGATGCGACGTTCAGCCAGCCCGCCCCCGACGAGAAGGCGGCTCTCGGTGCGCTGGCCGCGGAATTGCCTCAAGCATCGGGAGGGGCGGGCGTTCCTCCTTCGCTGCCCCACTATTTGCCGCCAGCGGGGCTGGACGCGAGCAGTATTCGTTACGCGATCGGTCCTGCAGCTTACGCACGAATCGGTGGGGCACTCACCGCGGAGCAGATCGACTTCGGCCAGGATGCCGAAGCGCTCACGGCGCACTACGGGCCGCAGAGCGCGCAGGAGACGCTGACGCTGGTGATGTATCCCACACCGGAAATGGCGGGCGCGCACCTGAAGGCAATTGCGCAGGCGCAGGGAGGGCTGGCGAAGCGCAGCGGTCCGCTGCTGGCGATCGCAGCCGGACCCATGCTGCCGGCGAAGGCCCAACAACTGCTCGCCTCCATTCACTTCGACGACGCCGTGACGATCAACCATCCGGAAGGGTACGTCAGCGAGACGGCGAAAATGTACCGGCTGCTTTTCGGCATCACCATGCTAACGGTGATTCTGATTTCCGCAGCGTTACTCTTGGGACTCTTCCTCGGAGGCGGACGCGCCCTGATTCGCGTGCTGCGCGGCAAGCCGGCTTCGTCGGTGTCGGACGAGGAGTTCATCTCGCTGCACCTGGGCGGGTGAGGCCACGGCCAGCCGCACGCGCACCGGCACTTCGAACTGCCAGAAGACCGATTTTGCAGATTCTGACCCCTATTTTCCACAAACAGAAAGGATTAGCTGCGGCTTTCGCCCGGTCTTTGGCGAACAGAAAGCGAATCGAACTGCAGCGCAAAACCCGCTGAGATCGTCAGGAACAGTCATTATTTTCAGCATGTTGCAGATGCACAGGATTTTACCTTGACACCCCCTTTGGCCGCCCATACTATTTCGCCAGAAAGTTCTGATGGCTTTGCCTCCGTTGGAACTATTCTCCCTGAAGGAAAGGCTGCCCTGTTGCCGGGCGGCCTTTTCTCGTTTTAGCGAGGGTCATGGAGCTGTTTCGAAGGTCGACTCATGGAAGGCAGCAGAGTCGGCCCACTGAGCGCCGCAATTTTCGCAGAGCCACGTGTTGGTGGGTTCGACCGACTCGAGTAATGGATCGGAAGCGCCGCATTTGGGGCAAGTGGGTGGGACGAAGTCCTCGACCTTCACCTTCGACTGATCGATGATGTCCTGCGGGATGGGTTGCGCGAGGATCTGTTTCGCTTCTTCGAGTTGATCGGCGGCGACGATGACGCGCGGGCCGGTCACATCGAGCTCGCCCCGTGGGCCTTCAATCCAGCTTTCGATGCCGTGGCGCTTCAGCACTTCAGAAATTTGCCAGGCTTGTTCCCCGCTGTCGCAATCGCAGAGCAGCGTTTTCCATGTGTATTCGTGCGGCAGCTCAGCGTCATCGTCCTCGACGGAATCATCGGAAGGCGAGTCGAGCGCTCGGTTTTGTTCGACGACAGCCTGATTCCACCGGCCAAACACGGGCTTCGCGTTCGGTGCGGCAGCCTGCTTCGCCGGCTGAGGATCGGCAAGGCCGCGCTTCCTCATCTCGTCGCGCAAGATGGGCTGGGCGAACTCGGTGAGATCGCTGAAGCCGGCGGCCAGATGCTGCAATTCTTCGTCGCTCATCTCGCCATAAAGGCGCGTGAGGCGCAACTATTCTGCTGCCGGGTCGTTGTGCATCGGGAGCCAGCATAGCGCATTTTGCGGAAGGTGCGGCAGAACGATAAAATCGACCGAGGGCAGGCCGACGTAGCTCAGTTGGTAGAGCAGCCGATTCGTAATCGGCAGGTCACCGGTTCAAGTCCGGTCGTCGGCTCCATGAAATCAGGAACTTACCGAGCAGTTTCCCGCCGGGTGCTGCACAACTGCTGCACAAAGAAAGAATAATCGTCGCTAAGCTCTCCGCTTCGCGATGGTCTTCCCCAGCTCCCGTTTCAACGTCTTCGGGACACGCTTAATGAATGTAGAGCTGCGTGGTTCGTGCATCGGAGGGGAGCAGCTCAGGACAAACAGGCGCGTCCTTTTACCTGGACGCTTCGGAACCGTTCTCCGCCAGTCGCGTTACGGTCCGATGTCCGGTGATATTCAGGCGTTCCCCGCGTGAGTATGGGCCAGAATCAGTGCGGCGCTTTCCAGCTATCGTGCGACGATCTCGACACAGATGTTCTCCGAACGCTGGGCGTTCTCCTCAGAATCCAGAGGATCGCTGCTCCTCCGAGAAAAATGAGCGCAGAGATACCGGCGAGTGCATAGAGCTGGTTGTTATTGTGGCGCTGAAAGGCATCGAGCGCGACCGTCAGAATCCAGAGCTGCAGGCCCAGGAGCAACAGGCCGATGGCCAGAGCTGCGCCCAGCAGACCGAATTCGCCGGGCGGCGGCGAGTTGCGGCTCCGCCGCTCGCTTTCCCCCGCCGATTCAGCTCGATGCGTCGTCATGGCTGAACTCCCGTCGCATAGAGGTGTTCGCCATCCGAACGCAGCGCAATGCGTGCAAGCGGCCGTACCGGCGGCCCGGCGACAGGCTCTCCGGTGCGCACATCGAAGATACCTTCGTGACACGGGCAGAAAAGGCGCTTCTGCTTTTCCTGGTAGAAGACCGAGCAGGAAAGATGGGTGCAGGTCTGGTTGTACGCGACAAAGCGGCCATCCTCCAGACGCACGAGGACAGCCTGATCGTCCGGCCTCGGATAATGAAAATACAGAGCCTCGCCTGGCGAAACAGCCGCAACGGGCGCGATTTGCTGTTCTGCGGTGACCGATTTGCGACGGAAAAGGCGAAGCACCGCGAGCAGAGCTGTTCCGAGAAAGAGAGTCCCCGAGGTGAAAACGGCGAACTGCAGCAGTTCGCGCCGTGAGACCAGTTCATCGACATCCCAGTGGTAGGGAAAATGCGAGCGCCATGCCTTGTTCGCGGCGGTTCCGGCCGCACGATTTTCCGCTTCGGCGCGTTCCGGCGGCGCGGCTCCCTTCAGAGAACCCATAGCTCCTCCTCCTGTGCTGCTTCTCCTGAATGAGCCGCTCCCTCTGCTCCTGCGCGGACGCGGAGTCTATCTTCGCGCTCGGTGATTACGTGAAAGACACGAGTCCTGACCTCCTGGGTTCCGAACTGTGTGAGCCGAATGGGATTTCCCCTGCGCTCCGTGGCAAACTGCTCGAACGTGCCGTACCAGAGCGCGTCCGTCGGGCAGGCCTGGGCGCACCAGGGCTGCAGTCCCTGCGAAGTCCGGTCGTAGCAGAGATTGCATTTCTTCATCAGCCGGGCCTGAAGGTCCACCTTCGGCACGCCGAACGGGCAGGCGTAGACGCAGTTCCGGCAGGCAATACAGCGCGAGGCGTCCGCCTGCTGCACGACGCCCTCCGGCGTGATAAGAATCGCCATCACCGGGCAGACCTGAGCGCACGGTGCAACCGGATCTTCGCAGTGCATGCAGACCGTCGGCTGCGTCGCTACACTCAGTCCGCGGTCGATGAAGTCCACCATCACCATGCTCTCGCCCTTATGCGAGTCGCACTCCCGGCAGGCGGCCTCGCAGGAGCGGCAGCCGATACAGCGTGAAGGATCGACGAACAGCGTATCTATGGACATGGGGACGAGGCTCTTGCCTGGAACTCCTTTCCGACCTGTTCGGGCTGTGCTTTCGTTTCGCCCACCGTGTAGGGAAACATCCGCGGCGCTTTCTCCGGAGTCAGATTCTCCGTGGCACTTTGCGGGGTTGCCGGCAGCGGCTGATCGATGCGTTCAATCGTGGCGGCGCAGGCCTTGTACTCGGGAATTTTCACCGTCGGGTCGACAGCGGGATTGGTCAGCTGATTCACCGCGCCTTTGTGGCCGTAATGGAACGGGATAAACAGCGTGTCCGGTCGAATCGTGGGAGCAACCACTGCCTTCAGTTCCATAGCGCCGCGCGGCGTGCGCACCCGCACTCGATCTTCGTGAGCAATTCCGTATCGCGCAGCAGCCTGCGGATGGATCTCGACCCACGGCTCCGGGGCCTGGCTGTTCAGGAATCCCAGCCTGCGTGTCTGGTTTCCGCTCAGGTAGTGATAGACCACCCGGCCGGTCGTCAGGCGGAACGGGAAAGCCTCATTCGGCTCCTCTGCCGGGGGCGTGTACTCGATGGCGTGGAAGCGCGCGAGCCCGTCTTTGTGACCGAACCGCTCCGCAAACAGACGCGGCGATCCGGGATCGTCTTCGCTTTTGCACGGCCAGAAGACACCGTTCTGCTGGTCGATCTTCTCCCACGTGATTCCGGAATAGTCCGCGACGCCACCCTGAGAGGCACGGCGCAGTTCGTTGAAGATATCCCTGCTGGACCGGTAATCGAAGTAGCTGCCTCGTCCCATGCGACGGGCGAGTTCCGAAACGATCTCCCAATCCCGGCGAGCTTCGCCCGGCGGATCGGCCGCGCAGTTGATCCTGATGACGCGGCCTTCCAGATTGGTGGTCGTGCCTTCGTCTTCGCACCAGACCGACCCGGGCAGAACGACATCGGCCCGCTCGGCGGTCTCCGACATGAAGAAGTCGATCACCACCAGCGGATCGAGGTTGTCGAGAGCCCGTGCCACGACGGCGTTATCGGGGAGGCTTACCATCA
>JASHNW010000026.1 GCA_030041435.1 Acidobacteriaceae bacterium
CTCGCCTGGGCCATCGAGTGGAAGATCGATCTGGTCCACATCCAGCCCGGCAAACCCACCCAGAACGGAGGTATGGAAAGCTTCAACGGCAAGCTGCGCGACGAGTGCCTGAACGTGAGCTGGTTCTGGAACCTGTTCGACGCCAGACGCAAGATATCGGCGTGGAAAGTAGAATATAACTCTCGCCGTCCGCACAGTTCGCTGGGATATCTCACCCCGGACGAATTTGCGCGGCGGTGGCAGCAACAGGGCCGTGGAAAAGACGTGGGCTCTGCCCACTTGGAAAACGCCTGCGGCGTTTCCCACTTTGCCACCGCCCCCACGGCGACTATGAATCTCGTATAGTCAATTGGACGAAAAACGGGGTCAGGTCACCGAGGCCTGCGAAAGCCGAGACGCGCGTTGGGGCAGGAAGGTCACCGGTCCAGAAATCGCTCAGTCGTTGCAGATTGATCGCGCACGCGGCAGCAATGTTTTGCAGATGCGTTTTCGATAGTCCTCGGTATCGCGAGCGTCTCATCCCGACAGAGCGAACTCCCTGCGAAATCGTCGATTCGATACCAGCCCGTCTGTTGTATAGCTGCTTCCATTCGAGTGTACGCTGTTCAGTTCTACTTGCAGCGAGCCATTCATGCTTTTCGCGAGGGAGCAGCGCAAGCTTGCGTGGGTTCCGAGCCCCGTTCTTGGTGCAGAGTTGATTGACACTGCACTTTGCGCAATCGCTCCTCGAAAACTTTGTGTGAATTGAGACTCGCCCGGTATGGCCCTTTGCGGACCACCAGCCGGTACTCTTTTTGCCCTGAGGACAGATCGCAAAGTGTTCATCCCAGTCGATCTTGAACGAACTTAAGTCATACCCACTCTGTACTTGAGTGCGATGCCAGTTCTGCTTGACCGGTCCAATCAGCTCGACATTGTGCCGCCGGCGACTTTCGAGTGCAATTTGACTCCCCATATAGGAGCCGTCCACAAACTGACGCCCGGGCAGCAGATTGCGCCGCGCCAGCTCGCTCTGGCAACGAGGGACGTGCGCGGCGTCCGGCGAATGCGCGTTGGTTGTTTCGACGTTCGTTATCAAATGAGGCGACCCTGGGGAGCACACCTCGGTGAGATGAACTTTGTAACCGACCCACTCCATTGATCGTTTCACGCAGTAGCGAGCTTCAATGTCAAAGGGCGAATCGATCCGATTGGGCGCCGGAGGAAGGTTCCCGGCGTGACGCATCCGCAGAACACCATTGTTGGTCCAAAACTGCGCAATCCAGCATCGGCGTAGAGTCTCAATCGCAGGCAGGTTTCGCAGGTACACCGGCGCCCCGTCATTCCAGATTCGTTCGATCAACATCGCGCCATCCCGACCAATCTCTTCCGCTGCGGCTTCAAGGGCATTCTTGGATAGGATTTCGCGTGGGTAACCAAAACGTCGGGCGTACTTCCAATACCATGAAACATCGACATTCTCCTCCACCCAGTGGGGATCCACGCACGACAGAACATTCAGTGCAGCACGGAGTGTTTCTCCGACCAGTTCGTTACGATTCAGTTTGCGTACTGAACTGAGGATGTGGGTCGAATCGGTCCGCGCATCACTACCTGTACGAACCAGGCCTGAAGATTTGCACCTCTCCAACAACTGGTCAAGGAGCCAAAGTTCGGCATGCCCTTCAATCAGACGATCACGGAAGCGGGACAAGATCGAATAATGGAACCCCGGATCGGTCAGTTCGAGCCCAAGCAGGTACTTCCAATCAATTCGCGTACGCACTGCGTCGCTTGCATCCCGATCGAAAAGGTTTTCGGCAAACTGCAGGATGGTCACCAAAGCGAGACGCCACGGCGCTGCCGCTGGCTGACCCCGTTAAGGGAACAAATGCACAAACATCTCGTCACTGAAGACAGAACCGAGGTTATTCCGCAGTTGCACATAAGGATCTGCCTCAGAGAGCGCAGCACGAGCAATGCGCAAGGTACCAAGGGGAACGAAGCTAGCTCCGGACGGCTGAAGCATGGCGAATTTAAGAGAATGCCTGAGCAATCTCAGGATTGCATGACTTCATCATGCTGAAAGTGATGTCTTCGAACCAGGATCAAGTCTGATACAGCACGTCGAAGTCGGTGGCCCTTTGCTGCTTGAAGGGGATCTTGCAGCGACAGAATCGAAGACATATCTTGGCCAGAGTGTCCGACGGGCCGTGCAATTCATTGATCCTGCGGCCTCGTTCGGGACCGAGTTCTGAGCGAGCAACCTGGTGTTGGACAAAAGGGTTGGTTGTCCGATTTGACGGATCCCGGACCGCCGCCGTGACATGCAGCGAACGTTTTCCAACAACCCGTTGACATTCACCGTGTTGGCTGATATAAGATCTGCTAGTTATCGAGTAGCCTCTGAAGAAGCTACCGCCACACCTGGAGCCCAGGTAGTACTTTTCCCCACATCTGCGCCAAATCACACAAAGCTGTAAATCCGTCCGCCCACTCAACTGAGTCGGCGAGATCATCCTCGTTTAGGCATCAACCCTGCGCACGGGGTGCAGCGGAGCTTTATGCTGGCGAAGACAGCTAGAGTCACGGTTCTTGTCGGCGCGATTCTTCTCGCATCTGCAGTCGCAGATGGACAAGCCTCTCCACCCTCAGCAAGAGTCAAGGTCCGCTTCCTCGCGACCAGCACGAGCGTCCGCACCGGCGAAGGAGAGAGCGAGGACGTCTATCTCGTTGAGATCTCACTTTCGGACAGGCACGACGAGGTGGCTCTCGCCCGCTTGATCGACACTTTTCCGTCGTATCGCACGGCAATTTCTCCGGAAATACTGCGTTCTGCGACGACAACCGTTATGCGTTTGCGCCAGGATCACAATTGCGATGTTCATTTCGGCGATATGCCGCTACGCACAGCTCCGAGCGACCCGATGGCAATTCTGCCGGAACGACTTGGTTATGATCCTCCTCTGTCTGAACGAATTGCACCAACGCAGTTGATCGCCTGCTACCGGATCGTGCGACGTTAACCGACCCGCTATTTCGGAGAAGCTTGCAGCCAGGCATTGAAGTAAGAACGGAGAAATGCATGTACGATTGCCACGTTTCGGGCCACGATTCCCAGCCCAAACCCACAACATTTCTCCTCGCAGCCATTAGTGTCGCAATTCCAATGCTTCTGGCCGTAGCCCCGCCGGCGACGGCGCAAACGCCACCCGCAGCCGGTGCGGTGGACGGCAGCGTGCAAAACCCCAGCCCGGGCGGACACGATTACATCCACCTTCTTTCTGAAACGGTGAATCCAGCCACCGGCCAGCTGAGCGTGCGCATTCAGCTACCGGTACCGAAGGGACGCGGAATCACTCCCCCTTCCGTCATTGCCTACAACTCTGGACAACTCTCGTCTCTTGTCGAGCCCTCTGGGACGCTGCTTTGGAGTACCTCCAACGACAACAATCCTGTGAACGGGGCAGACGGCTGGGGGAATGGCTGGGAAAACGTTGGAACGTCGCCGTTGACTTACGGCTCTTCCGTGTGGAACTTCACGTCACCCGAGCCCCCGCAGGGCCAAAGCGAGATCCAGAACTGCAACTATGCGAGCGGGTTTTCGTTTAACGATCTCAATGGAACATCTCACACGCTCGGCGTCGGTGTCATGACACTAGCAGCGAACAATAATAACGGAGGTCAGTGTGGTTCATCTGTTGTTGTCACGGGGCAGTCGGACGGTCAGGTCGAGGGGTGGCTGGCGCCCAGCGCTCAACAGACCGTGGCAAACGGCAATCAGCCGACTGCAGTCGTCGTGGACATCTATGGGAATTTCTACTCCGGGAGTGTAGACAGTTCTGGATTCATGGAGGATCGCAATGGCAATGAAATCTCTAATACAGACACTGCTGGACGTTCCATGACCCTTCAGATTGGGCCGACCGCTGGTACCTACAACATATATGGGCTCAATTACACAATTGCCACCGAAACGACCACGTTGAACTATACCCCTGAAGAAGCGCTTACGCCTGAAGAGGGCGCCAGCAACTGCAGCGTTACCGGTGTGTTTGGAGCGAACAGTTCGACGGTTACCGTTATCAAATCGATTACCCTGCCCAACGGACAACAGTATCAGTTTCAATATGACCCCACCTATGGAACGATCGACCAGATCGAGTTTCCGGACGGGGGAAAAGTGACCTATACATGGGCTCTGAGCACCTACTCCAACGGTACGGTCGAGTATATGAATATCGCATCATTCCCTGCAGTGCAGACAGGGACGGGGATGCCGCTGCCAGACGGGTGTACCGTTCAGTATCAGATTCCCGTGATTACCAGTCGCACGGTCTATTTCAACGGCTCCTCTGCCACCCAATCGCAGAGCTTTACCTACTCGACGACGTGGAACGAAGGGGCCTGGACCGCCAAAAGCACGAGCGTTGAGACGACCGACGAAGTCACCGGGAAGAGCTTTCTGACCACTTACAGCTATACCCCGACAGCCAACGGCATTGGCTCCCCCTTCAACACGGCGAGCTTTCCAACAGTGCCGATGGAGGCAACCGTGGCGCATTACGACTGGGGCAACACCACGACACCTCTGGACAAAGTAACGGAGGCGTGGGTTAACCAGTTCCAAAAAGCATGCGAAGTTCACACTCTGAATAATGGGGAGAGCTACGGGCATTTCTACACCTGGAGCTATGGCTTCATTTCCGACGACAAGGAATACGACTTTTCTTTCCCGCAACAGGGGAATCTCACTGCTGACTGTTCGCCCACGAGCGTTACGACGCCATCGGGGACCCCGACCCGGGAAACTGTGACCACGTTCCAGCAGTTCATTAACCCTGCGTTCAACCAGTTCTATCAGCAGTGGGGCGGTAACGCACCGGTGGCAGAATCGACGTTTGCGAAGCCGTCGACCGTGATTTCGTACGGCAACGGAACCGAAATTGCCGAGACGACATACGCGTACGATCAGTTCTCACTGCAGCAACTCTCCAGTCTTACGAGTCACGACGAGACGAACTTCCCATACACCGTCACGAGCGGGCGTGGCAACGCCACAACGGTCACTCGGATTTGCCTCAGCAACGGATGTCCGGGAAATTCGGTCACTACATACCATTATGACGAAACCGGACATGTGATTTCGATGACAGATGCCTGCGGCAATGGCTCCTGCGCGGATATGCCGAGTGGACAAGGTCATACGACGACCTATTCCTGGGCTGACGAGTACTCCAGCGGAACCCCACCGTCCGGCGAGGTGACTGACACCTACCTCACGAAGGTGACTTATCCAACCACGAATGCCGCGCACACCGAATCATTTGAGTACAGCTATGAGATGGGCGAACTCACGTCTTCGACGGACGAGAACGGCCTGACTACTACCTACCAGTACGATGACCCGCTGGATCGCTTAACAGAGACTCAAGGACCTCCCGATTCCAATAACGGCAACCAGCAATCAACGACCAAAATCGGTTATGACGACTCGGCGCCAACTCCATCGGTCACTACATCGGAACTGCTTAACACCTCAGGCGCATGGAAAACGAGCACGGTTGTGCGGGATGGCATGGGTCACACTGTCCAGACTCAGGTAGCGGATCCCTCCGGAACGGACTATGTGGACACGCTCTATGACGGGGAGGGTCGTGCCAATGAACAGTCGAACCCGACCCGCTGTTCGTCGTCGCCCGGCCAGATGCCCAGCTCGTGCGGGGAGAGCAGCTTTGGAATCACGACTTCCTACTTTGACGCGCTGGGCAGGAGCGTTGCCGTTGTCCATCCGGACGGGACATATGCCACGGACTGCTACAACGACATCGCATCGACCGTGCCATCCGGATATACCATTAAGTGCAACGGCCAGATTGGAGCGAGCACGGGTTCATGGATCGACTCGACGGATGAAAACGGCAACACCTGGCAGCGGTCGAGCGACGCATTTGGCGATCTGCTCGAGGCCGTGGAACCGAACGGGACCGCCAGTTCACCCTCGATGCAGACTTCCTACTCATATGACGGTCTGGGCCATCTGCTTACGGTTGTACAGCAGGGCGACGGCAGCGGCAACCGCGACCGCTACTTCGCATATGACAGCCTCGGCCAGCTGGTCGCGACAATGAATCCTGAGAATTTCGGTTCCGTTAATTCTCCTGGAACCGGCGAGACGTCCCCGGCCAGTCTAACCTGCACAGGCGCCGGCAATCCACTCTACAGCGGCTCGTGGACCACCTGCTACATCTACGATCTGAACGGTAACCTGGTCACGAAGGAAGACAATCGGAAGTTTAAGACAACGTTCAGCTACGACAACCTCAACCGCGTCACGCAGAAAGTCTACAACGACGGAGGAACCCCGACGGATGGCTTCGGCTATGACGGATACGACCAGAGCGGCAATGCGATCGCCGGTCTGCAGTATCCCATCGGGAGGCTTACCAAATCGACGAACGAATCCATGAGTGGCGCCTCCGAGTACTCCTATGACGTGATGGGGCGAGTTGTGAACCGATACAATTGCGTTCTCAGTGACTGCTCTTACGATATCGACGTGAAGGCAGGCTACGATTTGGCCGGGGACCTGACCAGCCTGACGAACGGATCCACGTCGACGGAGCAACCCATCACATTCAGCTACACCTATGACAGCGCTGCGCGCCTTCAGTCGCTCAACAGCAACTGGGCGCCGGATTGTAATCACCCTGCTACTCTGTTTTCTGCTCCTGGCTATGGCCCTGTTGGATTGACAGCCGCCACGCTGAGCGAGATAAACAGCGGCTGCCAGACGGGAAGCACCAATGTGATTACGGAAACGCGCAGCTACGACAATCGAACGAGGATTAACGCTGAGAGCTACGGCGCCTCTGCCATCGAGGTGACCGCGCCTACCGGCACAGTCTCGATTTCTGGTTCGGAGCAGTCAGAGCTAACCGGCGTAGCTGCCGGCTCAGGCTGGATTTCGATTTCTGGAAGCGAACAGAGCACCACAATTCAGGTATCGTGCGGACCCGGCGGAGAAACCTGTCCGGAGACCATCTACGACTCGGGAACGGTTACGGCCACGATCGACGGCACCCAGTACATAACCGGCTATGGGGAGGGCATGACCTCGTCGGCGCTTGCCTCGAACCTTGCGGAGGTGATCAACAGCGGCTCGCTGGTTACCGCGACGGTGAACGGGACGACGATCTCTCTGACGGCCAAGACAACGGGGTCTTCCACCAACTACTCGCTTTCCGTCTCCAGCGCTACGAGCATGTCGCAGTATTTCAGTTCGCCATCCTTCACCGCGGGCGCTTCGGGTTCTGCTCTGACGGGCGGTTCCAACGGCACCAACATATACGACACCGGAACGATCACCGCAACGGTGAATGGCGAGGAGGCAACGGCCACCTGGGGGCAAGGGAGCACAGCGAACAGCGTTGCAAGCGCCTTAGCCCTGGCCGTCCAGAATGCCGCCGGTTCGTATGTGTCCGCTTCGTCGAGCGGTGGCGTGGTGACGGTGACCAGCACGGGGACGGAATACTGGCCGCTTTCGGTATCGGTGACGAACACGAACTCGAACTTCTCCGGCGCGTCCTTTTCGGCGACCTCATCGGGGATGACCCCGAACGACACGTCCGGGACGGTTTACAACTATATGGTCGGCTACGACGGGGTGGGCAACACGACGTCGCTGACCGACTCGGTTATGGGAACCTGGACGTACCAGTACGACACGCTGAACCGTTTGGTCGCGACCGGTCAG
>JASHNW010000027.1 GCA_030041435.1 Acidobacteriaceae bacterium
CCTGGCAGCCAAAGGGCTCCCGCGGCGCTGCAACCCCGCAGAGTGCGGAACAACTCGTCCAGTGGATCTTCACCTCCATGGACGACTTCTCCCAGGGCTGCCAAACCGATGACGCAACGGTAGCCGTCCTGCGCGTCATGGAATAGGCCAGTGGCCTATTCAAGCCTTCTTTTGGCTTGAGTGGGCTCCACACGGCCCGGGCAACTCCCTCACTGCGATGCGGATGCGGGAACAATCTTCCAGCCTGTGGCTTTCGGTTGCTCTATGCCCCGACTTGCATGGATTGCGCCGGAGGCTCTGTGTCGGCAAGTGAGGCAGACCGGTCGATCGATGCGGGGCGGAACTTCCAGTGCGCCAGCTTCCAGATGAGCCAGCTGTAGGGGACCGCAGTGAGCAGGTCGAAGATGTAATGTTCGCCGTTGGCCAACGTGGCCAGGATGGTGAGCAGAACAAAAGCCACGCCGAATACCCTGCCCCATTTCCAGGGCCAAAGCAGTGCGGCGCACAGCAGCGCGGTCGAGGTATGGTCCGAGGGGACTCCATTGGGCACAGTCGCTGCCGCAAATACCCGATGCACGGCAACAGGCCCCGGGCCCTGGGGGAAGTTCGCGAAGACGAACTTTGGGCCGGCGACGGGAAAGGCGATATAAATGGGCAGCGCCACGATGGCGTTAAACAAAAAAGTCCAGAGCGGGAGCGTCTTCTCGCGGTCGCGCAGATAAACATAGACGGCGAATACCGCGAGCATGGCCAGGAACGGCATGTCGTAGACCTGGGCGACAAGGCCGGTGAGGAAGCGGCTGGACGCAACCCAACGGCCGATGGCAAAGGTACGGTAGCCGAGGTGCGCGTCGAAGGACCAGGCGTAGAGATCGTAGCGGACCGGCCGCCAAGCCGCGAGGTAGCGGATGAGAGTGCCGGCGACGATCTGGAAAAAGCGGATCGCGGGAAAGGCAAAGAAAGCGGCGACGAGGAGCGTCTCCGAGCGCTTTCTGTCGTGCGGGCTGGTGAAGAATCGTATGCCCACAACAAACAGAAACACCGTGACCGCAATTTCGGAAACGATCATGCGCCAGCTCCTCAGGCCGCGTGGGATTGAGCGGGACAGCGTTCTCAGGGAACGCGCGGAGTCCGGTATTCAGTTTAGGGGGCAGACCGCGGACGCACCCATCCCTCGTTGGTGGGAACGCACCTGCTTGGGCAACCCTGCGCGGAAGGCTCGTGCCGGTTTGAGGATTTCATACCCTGGCCAGCCACCCCACATAAAACGCGCACAAGAGGAGGCGCCGGCTCCGTAGCGTCTACTGGTGCTTGACCTGGGTTCCGCTGGCAATGTGCAGCGTGAAGAGCTTTGCTGACGGGTGCTGATTGTAGCCGATGTTGGTGTACGTCACAGTGCGCGAATCGCCGTCCGGCTGGATCATGGACTGCTTCAGCGAGATGTCACGGGTAAGATCCACCCAGATGACAACATGACTGAAGTTATTGCGGATGTTCTGGTCTTTAGGGACTAAGTCGAGCTTGGCCGTCTCCACGCCGCCGACGTCTTCCATTCCCTCGAAGGTCACGTTCCAGGCGGCATCGAGGTCTTTGCTGTCAGCACCGAAACCGGTGGCAAGCATGCTGTCGTACTCGGCGCGGTTGGCGCCCGCGGAGACGATCGTCTCGGTCTTCGCCGCGGGTTGATAGACGTCCAGTTCGCCGTTCTTGTAGAGCAGATCGGAAGCTGCGGCTCCGTTGCTGTCTTTGATGTGCGTAACCATCTCCAGTGAGTCGCCCACGCGGCGGAAAGCGGCGCTACCGGTTTGGGTCTGATGCTCCTGGACGACGGCGGTGTAGAGATCGACCGAGATGTCGGCTTCGGTGTCCTGGAACTTCGCCGACGCGGCGTCCATTTTGCTCAGGACCTGCTGCAGGGTCATGCTCTGCGCTGAAGCGGCAGGAGCGGCAACTACCGTGGCACATACGAAGGCGGCGCCAAAAATAAGCCGGAATTGTTTCATGGAATCTGGCACTTCCTTCTTCATGCTGACGTTCTGGATGCAGTTTTGGCGCGGACCCGTTGGAGCTCAGCCTGCACGGTGGGCCCAGACGCGCCAGGCGACGATGCGGCCGCCAATTTCGCGCTCGGCCTGCCAGCGATCGACAGCGACCGGCCCGGAGACCGGGGCGATCGAGTCGGCCAACTGCTGGCTGGTCGGCGCGAAGCCTGTGGCGTGCACCAACTCGACGGGAACGTCATAGATCATGCCGCCGGCGGGATTGACCGACACACGAATCACGTTCGTGGGCCAGTCGGGCTTAGGCTGGTCGCCGTAGTGGATCCAGCGCGGGGTGAGGAAGATGAACGCAAGGATCAGCGTGACCATGACGTCGTAGTGTACGCTGCCCCGCTCGTGCGTCCACCAGAGATAGCTCTTCAGCACGCGACCCATGCTCACCGGCGTCAGGCTCCTGCGCGCGGGCAGATGATTTCCTGCCCTCCCATATAGCGTATCAGCGCTTCGGGGACGCGGACGGAGCCGTCGGCCTGCTGGTAGTTCTCAAGGATGGCCAGCCAGGTGCGGCCCACGGCGAGGCCGCTGCCGTTGAGGGTGTGAACGAAGGCCGACTTGCCCTGGCCTTTGGGCTTGTAGCGGATGTTGGCGCGGCGGGCCTGGAAGGCTTCGAAGCTGGAGCAGGAGGAGATTTCCCGGTAGAGGTTCTGGCCGGGAAGCCACACTTCGAGGTCGAAGGTTTTGGCGGCGCTGAAGCCGGTGTCGCCGGTCGAGAGCAACATGCGGCGGTAGGGCAGCCCGAGTTTCTCGAGGATGGTCTCGGCGTTGCGGGTAAGCTTCTCGTGCTCGGCGTCAGAGTCTTCGGGGCGCGTGAACTTGACCAACTCGACCTTCTGGAACTGGTGCTGCCGGATGATGCCGCGCACGTCCTTGCCATAGGAACCGGCTTCGGAACGGAAGCAGGGCGTGTAGGCGGTGAGGGAGATGGGCAGGCGCGCTTCATCCAGGGTTTCGTCGCGGAACAGGTTGGTAACGGGGACCTCGGCGGTGGGGATGAGCCAGTGGTCGTTATCGCGGTACTGTCCGGGCGTGAAGCTTTCGGCATCGGTGCAGCGAAAAAGGTCTTCGGCAAACTTGGGAAGCTGGCCGGTGCCAAAGAGAGATTTGCTGTTGACTATGAACGGCGGCAGGACTTCCGTGTAGCCGTGTTCACGCGTGTGGACGTCGAGCATGAAGCTGATGAGGGCGCGCTCCAGCTTTGCGCCATCGCCCCAGTAAACGGCGAAGCGAGCGCCGGAGATTTTGGCGGCGCGGTTCAGGTCGAGGATGCCGAGTTGCTCGCCGAGTTCCCAGTGGGGTTTGGGCGGGAAGGCGAAGACGGGGATAGCGCCCCACTTTTTCACTTCGACGTTGGCGGTCTCGTCGCGGCCAACCGGCACTTCGTCGCGACACACATTGGGAATGCTGGAGAGGATGGCGCGCATCTCGTCTTCGGAGGCGGCGGCAGCGGCTTCCATCTCATCCATACGCGCTTTCAGGGCGCGCGTCTCATCCATAACAGCGGTCGCGTCCTGGCCGGATTTCTTTAGCCGTGCGACTTCTTCGCTGAGCTTGTTGCGCTGCGCCTTCAGCTGTTCCGCTTCCGTGATGCGCTCGCGGCGGCGCTGGTCCAGCGCGCGGAAGCCGCCCAGCAATGCTGCCGGATCAGCGCCGCGGTCGCACAGTTTTTTCTCGACCAATTCAAGATTGGCCCGGACAACATTCAGATCGAGCATACCCTTTCAGACTACCAGCCGAGGCGGGCTGCCCCAGGGCCTGTTAACGACAAGGGCCTGTTAACACTATTGGGATGGAGGCGTTGCGTGCGAAAATCCGGGCAGGCGAGGCGGAGTCCGAAGGCTGTGGCGGCCCCACTGCCGAGGGCGACAACGAAGCATGCCCGGATTTTCGCCGCAACCCGCAGGGACGGAGCCGGTTTCCTTATTTCTTCGTCGTTCGTCGCTAAGATACGCCCGGTATCTGTCGCTCCTCTTTCCTCGAACTGAGAAAAATCGGCTCCCATCGCTCTCGTGTGCGTATGTGTCAGTACCCTAAGGCGCCTGAATCCCGGGCGGACCCGCCTGCTGCTGCTGCGCTTTGATTTTGGCGACAATCTCCCGTTCCCTCATGCCATCCGCCGGACGATGGATGCGGTAATACACAAAAGCCAGCTCCACATGAGGCTGCAGCCAGCCGGGGTTGGCTTTTTCCAGCCGTTCGAGATCAGTCGCCGCGCCTGCATAGTCTCCTGAAGTACTCTTCCACATGGCGACCTCATACTGAGCCGTAGGCGAAGCAGGATTGAGCTTCAGCGCGCGATCCAGGCAGGTCTTCGATTCCGCCATGTCCCGTCTCTTGTAGAGAATCGATCCAAGGTACAGGTTGGCGTTGAAGTCATCCGGATCGCGGCGGAGCGCCTCGCGAAAATTCGGTTCCGCGGCGGCCGCGTCTCCATTCATGTCTTTGGCCATCCCCAGCAGCGTATAGATCCCGGGAAGATTGGGATTCAGTTGCAGCGCGGCTTCGAGATCGGTCAGTGCACGGGCGAACCGGTTCAGGTCGATCAGCGTCGAGCCGGCCTGCATATAGGCATCCGCGTTCCGGGCTGAGGCGCCCACGGTCTCCAGACGGCCCGCGCCATCGAGCCGGTGCCCCGACTTGATCATGGCTGCGCCGAGCACAAACTCGAAATCGGGGTTCGTCGAGTTCGCTGCCTCCAGGGGGAGAAGCATGGCAGCCGCTGCGGCAGCCTGGCCCAGCCGCACGTCGCAGTCGCCCATAACCGTGGCAAGCTTTGCATCGGGCTGCCGCAGCCGCGCAACAGCTTCGAATTCGCGGTTTGCGTCTTTGCAGTCGCCGGTCTTGTAATACGCGAGCCCCAGATCGGTGAGCAGGCCGGGGTCGCGGGGTGCGGCTGCCAGCACCGTGCGGTACTGAGTAATGGCCTCCTGGTAGTCTCCTTCGTGCGCCAGCGCCACGGCCAGGTTCGCCCGTGCTGCCAGTTCGTCGGGCGCCAGTTTGAGGACCTCCTCATAGTCCCGGATGGCAGCGGCGTAGTCTCCACGCTGCTGATCCTGTATGGCTCGATCGAAGATCTCCCTGGGACCCGATTGCTGCCCGATGGCCAGGCTCGCAGACACAAGAAGCAGTATGAAACCAGATCGCATCGCAACAAGAATAGCGCAGGCACAACGGAACATGCTGAAGCCGGATGCCCGGCGAGAGCGGCACCAGTTCTCTTCCTGCCTCGTGATGGCTGGAGCAAACTTCGGACGCAGGAGCCCCGCCGTCGGCCGCTGTGCGTACTCAGCGGTAGCCGCGCGCGAGGAGGTATTTCGCGCCAGCCTCGAAGGCTTCGGGACCAGGCACGGCGAACCCGAAGGCATCGGCCAACCGAGCGATCACATTGAAGGAGAAACAGACCGCGAGCGCATCCTCGATCTGTTGGCGCGACGCGCCGGCGGCGAAAACGGCTCGCATGTCATCCGCATCCACCGTGTGCTCGCGTGTCAGCTTGCCCAGCGACAGCAATGTCGCTCGCAATGGCTCCGAGAGGGCCGCGGTGTCGAGATCGGACAGGACCGCGGACACGGTTTTGCCGTCGCTATAGGCCCGTTGCGCGACCGCGGAATGCGCCTTCGTGCAGAACTCGCATTGGTTGGTCCTGGCGACGAAAGCAGCCATCAACTCGCGATCGCCAACAGACCAGGCCGAGGGTCCGCGCATCGCCTCCTGAGTGACTCCCGACATAGTACTACAGTGTTACAAACTCGCAAGTTGCACAGGATCAGCATGTTGTGCTGAATCTGGCGAGTTAACGGAAATGGAACCTCACATGCTACAAACCGCGAAAATACTGGCGATGGTCATTGTGTTCCGATCAGCCTTCAGCTTTGTAACACTGTAGTAATAGGACCGCCATAGAAGTCAGCCCGGTATTTGGCCAGTTTGACGACGTCGAGGACCGGCTGGCGCGAAACCGTTCGAATGAGCGCGAAAAGCGCCTTCGTACCGAAACCGTGGCCAGTGTCGAGGATGCGAAGCCGCATGCTCACTCCTTCCCGGCCGCAGCCTCGAGGGCCGCAAGTGCCGCGTCGTATTGCCGAGTCGCTTGTCCGATCGCGGCGCACACCATAACCTCAAAAATCTGGTCCTCGCTGAGGCCCGACGCCTTCGCGGCGGTGATGTCCTCGTCGGTGACCCGCCAGGCATGCCGGGCAACCTTGTCGATCAGCGCACCCAAGGGTCCGGCGAGGCCGCTGTTGTTGAACGCGGCCCGGCGTTCGGAGGGTGATACCGTGCTGGCTCCTTCCAGGATTCGCCTCGTCAGTGCTTTTCGCGCATGCCTGATATCCGACATGTAGTCTCCCGTCCAGGTTGGGCGGCCGCGCCGGCGGCCTCCAGGAGGCGGTGCCACTCGCTTTCGATGCTCTGCCAGGCGGGGGCTATAGCGGCAGCAGCCACAAAACGATTTTGGCCTCTCCGCTGCGGAAAGGCCAATTCAGCATAAGCTCTTTGTTTGTTTTGGTGCCGGGAGGGGGGGTCGAACCCCCATGGCCGCGAGGGCCGGCGGATTTTGAGTCCGCTGCGTCTGCCAGTTCCGCCATCCCGGCGCGTGGTGAGCCTCCTCAGTATCGCATAGCCCTCGCGCTGCGCTGGCGACTTATCCAGCGATGGCGGCGTCGGCGATGGTGAGGGCTCCGTCCAGCGCGTCGACGGCAAAGTCGAGGTCGGATTCCTCGACGATCAGCGGTGGCGCGACGATTAGGTGGCTGATCCAGGCCTGGATGGCGACTCCCCGCCTGAGCATATCCGCGGCCAACTTATCGACAACGAGCGGCGTGCCGTCGACCTTCTGCGCCATGGTGTTGAAGGGCTCTTTGGTCTCGCGATCTTTCACCAGTTCGAGCGCCCAGAACAGTCCGAGTCCCCGGACTTCGCCGACGGACGGATGCTTCTCCTGAAGCGCGCGCAGTTTCGGTCCGAGGTACTCGCCCATTTTCCGAGCGCGCTTCACCAGATCGAGCCGCTGCATCTCGCGGATCGTAGCGACCGCCGGCCCCAGCGTGATGGGGTGCGCCTCGTAGGTGTGTCCGTGCGCGAAGTAATGGTCGTCGAAGTAGTCGGCAATCTTCTGCGTCGTGGCGCACAACCCCAGCGGCACATAGGCCGAAGTTATGCCCTTCGCCGTAACCAGGATATCCGGTTTGACGCCCCAGTTATCGACAGCAAACCATTCGCCCGTGCGTCCCCAGCCGCTCATCACTTCGTCGGCAATCAGCAGCACCCCGTGGCGCGTGCAGATTTCCCGCAGTATCGGCATGTACTCGGGCGGCGGCACCAGCACGCCGTTGGTGCCGACCACCGGCTCGACGATGACTGCGGCCACATCGCTCTCGTTGCGGATCATGTGCTCGAGGTAATCGGCGCACGCGATGCCACACCCAGGGTAGGTATGGCGGATGGGGCACTTGTAGCAATTCACCTCCGGCGCGAAGACAAAGCCTTGTCCCTTGCCGCCTGGCTCCATGGCCCAGCGGCGGGGGTCGCCGGTGGCGGCGATCGATGCCATCGTCGATCCGTGATACGACCGGTAGCGCGCAATGATCTTCGTCTTGCCCGTGAACATACGCGCGATCTTGAAGGCAGCTTCGTTGGCCTCGGTCCCTGAGGTGGTGAAGAAGAACTTGGTTAGTCCGGCGGGCAGAACTTCGAGCAGGAGCTGGCTGAGCTCGGCGCGGGCGGTCGTCGCAAAGGCCGGAGAAGCGTAGGCCAGTTGCTGTGCCTGTTCGCCGATGGAGGCGACGACAGCAGGATTCTTGTGCCCCAGGTTGACGCACATCAGCTGCGCCGACAGGTCGAGATAGCGCTTGCCGTTGCCGTCGGTGAAGTAGCAGCCTTCGGCGTCCGCAATGTGCATCGGGTTCCATGACTTCTGGAAACGCCACGTGCCGTAGTTCAGCTTCTTCGTAAGTTCGACTACCTGTTGCGTGGTCAGAGCCGCCTGGGGAGCAGAGATCGTTTCGGTCATGGGATCACCTGGTTCAAAATGTACTGTATCAAGTGCGGCCGGCCGCAGGGCATGGAACGCACACGCAGAGAGAAATGACCAAACAGACCGGTCAGGCTTTCGTTTCGGAACGCATCGTAACGCCGCAAGGTGTCCGCTCAGGCACGGTTCTCGTGCGCGACGGAAAGATCGCCGGAGTGTGCGACGCGTCCTCCGTCCCGGCGGAGTACGCCGTGGTGCCGTGCGCCGGCGCGCTGCTGCCCGGGCTGGTCGACTCGCACATCCATATCAACGAGCCCGGCCGCACAGACTGGGAGGGATTTGCCACAGCCACGCGCGCAGCGGCGGCGGGCGGATACACGACGCTGATCGATATGCCCCTGAATTGTCTCCCGGCGACGACCACGGTTGCGGCTCTCGAAGCCAAGCGGAAGGCCGCCGAGGGACAATGCTGGGTGGACTGGGGCGCGTGGGGTGGCCTGTCGGGAAACAACGCCGCGGACGTGGAGCCGCTGGCGCGAGCAGGCGTGCGCGGCTTCAAGTGTTTCCTGGCGGAGCCAGGGATCGAAGGCTTTGCGCGCGTGGATGAGGCAGAGTTGCGCCCGGCGCTTCCCTTCCTCGCGCGGACGGGCCTGCCGCTGCTGGTCCATGCCGAACTGCCGGCGGAACTGGGTCGCGCCGCGCAGGCTCTGGCTGGCGCGAGCTGGCGGCAGCACAGAACCTGGCTGCTTTCCCGGCCGGACGAGGCTGAGGTCGCTGCAATCCGGCTGATGATCGGGCTCACGCGCGAGTTTGGATTCCGTCTGCACATCGTGCATTTGGTGACCGCGCATGCGCTGGACGACCTGCGCCGCGCACGCGCCGACGGATTGCCGGTGACCGTGGAAACATGCCCGCATTATTTGCATTTCGCCGCCGAGAAGATTGCCGACGGCAGCACGATTCACAAATGTGCCCCGCCGATTCGCAGCGCGAAGAATCGTGAATTGTTGTGGGAGGCGCTGCGCCGAGGTGAGATCGACCTGATTGCAACCGACCATTCGCCCTGTCTTCCAGGGTGGAAACAGCGCGGGGGCGGAAGTTTTGCCGAAGCGTGGGGCGGGATCGCCAGCGTGTCTGTAGCCCTGCCGGCGGTGTGGACCGGCATGCGCCGCCGCGGCTTCTCCCTGAGCGATCTTGCGCGCCTCATGGCCGAAAAACCTGCGGAACTGGCAGGACTACAGGGCCGCAAGGGGCGCATCGCCAAGGGCTGCGACGCGGATCTGCTGGTCTTTGACCCGGATCGGGAATTGGTCGTCGGCGCGGAGAACCTGCATACACGCCATTCGATCTCGCCCTACGTCGGCGAGGGACTATTTGGCACCGTGACGGCTACCTATTTGCGCGGCGAGCCGGTTTTCGAGGCGGGCAGGTTCGTGGGGCAGCCGCGAGGGCGAGAAATCCGCGTATAACGGCTTTTCGGGACGGGGTCCTGTCCCGGAGCCGCGCTATGCCATTGCCAGCCGTGCTTCCCCGCGGCCGTGCAGCCGCTCGTTGCCGCCAAGCCGCACGCTCACCACCTTCGAAACGCCGGGCTCCTGCATGGTGACTCCATAGATCATGTCCGCCGCGGTCATCATGCGCTTGGAGTGCGTGACGATAACAAACTGCGTTTCCTCCGCCATCCCACGCAGCATGTCGGCCAGGCGGCCCACGTTGGTTTCGTCGAGCGGCGCGTCCACCTCGTCGAGCACGCAGAAGGGACTTGGCTGATACAGGAAGATGCCGATGAGCAGCGACAGTGCGGTCAGCGCCTTCTCGCCACCGGAGAGCAGCAGCACGTTTTGCAGCTTCTTGCCTGGCGGCTGCGCGACGATGTCGATGCCGCTGTCGGCGATGTTCTCTTCGTCGGTGAGGCGCATAAACGCCTGGCCGCCATTGAAGAGCTTGCCGAACGTCGCGCTGAAGTTTTCATTGATGCGCACGAAGGCCTCGTCGAATTTGGCGCGGGAAATCTCGTCGATCTCGCGAATCGTGGCCTGCGTGTTGTCGATGGAGTCCAGCAGATCCTTGCGCTGCGTCTCAAGAAACTCGTGGCGCTGCGCGGTCTCGTTGTACTCCTCGAGCGCCATCATGTTCACCGGCCCCATGCCTTCGAGCTTCTGCTTCATCTCGCGGCACGCCTGATCTTCGCCGGCCAGCTCTTCGCCTTCGATGCGGGCCAGAGACGCATCTTCGCGCAGTACCGAAGCATCCAGGCTCAGGTCGGCGACACAGGTCTCTTCGGCGTGGCGAAGATCGGCCGCGAGCGTTGCAGCCTGGCTTCCGCAACCGCTGCGGGCTTCCCGCTGCCCATCGATCTCAGCGCGCAGAACCCTCAGATCCTGCTCCATCGCGGCCATCTCCGAGCGCAGCGAGGCAATCTGCCGATGCGCTTCGGTGGCTTCGCCCTGGGCGGTTTCGCGGGCTTCGGCCAACTGCTGGCGCGCGGAGACCAGCGTTTCATTTTCGCTGCCGCGCTGCTCCTGCTCGGCGCCGGCAGCGGCGAGTTGCTGGTTGATCTGAGCGACGCGATTCTCCAGATCGCGATACATGCGGTCGATGCGGGCGAAGGCCGCCTCCGCGCCCCGGCGCCGCTCCTCGAGGCCGGCCAACTGAGCGGAAAGCTGCGCGGCTTCCTGCTGCGCCAGGTCGCGCGCCGCGCGCAGTTCGGCGACTGCGCGCTGCATCTCCTCGATCGCGGATTCAGCAGCCTGATGCTCGGCCTCGAACCGCTGCGCTTCGTCGCGCCGCTGCTCCAGAAATGCTGCTTTCCCGTGGCGCGCATCGCGGTTGCGCTCGCTCTGCAGCGTCCATTCCTGCAAGCGGCGCTCCAGCCGCTGCACTTCCATCTCCATTTGCCGCAGCGCGGCGCTTTGGTTGGCGCTCTCACGCTCCGCGATGCGGCGCTCTTCGGATTTCCCATCGAGAGCTTTGGTCAGGTCGGCCAGAGTCCTGGCCAGGGCGGCGCTGCGCAACTCGGCCTGCCCCAGTTCGCGCTCCACCTCCGATAGCTTTTGCTGCGTTTCGCGCAGCTCGCGCTTCAGGGCCAGTGGTCCTTCCGCTCCGGGTTTTCCTCCCGTCACGGTAACGTTGTGGAAGCACTCACCGGAAGGCGCGAGGAAAAATGCGCTCGGATTCTCCAGCGCCAGCGACCGTGCGGTTTCCGAATCCGGCGCCACAAAGCCATCGCGCAGCTTGGGCAGGATCACTTCGAGCGATCGCCCGAAGCCGTCCAGCACGCGAATGCAGTTGCGCAGCGGAACAATGGGCTGCATGGTGTTGTGGCGCGTCGGTGTGTCGTCGCCGGCGAAGGAGAACTTCGCCTGCGCATCCTCAGGATGCACGAGGAAGGTGGCCCGGCCATCGACGCCGGTCTGCAGCAGCCGCACACCTTCGTGGGCGGAATCCCAGCTTTTGACGACGATGTAGTTCAGCTCGTCGCGCAGAAATTCGTCGACAACGCTTTCGTATTCTCCGTTGACTTCAAGAAAATCGGCGAGCGTGCCAACCGGCGCCAGGCCTCCGCCCAGCGAGCGCGACTGGAAGAGCTTGCGTACTGTGTCGGTCGAATAGCTGTGCTCGCGGATGAGCGCTTCGAGCGAATTGCGGCGACCGGTAAGCGTGGCATGTTCGGCGCGCAGTTGATCGGCGTGGCGGCGCGCACCCGCTTCTTCGGCACGGCGCGTTTCCATCTCACTGCGCAGCGACACGATTTCCGCCTCCACGCGGCGCAGGGTCTCCGTGACCGACTCAAACGTGAGCGAAACCTGGCCGCGCTCGGCGCCCAGAGCTTCCAGATCGCGCCGCGCAGATTCCATTTCGAGCGTCAGCCGCTCGGCTTCGCGTTCCAGCGATGCCAGCGACTCTTCGCCCTGGGTGATCTGATTGCGCGCCTGCCCCAATTGCGAGAGAGCCTGCGCCGCGCGCCGGCGAGACGCCTCCGACTGCTGCTCCGCGCTGCTGACGGCGCTGACGGCTTCGCGCATCGCCTCCTGCTTCTGGCGGGTGCGATCGCGGAATTCCGCAGCCTCCGACGCGGCGGACTCAAGGAAGCTGCGCTGCGTTTCGCGCTCGGCGGCCATGCTCTCCAGATGCGCGGCGGCTTGCTCCAGTTCGGCCTGCGCCGCGGACTTGCGCGCCTCCAGCTCCGCAATCCGTTCCTGATTCGTCTGATGCCGCGCGTCTGCGCGTTCCATCTCCACGACGCGCTGGTTGGCCCGCGTTTCTGCGTCCTTCGCGGCGTCTTCCAGCGTGTATCCGCGCGCGACCAGCGCCTCGTGCTCGGCCTCGAGGCCGCTGACGCGCTCCGCTCCGGCATCGATGCGCGCCGTGAGGGAAGCAATCTCCGCTTCCAACTCGGCGTAGCTGCCGTCCATTTGCGCGATCCGGCTGGCGAGAACCACCTTGAGCTTCTCGCGCATCTCGTCGCGCAGCTTCGCGTAGCGCTCGGCCTTCGCCGCCTGACGCTTCAGCGAGCCCATCTGCCGCGTCACTTCCTCAAAGATGTCGTTGACGCGCGCCAGGTTCTGCTTCGCCTGCTCCAGGCGCAGCTCCGCCAGGCGCTTCTTCGTCTTGAAGCGCGTAATCCCCGCCGCTTCCTCGATGATGGCGCGGCGGTCATGCGGTCGCGAGCTGAGCAGCTGCCCAATGCGCTCCTGACCGATGATCGCGTAGGACTCCGGCCCCAGGCCCGTGCCCATGAAAATATCCTGAATGTCGCGCAGCCGGCAAAGCTTGCCGTTCAGCAGATATTCGCTGTCTCCGGTGCGGAACAGCCGTCGCGTCACGACGATTTCGCCCTTTTGCGGCGTGCGGTTGAACTTGCGGCGGCGTATCTTGAGCACGACCGCGGGAACGGCGCCTTCGCCGGCCTCCGCAGCGATCAGAGCCGGTGCATCCTCAGCCGCGGGTGCGGCGTCGGCTTCCCCTTCGAGGATCTGCCCCGGCTGGGCTTCCGCGATGATTTCCTCGGCCTCGGCCGCGCGCTCGGCGCGCAGTTTCTCCTCGTCCCAGTCGGGGCTGTTCTCGTCGATGACGACTTCGGGCTCGGCGAGCAGCGGACCGCCGTCGTAGGCCTCCGGATCGACCAGAGTGAGCGACACTTCCGCCATCCCCAGCGGCTTGCGTTCGCGTGTTCCGGCAAAGATGACATCTTCCATCTTGCCGCCGCGCAGGCTCTTGGCGCTCTGTTCGCCCAGCACCCAGCTCACGGCGTCCAGAATGTTCGACTTGCCGCAGCCATTGGGCCCCACGATGATGGCGATTCCCTGCCCAGGGACGGCGACCTCGGTACGATCAGCAAACGACTTAAAGCCCAGGATCTGTATTTTCTTTAACTTCAGCATGAGAAAGCACTCCTCCAGCCCGTCGACAAAACCCCCGGCGACGGGAACAGCACAACCCAGCGGTGGCGAGAAGAGAGAAGCATCATGGAGAACTGTAGCGTCCGCTTTCCGGCGCGGTCAACAACTGGACCCCAACATATTGTGGATAAGCCGTCCGAAACCCAAGTATTGGGGAGCAGGGGTAGTTGCTGATCGTATTCAAGCCGGAAAGTCCACGCCAGAGCGGACGGATTTAGTCTTAACGGTAGCTCCGGGGCCTTTGAGTGGCAAGTAAAAACATTGGCGGATTGGGTACCCCACCCGGTTCACCCAGACTGCGCGAACCTGCCGGAAAGAGATCCTCCGCCCCGGCAAGCTCGCCTGTCTTCAGGTCTGGCATCCAAACTACTTCCTCCGGAATGAATGCGATGCAGCGCTGGAAGCCTCAATTCTGCGTCATTGCCGTGCTGGTCCTCGCTTGTGCCGGTGTTGCCGGGCAGGCGCGCCCCCTGCGCGCGCGGCCGGAGAGCACGGCGCCGAATCCCGGCGAGGTCACGGTTTTTGTTGTCGACGAGAACGGTTTGGCGGTCCCGCAGGCCCAGGTAACGGTGGAACAGGGGGGGCAAGCAGCCCTGCATGCCGCAACGGACTACGAAGGACGCCTTTCATGGGGACCGCACACGCCGGGAACTTACACCCTCAGCGTGACTAAGCCGGGGTTCTACGAGAGCGTGCAGAGCGGGCTGGACACCGGAGACAAGTCCGTCCGCGTTGTCATAACACACGAGCAGATGGTGCAGCAGGAAGTCAGCGTGACGGCGTCGGCGCCGAGCATCGACCCCCAGCAGATCTCCAATCGCAGCACCATGAATGTGCCGGAGATCGTCAACGTGCCCTTCCCCACCAATCGCGACATCCGGAATCTGCTGCCATTTACGCCGGGTGTCGTCCAGGATGTGTATGGCGACAATCACGTGGCGGGCGGCGAGACGTACATGACTTTGGACACGCTCGACGGATTTGACGTTCGATCGCCGGTGTACGGAACCCTGGATCTGCGCGTCAGCACCGACGCCGTGCGCTCCATCGACACCGAGACGACGCGCTATCCGGTCGAGTACGGCAGGAGCACTGCCGGAGTCATCGCCTTCAACACCGGCATGGGCGACAACAAGTTTCGCTGGGATGCGACGAATTTTATCCCTTCGTTCCGCAATCAGAAGGGGATTCGCTTCGACACCTTCGAGCCGCGCTTCACCTTCTCCGGGCCGCTCAAACGCGATCGAGCCTGGTATTTCGACGGCTTCGAGACGCAGTACAGCGACGTATTCATTCCCGAACTGCCATCGAACGCCGATACGGACCACCTGATCCGTGGCAGCAATCTGATGAAGTATCAGGTGAACCTCGGTTCCGCGAACAGCCTGACCACTGCGCTGCTGGTCAACGATTTCCATTCTCCCTACGACGGCCTCTCGGCGATTACCCCGCAGCAGAGCACGGACAACCACGACATCATCGCGTGGCTTCCCTATCTCCGCGACCAGCAGAGTTTCAAAAACGGTGTTGTGGCGGATAGCGGTTTCGGAGTCCTGCGGTATCGCGAGGGATTCGAGCCGCATGGCAACGCCCCCTACGACCTGACGCCGGAACTGCCCACGGGCAGCTACTTTGAGAACACGACGACCCGTTCGCAGCGTATCGAAGGCTACGAGAATGTTTACCTGCCTCCACAGCACTGGCAGGGAAGCCACCAGATTCGCGCCGGCGTGGACCTCGACCACATCGGCTTCAACGAAAATGTGACGCTTGCTCCGGTGAATTATCTGAGCGAGGACCGCACGCTGCTGCGCCGCAGCGTTTTTCCGGCCTTTGCGCCGTTCAGCCGCAACAATGTCGAGCTGGGCTCGTACATGGAGGACCGCTGGACCCCGGGCACGGGTTTCCTGATCGAGCCGGGCCTCCGCTTCGACTGGGATGAGATCATCCGCCGACCGCTATTTTCACCGCGCATCGCCCTGAACTATTCGCCTCCGGGCATGGAGGACAGCACCAAACTGAGCGCCGGTGTTGGCGAGTACTACGAGCACACGCAGCTCGAGTACCTGACGCGGGCTCTGGCCGGAATCCGCTACGACACGTATTACGCCGCCGACGGCACGACCCCGTCCGGGCCGCCGCAGGAGACCCGCTTCATCGAGAACAACGGATCGCTGCACGAGGCGCGCGCGCTGAACTGGAGCGTGGGCGTCGAGCAGAAGCTGCCAGGCAGGATTTATCTGAGCGCCAACTACATGCAGAGGAGCCTGTCGGGTGAATTCGTGTACGCGAACCAGAATGGGCCGGACGCGTTATCCGGCACGTACGTTCTGACCAACGACCGCCGCGATCATTACCGCTCCGCAGAAATAGACGCCCGCCGCTCCTTCGGGAGCTGGTACACGCTGTTCGCCTCCTATACCCGCTCGTCGGCCACGACTAATTCCGCTCTCGACTACGTACCGACCATCCCGGTGCTGGGCCCGCAACAAAGCGGTCCCCTCTTCTGGAACGTCCCGAACCGGTTCCTGAGCTGGGGATGGCTGCCCGCATGGGCGCCGCTGCTGCCGAGCGTGCATAAGAACTGGGATTTTGTGTACACCCTGGAGCTCCACTCAGGTTTTCCCTTCGATGCCATCAATGCCAACGAGCAGATTGTGGGGGCCGCGGGGTCGTACCATTTCCCCCGATACGTAAACTTCAGCCCCGGTCTCGAATGGCGTTTCCACTTTCGCGGCAAATACTTTGGACTGCGGGGCATCTTCGCCAACATCTCAAACAGCGGCGACCCTTATGTGGTGAACAACAATGTCGATTCGCCGCAATTCCTCACCTTCGAGCAGCCGCTGGGACGAGCCTTCACCACGCGCATCCGCCTCATCGAGTCGTCGAAGTAGCCCGGCCGGAAAGCCGCTCCGATTCCCGGTTCCGGGACGTTCCCAACGCTTCGGCTGCGAAAATTGCGCGTCCTCGTGTAAGCTGGCTCTTTATCGCGCATGGTCAACGAAGGCGGTGGCCCTGGCATCCCAGTCAATCGGATGCGGGAATGTCTTCCGCATTCACTTGTCAGGGCGCTTGAATGGTTTTTATAATCCAGCATCAATAGCTGGGCGACAACTTCGGATCGCAGGATCCGGACAGCTGTGAACAGGGGGCGCAGGTTCGCCGGGACCCCGCAGTTGAGCGTTGCAGCAGCGTCGAAGCTTTGGTTTGCATCACACGAATTCTCCCAGGAGCGTTGAATGAAGAAGCTCGTTTCCGCCTCGGTCGTGCTGCTGAGCGTGTGCTCCGGCATGGCCATCTGTTCGGGCGCACTCGCACCCGTCGCTGCCGCACAGGCTGCGCAGGGGCAGCCGGCGAACTGCGGTTCCATCACGATCAAAGAGCCAGCCGAATATAACGCGTACAACAACGCCATCAGCCAGTCGACCCCGGCCGCCAAGGCTCAGGCAATCGAGGCCTTCCTGCAGCAATATCCGAACAGCGTGGCCAAGACGGAGATGCTGGGGCAACTGATGGCCACCTACCGCGGGATGGGAGACGTGCCGAAAACCCTCGACGCCGCCAAGCGGCTGGTGGAAGCCGACCCCACCAATCTGCGCGCGATTACCTTCGTCGTTTATCTGGAGCACCAGCAGGCCAATGGCAACCAGGCGGCCCTCGACCAGGCCGCCGCTGACGCGCAGAAAGGCCTGGCTACGCAGAAGGATGCGTGCATGTCCCAGGGGGATTACGACACCCTTAAAAGCGCGGCTGCTCCCATCTTCTACGAAGCGATCGCTGCCGACGATGAAGCGAAGAAAGATTACAAAGGAACCATCGACAACTATACGAAGGAACTGCAGTCGTACAAGAGCCCCGACCAGACCACGCAGATTCCGGGGCTGCTGGATACGTACTACCTGGGCCAGGCGTATCTGCAGGAGGACCCCAAGGACCTGAAGGATTCCATCTGGTTCCTGACGCGCGCCGCGCAGTTTGCCAAGCCGCCGTATCAGTCCCAGATCGAGAGCGCAGCCGTCTACTGGTACAAGAAATTCCACTGTGCGCAGAACGACGCAGCCTGCATGAACGGTAACCCGCCCCCGGGCTTTGCCGATATCCAGCAGCTGGCCGCAGTTCCCGCCAACGTGTTTCCTCCGGCGGCCTATAATCCAACCCCCGCCCCGCCCCCGCCGTCTCCGGCCGACCTGGCCCACCAGGCCATTGTCACCACCACCGGCTGCACAGGTGTCACGCCGGCGCCTCCGCCTTCCGCTCCGTCCAGCGGTGCTCCTGCACCCGCGGCTCCCGCGGCTGCGCCCGCAACGGCCCCGGCTGCTGCACCGGCCACTGTTCCCCAGGCATGTACGGACAACCTGAAGAACCTCGCTCTCTCCGATAAGGAGTTCATCCTGTCGAACGGCACTCCGGCGGATCAGCAGCTCATCTGGGGCGTCATGAACGGCATCACCGCTCAGGTCCCCGGTGTGATTGTCTCGGCAACCACGGACTCGGTGCAGATTGCGGTTTCGCAGGATGCACAGCAGTCCAACAAGGCGGACTTCACAATCAACATGAAGACCCCGCTCAAGGAGGCGCCGGCCGCTGGAACCAAGGTGACGTACATTGCGACCTTCGACTCCTACACGCAGAGCCCGCCGATGATCATCATGAAAGACGGCGAGTTGCCGGCTCCGGAGCATAAGCCGGTAACGCACCGTCGCGCCCACAGCCGCTGAACCGGCAGGGATTACAAAAAGGGCAGCCCCGCGGCTGCCCTTTTTGCTGCTACAGTGAGAAGCAAATGGCGATTCTCGCGCGCATCCTGGGTACCTCCGCCGCTGGTCGGGCGCTTTGCTGCCTCGCTGCCGCTCTGGCTGCAATCCTGCCGTCCGGCGTGGTGTTCGCGCAGGATTTGCCCGCTCCGGCCGCGCAGACCGTGACGAACGGTCGAGCCATCACGCTGGAGAGACGGTCCCCGGAGCAGATGGGTGCCGCCGATGCTGCCCTGGTGCGCGCCAGGCAACAGGCGATCTCCGACGAAGCGCTGTTTTTCGGCTACGACCTGCGCTCCGGAACCTGGAGCTACGATCAGGTGCTGTGCCCGGAGATACCGGATTACCTGATCCTGCATTATCGCGGCCGATACCGGAACGGAACCACTTCGCTGTTCACGGCTCTTGTGCCGCGCGTGGCGAACCGCGTGATGGTCGTTCCGGTGGTGTACCGCAATGCAACCCCCTACGATTCGGCAGCGAGTGCGGAGCGTACCATTTCCGTCTTCAACCGCGTCTTTCCCGGGCCGATTGCCGAAGCCGATACCCAGCCGAGTGGTAACTGGCTCGGCCTGGCGCTGAGCTTTGCTGCCGTCGCCGGCGCGGAGCCGACGGTTCCAAAAACGCCCGCGCCGGAACCCGCCTTCGTTCGGGCTCCCATCGCCAGGGTCGAGGCCGCGCCTCACTATCGCATTCACGACCTGCAGTTCGCCGACCTGGTTGGCCGCAATCAGTACACCATCTGGAACATCTCTCTCAACGATGACGGGCGGGTCATTCGAGCCAGCGAATCCACAACGCCGATCCCCTACAGCGCGGCGATGCCTGAAACGGCCGTCTCCGAGCCGGGCGAGGCTGCAGCTCCGCCCACCGAGCCGGAGCCTGCTGCGGCGTCCCCGGCAGCAGCAACGCCTGAACCGGCGCCTGCGGCCACTTCGGCCGCTCTCCCGCCGCAGCCGGCTCCAGCACCCGCGCCTCCTGCCGCTGCTCCTCCTGCACCCGTTGCGGCCGTTGCGCCGGCTCCGGCCGTTGCGGCAACGCCTGAGCCCGCAGGAGCCAAGCCTGTCCCGCCCGGACCCGCGCCGAACTTCAAGCCGGTCCCGCAGGGACCTCCGCTCAAGGAAAAACCGGTCCCGCCGGACCCGCAGCAGCCTTAATTTGTACGAAGTTGTTAAAGACCTGGTTTAACCAACAAAGTCCACTCTGACCGGGTGCGGAATGACGCCCCGTTCGTGTCCCATCGTGAGCAGCCTCCGGATCGCCTCCCGCCCATCGTCGCCGTAGTTCAGCGTGCGCTCGTTCACGTACATCCCGACAAACTTATCGGCGAGATTGGCGTCGAGGTCCCGGGCAAACTGCATGGCGTAGGCCAGCGCTTCGTCGCGGTGATCGAGCCCGTGCTGGATGCTGTCGCGCAGGGCGCGCGTCACCGTTCTCATGGCATCGTCGCCCAGCGATCGGCGGATGGCATTGCCTCCCAGGGGCAGCGGCAGCTTCGTCTGCTCCCGCCACCACTCGCCCAGATCGAGAACCTTAAACAGGCCGCTGCGCGACCACGTGAGCTGCCCCTCATGGATGATCAATCCCGCCTGGTAATTCCCCACCAGCACCTGGGGGATGATCTGGTCGAACGGCACCACCGCGATTTCAATCTCCGGAGCAAAAAGCTTGAGCGCCAGGCATGCGGTGGTCAGGGTCCCGGGCACCGCAACCCGGATTTTGCGAATCTCGTCCAGATCGTACGGCTTCATGGAGACGATCATGGGCCCGTAGCCTTCCCCCACCGAACCTCCGCAGGCCATCAGGGCATAGTTCTCCTGAATGTACGGATAGGCATGGAAGGAGATCGCCGTAACGTCGTAGTAAGCCTCGCGGATCGCCCGCTGGTTCAGGGTCTCGATGTCGCACAAAACGTGGGTGAACTTGTAGCCGCTCACCCGGACCTTGTTCGTCGCCAGGCCATAAAACATGAACGCGTCATCGGAGTCGGGGCTGTGGGCAATCTTAATCTCGCGCATGGCTGGCGAGGCGGTCGTTTCCACCGGGGTCGGAATCGGGGGGGTACTCAAGGCTCAACCTTTCGGAAATTGCGTCAGACTCATTGTCCTATAAACGCCTGCGGATATGTCACCGGGAGATGACAAGACGACATGCGAAGCGTCCTACAATGGCTGCAGAGCTGCCGATGCCCTTCCGTTTTGCCAACTTCCGAACTCTGGCACTGCTGCTGGCCGCCCTCTTTGCCAGCGCGGCTTTCGCACAGTCCGGACAGCGCTCCTCCGCAAAGGCGCAGCATCTGACCGTTTCACTGCTCGTGCCCCCAGCGCAGGTCTATCCGGGTCAAAGCTTTACGGCGGGCCTGGACTTCCGGCTGGAAGACGGCTGGCACGTTTACTGGACGAATGCCGGCGATTCCGGCGAGCCGCCGAGCATCGACTGGAAGCTGCCGCCGGGTATCACGGCAGGGGCGATGCAGTTTCCTCCTCCGCGGCGCCTGCCGCTCGGCCCGCTGATGGACTTCGGCTACGAGAACGAAGTCGTGTTTCCCATTCCCATGCAGGTGGCGGCGAACTTCAGGCCGCAGAACCCCACCACGTCGCTGTTCGCGCATGTCACCTGGCTGGTCTGCCGGGAAGTCTGCATTCCCGGTAAAACGGACCTCACGCTGTCCCGCGCTGCGCTGGCAGCCGCGCCCTCCGCACCCATCGTCGACACGGCGGCGCAGCAGCAAATCGCGGCATTTCAGGCAAAGCTGCCTTCGCCCCTCCCCGCTGGCGATTCCGCAAGCTTCACCCAGACGCCGAAGGGCTTTGTCCTCGACGTCGACACCGGATCGCAGCAGACCGGCGCGCAGTTCTTTCCCCTCGATGAGACGGTCATCGCCAATGCCGCGCCGCAGCCGGTGAAACCGCTGCCGGATGGTGTAGAGCTGGCCCTGACGAAGGACGAAGACATTCAGGGTACGCCGCATACGCTGAATGGCGTACTCGAGCTGGCGAACGGCGCCGCCTATGTGATCCACGCAGTGCCTGGCGAGACGCCCGCGAGCCAGCGCGCAGCCGGCGGCCTGGCCCGCGGCGTATTCGGCGCCGTCCTGCGCGCGGCCGGATTCGCCTTCCTCGGCGGCATCCTGCTGAACCTGATGCCGTGCGTCTTCCCCGTCCTTTTCATCAAGGGCCTCGCGCTGGTGCAGTCGTCGCAGCAGGAGCGCCGCCAGCTCCGCGCCCACGGCTGGGTCTACACCCTGGGAATTCTGATTTCCTTCTGGGCCGTCGTCGCGGTCTTACTGGCTCTGCGCGCGGCCGGACGCCAGCTCGGCTGGGGATTCCAGTTCCAGTCGCCCATCTTCCTCGCCGTCATGGCGATGCTCCTCTTCTTCCTCGGCCTCGCGCTGGCTGGCCAGTTTGAAATCGGCCTGTCCCTCACCAGCGCCGGGGACTCGCTGGCGCAGAAACACGGCTACGCCGGCAGCTTCTTTACCGGAGTGCTGGCCATGGTCGTAGCCACTCCCTGCACAGCGCCCTTCATGGGCGCGGCCATCGGCTATGCGCTGGCCCACTCTGCCGCGGTCAGCTTTGCCGTATTCACATCGCTGGGACTGGGCCTTGCCGTTCCCTATCTGCTGCTCGCCTATAACCCAGCCTGGACGCGCCTGCTGCCGCAGCCCGGCGCGTGGATGGAAATCCTGAAGCAGGCCGTTTCCATCCCCATCTTCGCTACCGTCATCTGGCTGGTCTGGGTCTTTACCCAGGTTGCGGGCAACAACGCACTGATGGGTCTGCTGGCTGCATTTCTGCTGCTGGCTATCGCGGGATGGGTGCTCGGCCGCTGGCCAGGCAAAGCCGCGGGAAGCGTTGTTGCCGGTTTCGTCCTCGCTGCTGCGGTCGCCGTTCCCGTCTGGGCCGTTCGCGAATTCGCTCCAGTTCGGTTTGATTCGAGCCAAGTGCTGCTCCTTTCGTCCATCAAGCCAGATTCGATCAACTCCGCCTGGCAGCCCTATACCCCCGACCTGGTCGCGCAATACCGTGCCCAGGGGCGCGCCGTGTTCGTGGATTTCACCGCCAGCTGGTGCCTCAGCTGCCAGGTGAACGAACGCGTCATTCTCGACAGCGACGCGGTGAAGCAGCATTTGCGCGACAGCGGCGTGGCCCTGGTTCGCGCCGACTGGACCAACCAGGACCCGGACATCACGAAAGCGCTCGCGGCCCTGGGACGCAGCGGCGTCCCGACCTACGCCATCTATCCGGCCGACCCTAACGCCCCGGCCCAGGTGCTGCCGGAGGTGCTGACGAAGGGGATTGTGATCGACGCCCTGAATTCTTTGCCGCCTGCGCAGCGACAATCGGCCAGCCTCGCGCGTCCAATCAAACCATAAGAGGAGGGTGATCTCTATGCGCCGTCTCTCCGTTGCCGCTGTCGTCTCTGCCGTGCTTGCCTTAACCCTCAACGCCTGGGCGGTACGAGTCGGCGATCCGGCCCCCGATTTCACGGGCACCGACTCGCACGGCCAGACCCACAGCCTCGCGGAATACCACGGCAAGTACGTTGTCCTCGAATGGACAAACAACGGCTGCCCCTACACCCGCAAGCATTACGACAGCGGCAACATGCAGGCGCTGCAGAAAGAGTGGACCGCCAGAGGAGTGGTCTGGCTCACCATTCTGTCCTCCGCGCCCGGCGCGCAGGGCTACATGACCGCCAGCGAGGAGAATGCGTACCTCGTTCGCATGCATGCCGCGCCCAGCGCAGCTATTCTCGATCCCACCGGCGCCATCGGCCACGAATATGACGCAAAGACCACGCCGGACATGTACGTCATCGATCCCAATGGCAAGCTTATCTATGCCGGTGCGATCGACGATCACCCGACGACCGATGTCTCCGACATCAGGAACTCGAAGAATTACGTCTCCGCGGCGCTGAGCGAGGCCATGCAGGGCCAGCCGGTTGCAGTTACCTACACCCGACCCTACGGCTGCAGCGTCAAGTATGAGGGCGCCGAATAACGGAGTTTTACGAGTTTTGACGGCACGGAACGTCCGTTCGGGAGAGGACATTTCAGACCGCCGATTTGCGCGCCGGACCGGCGCCGGGTTCGGATACACTGAGTGTTCGCCATGAACCCACTCTCCATGCATTCCGATAACCTGGCTTCCACCAAGGACGATATGGTGGCCTTCATCGAGGGCCACGGAATTCGCCGCGTGCCTGGGCATGCCGGCGACGATGTGCCGTCGATCGTCTGGGACGATGCAGAGAATCCGGATCGCTGGAAGGATTTTGTGGAGACGGCGAAGGCCGCCGGCGCAACCTTCATCACCATGAGCGAAGCCATCCTCGAAAAAGAAGACGTGGAGATGCTTATCGAGGAAGTCCAGGACCAGGAATTCAACATGGAGATGAGCGGCGCTTCGACGGAGCTGGATGAGGCCCAGGCGCTGGTGAAGCACATCGGCAAAATCGGCCACTTGCAGCTCGGCTTCCCGCACCAGGGCATTATGTTCCTGTGCGAGACCTCGACGGAGTGGTACGAGCGCTACCAGCAGCTGGTCGATACCATCGACGACCTTGGGGACATCGTCTTTGAGGACGAGGACGAAGACGAAGAGCCGTGAGCTCTCCTGAATCGGCGATCCGCCCGGCAATGCGCGTCCCGCGAAAGCCCCGGCGCTGGCTCGTTTCTGAATCCAACACCGAAGAAGCAGTGGCCCTCTCCCGCGAGGCGGCGATCCCTTTGCTGATTGCAGAATTGCTGCTCTCGCGCGGCATCCGCAGCGGCGAGGACGCCGGGCACTTCCTGAACCCGAACATCGCTCAGCTCCTCGATCCCTATTCCATGCTGGGCATGGATCGCGCCGTCGAGCGCCTCCAGCGCGCTATCGCAGCGCAGGAGCCGATCCTCATCTACGGCGACTACGATGTCGACGGCACCACCGCCACGGTGCTGCTGAAGACCGCCATCGAGATGCTCGGCGGCAGCGTACGCTTTCATATCCCCCACCGCCTGCGCGAAGGCTACGGCATGCAGCGCGAGATTCTCGAGATCGCCGCGCGCGGAGGCGTGCGCCTGGTCATCAGCGTCGACACCGGCATCCGCGCCTTTGCCGCGGCCGACGCCGCCGCGGAGCTGGGCCTCGACCTGATCGTGACCGATCACCACCTGCCCGAGACCGAGATGGGCGTGCCGCGCGCGCTTGCCGTCCTCAATCCCAATCAGCCGGAATGCGGCTACGCCTGCCCGCATCTTTGCGGCGCGGGCGTAGCGTTCAAACTGTCGCAGGCGCTGCTGGAAGCGTGGGACCGGAACCGCGCGCGCAGCAAAATCCTTCCCTCGTTCCTGAAAATGCTGGCCATCGCCACGATCGCTGACGCGGTCCCGCTGCTTGGCGAAAATCGCGTCTTTGTGGCGCTCGGTTTGGCGGAGCTGCGCCGCCCGGTCGGTTTGGGACTGCGCGCCCTGATGAAGGAAGCGCAGATCGACACCACCGCTCGTCCGCTGACGCCCGTCGACGTCGCCTTTCGCCTGGCGCCCAGAATCAACGCCGCCGGACGCATGGATATCGCCGCAGAGGTGATCGAGCTGTTTACCACGCGCGATGCTGCTCGCGCCGGCGACCTCGCCGCGAAGCTGGAGCGGCTCAACCAGGAGCGCCGCGCGGCCGAGGCGGCCATGCTGGCCGAGATCACGGCACGTCTCGAAGAACCCTGCTTTCAGGAGGCCCGCTGCATCGTCATGGATGGCGACGGCTGGCATCGCGGCGTCATCGGCATTCTCGCTTCGCGCATCGTCGACCAAACCGGTAAGCCCGCGCTGGTGGTGACGCGCGAAAATGGCGAAGCCTACGGATCGGGCCGCTCCATCGCCGGCTTTCACCTGCTCGAAGCCATCGAGAGCTGCCATGAGCTCTTCACGCGCTTTGGAGGCCATGCGCACGCCGTCGGCTTCTCGCTTCCATCCGAGCGCGTGGAAGAACTACGCACGCGCCTCGCAGCCTACGCAGCCGAACATCTGCGCGACGAAGACCTTGGCGACCCTCTGGAGTGCGCTGCGGAATTACCCCTGCACGAGGTCACTCCGGAGCTGTATTCCTGGTTGCGCCGGCTGGAGCCCTTTGGCATGGGCAACGAGGAGCCAATCTTCGTCGCACGCAGCGTCCGCGTCCTCGACACGCCGCGCGTGATGAAAGAAAAGCACGTACGCCTGCGCCTCGGCCCGCTGGGGTCCCCGGCGACCTTGCTCGCCGAGGCGGAGGGTGTCACCTTCTCCGCTGTCGGCTGGCGCCTGGCCGAGCAGGTGCTTGCGCTCGACCTCAGACCGGATGCAGTCGTCGATCTGGCCTATCGCATCCGGGAAAACGATCACCCTGAATTTGGCGGCCTGGAGCTGGAAATCGCCGGCATCGAGACGGCGCAGGGACTATCCTGATCAGTCGCCGCCTTTCATCTGCCCGCAACAATCGCGGCCGAATCTGGAATTGCCTGGCCTGTCTGAGCTCAACCCACCCTGGCGAGCATCTAAACCGTTATTCCAGGGCTAACCTACTCCGGGCAAAGAACCGAGGTCCTTATGAGCGCTGCAGTGTCTGCTCCCGTGGAAGTTTTGACGAAAGACGAACTCAGCCAGATGGATGCGTACTGGCGAGCGTGCAACTACCTGTGCGCCGGCATGATTTATCTGTACGACAATCCTCTGCTGCGCGAGCCGCTGAAGGCGGAGCACATCAAGAAACGGCTGCTGGGCCACTGGGGGTCCGATCCCGGCCAGACCTTCCTGTGGGTCCACTTGAACCGGCTCATCCGCAAGTACGACCTGAACATGATCTACGTCGCGGGCCCCGGCCACGGAGCGCCGGCGACGCTCTCCAACGCATGGATGGAAGGAACGTACTCGGAGATTTATCCCGACAAGAGCCAGGACCTGGAAGGACTGACGAAATTCTTCCGGGAATTCTCGTTTCCGGGCGGCATTGGCAGCCATTGCACGCCCGAAACCCCAGGCTCGATCCACGAAGGCGGCGAGCTGGGCTACAGCCTCTCCCATGCATTCGGCGCAGCGTTCGATAATCCCGACCTCATCGTGAATTGCGTGGTGGGCGACGGCGAGGCGGAAACCGGACCGCTCGCAACCTCGTGGCACAGCAACAAATTCCTGAATCCGGTCCGCGACGGCGCGGTGCTGCCCGTCCTGCACCTGAACGGATACAAAATCGCCAACCCCACGCTCCTGGCGCGCATTCCGCATCAGGAGCTGGAGTGGCTGCTCCGCGGCTATGGCTGGGCGCCGCACTTCGTCGAGGGTGACGACCCCAGGCTAATGCACCCGCTGATGGCGGCCACGCTGGAGCACTGCATCGAGGAGATTCGCAGCATCCAGCAAGAGGCGCGCAGGAACGGCAAACTCACCGGCGGTACGGCAGGATGGCCCCGCTGGCCCATGATCGTGCTGCGCACGCCCAAGGGCTGGACCGGGCCCAAAGAAGTCGACGGCCACAAGGTCGAAGGCTTCTGGCGCGCCCACCAGGTCCCCATCCTCGACGTACCAGAGAATCCAAAGCACCTCAAGCTCCTCGAAGCCTGGCTGCACAGCTACAAGCCGGAGGACCTCTTCGACAAGCAGGGTGGCCCCATCGCACAGCTCCGAGGGCTCGCGCCCGTCGGCGATCGCCGCATGTCGGCAAATCCCCATGCTAACGGCGGCAAGCTGCGCCAACCCCTGCGCATGCCCGATTTTCGCGACTACGCGGTGAAAGTGCAGAACCCGGCGACCGAGTATGTGGGCCCAACGGAAGTCCTCGCGCAATTTCTGCGCGATGTCATACGGAAGAATCCGGCGAACTTCCGCGTCTTCGGCCCGGATGAGACCGCGTCCAACCGCCTCCAGGCCATCTACGAGGCCAGCCCGAAAACCTGGATGGAAGAAATCATTCCCGACGACGCCGACGGCACCGAGATCGCGCCCACCGGCCGCGTGATGGAGATGCTCAGCGAGCACACCCTGGAGGGCTGGTTCGAGGGCTACGTGCTCACCGGACGCCACGGCTTCTTCTCCAGCTACGAGGCCTTCGTCCACGTCATCGACTCCATGTACAACCAGCACGCCAAATGGCTGGAGAAGGCGAAAACGGAGTTGCGCTGGCGCGCCGCAGTCTCCTCCATCAATCTGCTCATCACCTCGGTGGTGTGGCGGCAGGATCACAACGGCTTCTCGCATCAGGACCCGGGCTTTCTCGACGTCGTCGCCAACAAGAGCGCCAGCGTTACGCGCATCTACCTGCCGCCCGACGCGAACTGCCTGCTGAGCGTTGCCGATCACTGCCTGCGCTCCAGCGACTACGTCAACGTCATCGTCGCGGACAAGCAGCAGCACCTGCAGTACCTCGACATGGATACAGCCATCCTGCACTGCACCAAAGGCGTCGGCATCTGGGACTGGGCCAGCACCGACGCGGGCGTGGAGCCCGATGTCGTTCTGGCCTGCGCCGGCGACATTGCCACACAGGAAGCCCTGGCCGCGGCGGCGATCCTGCGCGAGCGCTTCCCTGACCTCAAGCTGCGTTTTGTGAACGTCGTCGATCTCTTCCGCCTGCAACCGGCGAGCGAGCATCCGCACGGCCTCTCCGACGCGGAATTCGACTCGCTCTTCACGCGCGACAAGCCCGTCATCTTCAACTTCCACGGCTACCCGCTGCTCATTCACCGGCTCACCTATCGCCGCCGCAATCACGACAACATTCACGTGCGCGGCTACAAGGAGCGGGGCAACATCAACACGCCTCTGGAGCTGGCGATCATCAACAACGTGAGCCGCTTCAATCTGGCCATCGACGTCATCGATCGCGTGCAGCGGCTGTGCGACGTCGGAGGGCACACGCAGGACTGGCTGCGCGATCAGATCACAGAGAGCCTCGCCTACGCGCATACCTGGGGCGTCGACAAGCCGGAGATCAGCGGCTGGAAGTGGCCCTTTTGACCGCGGCAGGAACCCAATCCGCAGGCGGCTGCGGCCATCGCATCCTCGCCGTCAACAGCGGTTCGTCGTCGCTCAAGTTCGGCCTCTATCGGCCGCCGGAGAGCAGCGGCGATCCGGTGCTGCTGCTGGCCGGCGGCGCAACCGGCATCGGCCACACCAACGGCCGGCTGCAGATCGCGGACGCCGCCGGAGCCGCGCTCGTCGACGAAGCGTATCAGCTCAACTCGCAGGGCGAGGCCATGAGGGAAATCCTGGCCGCGATCGCGAAGCGCACCGGAGACCGCCCGGATGTCGTCGGCCATCGCGTCGTGCATGGCGGGCCGCATCTGCGCGAGCATCAGCCCATCACCGACGCGCTGATCGAAAAGCTGCAGGCGGCGGTGCACTTTGCGCCGATCCATATTCCCGCAGCGGTCAAGCTCATCCGCGAAACCGAGAAGCTGCTGCCCCAGGCCCGCCAGTACGCCTGCTTCGACACGGCGTTTCACCGCACCATGCCCGAGACCTCTCGCCACTATCCCCTGCCCCAGCGGCTCTACGACGTCGGCGTGGAGCGCTACGGCTTCCACGGGCTCTCCTACGAGTCCATCGTCACGCGTCTTGGTCCCGAATTGCCTGAGCGCATCGTCTGCGCGCACCTCGGTGCGGGAGCGAGCCTCGTGGCTCTGCGCAAAGGCGCCTCCATCGACACCAGCATGGGAATGACACCCGTCGGCGGCATCCCCATGGCCACGCGCAGCGGCGATTTCGACCCCGGCATTCTCCTGTTCCTCATGCGCACCGAGCACCTCACCGCCGATCAGCTCGAGTCGCTGCTCAACCGCGACTCCGGTCTCGGCGCACTCTCCGGAGGCGAGTCGGACATGCGCCTTCTGGAAGCATGTGCCGCAAAAGGCGACGCGAAGGCCCAGCTGGCTATCGCCGTATTCGCTCACGCCGCCCGCAAAATGATCGGCGCTTACGCAGCGGAGCTCGGCGGCCTCGATCTGCTGGTCTTCACCGGCGGCATCGGTGAGCACAGCGCGTCGGTGCGCAATCGCATTTGCCAGGGGCTGGACTTCCTGGGCATCACCAGCGGCGATCCGGCCCAGTGCCCGAAGGTCCGCGCTATGACCAGCGAAGAAGAGCTGCAGATTGCGCGCATTACCTGCCATCTCAACCGCTCGCAGTAGCTTGTCGAGGGCCGCGGCGGTTGACGCTGCTTCTTCCGTGCACCAATAATGAAGATTGGTTCTTATTACGACCGAAGCAGAGAAGGAACGTCCGAAGTGATCGATCGCAACAGAGCTGGAAATCCACGATGAGCGCTGCCGTAGCTGGCCCGCACACGAATCGGGCGCCGAGTTTCTGGCAGTCCACGAATGGCAAAAAAGCGGTAATGGCCGTAACCGGGGCGATTCTGTTCCTGTTCATCATCGGCCATCTGCTGGGCAACCTGCAGATCTTCGAGAGCCGCGAGCGCCTGAACACGTACAGCCACTTCCTCAAGAGCCTGGGTGAGCTGCTGTGGATCGTCCGCGGCGTGCTGATTCTCGCCGTGGTGCTGCACATTGTGGCCACAGTGCAGCTGGCGCTGCGCAACCGCAAGGCCCGGCCCATCGCTTACGCGAAGAAGAAGTCGGTCAACTCCTCCTACGCCGACCGGACCATGTACTGGAGCGGTCCCATCATCCTGGCCTTCGTGATCTTCCACCTTCTGGAGTTCACGGCAGGCACGCTGCATCCGGGAGCTGCCGCCTTCAGCGAACACGACGTTTACTACAACGTGGTTTCCGGCTTCAGCGTGTGGTGGGTTTCTGCGTGGTACATCTTCTCCATGATCCTGCTCGGCTTTCATCTGCGGCACGGCATCTGGAGCATGTTCCAGTCCGTGGGCATCAACCATCCGCGGCACACGCCGTTGCTGAAGCAGGCGGCGCTGTGGATCGCGATTCTTATCACTGCGGGATACATTTCCATTCCCGTCAGCGTTCTCGCGGGGTGGGTACGATGACCGGTACGATGAAACTGGACGCAGGAATTCCCTCAGGCCCCATCGAGCAGGCGTGGGACAAGGCCCGCTTCGACATGAAGCTCGTGAATCCCGCCAACAAGCGCAGGCACACGCTGCTGGTGGTTGGCTCAGGCCTCGCCGGCGCTTCGGCATCCGCGACCCTCGGCGAACTGGGCTACAACGTCAAATGCTTCTGCTTTCAGGATTCGCCGCGCCGCGCGCACTCCATCGCAGCCCAGGGCGGCATTAACGCCGCCAAGAATTACCAGAACGACGGCGACAGCATCTATCGCCTCTTCTACGACACGGTCAAGGGCGGCGACTTCCGCTCCCGCGAGGCCAATGTCTACCGCCTGGCGCAGAACAGCGTTCACATCATCGACCAGTGCGTCGCCCAGGGCGTTCCTTTCGCCCGCGAATACGGCGGCTCGCTGGAAAATCGCTCCTTCGGCGGCGCGCAGGTTTCGCGAACCTTCTACGCACGCGGCCAGACCGGCCAGCAGCTCCTCCTCGGCGCCTATCAGGCTTTGGAGCGCCAGGTCGACGCCGGCCAGGTCACCATGTTTCCGCGCAGCGAAATGCTCGATCTGATTGTCATCGACGGCCAGGCCCGCGGCATCGTCGCGCGCAACCTCATCACCGGCCAGCTGAGCGTCCACATGGCCGACGCCGTCATTCTGGCCACCGGCGGCTATGGCAACGTCTACTATCTCTCGACCAACGCCAAAGGATCGAACGCCACGGCCATCTGGCGCGCCTACAAACGCGGCGCGCTCTTCGCCAATCCCTGCTTCACGCAGATTCATCCCACCTGCATCCCCGTCTCCGGCGACTACCAGTCGAAGCTCACGCTGATGTCCGAGTCGCTCCGCAACGACGGCCGCATCTGGGTTCCGAAAAAGAAGGGCGACAAGCGCAGGCCCAATGAAATTCCCGAAGACGAGCGCGACTACTACCTCGAGCGGAAATATCCCGCCTTCGGCAACCTAGTCCCCCGCGATGTCGCCTCGCGCAACGCCAAGGCCGTTTGCGATGAGGGCCGCGGCGTCGGCGAGACCGGCCTCGGCGTCTACCTCGACTTCTCCGACGCCATTCGCCGCCTGGGTGAGCAGACCATCCGCGAACGCTACGGCAACCTCTTCGACATGTACCAGCGCATCACCGACGAGGATCCCTACAAAGTGCCGATGCGCATCTATCCCGCCATCCACTACACCATGGGGGGGCTCTGGGTCGATTACCAGCTCCAGAGCACCATCCCCGGCCTGTTCGTCCTCGGCGAGGCGAACTTTTCCGACCATGGCGCCAACCGCCTCGGCGCCAGCGCCCTCATGCAGGGCCTCTCGGATGGCTATTTCATCATTCCCTACACGGTCGGCAACTATCTCGCCTCAGCGAAACCGGCGAAGGTCACCGGGTCGCATCCCGAAGCGCTGGCCGCATTCGCCGCAACTCAGCAGGGCATCGCGAAGCTGCTCGCCATCAAGGGCAAGCGCACCGTCGACTCCTTCCATCGCGAGTTGGGCAAGATCGTGTGGGACGACTGCGGCATGTCCCGCACAGCCGCCGGGCTGAAGGAAGCCATCGGCAAAATTCGAGCGCTGCGCGAGGAGTTCTGGCAGAACCTGAACGTGCCCGGATCGAGCGACGACCTGAACCAGAGCCTCGAAAAAGCCGCCCGCGTGGCCGACTTCATCGAGCTGGGCGAGCTCATGTGCATCGACGCGCTCGAGCGCAACGAGTCGTGCGGCGGTCATTTCCGCGAGGAATACCAGACTCCGGAAGGCGAAGCGCAGCGCGACGACCAGCACTACAGCTACGTCGCGGCCTGGGGCTACACCGGCTCCGCCAATCCGCCCGAGCTGTACAAAGAGCCGCTGGAGTTCGCCTACGTCCATCCCAGCCAGAGGAGCTACAAGTAATGAAACTCAAGTTGACCATCTGGCGGCAGAAGAATCCGGGAACGAAGGGCAAGTTCGTCACCTACCCGGTGAACGACGTGAATCCGGAGATGTCGATGCTGGAATGCCTCGACGTGCTGAACGAAAGCCTGATCGAGCGCGGCGAAGAACCCGTAGCCTTCGAGCACGACTGCCGCGAAGGCATCTGCGGCTCCTGCGGCTTCATGATCAGCGGCGTCGCGCACGGCCCGCAGCCTGCGACCACCGTTTGCCAGCTCACCATGCGGCACTTCAAAGACGGCGATGAGCTGGTGCTGGAGCCCTGGCGCTCCGCATCCTTCCCCTTCGTGAAAGATCTGGTCGTCGACCGCCGCGCCTTCGACCGCATCATTCAGTCCGGCGGTTACGTCTCTGTCTCCACCGGCAACGCGCCCGACGGCAACGACATCCCTGTCGGCAAAGAAATCGCCGACCGGGCCATGGACGCGGCAGCCTGCATCGGCTGCGGCGCCTGCGTCGCGGCCTGTCCCAACGGATCGGCGGCGCTCTTCACCGGCGCCAAGATCGCCCATCTCGGCATTCTTCCTCAGGGCAAACCGGAGCAGGATCGCCGCGCCGTCCGCATGGTCGCGCAGATGCACACTGAAGGCTTCGGCAGCTGCACCAACATCGGCGAATGCACCGGCGTCTGCCCCAAGGAGATCCCCCTCGAAGTCATCGCCCGCATGAATCGCGACTATTTGTTCGGCGCGTGGACGGAACGTTCGGAAGTGATTAATACGATCGCGCCGGCTACCGACTGGAACTTTCGAGAGAAGTAGTCCAAAGACTTCTTGCCGGGGTGCTCGCCTTCAGGAGTGCAGCCACCGTTTCCGGGTTACTCGCGATGACCTGAAGATAAGCACGAGCGGGCGCGTCTGGGTTCTTGCGTCTCTGCTCCCAGTCGCGAAGAGTGCCAAGGGGTATCCGGTAAAGCTCAGCAAACGTCTCCTGCGTCATGCCGAGTTTCTCCCGCAGCTTCTTTACATTGACGAGCTTCGTCAATCCTCGCCCGTCGCGCGGCAGAGGTTGGGCGTCGGGATCAGCAAGCGCCGCCGTGTGGATCTGCTCGTCCGTGAGAGCCTCGACTCTTGCCCAGTCGGTGTCCGTCTTTAACGGCGGATCGCCTGGCTCATGGACAACCCTGATAGTACCAATCTTTTTCATAAGCTTCGGCTTTCCTGACTGAAATGATCCGCGTCAGATCCTCTGATATTTCGGTAGAAACAACGTACAAGATTCCGTTAGGCGCACGTCCCAGGGTGATGATCCGTTCCTCTCCATAATCGTAGCGGTCATCAATCCAAAACTCGGAAGAGGAATCATCGAGTGCCGGAACACCGTCAGCACGGCGACGACCATGCTTCAGAAAATTATCGGCGTCTTTTTGCAAATCCCATTCGCAGCGCATGAGAGGGAGTCAGTGCCATTCTCGTCTCCTCCTGGCCTCGTCGGGCCATTACCTGAACCGAACAATCAATCCAAGGTAATAGTACGGCTACGCCGTACTATCCTCAACACCATCGACTCGAAAGAGGTCCTGCACTGCCCATTGCTACAATCCCCATACTGGGAATCCAGCATGAAGCCTCTGCGGCTATTCACCCTCGGTGTCCTTAGTTTGTCTCTCATTGCTCAGACCAAATCCAGCGAAAAGCCTGTGTCCCATCATGCCGCCGCCAGTCCCGCCGCTGTCCACCGCTCCGCCATCGTCATCGACACGCACGCTGACACCCCGCAGCGCATGCTCGACAACCACTACGACCTCGCCCAGCCGCTCGACGGCGGTTCCCTCAATTTCGCGTCCGCGAAAAAGGGCAACCTCGGCGCGGAGTTCTTCTCCATCTGGGTCGACCCGAAGCTCTACCGGGGCCAGTACGCACGCCGCACGCTGGAGCTGATCGATATCGTCTGCCAGCAGGCCGCCGCGCATCCCGATCGGATGATGATGGCCTGGTCCCCTGAAGACATCGAGCGCGCCCACCGCGAGCACAAGCTCGCTGCCCTCATGGGCATCGAAGGCGGCCACTCCATCGAAGACTCGCTCGGCCTGCTGCGCGATTACTACCGCCTCGGCGTCCGCTACATGACCCTCACCTGGTCGAATTCCAACGACTGGGCGGACTCCTCCGGCGACATCGACGATCCCAGCGTCCGCCACACTCAGGACGGCCTCTCCGACTTCGGCAAAGACGTTGTCTACGAAATGAATCGGCTCGGCATGATGGTCGACATCTCCCACGTCTCCGACAAGACCTTCTACCGCACCGTCATCACCTCGCGCGCGCCCGTCTTCGCATCGCACTCTTCGGCGCGCGCACTCACCAACGCCCCGCGTAACATGACCGACGACATGCTCCGCGCCGTGGCCCGCAGCGGCGGTCCCGACAGCCAGGGCGGCGTCGTCATGGTCAACTTCTACTCTGCGTTTATCAGTGACGCGTACCGCGAAGCCTGGACCGCGCAGGCGCCCGAGCGCCAAGCCGCCGAAAACGCACAGATCGCGCAGTGGAAGACCGAGGGCAAGCCGATCACCTGGGAAATGACCGATGCCATGGACAAGCAGTGGGCCGCAAAGATTCCCCGCCCGCCGCTCAGCATGCTGATCGACCACATCGACCACATTGCCAAAGTCGCCGGCATCGATCATGTCGGCCTCGGATCGGACTTCGACGGCATCTCCTCGACCCCCGAAGGCCTCGACTCCGCCGCCGACCTGCCGAAGATCACCGCCGCGCTCATGGCCCGCGGCTACTCGGCAGAAGATTGCCGGAAGATCCTCGGTGAAAACTTCATGCGCTTTTTCCGTGAAGTTCAGGCGACGGCGAAGCATCTGCAGGCGCAGTCGTCCGGGCGGCCCACCATCTCAAACCAGCAGCCATACCGGAAATAAACTTGCAGAAAGGAGCGGGCCATGGCAATCTTCATCGCGCTGCTGCGCGGCATCAACGTAGTCGGCGCCAATCAACTGGCGATGAAAGACCTCGCCGCGCTCTGCGGAGACTGCGGCTTCCTGAAGGCCCGTACATGGATCCAGAGCGGCAATGTGCTCTTCGAAAGCAAGCTCAGGGAAGAGGCTGTCCGACAGAAGCTCGAAAAGGCGCTGGCCGCGAGGATGGGCAAGGCAATCAGTGTCATGGTGCGCACGCCGGCAGAGATGCGTGCAGTTCTCGAAGCGAATCCCTTTCCGGACAAAGAGCCGTCGAAGGTTTTGGTGGCCTTCCTGGCCGGAGCCGTCCCGACCGATCCCCTGAAGGGCATGGTCGCGCCCGCCGGCGAGCAGGTGCACGTCGGCCGACGCGAGGTCTACGTCTGGTACCCGGAAGGAATCGGCCGCTCGAAGCTCAAACTGCCCGTCATCGCATCTGCTACCGCCCGCAATATCAACACGGTGGCAAAGCTGGTCGCGCTGTCTGACGACGGAGCATAACGGCACAGGGCGCGCAATGCCGCCTCTGTGTCCTCTGGGTTGGACAGACGGTTACGCCGATGAATTTAATTCCCGGATTTATCGGAATCGGGTGGAGCGTCCGAGCTGGCCAGCTGCTCCATCGTCTCGCGCAGGTACCGGTGCGGGTTCACCGGCGTGTTGTGGATGCGCACTTCGTAGTGCAGGTGCGGACCGGTGCTGCGTCCGCTCATCCCCACGTAGCCAATCACCTGGCCCTCGCGCACCTGCTGTCCGGCAGTTACGGTGAACCCGGAAAGATGCCCGTAGAGCGTATCGATCCCGTTGCCGTGATCGATAATCACCTCGCGTCCGTACCCGTTTTCCATGCCAGCCGTCTGCACCACACCATCCGCCGCTGCATGCACCGGCGTTCCAAAGCCGGCCGAGATGTCCACACCGGAGTGGAACGCTCCCTCACCGTTGAACGGGTCTTCCCGCTCTCCGAAGGAACTGGTGATCGGTCCAATCACCGGCCAGAGCGCCGGCGCTCCAATGATGTCGGCCCAGTCTGTCCCTGACTCCGGGCTCGCCGACCCGCCGAATCCGTAAATGTGGCCGGTCATCGCATCGCTGCGCAGCAGACTCAGCTGTCCCAGCGACTGCGTGTAAGCCTGCTCTGTGAAAGTTCCTGAGCTGTCAGAAGAATCCGGCGCCGTGGCTGCGCTGGCCGACTTGCCCATGTGGCTCTGCCGCAGTCCGTAAAGCGCGCTCACTTCGCTGGCCAGCGACCCCAGCGATGCCGCCTGGATGTCCTTCTCGTGGGCCACCACCTGCAGCCGCTGGTAATCGAGCCGCAGCGCCTCGCGCTGCGACCGCACCTGGTCGAAGCTGGCCGTCTTCAGCAGCATGCGCGTGTACGACCCGGCCATTCCGGTAATCGTAAAAGCGCCCACCACGGCCGCCGCCACGAACACTCCTGCGTAGTGCAGGGGGATGGGGATCTTGCGAAGAGGTCCATCCTTCTCGCGGGCGACAAAAATGATGTAGTAGCGTCTGCGCAAAATCTGTGTTTCCAGGCTGTTGCCGGAAATCTCCTCAGTTGGATCTTTGCGTACTGAGAGGCTGGCCTGCGTGTCTTGGTATGAACCCTAACAGTGGCCTGGTGCCGCGTCAATCCCACGTCTAATTTGGATGGTACTTCGGTAACTCCTTCGCTTGCCTACCCGCAATGTCGTTCCGTGAGTCCCTGCAGGCGCTGCGGGGAACACAGGCATAAGAAAAAGGGACCGTGTGCGCACGATCCCCGCATATTCAGCATACCAGACGGTTACCTTTTCCCTGTGTCTTCCCCAGCCCGCTGCAAGTTCCACGGCGCGAACTCTGGCCCCGCATCCCGGAAGATTTCTGCAGGCCCCAGCCAGACGCGCAACGCCCCCCGGTCCCGCCACATCCGGGAGTGCCTCAGCCTCAGCGTTGCTGGTCGAATCGAACCCGTCAGAAGTTGAATTTCAACGCGCCCTGCAGAATCCGCGGAGGTGCGGCGCTCACTACGTTGCCAAACGTCGAGCTGCCGATGTCCCCATCGACTGCAGCCGGTCCGTTGAACTGCGTATGGTTGAAGACGTTGAACGCCTCTACACGAAAGAGCAGCGACTTCGATTCGGTGAGCGGCAGATTCTTTGCCGCCGCCATGTCGTAGTTGTCCGCTCCAGGACCATAGAAGAACCGCCGCTTCGCCGTGCCCGGGGTCCCCAGCGCGTTCATGGAGAATGCCGCCGTATTGAAATAGTTGTTGCCACTGGTACGTGGATTACGGCTCAGGTGCAGCGCGCCACTCAAATCCGGCTCATCGATGCTGCTGTTGTTCACACCATTAGGATTGGTCCCGATCAGCGAGTTGTCGCCATTGTCGATCATGGTCACAGGAAAGCCGCTGGCGAACCGCGTAATGCCGGAGAGAGACCAGCCATTCGTCAGCCGGCTGGGGTGAAGCCACCGGTCGAAGGGAAGCTGGTATTCATAGCTCACGACAAAATTGTGCTTCACGTCGAACGCGGACAGCGCGTAGCTGAGCGACGGGTTAAAGGGATTGACCTCTTCCCCGATGTTCGACGACTGATCCATCGACTTGCTGAACGTATAACTGGCGGAAAACTCCAGCCGCCCCGTGGTGTGGCGCGCGCTTAGCTCCAGCGCGTTGTAGTTGGCGTGCCCGATGTTGGACTGCAGCGCGTTGCTGCCGAAGTTCGGCCCCAGCGGTCCGCGCGTTCCGTTGACTTGCCCTCCGCCAACGGGATAGTAAACGCTGTCCTCACCGCCGGCTCCGCAGGTCAGCGTCCCCGGCATCACTTCGCCGGGCCGGCTTAGGCTCAGGCAAAGGGCAGGGTTGCCGGGGTTCGCCTCGATCAGCACCCGCTGCCGATGCGTCGACGTGCCCACGTAATTCGCTTCGAGGACGGTATTGGGCCCCGCCTGGCGTTCGATGGATAACATCCACTCCTCGGTGTACGGCGTCCGATTGTGGATGTCGTACCCAGGGATGCCGCTGATCGGCTCGTAAGCAGACCACTCGATGCTCGAATCGGGATGTTTGGCTGATGAATTGAGCGGCGCAAACTTATAAGGGAAGGGCTGACCGTAATTGGTCCCATCCGCTGCGCTGATGAACGGCGTAGCGAAGAGTGGCGGCGCAGGGCTGCTGTAGGTGGTGCCATACGGCGCGTTGGCGGCCAGCACGCTGATCGCCGCCGCATCGATCGCCGTATAGAAGTCTCCAAAGCTCGTCCGGATGCTCGTCGCTCCCGGAGCACCCAGGATCCGCTCCAAAGGACCGGTCGCCACATGAGGAGACCAGGCCAGCCCCACTCGCGGCGACAGATCGAGCCTATCGACGGATGCAAGGGTCTTCGGAATTCCAGGATCGCCGGGATACAGAATGCCCGCTGGTGCGCCCGGGAAGACCACCGACTGCTCGCCGGGAACGAACGTTGAAATCTGATTGTATTTTTCCGACCACGGCGAGATGCGGTCCCAGCGCAGACCGTAGTTGAAGGTCAGATTCTCGCGCAGGTGCCAGCTGTCCTGAGCAAACAGGCCAGCATATCTGTTGCGCGCATAAAACGGGTTGAGCTGGCTCTGATTGAACTGGCTGGGAACTCCGATGAGAAAATCGGCGAAGTCAACGCCCGTTTCGGTGCCGGAAAAAACGAAATTGCCGTTGAACTGTGCGATAGGCGCGGCATTGATCTGGTCGGCGTGGAATTCCGCGCCGAATTTCATCGTGTGCGCGCCAGCCACCTTCGCGAAGCTGTCCGAGATCTGATACGTGTTGTTCACCTGAATCAGCTGGTTCGCCGCTGCGCCGGTGGAGTAGCCGTTAAAATTCAGGTTCTCCACGCTCTGCCCTTTGGGATCGAGCGCGACGATACTCGGCGTGCCGTCCGGATTCGTGAAACCCTGCGCAGCGAGACTCACGTTGCGTCCCCCCACCGGCTGCCCCAGGTTCGTGTTGTCGCGCATGAAGCTCAGGTGCAGCTCGTTCACCATGGTCGCGCCCAGAATCTTCGTATCGCCCAGCGCGATCAGCTGCGCGCGCCCCGTGGTCAGCGCGTCGAACCCGGGAACGCTGGCGCCGCTCTGGGCCACCGGATAAGGATTATCCAGATTGAAGTTGTCGATGAAGTAGTACGCCGAAAGGTAGCCCCAGCGCGTGTTCCCATCCAGCCGCGCTCCCGCCTTGTCGTCCTCGACCGTCTGGTTATAGGCCGAGGTGGCGAAGGCGCCCGCGGCCGTGTTGGGCGCCGGGATGTACTGCAACATCCGTTGCGCTGGCACCGACCACGCCGCCTGCGGAATAACCGCGTTTGGGAAAACGCAGGTGGAAGACGTACAGCCAGGCTGATAATAACGTTCGCCCGCGCTCACCACGTATCCCAGCTTCCGGCTCAGAAGACTGGCGAAGTACGGCCCGCCTACCGTTCCCGTAAGCAGATTCCCGCCCGGCCCATTCGTGAAGTCCAGCAGGTTGCCGGTGCGATCGGCAATCGAAGGCACCGGAATGCTCCCCGTATCGATGCCCTGTGTCTGTCGCGTTCCCTGATAGTCGAGAAAGAAGAAAAGCCGGTCGCGCCGGATGGGCCCGCCCAGCGTCCCGCCAAACTGGTTCTGCCGAAACTGCCCGCGCGCCGGGGAAAAATAATTCCGCGCGTCCAGATCCGTGTTGCGCAGAAAGTTGAATGCATCGCCGTGCAATGTATTGCCGCCCGATTTGGTGATCACGCTGATCTGGCCGCCGCTGTACTCGCCGTATTCGGCGTCGAAGTCGCCGGTCACGATGCGGAATTCCGCGATGGCGTCGAGGTTCGGAATAATCGCCGTGCCCGCGTTTACATCCTCTTCTGCATCGCTGCCGTTCACGCTGAAATAATTCGCGGTCTCCCGTTGCCCGTTCACCGAAAGATTGCCGGGATTGAGCGTGCCCGAAGGATTCAGGATGGTCGCGCCGACGTCCTGTACTGTAGACGACGTGATCGCAGAAGACGGAGCCACGCCTGGCTGGAGCGAGAGCAGATCGGTGTAGCTGCGGCCATTGAGCGGAACAGCGGTCATCTGCCGGCCATCGATCACCTGGCCCATCTGCGTGCTGGTGGTCTCAATGTGGAGAGCGTTGTCCGCGACCGTCACCGTCTGCTGAACGGTTCCCGGCTGAAGAACCACGTCGAGCGTGAGGGCAGCGTTGGTGTCGAGCACAATGCCACTCCGCCGATACACCTCAAAGCCCGGCGCTTCCACGCGCAGTTCATAGCAGCCGACGGGCAAAACCGGCAACGTGTAGAAGCCCTGGCTGTCGGTCTGGGCATGATACGAGAGCCCGGTATCGGCATCCTGAAGCGTCACGCTGACCCTCGGAAACACCGCGCCCGACGAATCCCTAACCGTGCCTGAAATGCTCCCCGCAACGCTGCCCCAGGCCGCGGTCGTTGCGTACAAAACAAAGGCGATGCAGGCCAAAAGGAGAGCAAACTTGGTCCCTGGCTTTCTCACTGCGGCAGTCCTTCAGTTGAGGTAATTTGGCGGCCGGAGAATCTGGGGATCGTCAGCACGCCGAATCCAGACCATTTCGGTCTTGATTTAATATACGACAACTTTAGTCCTGGTTCACGCAGTGATTTAAATCACACAACATTTCGGCGCGCTCGCAATGCCTCATCGCGGCCCCAACCTTTTCGATGAGCCGTTGGCGATGGGGCGCTCCTGAAGATCCCTGACGTCAGAAGCCTCCAGCTGCCGAGCACACATCCTGGATGATGGCCAGCAGCGCGCACCGGCGAACGATTCCACGGCGCGCGCCCAGATTGCAGATCGCCGTTCACCATACCGGATACGCTTTTTCGGCTCTCCCCTTGACATTCGACCGGAACCGGATTACGTTCAGGTCGAATGACGACTGGAGAGCTGGACAGCCAACTCGAACTCCTGCAGGGCACCCTCGATCTGCTCATCCTGCAGACGCTCGCCTTCGGGCCGGCTCATGGACACGCGATTGCCCGCATCATTCAGCAAAGGTCTGACGAAGTGTTGCAGGTGGGCCACGGGTCGCTCTATCCGGCCCTCCAGCGCCTGCTGAAGCGCGGGCTCATCGTCGCCGATGACGGCTTGTCCGAGAACAATCGCAAGGCGCGGTTTTACCGCCTCACGGCAAAGGGCCGCAAACGGCTCTCGGCGGAGACCTCAAAATGGCAGCGATTCTCCAGTGCGATTGCGCGCCTGCTCTCTCCGCTGCCGAACCAGAATCCATAGGCCCGAACGTTTCCGAAAGAGGCATCATGCCATGAAGCCGTGGGAAGCGCACAGAGAGCGCCTGGAAGGCGAAATGCAGGCGCACATCGACCTCGAAACGCAGGAGAACATCGACGCGGGCATGTCCCCGGCGGAAGCCCGCGAGGCCGCGATGCGGAAGTTTGGCAGCCTTCTGCTCGCCAGCGACCAGTCGCGCGAGGCATGGGGATGGCTGGGTCCGGAGCGGCTTTGGCAGGACATGCGTTTTGCGCTGCGCGGCTTCCGGAAGAATACTGGCTTCACCGTGGTGGCGCTGCTCTCGCTCATGCTGGGCATTGGGGCGAGCATTGCGCTTTTCAGCGTGGTGTACGGAGTGCTGATCGCGCCGTATCCCTACGCCAGACCGAATCAGATCTGGGCGCCCGCGGTGCTGGGCCCCAACGACGCCGTCCACGGCTGGCACTGGTATTCGCAGCGCGAGCTGGATGAGATTCAGAAGCTGCCGGCGTTTTCCGACGTCATGGCTACCAGCGTCAAGCCGGTCCTGCTGACGGGCGGCATCAACCCGGAGAACTTCTACGGCGTCTTCCTTACCGGCGGAGCTTTCAATTTCCTCGATGTGAAGCCACTCCTCGGGCGCACGATCCAGCCCTTCGATATCGGCCCCGGCGGCGAGCCCGCGCCCGTGGTGGTGCTCAGTTACGGATTCTGGCAGCGCTTCTTCTCGGGCGATCCGCACGCCATCGGCCGCACCATCACCCTGGACGACGTGCCGCGCACCATCATCGGCGTGATGCCGCCGCGCTTCGGCTGGTGGACCAGCGAGGCCTTCTGGCTGCCCCTGCGCACGGATCCAAAGGACCTCTCCGGCCTCGCGGTCATCATGCGGCTGGCTCCCGGCGTCACGCAGCACGCCGCCGAGCAGCAACTGAACCAGCTCAATATCCGCTTTGCTGCCGAGCGCCCCAGCGATTATCCGAAAGGTCAGCTGCGCACGATCCTGCTCAACTACATGGACATCACGGTGGCCAGCGGCGACATGAGCGCGAGCCTGCATCTGCTGTTCGCGGCCGTCGGCCTGCTGCTGCTCATCGCCTGCGTCAACGTGGCCAATCTGCAACTGGCGAGGACTACCGGGCGCGCCCGCGAAATTGCCATGCGCCTGGCCATCGGCGCCGGCCGGGCCCGCCTGGTGCGGCAACTCCTCACCGAGAGTGTGCTGTTGTCAGTGGTGGGCGGCGCGCTCGGCGTGTTGTTCGCCCTGGGTGCCACACACCTCATCGTCGCCCTCATCCCGCCGGACTATGTGCCCAACGAAGCCCGCATCGCCATCAACGGCTGGGTGTTGCTCTTTTCGCTCGGCGTCTCCATGCTCACCGGCATCCTGTTCGGCCTTGCGCCCGCGCTGCGTTCGTCGCGGCCCGACCTGGTGGGCACGCTGAAAGACGGCGGAGGCGGCGCCACCGGCAGCGTGCGCGGACGCGCCATGCGCAGCTGGCTGGTGGTGGCGGAGATCGCGTTGTCCGTGATCCTGCTCTCCGGAGCCAGCCTCGCGGTACGGGGCTTTGTGCAGCTCCTGCACGTCGATCCGGGCTTCCAGCCGGAGCGCGTGTTGCGCCTCAGCGTGACGCTGGGGCCGAAACGCTACCCCACCTGGCAACAGCGCAATGTGCTCGACCGCAATCTGCTGGCTGGCATCGTGAACCTGCCCGGCGTCGAGGCCGCGGAGCTCGGCAACGGAGGACTGCCGTATGGTGGATGGCGCTCGTCCTATACGATCGCCGGCCAAGCGCGCACCGACGGCCGCAAGGTGGCGCTCGCCCTCATCAGCAGCCAGTATCCGCAGACGCTGGACATTCCGCTGAAACACGGACGCGAATTTACCGAGGCTGAAATGGAGAGCGGCATGCGCGTGGCGCTCATCAACGAGAGTGCAGCGCGGCTTTGGCCCGCGGGCGAGGACCCAGTGGGCCGCTCCATGCAAATCGACGATCTGGCGCATCCGCCGGATGACCCGCAGGTGCTCGCGGCCCCGGGCATCGCAGCGGGCGTGACCATCGTGGGCGTGATTGGCGATACAAGAAACGATGGCCTGGCAGAGGCGCCGTTTCCGGCGGTCTACCTGCCCTACACTCTGTACGCGCCGCCCGAGCGCGAGCTGGCCGTGCGCACCAGCGGCGATCCTCTGTCGCTCGTCAATGCCGTGCGGCTCAAGGCGCGCGATCTCGACAAGGACCTCGCTCTCGGCCGCCCGAACACGCTCAACGAGGTCCTGGGCGAAGAGACGCAGCAGCCCCGCTTCTTCATGGCGCTGTTCACTACATTCGCTGCGCTGGGCCTGGCGCTCGCGGCCATTGGCATTTACAGCGTGATTTCCTATAACGTGACGCAGCGCGTGCAGGAGATCGGCGTGCGCATGGCGCTGGGCGCCAAACGAGGCGACATTCTCAGACTAATTTTGCTCGTGGTCGCGAAGTTCGCGTCCCTCGGCCTCGCGATCGGGCTCGTTGGCAGCATCCTCATCGAGCGCCTGGTGCGCTTCCAGCTGTTCACGAGGACCTCCTTCGGCGTGGCTCCCCTGGCGGCCATTGTGCTGCTCCTCGCCGCAGTCGCGGGGCTCGCCGCATGGCTGCCCGCGGCGCGCGCCGGCAATCTCGATCCCGTTACGGCGCTCCGGCACGAAGCATGAACTCGTCCGCTTTCAGGCAAGTGACCGGAAACCGGCATCAGTGCCCAAATCTGTGCAAGGACACAGTTTGAAAAGTTTGACCGGAAAATACCCGCTGCCTTTGCGGTACAGCGGCCAGGAGCGCAACGGACTGTCTGCAGGATCGCAGGGCAGGATCAAAGCGAACCGGGCGGTTCGCAGCTGGACGGATCCCCCGTTACCTCAGTTGTACCAGTGCTCGCGCGTCATCAGCAGGCTGGGAGACGAGGACTCCCCGAATCCCTCCAGCTGTTCCCGGAGCATCCCGTTATGCTCCAGTGCGACCATCAACTGTTCCTCCAGGCGGAGAACACCCTCCTGGGCTTCCGCGATCATTGCGCGCATCGCTATCGGGTCAGCTTTGCCAACAATCCTTTCGATTTCCACCAGCGTCGCCATCACTTTAAGAGCGTTCATCTCGGAACCAACTTCCTGCGCGAAAACCTCAGCGTGAAACAGATTCTGCAGGAAGAGCCCATTTCGAAGATGTGACAAATCTCACCGAGGCTCTGGTGCGCCAAAGTCGCCCCGCCACCCACCCTTCGCGGATGGTATGCTTTCCATTCCATGCCTGGAGCCCTATGCGACTGAACGCCATTCTCCTTAAAAGCACGCTGGTCGGCGCTCTCGGCGGCCTGCTCTTCGGCTTCGATACGGCGGTCATCGCCGGCACCACCCATCAGCTCACTCAGGTCTTTCATCTCAGCGCCGGCGCGCTCGGCCTCACCGTCTCGATTGCGCTCTGGGGCACGGTAGTGGGCGCCATCGGTTCCGGGCCGCTCGGCCAGAAGATTGGCGGCCGCGAAGCTCTGCGCATTATGGCGCTGCTCTACCTGCTTTCGTCGCTCGGCTGCGCCCTCGCGTGGAACTGGTCTTCTCTGCTTGCATTCCGGCTCATCGGCGGCCTTGGCATCGGCGGCTCGTCCGTGCTCGGCCCGGTTTATCTCGCCGAACTCGCCCCGGCGCGCCTCCGCGGCCGTCTCGTCGGCCTCTTCCAGATCAACATCGTCGCCGGCATCCTGCTCGCTTACGCATCCAACTACGCCGTCGCCAGCTTGATCGACGGTGGCCAGGCCTGGCGCTGGCAGTTCGGCGTCGCCACCGTTCCCGCCTTCCTCTTTGCCGTCTTCCTCTTCGGCATCCCGCGGAGCTCGCGCTGGCTGGTCACGCAGAATCGCATTCCTGAGGCTCGCGCGGTCCTCGAACTGATGGGCACCCCCAACAGCGAAGCCGAGCTGAAGGAAATCGTCGACTCCATCCACCTTGAGCGCGCGCAGCGCTCCGAGCCGCTCTTCCAGCGTAAGTACCGGCTTCCGATCTTTCTTGCCGTCACCATCGGCATGTTCAATCAGCTCGCCGGCATCAACGCGATTCTCTACTATGCGAACGACATCTTCGCTTTCGGCGGCTTCTCGAGCCTCTCTGCCGACAAGCAGGCCGTCCTGCTCGGCGCCATGAACTTCTGCGCCACGATCCTGGCCATGTCGGTGATCGACAAACTGGGCCGCAAATCCCTCCTGCTCATCGGCTCGGTCGGAACCGCCGCCTGCCTCGCCGGCGTCGCCGCTATCTTCTCTTTGCAGCGTCACCAGAGCGATCTGGTCTGGCTGCTGGTCGGCTTCATTTTCTTCTTCTCCATCTCCCAGGGCGCGGTCATCTGGGTCTACATCAGCGAAGTGTTCCCCAATCGCGTCCGTTCCAAAGGTCAGAGCCTCGGCAGTTCATCCCACTGGGTCATGAACGCCCTCATCTCCGGACTCTTCCCGCTGGTCGCCGCGCATTCCACCGCCACCCCCTTCGTCTTCTTCTCCGCCATGATGGTCGTGCAATTCTTCGTGGTTCTGCTCATTTACCCCGAAACCAAAGGCGTCAGCCTCGAGCAACTGCAGCGGCGCCTGGGCATCGACTGACTGTTAGTCGTTGTCTGTTAGTCGTTGTGCTCATCCCAATTAACCGGAACGCCAATGCCCCCGGTTAAGCCCTTCCCTTGCAATAGCCCTGCATGTCGCCCCCCGCAATTCAGGTAACGTGGCCAGCAAAGTACCTGCGTCAGTTTCGCGCCGCCAGGCCCGCCAGAACCGCTGCCGCGAGGGTGGAAAGGGTGTTGACGGCGTCATTGTTGATCCATCCCCACCGCTCCGGCACAGCGCCCAGCAGGCTGTCGACGAACAGTCCAGCCACTGCCGCGCCGAAGGCGATCGCCGCGTCCCTGGCGCGCAGCGTCAGAGCCGCCGCGCTCACGGCGACTACAACTGCGGCAGCGGCACATCCGGCCAGCGTCCCGGCCAGGCTTGCAGCGCCGTCCGTGCCCGCCGGAACGCGGCGCAGACTGGTGACCAGCCAGGGCTCGCCACCCAGCACCTGCCCCAGTTCCGACGCTACGGTGTCGGCGGTGGCCTCCGCCATGGCCGCCGTCATGGCGATCAGCAGCACGCGTCTCGCCGGAAACCTGCCCAACAGTTCCAGTAGCTGCGGAATCCCTGCCATCACCGCCACGCCAAGATTCGCCGCCACCTGCGACGCGGTGCGGCCGCGCTTCCCTTCCGCCGTGCCCAGCGCCTCTTTTCGGAGCCGCCCAAACCGCGTTGCGGCAAAGGTGAGCAGAAACAACGCCGCCAGCGGCCACAGTGCCGTGTGCAGGCCAGGGGTTTCCAGATACAGCGCAGCCGTAAAGATTCCGCCGGTAAGCGATGCACCCAGCGTTGCGGCGCGCATCGCGAACACCAGCGCGGCAAAACCGATGCCGATGCCGGCGGCCAGCCACACATCGGATGCGTGCTCCTGCAAGGCCTGCCCCGCGGCCAGCGTGACCCACGTCGCCGTGACCGGCACAATGGCCAGCAGGATGAGCTGGGATTGCCATCGCAGCGGCGAACCCGGCTGGCGCCGCTCCGCGGTGGTCTCCGTTGCCATCGCGCCTCTCCCGCGACGGGCGCAAAGCCCGTCGCGTACAGTACAATCATCTTTCTATCAGCAACCAGTTTGAACCGGGGCGAACGGCACGGCCCCGCTCGAGGAGTCAGGGTATTGCGAGTGCGTAGCATGGCATGGCTGGAGCGCTTTCGCGGCGCGTGCAGCCCCACTTCAGGCCGGTCAGGGCAGCTATCCGGCAAGGTTTTCCATCGGCAGCCAGCCATTTCTGCAGGCTTCACCGCCCTCCTCGGCGGAGCTCTGCTTCTCGCCCTTGGCTGCGGCAACCAGTACCGACCGGTCATCACACCCATCCAGCCCACCGGGCCGGCCAGTCTGCCCACCGCCTATGTCACGGTCATCTCGCAGCCCGGATTCACTCCCCTGCCGGCCGGCGTTACCGGTCCCTGTGCGAGCATCACCTACTCTACGCCCAGCATTATCTCGCTCGTCGACTTCTCCGGCGACTCCATCGTCAACCAGGCGAACGGAGGCAACGGGCCGCTGACGTTCTCTCTGGAATCGGGCGGCGCCGACGTCTACGCGCCGAACTGCGACGGCTCGCTGACGGAAGCCACTGCAACCACCACGTCTCTGCTGACGAAGAACATCCAGAGCAGCACGCTGTTGCCGGGGTCCGTACCGACGAACACACTGAACGCCGGAACCAACCTCTACGTGGCGGAGTCCGGCCTGCATGGACCCACCTGTTCGACCACCAACTGCGTGGCTCAGCTGACGGGCTCCCCCGAAGGCCTGAAGCAGGAGATTCCTGTCGCCCCGTCGCTCATCAATTTCGCCGGCTACAGCACTGGAGAGCGCACCTACGCCATCAGTCAGGGCAACTCCGGCAGCGGACCACAGCCTGCCTGGGGAGACTGCGCCAATCCCTCCTCGGTCACCGTGAGTGGCGAGGCTGACGCGATCGAGAGCAGCACGAATACGATTTCCGCTCGGCTGCCGCTGGGAATTTGCCCCGTCTACGGATTTCAGACTCCCGACGAACAGCGCACGTTCATTATGAATCGCGGCAGCGGCACAGTGACGGTCATCAACGCCGAGCTGAATGCCATCGATACCAATCCAAAATTAGGACCCGGCGGCACCATCGCAGTGGGAGCCGGCCCCGTATATGCCGACTATTACCGGCCCGGACAGTTGCTGGTGACTGCCAATTACGACTCGAATACGATCAGCATCATCGACGTGAGCCTTGATGTGTATCAGAACGACAGCGCGACCTTCGGCACGGTCCTCGCCACGGTCAAAGTCGGCCTCCACCCGGTCGAAGTATCGGTACTCCAGGACGGCAGCCGTGTCTATGTGGCGAATCAGGGCGATATTGCCGCCGGAATCCCCGGCAGCGTCTCCATTGTCAGCCTCACCAACTATACGGTGCAGGAGACTATCTCGCTTAACTCCAACCCGCACTCGATCGCGTCGATCTATAACTATCCCATCGGCAAGGTCTACGTGGCTTCGCAGAACAGTCCTTACCTGACGGTGATCCGCACCGACACCGACGTTATCAGCGCCACGCCGGAAATGCAGGGCAACATCGTGGAAATGCACGTCAACGCACAGTACCCAGGTCAGGCCACCACCGGGGCATCGAACTACCAGACCGAAAGCCGGTCGGTTGGGTCGGGCGCCCCGTAGAACGGACGGTCCGATTCAGAGCATCGCCGGCAATCCTTTATTGGGGCTCGATGGACTCCGCGGCGGCCATTTCCCAAACGATCATCACCGCGCCGATGAGCTGTTCGTCCTCCCCGTAAATCGGTCCCCCGGAAACTGAAAGCCGGGCTACTCCGCCGTCTGCGCGCTGGTACAACAGCATCCGTGGACCGCTCGATTCGCCGGTGAAAATCGCTCTCGACAGTGGATTCTCGTTCGCCGGCTGAGGCCGCCCGTGGATGTCTGTCGGACCCTGCCAGCCATGCTCCGCCAGATCCTGGCCGGGAACAAAGGCATCGCCGAGCAGTTTTCTTGCCTGTTTGTTCACCATCACCACCCGGCCGTCTTCGGCATCGGCGAGAATCACGCCCACCGGAACTGCTTCCAGCACGGCCTGCAGCTCAGCCCGGCAGCTTTGCAGGTCTTCGCCGAGCTGCTTCTGGTCGTGGACCTCCTCGACGACCCCATAAATAGAAACGATTTCTCCCGATGGCCCAAAACGCGGCGACCCGCGAGAACGCATCCATTTCCATTCGCCGTCGCGTCTGCGCACACGATACTGCACGTCAATCGGCTGGCCGGTCTGCAGCGAATCGCGGATAGCCTGCGAAGTTGGCTCGACGTCGTCAGGATGCAGCATTCGAATCCAGCCATGGCCAAGAGCCTGTTCCATGGGCTGGCCGGTCAGGGCTTCCCATCGCGGGCTGGCCTCAGTCACTGCACCGGTCGCATCCAGAACCCACGGCACGTGCGGATTCAGCTGCATCATGTGCCGGTGGTGGGTCTCGCTCTCGTGCAGAGCTTCTTCCGTGCGCCTGTGCTCGCTCACGTCCATCACGGCCACGGACACACCCAGCACCTCGCCCGCTTCATCTCTGACCGGCTGGTACGACAACATAACCGTCTGCGTCCCGCCGCCATCCGGAGGCCTCTGCAGTTCTACCCCGCTGACCGGCTCACCCCGCAGCGCCCGCCGGATGAATCGCTCCACCAGCGGAAACAGCCGCGGAATCACTTCGGCGACGGTTCTGCCCAGATGCGCGCTGGCGGGCGCGCCGTTCATTTCCGCCAGCCGCCGGTTCAGGCTCACGTAGCGCAAATTGCGATCGAGGAAACACAGGCCCACCGGTGCGCCGTCATAAACGGCCTGCAGCTGAGCCAGGCGCTGCGCCGGCAGCGAGTCCACGCTCACAATGGAATTTCCATCCATCGGCGCGGGCAGCATCGACGCCCGGGTCCTCGGCGCAACCGCAATCATGCGCGGCAGGTCCTCCGCCGGCGCCGGCTTGCCATACAGCCAGCCCTGACCCAGATCGCAGCCCAGCCAAAGCAGCATATTCGCCTGCGCCTGCGTTTCCACGCCCTCGGCGACGGTCATCATTCCCAGGCTTTGTCCCAGCCCCACTTCCGCCGCGACGATTTTTCTGCTCTCCCGCGACTCGGTCATGGAGCGCACAAAGCTGCGATCGACTTTCAACTTATCGAAGGGCAACGCCTGCAGGTGCTTCAGGCTGGAGTATCCGGTGCCGAAGTCGTCCAGCGCCAGCCTGCAGCCCAGCGCTTTCAGCTCCAGCGCGACCGCTTTGGCGCGGGAGAGCTCACCCAGCAGTGCGCTCTCTGTCACTTCGATGGTCAGCCGGTCCAGGGGAAACCTGCCTCGCTCCGCGCAGGCCACAATGTGCGCCGGAAGCTCTGGATCCAGCAGTTGAACGGGCGAGAGATTAACCGACAAATGCAGCCCGCTGTTCAACAGCGGCGCGGCAGCAAATGCCTTGTCCAGCATCGTCCGCGTAAGGCGGTTAATCAGGCCGCTCGCCTCGACCTGAGGAATGAAGGCATCTGGAAAGATCGCTCCGCGATCCTTGTGCTGCCAGCGGGCAAGGATCTCGAACTCCGTCAGCTGTCCAGTCCTTAACTCGACGAGCGGCTGAAAAGCCGGGAAGAACTCGTCCTCCTCGAATGCACGCCGGATATCGTCCGCCTCGACCTGCATTGCACCACTCTACGCCCAACCCTGACCGGCGAAAACAGCATTGCGGATCGGTGCTTCCACCAGGCCCCAGGTTCGCCGAGAGGATGGCGCCAGGTGCGGCCCCTGCCACACTCGCCGGCCCGCTGCTTAAGGCGCAACACCCATTTCGTAATTGAGTGTCGCCAGCGCCAGCCGGTACTGGTAACGCGCGCTGGTGTTCTGAATTTGCGCGCTGGTTTGCTGCAGCTGCGCCTGGCTCAGTTCCACGATCGAGCTAAGCCCGAGCTTGTATCGCGTTTGTGCCAGTCCCATAGCAAGGTCCGCCTCCTGTTCCAGCTGCGCCGTTACGGCTACTCGCTGCCAGCTCGTATTCGCCTGCAGCCACGCCGTGCGCACATCGCGAACGATCTGATCGCGCAGGTCGCGGTTGTTCTCCGCCGCCGCCTGAGCACGGTACTTCGCTTCCCTCGCCTGGGAGATATACAGGAACCCGTTGAATACCGGGATTTCCAGGTTGCCGCCGACCGCGCCCCACCAGTTCGTAATGTAGTAAGTGCCGGGATGCACCGGGATCGACCCGACGGTTCCGGCCGCGGTGAGTGAGGGCAGCAACTGATCCCACTGCGCCTTTGCAAATTTCTGTGCCGACTGCGTCTCATAGCTCAGCCCCTGCAGATCGGGGCGCTGCGCCAGCGCCTGCCGGATCAGCGGCTCGACCGCCGGCGGCGGAGGCGGCGCCGCGGCCGTCCCCTCTACCAGCCGGTAGGTCACTTCATGATCCAGTCCCAGCACGGCGTCGAGCGTCGCCATTGTCGAGTCGGCGTTGTTCTGCGCGTCCAGCTGCAGCAGCTTCGCCTGGGAAAGATCCACGTCGGCAAAGCTCAGATCCAGCGTGGACTTCAGCTTGTTCCGTGTCATCTCGCCCACCTGGGTCTCCGTCGTCTGGCGCGTGTTGACCGTCTGGAGTGCGACGTTCAGCTCGGTTTGTGCGATGAGCGCGTTGTAGAAGGCCTGATCGGCGGCCAGCACGATCTCCTCTGTCGTCGCCAGCGCGCTCGCGTTCGACGCTTTCTCTTCGAGTTTGCGCGAGAGCACAAGGTTATGGGTATGGCCGAAGTCGTAGATGAGCTGGGTCAGGTCCGCGCCGGCCCCCGCGTGCCGCAGAAGCCGCGACGAGGTCAGCGATCCGGCGCCGATGCGGCTGGCCTCTTCGCTGTCGACGCCGGTAATCGCGGCGCTGGCGATGGGCATTTCCGCGGACTTTGCCTCACGATAGACCTCATGCTGCGCCAGCGCGAGCAGTTTGCCGACGCTGACCCGCGGATTATTGCGGATCGCCAGTTGCTCCGCCTGCTCGAGTGTGAGCTGCGGCATCGCTCCCGAATCCGGTGCGGAGGCTGTTGCGGGAGATTGCTGGGCGGGCGCCGAGCTCCCTCCTGGAGTCATCGCCTGCGCATCGGAGACAATCTGCGGACCCGGCGCCGCGGGCAGCGCGGACTGCGCTGTCGCCACGCCGCCGAGAACAAAGGCCGCGGCCGTCAGCGTCATGATCTTCTTCATGCCTCGGCTCCTTCCTGCGCGGCCATGTTCTGTTCCTTCCGCGAATGAATCACCAGATAAACCGCGGGCACTACAAACATGGTGACGACGACCGATACGCCCAGCCCCCCGATGATGGCGCGAGCCAGGGGCGCGTATTGCTCGCTGCCCGCTTCGGCACCGATGGCCATAGGAATCATGCCCAGCAGCGTCGCCAGAGAGGTCATCAGAATCGGCCGGATGCGCATTTTGGACCCCTGCACAGCGGCCTCCAGCAAGGGCAGACCCTGCTCGTGGAGGATGTTGGAGAAATCGACCATAAGGATGCTGTTTGACACCACGATGCCGGTCATCATGATGGTGCCCATCAGCGACATGATGTTCAGCGTGCTGCCCGTGACTACCAAAATGATCACCACGCCCGCGATGCCCGGCGGAATTGCCATCAGGATGATGAACGGATCCACAAACGAAGTGAACTGGGCCATCAGCACCAGGTAGACCAGAGCCACCGCGACGATCAGCCCGAATCCGAAACTCTCGAAGGCCTCGTTCATGTTGACCACAGCTCCGTGCATGGTCAGGGTAGTATTCCGGTCATGCCTGGTGTTCGCCAGCAGGCTGCTGATACGCTTCCCGATGTGGCCAAGCCCTTCGGTTTTCGTCGAGACATAGATGTCGATCACGCGACGAATCTGATAGTGGTCCACCTCAGTCGGCGTGTTGATCATCTGGATGTCCGCCACCGAACTCAGCGGCGTATAGCCGGACGCGTGCGATCCCATAATGTCGCTGACCGGTATTTGCCCGGCCATGCGCGCCTCGTCGATGGGGCTGTAGCCCGGCGGATTCACGCCGCGCAGCGGGATGTTCTCGAAATCCTGCATGGTCATGTGATTGATCCAGCGGTTGGCATACTGCACCGTTACCATGTAGTTATTGCCGGTCTTCGGATCGATCCAGTAGCTGGGCGCCACCATCCCGTCCGAGGTCATGGCGGTAATCACGTTGTCCACCACGTCTTTTGCGGAAAGCCCGATAAGGCTGGCTTTTTCGCGGTCGATGTTCAGCTGGATTCCGGGGTAGCTGAGATCCTGCGGAATATAAGTCCCGTTGACGTTGGGAAACGTCCGGATTTTGGCTGCCAGCGTTTCCGCCAGCGCGTGCGCGCTTGCCATATTGTTCGAGCCGATCTGAACATCGATGGGCGCCGGGAGCCCCTGGTTGATGACACCGTCGATCAGCCCGCCGGCCTGGAAGTACGTGGTCAGCTCCGGCATCTCGCGCGACAGCTTCGCCTGCACTCGCCGCATGTACTCATAGCTGCCGATCGAGTGCCCTTCCTTCAGGCTGGTCTGCACGAATGCCGTATCCATTGAGGCGTTCGAAGTAAAGATTGCCGACAAGTCCGGATAAACCCCGATGTTCGAAACGATCATGCCCAGATCCGACGGTCGCACCGTTTCGCGGATGATCTGTTCCACTTTGGCGATGTACTGGTCGCTTACCTCCAGCCGCGTGCCGCTCGGCATGCGAACGTTGATGATGAACTGCCCCGGATCGGTACGCGGGAAATACGCCCGGCCCATGAACGGGAAGAACACGACCAGCACCACGGCCACTCCGCCGAGGATGCCGCCGATGGTCAGCCCCGGACGCAGCAGCGAGCGTCGCACCAGCCGCTCGTACCAGTCCACCATCATCTGGAAATAACGATTGAACTGGACGACGATGAGCCGGAACCCAAAGCGGTGTTTCGCCTCCGCCTCATGTCCAGCTTCATGTTCCCCGTGAGAACGGATGAACAGCGCGCAGTACAGCGGCACCACCGTCATGGCAAACGCGTACGACGCGAACATAGAGAGCACCACGCCCAGCGCCAGCGGCGTGAACAAATACCTGCTCACCCCGGACAGAGCTGCCACCGGCAGAAAGACGATCGAGGTGGTCACGGTCGCCGCCAACACCGCCAGCGACACCTCCGTGCCTCCCTTCTCCGCTGCGATGCGCGGAGGTTCGCCCATCTCCATATAACGGAAAATATTTTCCAGCACCACCACGCCGTTATCGATCAGCCTCGAAAAGGCCAGGGCCAGGCCGCCGAGGATCATCGTGTTGATCGATCCCCCCATCCCGTCGGTAATCAGCAAACAGGCCAGCGCGGACAACGGCACGGACAGCAGCACCGCCACCGTCGCGCTGGGACTGCCCAGGAACAGCAGAATCATCAGCCCGGTGAGCACCAGACCGATCCCGCCCTCCTTGCCCACGTTCTTCAGCGCCAGTTTCACGAAGACCGACTGATCGAACACCACCGCGGTCTTCAGAGAGGCGGGAACGTCGACCAGGTGCCTGATCGCCGCCTTCATCCCGTTCACGATCGTGATGGTGTTGCTCTTCCCGGCCTGCTTGAAGATCGGCACGTAGACCGACCGCTGCCCGTTGATGCGCACGATGTTGTACTGCAGCGCGCCCGCGTCGACCGCATGTCCGATGTCCGCCACCAGTACCGAGCCGTTCCCCACCGACTTGAGCGGCATCTGGTTCATGGCATTTGCGCTGGGGAACTGGCTGTTTGCGTAAATGTTGTAGTCTTTGTCCCCGATGCGTACGTCGCCGGCCGGCAGAATCAGGTTGGAATTGTCGACCGACTTCACCACGTCGTTCAGGCTCAGGTTGCGAGCCTCCATCTTGAGCGGGTCGACGTACACCTGGATCTGCCGATAGGTTCCGCCATACGGCTGCGGAACCGACGCCCCCTGGACGTTGGAAATCTGGTTGCGCACTTCGAACTGGGCGAGGTCCTTCAGCTGCGTCTCGTTAAGGCCTTTGCCTTCGAGCGTCACCAGGCACACCGGCTGCGTGGATGCAGTGAGCCCCAGCACTACCGGCGGCAGCGTCCCCGGCGGAAGGCGGCGCAGATCGGCCATGGCCAGATTGGCCACGTTGCTCAGCGCAGCGTTTGGATCGGTGCCCGGCTTGAAGTAGATCTTGATGAGGCTCACGCCGGTCAGCGAACGCGATTCGCTGTGGTCCACGTTGGCCGCCAGCGTGAAGAATCGCTCAAAGGTGTCGGTGATGTCCGCCTCGATCTGTTGCGGCGGCATGCCGTTATAGAAAGTCGCCACCACCACCACCGGCATGTCGATGTCCGGAAACAGATCGACCGGCATCGAAAAAAGGTTCACCATCCCCACCAGCATGACCATCAGGCACAGCATGAGGATGAAGTACGGAAAGCGAAGCGCAAACTTCGGCATTCTCTACTCGCCTCCGTCGTTTGCGGAGTTCGTGTCTCCGTTGATGTCGATCATGCCGCCCGACTGCGGAGCCGTTTCCGAGGACGGCGTCTTCTCCACCACCGGCGTCACGGCTTCGCCTTCCGAGTATTTGCCCTGTCCGCCGATGATCACGCGATCGCCCGGCTCGAGGCCGCTCCCGACCGCGACGAGCTGATTGCCCTGAATGCCCAGCTGTATATCGCGGATCCGGACATGGTTCGTGCCATCAACCACCAGCGCCTGCCGCTGGCTGCCGTGGATGACCACCGCGCCGACAGGAATGGTCACAACGTTCTCGGCGTGGTCCAGCCGCATCAGCGCATTGGCATACATGCCGGAGTCGATCGCCAGCGTGGGGTTGGCTACATCGACCTCCGTCTCCATCGTGCGGGTTTCGAAGTTCAGATTCCGCGTGAACCGCACGATTGTGCCATCGAACGATCGCCCCAGCGCATCCACCCGCACCTTCACCGGATCGCCCGTGTGCACGTAGCGGACGTACGCTTCGGGAACCGGCAGACGCAGGCGCATGATACCGCTCTGCGCCAGCCTGACGATGGGCAGATCCTGGTCGTTGGAGTTGATGCCGGGCTGGATCAGCGCGCCCGTATCCGCGTACCGCCAGATGATGACGCCGTCCAGCGGCGCGACAACCGTGGTGTAGTTCTCAATCGCGCTCACGCGCCGATTGTCCGCGCGCGATACCTGCAGTCCCTTCTCGGCCGCATCGAGCGCGGCTTTCGCTGCGTCCACGTCGGCCTGGGATGACAGGTCTTTGGCCTGTGCGTCGTCCAGTTCCTGCTGTGCCACCAGTCCCGGCTGCGCCTGAGACGTCTGCAGCAGCCGCATGTAGTCGGAGTGCAGCGCGGCGTAGGTCGACTCCGCGCCCTGCACTTCATGCTGGGCCCGCGTGATCTCGTCCTGACTGCGGGCGACTTCTGAAACCGTGCCCGCCAGCTGCGCCTGCAGCTCGGGAACCTCCAGTATCGCCAGCGTTTCGCCCTTGTGTACGCGGTCGCCGATGTCGACGTAGATGTGTCTGACGAATCCAGAAACCTTAGGATGAATGTCGACGACCTGGTAGGGCTGGAACTGCCCGGCCAGCGTCAGCACCTGAACGATCTCGCCGCGCTGCGCCACAGCCACCTGAGCGGCCGGCGCACCGGGCGCGGCTTCCACAGTGGGCGTCCGATGACGCACATGCAGAACCAAAAGGACGACCGCAATCGCGAGGACCGCGGCAGAAATCATCACCCATAAACGCTTGCGCATATCCGGGAATCACCTGCTTCGTTGTGAATGGCGGCAGTGGCCCGTGGACCTGTTCGGCATCCGCGCTCATTAGCCGGATCCGGAATCCTCCGCGCCGCCGGGTAGCGCCGCAACGGGCCGACCTGCCCACGCAGGCGCGCGGTGACTTCAGTCGAGATTCAGCGGAGGCGCGGAGGGGGTCGAGTAAAAACTGACGCGGCACTGGCGCGGGCCGGCATAAGCCAGCTCGTCACCTGTCCTGGAGCCCAGCCGGAAAAACCCGGGAACAGCTTCGCGCCCATCGGCACAAAAAATGCCAGGGCCAGACCCGTCAGTGCCAGCGACGCTTCAGGACTAGTCGCCTGGCGAACATCCTGTACCGGCGAAACCCCGCGCTCTTTGCCCGTTAGCAGCTTGGCCTCGGGCATGTGGCGACTCGCAGTGTGCGGCGGTTGGTAGAGGGAAAGCTTGTATCTTAGCCCCCACGCAAAGACGGCACACCCCAGCAGCACCAGGCCAAAGCCGAGCACACGCAGACCCCTTCGCCCGCGGAAATCGGAAGGCGTGAGGTTTTTCGATGAGATGGAATGAGCGGATATCAACGTGGTACTAACTTGATGATGCCATAGCCTTGGACGTTTGCAAATCGGCGCCCGTAAGCGGACCGCCCACAACCTGCCGATTCTCAGAGATTTACAATCTCCCTATGCGATTATCCGAGCTGGCGCGCGTACTGCAGGCTGAGTTGCGCGGCGATCCGAATCTGGAAATCACCGGCGTCGCCGGAATCGAAGAGGCTGGCCCCGGCCAGGTTACTTTTGTAGCCAACCCAAAGTATGCGGCCCTGGCGAAAACCACGCGAGCGTCGGCGGTCCTCGTCGCTGCAGATTTCCCCGATCTTGATGCCGCAACCCTTCGCCTCAAAAACCCTTACCTTGGATTCGCCCGTGCCGTCGAGGTCTTCTACCAGCCCCCGGCGTGGCCCCAGGGTATTCACGCGACGGCCGTCATTCACTCCAGCGCGAAGATCGGAGCCAACGCCCACATCGGTCCTTACGCCGTCATCGGCGAAAACGTCGTCATTGGCGACGACGCCGTCATTCTGCCTCACGTGGTCATCTATCCGGGCGTGCGGATCGGCAATCGCTTGTTTGCGCACGCCCACTCGGTGGTCCGCGAACACTGCCGGCTCGGCGACGACGTAGTGCTGCAGAACGGAGCCGTGGTCGGCTCCGACGGCTTCGGCTTTGCCAAAGACGAGGCCGGCCGGTGGCATAAGATTCCGCAATCCGGTCCGGCGCTCCTCGGCGATCGGGTTGAAATCCAGACTAACTCCTGCATCGATCGAGCCAGCGTCGGCGCAACCCACATTGGCGACGGCGTCAAAGTCGACAATCTGGTGCAGGTGGGCCATGGATCGTCTGTTGCCGAAAACACGCTGCTGTGCGCCCAGGTGGGGCTCGCCGGCTCCACGCACGTGGGCAAGAACGTGATCCTTGCCGGCCAGGTGGGCGTCGCCGGTCACTGCAACATCGGTGACGGCGTCGTCGCCATCGCTCAGGCGGGCCTGCACGGCGATATCCCGCCTGGCTCGATGCTCGCCGGCTCGCCGGCCTTCGACCACAAGCAGTGGCTGCGCGCAACCGCGCTCTTCAACCGCCTTCCCGAACTGGTGAAGCAGTTCCAGCGCCGGACAAAGCGCGAAGAGTAAAGTAGAAAACAATCCTCATTTGCTGGCTACGGCAGCAAGGACGCCCAAATCCGCATCTAAATCCAGGTCCAATGTCTACGAACGATCAGGAATCCACCCTCAGTCTTGTTCCGCCGCCGCCGGTCGCGCCCATCCGTGTGCTCCTGCTCGACGATCACCCGGATAACCTGCTGCTGCGCTCCACCATCCTGCGCAAGTACGGCTACGTGACCGAGACCGCCAGCACCATTGAGGAAGCCGAGCACCTCCTCGACGACATCGACATCGCCGTTCTGGACTACCACCTCGGCGCCGGAAAATTCGGCACGGACGTCGCGGCCGACCTGCGCGCGCGCCGCCCGCAGGTGCCCATCATCATCCTGTCGGCCACGCTGGAGCGCCGCTTCGGCGGCGTCGAGGACATGCACCTTCTCAAGGGCTTCAGTTCCATCGACGACCTGGTCACCGCCCTCCGTTCCTTCGAAGCCAAGCGCCGCGGCAAGCCGGTCGTCGTCGACGCCCGCGATTTCTTCTACTCGCGCATCAACATGGCCATGGGCGACGACGTGGTGCTCGAAATTCTCGATGGCGAAGGCACCTGGCAATACGTGAACGAGACCTGCGCTCGCGTGCTGGAGAAGCCCCGCGACTGGTTCCCTGGCCGCAACATGTTCGAGGAAATGCCGGATCTGGCCGCCGACTGGGCAGACATCCTGCGCACCGTCGCCGAAACCCGCGATACCTACATCGACCGCACCTTTCGCGGCGTCCTCAACCTGCCCAGCAAAGGCGAACGCTGGGTCTGGAACGTCCTCGCCTTCCCCATCACGCTGCACACACGCGAAACCGGCGTGGTGCTGACAGCGCGCGCTCTCGAACGCAAGCCACTGGTTTAGGACCTGTTGCCAGGCGCTGACTTCCCTCACCTGCTGGAAAGTACGAAGAGATTGCCGTCAGGATCTTTGAAAACCGCCGACGTTCCCCAGTGCTCCTTTTTGGGATCCTTCGCGAAGGCGACGCCTTTCTGCTTCATGGCGGATGCAGTGGCGAAGACATCGTCGCACCAGAAGGAGATGGAGCTGAACTGGCCGATGCGGCTCTCGTGCCCTTCGGGCGTGAATAGCGCGATGCCCGTCTCCGCGCCCGGAACCATCAGCTCAATCCAGCGCTGCTTTTCGTTGAACGGCTGATCGGTAATGACCTTCATTCCGATTGCTTCGGTCCAGAATTTCAGCGCCGCATCCTGGTCGCTCACCGGAACCCCGACAAACTTAATGCCACGAATCATCGTGTTCTCCTCGATTTTCGGAGCATACCCAGTCCCATTTTCGGCTGCAATCGTCTATTCCCTGCTATAGTATTCATCGGTATAGGGACGACTCGGAGCTGACCCTGCAGACTGACGACTATGTGACCGACGTCCTCATGCGCGACCTGGTCGGCCACGACCACCGCCCGGTCAGCTTCCTCGTCTATCTCTGGCTCGCTGCTGCTCAGGCCCGCGCCGGCAAGCCTCTTCAGGTCAGCTACCAGGAACTGGCCGAGTCCGTCGGTGTCTCGAAGAGCGCGGCCCAGGCCGCAGTCGGCTGGCTCATTCGCCGCAAGCTGCTGACCGCGACGAAAGCCAACGCAACCGCAGTTCCCTTCTACGCCGCAATGACTCCGTGGAAGGAAGCCTCTCGGCGCGCCGCAGCGCGCGATCGTTAATGGTAGCCTGAGACCACAGGGTGATGCGAAGCTTAAGCGTTCTCATTCCGGTCTGCTGTGCGATATTGGCAGCCTCGGTCATCACCGGCTGCCAGTCCCCGTGGGTGCAGACAGCGGTCGTCAACCAGCAGGATGCGCCGATCCATCTGGTCGAAGTGGATTACCCCGGCGGCAGCTTCGGCGTGCAGACCATCGCACCCCATGCTGTCTTCCATTACCGCTTTCATATCCTGGCGACCGACCGGATCACCCTGAACTTCACCGATGCCGCGGGCCACAACCACACAGCCAAAGGCCCGCAGCTCAGCCAGAAAGAAGAAGGCGCGCTGCGCATCGAGGTCGCGCCGGATAACCAGGTCGTGTGGACGCCAACTCTGACCGCACATTAAGCAGGCCACATCCCCGGTGCTACACGTTTCCACAAGGCAGGCCTATAGCGACCCAGGTTCGAATCTCCATCGACCATTATCTCGAAACCTCGTGTCGACCCGATCGCGAATACGTCGACGGCGAGGTGCGGGAGAGGAATCTGGGAAAGTGGGAACATGATCGTTTGCAGTGGCTGCTGGCCAACTGGATTGCGACACATGAATCGCAGTGGGGCGTCATGGGATCCACGGAACAGCAAACCCGTGTCGGTTCCTTCCGCGTCCGCATCCCCGACCTCGTCGTGGTCAAAGCCGGCCCTCAGCCCGACGTCCTGCAGGAGCCCCCGCTGCTGGTCGTCGAAATCCTCTCCCCCGACGACACATACTCCGACCTCGAAGAACGCGTAGCCGATTATCGGAATATGGGGATCGCCGCCATCTGGACCATCGATCCAAAGACCCGCAGCGGGCGCATGTGCCTCGGCGATGTCTGGAAATCTGCCCGCCGCCTCGAACTCCCAGGCACCCAGATCTACGTCGAACTCGACGATCTGTTCTCCTACCTCGACAGGCCTCGGCCGTAGCACGCCGCACTGCGGGCGGCAGCCTTCTTCGGGTAGCGCGAACCCATTGTTTCTGGCAAACTTAACCAACTGTCCCCACTGCATCCTGAACCGAGAGGCGAACCCGTGATCCAGGTGGAAAACCTGACCAAAACGTTCGACCAGTTCACCGCGGTCAACGACATTACCTTCCAGGTGGACGCCGGAGAGATCTTTGCTTTCCTCGGCCCGAACGGCGCCGGCAAAACCACAACCATCAAGATGCTCACCACCCTCCTGCGCCCCACGACCGGACGCATCCATCTGGACGGCTTCGATCCCTGGGTGCGGCAGCGCGAAGCCCGCCAGCGCTTCGGCATCGTCTTTCAGGACCCCAGCCTCGACAACGAGCAAACCGCATACGAGAACATGGAGCTGCACGGCATCCTCTACCATGTGCCGCACCGCGTGCGCGCCGAGCGCATCGAGCAGCTGCTGAAGATGTTCGAACTATGGGAGCGCCGCAACGATTACGTCAAAACCTTCTCCGGCGGCATGAAGCGACGGCTCGAGATTGCCCGCGGCTTCCTCCATACGCCGAAGATTCTCTTTCTCGATGAGCCCACGCTCGGCCTCGATCCGCAGAGCCGCAATCAGCTCTGGAACCACGTGAAGGCTCTCAACGAACTTGAGAAGACCACCGTCTTTCTGACGACGCACTACATGGACGAGGCCGACCGTGTCGCGCATCGCATCGCCATCATGGACCACGGCGCGATTGTTGCCGTCGGCACATCAGCGGAACTAAAGGCGAAGACGCAGACTGATTCGCTGGAAGGCGCATTTCTCGCCCTCACCGGCACTTCGCTGCGCGACGAGAGCGCCAGCTCCACCGACAACCTGCGCCGCTTCGCGCAGATGTGGCAAAAAAGATAGGTAAATCAGAACCCTTGCTGCTAATGGAGGCACGATGGGCGCCATCTACATCATGTGGCTGCGCGAGCTGAAGCGCTACTTCCGCTCGAAAGCGCAGATCATCGTCTCGCTCGGCCAGCCCACGCTCTACCTGCTCGCGCTGGGCTTCGGTTTCGGGCCGGTCTTCGCCAAAGCCGGCGCCGGCAACTACATCCAGTTCATCGCGCCCGGGGTCATCGGCATGACGGTCCTCTTCAGCTCCATCTTCTCCGGCATGGCCATGCTCTGGGATCGCCAGTTCGGATTCCTCAAGGAGACCCTGGTCGCGCCCGTTCCCCGCCTGAACATCATCCTCGGCCGCACCCTGGGCGGCGCGACCGTGGCCATGCTGCAGGGCCTGCTCATGCTGGTCGTCTGCCTCATCGCGGGTTTCCGCCCCACGCACGCGCACGCTCCCGGAGCTGCGGCCAGCTACAACTGGGCAGCGCTCCCCGCGGCCGCTATCTTCGTCGCCTTGATTGCCATTGTCTTCGCCGCGCTCGGCGCATCGATCGGCTCCACGATCAAGGACATGCAGGGCTTCCAGATGCTGATGAACTTCCTCGTCCTGCCCCTCTTCTTTCTCTCCGGCGCGCTCTATCCCCTGAAGAATCTGGACACCGCCATGACCTGGATCACGCACGCCGACCCGCTCGCCTACGGAATCGACGGCCTGCGCGGAGTGCTGATCGGCAACTGGCAGTTCAGCTTCACCTGGCAGTTCAATTTCCTGCTCGACTTCGGCCTGCTCGCCGTCCTCGCGGCGGTTTTCCTCGGCACCAGTGCCTGGCTCTTTTCCCGTATCCAGATCTAGCGCGACATGCAACCCCCCGCCCTGTTCCTGCTTCTGGTAACGTGATAGCTAGGCGATGACACATCTCATTCCCGTCACAGCACTCCTCTTCTTCCAGGACGTAAGCGCGTCCGCTCCGCCTCCGGTCAGCAACGGCAACGACATCATGGTGATGCTCCGCAACAGCGGGCCCGTTGCTATGGCGGTGCTGGGCGCTCTACTTTTTGGCAGCCTTTTTTCCTGGGCCATCATTCTCGGCAAGTGGGGATCGTTCAAGCGCGCACGCGGTCAAAGCCGGCGTTTCCTGCGCGCCTTCCGCAAGGCCACGCGCCTGCAGGAGATTGCCACTGTCAGCGAACAGTTCAAGCCCAGCCCCCTCGTCAACGTCTTTGACGAGGTCTACGAGACGTATCGCCGCCAGACTGGCGGCTACGGTCCGCCGCGCAACATCACCGCGCTCGAGCGCGCCGCGCAAACCGCCTCCAGCGAATCGCTCACCGCCATGGAGCAGCGCCTCACCTGGCTGGCCAGCATTGGCGCCATTTCGCCCTTCGTCGGTCTCTTCGGCACGGTCATGGGCATCGTCAAGGCATTCGTCGGCCTCGGCACTGAGGGCACCGCGACCCTGCGCGCCGTCGCCCCCGGCGTAGCCGAGGCCCTCATCACCACCGCCGCCGGCCTGCTCGTCGCCATTCCGGCCGTCATCGCATACAACCAGTTCACTGCCAGCTGCCGCGACTTTGCCGCGCGCATGGACGACTTTGCCCGCGAGCTGCTGAACAGCATGGAGGAAGCCGCGCTCGGTCCCAATCAGGATCCAGGGGAGGCCGGCCGTGGCCTTCACAAGTAGGGGCGGCCACACGCAAACCGCGCTCGCGGAGATCAACATCACCCCGCTGGTCGACGTGGTGCTGGTGCTGCTCGTCATCTTTATGCTCACCGCGCCGGTGCTCCAGTCCGGCATTCAGGTAAACGTCCCGAAGACGAAGACCGTCCGCGAGATTACACAGCAGCGCACGGTGGTCACCATCGACAAAGATCAGCAGGTCTTCCTGAACGACAAGCCGATCAACCTGAACGACCTGCCCGATATCCTGCGCCAGCAAAACACCGATACGACGAATCAGGTGATTTATCTGCGCGCCGATGAAAAAGTCCCCTTCGGCGCCTTCGCCGAAGTCATGGACGCCGTCAAGCAGGCCGGCATCACCCACGTCAGCATCGTCACGCAACCCGCCAACGCTTCGCCCGCCGCAAAGTAGCCTGGCTGCCCTGTGTCTGCTCGCCTTTGGCAGACACGGAATAAAGCCTCACTTCGTCGTCGCCACCATCGGCACAAACTGATACCAGAACTGCACAGCCTTCCAGAACGACTCCACCGGCAACCGTTCGTCCCTGCCGTGCGCACGCATATCGCCGGGCTCCAGCTGAATCGCCGACCAGTTGTATGTCGGAATCCCCGCGGCATTCGTGTAGACGCTGTCCGACGCACCTGCCGACATATCTGCGACCACCGGCGTCTCCGGCCAGTATGCCGCGGCCAGCTTTTCCAGCGGTTCCATCACCTCAGGCTGCAGCGCTACGGGAGGCAGCCCCTTTGCGTCTGGCGCCGCCGCGTGAATATTCCCGGCATCGTCGACGTAATTCACTGTGATCTGCGGATCCGCAAACAGCCGGATCAGATCCTGCCGGACTTCTTCGCGCGAATGCCCTGGCAGGATGCGGCAGTTCACGTTGGCCTGCGCCATCTGCGGCAGCGCGTTGTTCGCATCGCCGGCCAGCAGCCGCGTCGCCACGCACGTCGTCCGAATCGCGGCGTTCCACTCCCGCTCCTGCGAAATGCGTGCAATCGTCGCAGCATCCGGCGGATCGGCCAGCATCGCCTTCATATCCGTGGCTTGTTGCCCCTGCTCCATGGTGCTCAGCTTCTGGAAGTAAGCCCGCGTAATCGCGTTCAGTTCAAACGGAAACGTATAGTTCTGCAGCCGCTGAAGCGCGTCGGTAACGTGGTAAATCGCATTGTCGGGCACCGGCAGCGAGCTGTGCCCGCCGGGATTGGTCACGATGAGCTGATAGTCCGCGTACAGCTTCTCGCTCGCATCAACCTCCGCCGTCATCGGCCGGCCATTGTTTAGTTCCACGCCGCCGCCATCGGGATTGAACGCAAATGCGGCGTGCATCAGCTCCGGATGATTCCGCAGCAGCCAGTCCGCCCCGTTCGATTTCCCGCCCTCCTCGTCCGCCGTCAATGCCAGAATCAGATCGCGATCGGGCTTGAATCCCTCTTTGTGCAGCCGCAGAAACGTCGTTACCAGAATGGCGTCGCCGTCCTTCATATCCTGCGTGCCGCGTCCGTAGTAGTAGCCGTCCTTCTCAATAAATTGAAACGGATCGACGCTCCAGTCCGAGCGCTTCGCCTCCACCACGTCGAGGTGCCCGATAAAGAGGATTGGCGGCTGCACCCCCGTGCCCCGATACCGCACCACGAGGTTTTCCTTCCGCGCGTTCGGTCCGCCCAGAAAAACATCCGCTGCCGGAAAGCCCGCCGCCAGAAACCGCCGCTGCATCGCCTGCGAGGCCGCGGTCACGCTGCCCACTGAGTCCGTCGTGTTGATGTCGATGAGCTGCCGATAAATCCCCAGCGCCAGCTCTTTGGTCGCGGCATCGGGTGGCGCCCACGCAGGCGCGGCCTGCGCAACTGTGACAGACGCACCGAGCACGGCGAGAATGGCGAAGACGGCGAAGCGAGTTCGCATGAACAAAACGCTCCTTGCGGATGTTAGGACAAGGTACCAGATCGCGGCGTCGCGTCCCCGCGAAACGCGTACAGCGCTTGCGGCCACTGGCGCTGCTCTCCGCAATTGCGTAATCTGAATCGCGGAATCTTTGAGCGAGGTTATGCGAACGTGAATTATCTGACGAAGGCAATCGTGAACGGAATCGTAGCCGGAACGATGTTGGCTGGCGCGGCTGTGGCGCAAACTGCAGCGCCGGCGGAATCCGGGTTTGTCAACACGCTGATGCCCCAGCCCGCGCAGATGACGGTCGGCAGCGGACGTCTCGCGATTGCGCCCGGCTTTGCTTTCACCACAGACAAATCCAGCGACGATCGCCTCGACGGCGCCATCACCTGGGCCATGCAGCGCCTCAAGATTCAGGTGGGCTTCGTCATCCAGCAGGCGCAGCCCGGCGCAACCGCCCCGCTGCTCATTTCTGTTGATGGCCCCGGCGAAACCATTCAAGGCATCGACGAGGACGAATCCTACTCGCTCGAAATCACTTCGCAAAGCGCGCATCTGCATGCGGCGACCGATGTAGGCGCCATGCGCGGCCTCGAAACGCTGCTCCAGCTCGTGCAGTCCGACGGCCAGGGCTTCTGGCTGCCCGCAGTCTCCATTCAGGATTCCCCGCGCTTCCGCTGGCGCGGCCTCATGATCGACTGCTCCCGCCACTTTGAGCCCATCGGCGTCATCGAGCGCACCCTCGACGGCATGGCCGCCGTCAAACTGAACGTCTTCCACTGGCACCTCAGCGACGATCAGGGCTTCCGCATCGAAAGCAAAATCTTCCCCAAACTCACCGGCGAGGGCTCCGACGGCCAGTTTTACACGCAGGAAGAGGCGAAGGAAGTCGTCGCCTACGCGCGCGGCCTCGGCATCCGCGTCGTGCCCGAGTTCGATATGCCTGGCCACAGCACATCGTGGGCGGTCGGCTATCCCGAGCTGGCCAGCGCTCCGGGACCCTTCACCGTGGGCCACAATTTCGGCGTCTTCAACGCCACCATGGACCCCACCAAAAAGAGCACCTACGAGTTCCTCGACAAATTCATCGGCGAGATGGCGACCATCTTCCCCGACGCCTACATGCACGTCGGCGGCGATGAGAACAACGGCGTCGAGTGGAAGCAGAACTCACAGATCCAGGCCTTCATGCAGGCGCACAACCTCAGCGACACCGCTGCCCTCCAGGCGTATTTCAGCCAGCAGGTGCTCAAAATCCTGGCAAAGCACGGCAAGAAGATGATCGGCTGGGATGAAGTCATGACCCCCGGCCTGCCCAAAGACGTCGTCGTGCAGTCGTGGCGCGGGTTTGATTCGCTCGCCGCCGGCGCAAAACAGGGATACAGCGGCATCCTCTCCGCCGGCTACTACCTCGACCAGATGGATTCCGCCGCCGAGCACTACCGCGTCGACCCGGTCCCTGCCGGCAGCGATCTGACGCCGCAGCAGGCTGCCCTCATCCTTGGCGGCGAAGCCTGCATGTGGAGCGAGTACGTCGACCCGCAGGTCATCGACTCGCGCATCTGGCCGCGCACCGCGGCCATCGCCGAACGTCTCTGGTCGCCGCAGTCCGTCAACAATGTCGACGACATGTACCGACGCCTCTGGGTTGAGTCGCTGCGCCTGGAGGGTCTGGGCCTCACGCACATTTCGCAGGAAGACGCGAGCCTGCGCGCCCTTGCCGGCACGCCCGATATTGCTTCCCTACGCGTTCTGGCCGCTGTGCTGCAGCCGGTCAATTTCGACACCCGCGGCAGCTGGTCCGAATCGCATGGCGTCACAACGCTCGACCCGCTGGACCACTTGATCGACGCGCTGCCGCCCGATCCCCCCTCGCGTCACGATTTCGACGAACTAATGAGCACCTACCTGCAGGACCCCGCCGGACACCCCGATGAGCAGGCGGAGCTGCTGGAGATGTTCCGCTCATGGACCGCGGCGCAGCCGGAGCTGATGCAGCTCATGTCCGGCGCGCCCCTCCTTGTGCCGGCGCTGCCGCGCGCACAGCAGTTGACGGAGCTCGGCACAATGGGCGCCGAAGCCATCGCTTACCTGTCGTCGGGCGTCGCCGCGCCTGCCGGATGGAAGGCGCAGCAGATGGCAGTCCTGGATGATGCCGCCCAGCCCATCGCACTCACGCGTTTCACCGTTCTAAACGCACTTCGCAACCTGGTAAACGAGGTGAAATGAGACGAGGGATTAGGTTTTGAGGTTTAGCGAATAGGCCTCAGGAGCCTCTTCACTCCGAGCTCTAATCCCTTATCCCTGCCTCTAAACGATCCAGCCTCCGCCCACAACCTCATCCCCGTCGTAGAACACGGCCGCCTGCCCGGGCGTCACAGCGCGCTGCGGCTCGTCGAAGATGGCCTCGACTTCATTCGAGCCATCCGGTCCTGAGATCGGGCGGATCGTCGCCCACGCCGGCTCATGCCGGTGCCGAATCTTCGCCCGCACCCGCATCTCCCCGCGCAGTTCCGGAATTGCAATCCAGTTCAGATCGCGCGCGCGCAGCCTCCGCGTCGTCGCCTCGGCATCCGATCCCACCGTTACGCGATGGCTCGCATTGTCGATCTGGATCACGTACAGCGGATCCGGCGACGCACCCGGGGTCCCCGGCGAACCTGTTCGCCGGGGTGGAAGGCCCAACCCCTTGCGCTGGCCGATGGTGAAGTTGTGGACGCCGCCGTGATGCCCGATGACCTCGCCCGTTGTCGAAACCAGCTCGCCCGCGGTGTCCGGAATCCCCTCGCCCTGCTCATTCAGATATGCTGCAATAAACCGCTTGTAATCTCCACCCGGGATAAAGCAAATCTCCTGAGAATCCGGCTTCACCGCAATCGCCAGCCCGCGCTGGGCCGCAATTTCGCGCACCTCGGCCTTCTTGTACCCACCCAGCGGAAACAGCGTGCGCGCCAGTTGCTCCTGTGTCAGCCCAAACAGAAAATACGTCTGGTCCTTCGCCTGATCCGCGGGCCGGCTCAGAATCCAGCGGTCGCGCTCCGGGTCGTACTCGTTGCGCGCGTAGTGCCCGGTCGCGATGCGGTCCGCGCCAATCTGTCGCGCCCGCACCAGCAGCTGATCGAACTTCAGATGGTTGTTGCACAGCGAGCACGGAATCGGCGTGCGCCCATTCAGATACTCCCGCACAAACGGCCGCACCACATCCTCTTCGAAGCGCTCTTCCTCGTTCACCACGTAGTACGGAATCTCCAGCGCCTCGGCCACACGCCGCGCGTCGTACACGTCATCCAGCGAGCAGCAGCGCCCCACCACCTGCTCAGGCATGCCTTCCTTGCCCGCCAGTCGCCGCTGATTCCATAGCTGCAGCGTTAGCCCCACCAGCTCGTAGCCCTCGGCGCGCAGCATGGCCGCAACGGTCGACGAGTCGACTCCGCCCGACATAGCCACAGCAATGGTGTTGTTCAAGAACATGGAGACCTGGTACCAGTATGACAGGGACACAGCGGAAAGCGGGCAGGAATGAAGCGGTCAGCGAGGAGACGGCCAGCAAAAGGCCAGTCGGCAGCAGCTCGCGCCTGGCTATACGCTATACGCTACACGCTATACGCTGCCTTTACTGATTCACCCCGCTGGCCAAAAACCCCCCGTCCACCACCAGCACCTGCCCGGTCACAAAGGACGCTGCGTCCGACGCAAGATACACCGCCGCTCCCACCACCTCTTCCGTCTTCCCGAACCGCCCCATCGGCGTGCGCATCAGCAGTTCCTTACCCCGCGGGGTGTTGTCCAGCAGATCCGCGTTCAGCGCCGTGCGAAAAACCCCCGGCGCAATCGCGTTGACCAGCACGCCCTTTTTCGACCACTCCACGGCCAGCGACCGCGTCAGAGAAGCCACGGCTGCCTTGCTCGCCGCATAGGCCGCCACTTCGCTGAGCGCGACAAAGCTATTCAGCGAGGCAATGTTCACGATCCGCCCGTAGCCCCGCTCCAGCATGTGCGCTCCAAACACCTGGCAGGCGCGCAGCGTCCCCGTCAAATTCGTATCGATGATGTCGCGCCACTCCTCTTCCGGAAACGTCAGCGTCGGCGCGCGTTTAATCTTCCCCGCCGAGTTCACCAGAATGTCGACCTTCCCGAACGCCGCGATCGTCTCCGCCAGCAACCGCTCCAGCGATCCGCGATCCTGCATGTCGCTTGTCAGCCGCAGCGTTTTCTTCCCGCGCGCTTCAATCTCCGCAGCCGTCTCCTTCACCTGCTGCTCGCGCCGCGCCGACGCCACCACGTCTGCCCCGGCCTCCGCCAGCCCCAGGCTGATCGCCCGCCCGATGCCGGAAGTTCCCCCGACAACAACTGCCGTTTTCCCCGTCAGCTCCAGCGCCGCCAGCGTCATCGCGCCTCCGCATGTGCCAGAGCGTCCACGGGCGACGGTTTGCCCAGAAACACCGGAGCAATGTGCCGGTCGAACAAATTCTCCGTCACGTTCTTCGCGATCACCGCTTCGTTTGCCTCCAGTAAATCCAGATACCGCCGGCCCATCTTCGCCGCCACCTTGAACCCCACATGCAGCAACTGCCGAAAACTGCTGTTATATGCAGCCGAATGCGGATCGTGCCGTAGCGCCGATGTGTATTGCTGTGAACTCCACCTCGCCACCGTTGCCGGAGCAGGCAGTTTCGCCACATCAATGTCAATCACCGTCGCGTATGGCCCGCACAGCTCCTCGCGATGCGCATACGCCTCCGCGTAAATCTCCTTCGCCAGCGCCAGCCCATCGCCACCCGCCTCGGCCAGCCCGACGATCTCCTCGAGCCAGGTCGTCCCCGCCGTCTTCAGATGCACCCCCGACTGTTTCGTCGTCTCGTAAATCGCCGGGTAAATCGAAAACTTATCGCTGCCCGAGTGCACGCTCAGCTTCAGATTCTTCGGCAGCCCGAAGTTGCGCACCGCCCACGCAATCGCCGCCACATCCAGCGCCATCTCCCATCGAAACTGCCCCACGTCCCCCACATAGTCCACGCCCTTGTTAAACCGTCCCGTGAACTTCGGCGCGATGGTCTGCACCGGAATCCCCTCATCCGCAATCGCCGCCAGGATAATCAGCAGCTCCGCCGGAGTCTGTGCCGTGTCGGTCTCGTCCATCGAAATTTCCGCAACAAAATTGCCCTGGCCCTTCGCTTCCTCAATCTTCCGATAAACCTTCCCCGCCTCTTCCACCGCAAACAGAAATTTCGCAGCCGTAGCCCGCAGCAGCGCCGGCGTAATCTGAAACACCTCTTCGACCCCCTCCAGCCGCAGACTGCCGGTCAAATCGGAACGCCGCTTCACAAGTCGATCGATCGAAGCACCGGAGGCCGCCTTCCCGATCGCATCCGCTACATCGATCGTGTAGAAGTCGCACGGCGCCAGAAACCGATCCACCGTGGTCAGGTTGATGTGGTCTGCGTCGCAGTAGTACGGCTTCTTCCACCCCAGCGCCCGCACTGCCGCATGGGCCGCCGCCCGCGTGCTCGAAGGCTCCGACCCAATGATGTTGTGTTCGCGGTTCGACTTGTTCCACACCGGAATCACATCTACGCC
>JASHNW010000001.1 GCA_030041435.1 Acidobacteriaceae bacterium
CTGTGCGGACGGCGAGAGTTATATTCTACTTTCCACGCCGATATCTTGCGTCTGGCGTCGAACAGGTTCCAGAACCAGCTCACGTTCAGGCACTCGTCGCGCAGCTTGCCGTTGAAGCTTTCCATACCTCCGTTCTGGGTGGGTTTGCCGGGCTGGATGTGGACCAGATCGATCTTCCACTCGATGGCCCAGGCGAGGAAGTGCCGCGAAGTCAGCTCCGGGCCGTTGTCACAGCGAATCGCATGGGGCTTGCCGTGCGCAGCCATTGCTCGTTCCAGTTCTCGCGTGACGCGCCGGCTGGGGAAGCTGGTGGCCGTGTCGAGCACCAGCGACTGCCGCGTGAACCCGTCGATGACGCCGAGCACGCGGAACCGTTGCCCGGCAGCCGTTACGTCGCTGGCGAAATCCAGAGCCCACTCCTGTCGGGGCGCCGTCAGCGCAGGCCGCGGCGTCAGCGCCCGCCGCAGATGCCTGCGCCGCGTGCGCTTCACGTTCAGTCCCAGCTCCCGATAGACCCGCTGCACCTTCTTGTGGTTCACTCCCATCTCTCTGTGCAGGTACAAATGCAAACGCCGGTAGCCGAAGCGCGGATGCTCTCGCGCCAGTTCGCGCACCCGCTCCTCGATCTGGCTGTCGTCCCTCCGGCTCCGGTACCGGCAACTCGATCTCGGCACTGCCATCAGCCCGCAGACGTGGCGCTCGCTGGAGGTGAACTCCGCCAGCAGGCGCCGCACTTCCGATCGCCGCTCTACGAGCCGAGGGAGTTTTTTCGGATCACCGACTGCAGCATATCCTTGTCCAGGCTCAGCTCGGCCACCAGCTTCTTCAGCCGCGCGTTCTCGTCGCGCAGATGCTTGACCTCTTCGGCCTCGCTCACCTCCATGCCGCCATACTTCGCCTTCCAGGCATAGATCGTGTGCTTGCTCACGCCCTGTTCCCGAGCTACATCGTCGGTGGTGCGTCCGGCTTCAACCTGCTTCAGCGCAGCGATGATCTGCGCCTCCGTGTGCCTGCTCCTGCTCATCAGCCCTTCCCCTTTCCTTCGTCCAGATCGTATTCCGTTCTGGACGGATTCTGGGGGTCACGTCAGCCGGCCGAGTGCCAGCTTGTGGAGTACGTTCTGGCCGGAAGCTTCCTCGACCAGCTCCCGGCCCGGCTCATCGGCGACAAAGCCTACGACTCGGACCCGCTGGACCGCACCCTGCAGGAGGAATACGGGATCGAAATGATCGCGCCCAACCGGCGCGGGCGCAAACGCAGAACTCAGGATGGGCGTAAGCTGCGCCGCTACCGTAAGCGCTGGAAGGTGGAGCGGCTCTTTGCCTGGATGCATAGCTTTCGCCGCCTTGTCACCCGCTGGGAATACCACGTCGAGAACTTCCTCGGCTTCGTCCACCTTGCCTGCCTTCACATGCTGCTCAGACATTTATGAGACCAGTTCTAGAGATTTTGGAATCCAGACCCCCTTCGGTCCAGGAAAATCAGCAGTCGTTTTCTCGAATTGCGAGCGGCTCGAACTCTTCCTCGACGAGAGAAAGCATGCTGTCCTCCACCCCGACAGGGATCGCTTCCCCCATCTGCGATATCCTCCTTTTTCTGTCGATCTGGCGGTGGACGGACACGGCAATCCGGAACTGCGCATCGAGGGGTACGCAGGCACGAAACTCCTGCTGGTTCGCCGATTCTGTTCGGATCGCTCGAGAGATCGCTTATGGCTGGAGCTAGACGAAGCCAGGCTTCGCGCCGATGGAACGGACTCCACACGCCTGGCATTTGGCGTGGTGGACCGTTTTGGAGGACCGCGCCCGTTCGTTCAGGGAGACGTTACCCTGGAGGTCGACGGCCCGGCGAACCTCGTCGGCGACAATCCTTTCAGCCTCAAGGAGAGCGGAGGGAGTGGCGCGGTCTGGGTGAAGTCCATTGCCGGCCGCAGCGGGGTCGTGGAGATACGAGCGAGCCACGATCTCTTCAAGCCGCAATCAGCTGTCCTTCATGTGTTCTAAGCAGCATCTCAGGCGTTGCACTGTTTCTTCGCGCAGTCCGGCATTACGATCCGGTCTCAGCTCATAGCGGTAAATCGAGGGATCCACGCCAGCACCTTGCAGCCGGTGCGCGAGAATTGCAATATGGCAGATGCTTACCATCGAGTGTCGGCAATGAGAACACGAACAACGTATGTACTGTTTTCCCTCTGGTTGGCCGTCGTCTGCCTCGGAGGCGTTTTCTCAACGCCGCGCCCCATGCCGGCGAGCTCGTCCTGCAGGACAGCAAGTTGCTGGTGGCATTCGACACGACGTCCGGCGCGCTGACGCGCATGGAGGACAAATCGATGGGATGGGTAATGGAGAAGCGGCCGGAACTCGGCCTTTCGTTCCGTCTGCTGGCGCCGCTGCCCAATCGGCGGGACAACATGGTGCTGGGGCAGAAGCAGGATGCGGTCGAGGTGACCCGGGTGTCCGATCATGAAGTCCGGCTCGAGTGGAGGAACCTTCGGAGCGAACACGGCGGCGTGCTGCCCATCACCTTCACGGCCCGCGTGACGCTGCAGGATGGGGCGCTGACCTTTGATGGAACCCTGGAAAACGATTCCGATCTGACGGTGGAGACGCTCGAGTACCCGTACTTCGGCGACCTGACGCCACCCTCGCCGGGCACCTCGCTGCACACCGAGCACATGTGGTACGACAACCTGGTCCAGCAGGATCTCTATCCGCACTTTGTCAACGAGAACGGCTACTGGGGGGGGCGGTTTCCGCGGCAAACGGTGGACTCGAAACAGAGCCTGTTTACCCTGATCCAGGCACCTGAGCAAGGCATTTATATCGCGATGAAGGCGCCGTCCCTCCCTTACCTGCTGGAGTGGGAATTTGAGCAGCATCCGGGGCTGGTGCAGTCGGTGAACGAAAACGTTCCGCGGAGCCCCGAAATTTCCGGTCTGCCGGTGCACCTCGATGCGGGAACGATCCACTTTATCTTCGCGCATCCGCACTCGACCTTCACGCTGGCGCCGGTGGAAGTCCGGCCGTACAGCGGAGACTGGCACGCGGGCGTGGACATCTACAAGGCGTGGCGCGCGACCTGGTTCCAGCAGCCGTATTTGCCGGACTGGGTGCAGCGGGTGCACTCGTGGCTGCAGCTGCAGGAGAACGGCGCCGAGGAAGACTACAGCATCCCGTACCGCGATCTGGATCAGTACATTGACGAATGCGCGAAGAATGGAGTGAAGGCCATCCAGCTGGTGGGCTGGAACCGCGGCGGGCAGGATCGCGGCGATCCATCGCAGGACACCGATCCGAACCTCGGCACGTGGCAGGAACTGCGCAATGCAATCGGTCACGCTCAGTCCGAAGGCGTGAAGATGATTCTCTTCGCCAAGCTCTGCTGGGCGGATCTGACGACGAACTGGTACAGGCAGGAACTGTACAAATTCGCCGCGACGGACCCCTACGGAATCCAGTACGAGACGAATGGCTACAGTTACACGACGCCGACGCAGCTGGCAGGAATCAACAACCGCCGGCGGGCGATTATGGACGTCGACAGCCCCACGTATCGCGACCTGGCGACGCACGAGTTCCGCAAACTTCTGGCGCTGCATCCCGACGGCTGGCTGTTCGATGAGGTCTGCCACCACGGGCCCGTCGAGTACTCCTTCAGCCCGGATCACGGATACACACCGCCAGGGTTCATCTATGCGGGCGACATGCCGTTTGCGAAGGAGATGCGGGAGGCAGCGGATCAGTTCAGCCCCGACTTCCTCTTCGCAGGCGAAGGGCCGCAGGATTGGCTGATGCAGTACTATCCGGTTTCGTATTTCCGCATCGGCGGGGGGGCGGTTCCGGTAGCCCGGTACATCGATCCCTGGGCGCCGCTGATGGTGGCGGTAACCGGAATCGACGACCGGGAGAAGCTGAACCTGATTCTGATGGATCGCTACATCATCAGCTACGAGCCGTATAACTTCAAAGGACACTTGACGGACTTTCCGCTGATGCTGGCTTACGGGCAGAAGATCGATGCGCTGCGCCGGAAGTATCAGTCGTGGCTCTGGGACGCCGAGTTTCGCGATACGCTCGGCGCTGACCGCATCAAGTAGAGACCGGCCTTCTCATGGGAGGGCAATGCACATTCCCTCTTATAGGGCTCGTTGAGATTGCGGATACCGCCGCCCGACAAGAACTCCGATCCAGGGTGATCGTCATCATTTCTTAACAAACCGTCTGTTACCGTGTTTCCGCAAGCCGCTCGATCCCCAGCGAGGCTGACTACGGTTTGCGCCCCAATCACGTGTCGGAGGTGTGTGCCTATGTTTGCTCGTCACGCCGGTACAGGCCGTCGTGCGAGACGTGTCTCGGCCCTGGCGCTGGTATCGGTCGCCGCGCTGCCACTGGCGGCTCTCACTGTCTCCGAATCCGGCTCCACTCTGATCTTTCCTTTGTTCCAGGCATGGGTCGGTGCGTACGCAAAGGTCGATCCCAGCGTACAGATGACCGCCAATTCTAGCGGGTCGGGCGCCGGAATCGCCGGTGCCGTCGCGAAGCAGGTGCAGATAGGCACCTCCGACGCCTACATGACCGACAATCAGGCGATGGCCAACCCGCACGTCCTCAACATTCCACTCGCCATCTCGGCGCAGACAGTGGATGCGAATTTGCCGGAGTTGCGGGGCGCTGCGCTGAAACTGAGCGGCCCGGTGCTGGCAAACATCTACACCGGCAAAATCCGCACATGGGATGCACCGGAGATCGCCGCCATGAATCGCGGCGTTGCTCTGCCGCACCACGCCATCGTGCCCGTCCGTCGCGCCGAAGGCTCCGGCGACACCTTCATCTTCACCCAGTTCCTGACCTTCTCTACCTGTGCATCGGGTGAGAGTGACGACCCATCGTGCCAAGGCACCTAGGCAAACACCATCGGCTACGGCACCACCGTGAGCTGGCCCTCCGCGCCGGGCACTCTTACCGCCACCGGCAACCAGGGCATGGTCCAGACTCTCGCCCGCACCCCCTGGTCCGTCGGCTATCTGGGCGCCAGCTTCGAAGACCAGGCAGGCAAGGCTGGCCTCCTCACCGCCATGCTGCAAAATCAGGATGGCAATTTCCTGCTCCCGACAGCGGCCACGATCACCGCTGCCGCCGCCGCGCTCACGCCGTGCACCCCTCCCGATGAGCGCCTCACGCTGGTGTTCGCTCCCGGAGCCGATTCCTATCCCCTGATCAACTACGAATACGCTATCGTGTGGGACAAGCAGCCGAACCCGCAGATGGCGTCGGCCATCAGCAACTTCCTGCTCTGGTGCATCTCACCGCAGGGCGGCAGTGCGGCCAGCTTCCTCGACCCCGTGCATTTCATCGCGCTGCCCACACCCATTCGCGCGCGCAGTGAAATCCAGATCGCCAAAATCCAGTAGGCGGAAACAGCAGCCGGGCCGGAAGATCCCCATCCGCCGAGTCATTCCTGAAGGACATTGCCATGCCAAATGTTGCGAACAACTCGCAGACCGAACACCGCACCGTGCGGGACTATATCGATGAGCGGCCCATTTGGCCGGATGGCACGCATCTCCCCTCCGTCCCCATGACCTCCATGCAGAAGCGCATCTGGATGCTCGCCGCCGCCGGGAAGTTCTTCGAGGGCTTCGTCGTCTTCATGACCGGCGTCGCACTGCCCCTCATCGCGCGCCAGTTTGAGATCGCCCCCGCACAACATGGCTTCGTGACCGCAGCCACTCTGGGCGGCATTCTTGTCGGCGCGGTCGGCCTGGGCAGCCTGTCCGATTACTTCGGTCGCAAGTCGATGTTCATCGTCGAAATGATCATCTTCACCGCCTTCCTGGGCGCGGCCGTTTTCTGCACCAGCTTCATCTCCCTGGTGTTTTGCCTCTTCGGCTTGGGCGTCGCGCTGGGCTGCGACTATCCAACGGCGCACATGATCATCTCCGAAAACATCCCCAGCACCAGCCGCGGACGCCTGGTGCTGGCCGCGTTCTCCTTCCAGGCTGTTGGCGCGCTGGGCGGCGCCGCAGTCGGTTACGCGGTCCTGGTCGCTGTACCGAATCTTGATGCCTGGCGCTGGATGTTTGCCACTGCGGTCGTGCCCGCGCTGCTCGTCACCATCGGCCGCTTCTACGTCACCGAAAGCGCAAACTGGCTGCACACGCGCGGTGCCACCGAGCGCGCCCAGCTCGCTGCGAGACGCCTGCTGCTGCGCAAACCGCAATATCCCACGGGCATTGTGCTCTCGCAGCAGGCAGGTCCAGGCGGCCACACCCACGGCAACGGATCCTTCCTGTCACTGTTCAGCAAGCGCTACCGTCGCGCCACGATCCTGGCTTCAGTTCCCTGGTTTCTGCAGGATCTCAGCACCTACGGCATTGGCATCTTCACGCCCACCATCCTGGCCGCGGCCATCGGCCACCAGGCCGAGCACGTCCGCAGCATGAGCGACCTTATCGCCAACGCCACGTTGGCCGCTCGGGGAGACGCAATGATCACGCTGCTCCTGATCATCGGCATCGCCTTCGCCGTCCTCCTTGCCGACAAAGTCGGCCGGATTCGTCTGCAGATTATCGGCTTCATCGGCTGCGCAGTTGGACTCTTTCTCGCCTCTCTGTCGGTAGATTTCAGCAGCAGCCTGAAAATCGTTCTCATCTTCGCCGGCTTCATGCTCTTCGACTTCATGACCAATCTCGGTCCCAACGCGCAGACCTATCTGCTGGCCGGCGAGGTGTTCCCCACCGCCATCCGCGGCAAGGGCGCAGGCTTCGCCGCAGCCTTCGCCAAGATCGGCGCGGTCGCCACTGCGTTCCTCTTCCCCATCCTGCTGGCCAGCGTCGGCACACGGCTCCTGCTCTACGGCCTCGTCGTAGCATCCCTGCTTGGAGCCGTGGTCACGTGGATGTATCGAATCGAAACTACCGGGGTCAATCTCGACAGTATCGGCGAGGTGGCCGGCGAAGCCGAAGAGACTAAGGCCGTCGCCTGACTGGAGATGCCCACTCACAGCAAGTCCGTGAGCGAGCATCCTGCGGGCATCCGACGCATTGTTTCGCTCCGGTGCACAGAGTCTCCTGTAAGCCTTGCGGGCAACGTTTACCATACTGCCCAGGCAGTCCTAAACTAACCAGCATTATTCGCTGTGTGTGAGAGCTCGAGCGATCTGCAGGCCCCGGTCCGGAGTGCGACGGAGCACTCGTTACCTTCGTCCGTGCGTGGCGGGGGCATGACTGCGCTTGAAGAGCGTTACGCAACGACGGTCTGGTGATCGATCTGTCCCAAATGCGCCGAGTTGATGTAGATCCCGCGGCGTCGGTCGCCACAATCCACGGTGGAGCGACAGCGGTTGATGTCATCTCTGCAGAGGCTCCGCACGGATTGATAGCTGCGACTGGCAATTGCGGCATAGTGGGTGATGTCTCAGGTTGAAGCTTTGAGCGGCGGGTGACGACGCTTTCGATTAGCGTCTGGGGTAGGGACAGGGTCGTTGTGTTGTTTCCGTCCTGGCCGTTTGCACTTACAAGGGTTCTTGCCACAGGCTCCGGCTGCCCGCTGCCCCCGGGTATCCCGCCCTTGCGCGCGTCGTGTGCGCGCAAAGTGGGATTCCCCGAACCCCCGCAACTCGCCCACAACCCGCCGCTCGTCCACCCTGTCGGACCGCTCATCATGTTTTTCTCTGCGCGCACCGCTCCCACATGACCATCCTCTGCAGTAGGATTCCCATGCCCCACCACCACAAGATCTGGATCGTCGAAGCAGCCCTGACCGCTCTCGCTGGCTGCGCTCCCGGTGTGCGCGCCCAAGCCGCGCCGGCCCCATCGGCCCACGCCACCTTCACCGTGACCGTCGCTGGCCAGGGGCAGCCGATCATCATGATCCCCGGCCTGGCCTCCTCGGGCGCCACCTGGGACGGCATTACGAAGCATCTGGAAGCGCACTTCCGCTGTTTCCAGCTCACCCTCGCCGGATTCGCCGGCGTGCCCCCCATCGACGATCCCCTGCTCGCCACCGCCCGCGAGCAGATTGCAGCGTATATTCGCGACAACCACCTCGATCGCCCAGTAATTCTCGGACACAGCCTCGGCGGCTCCATCGCCCTCGATCTGGCCGAACGCGACCCCCAGCTCGTCGGTCCGGTCATCGTCGTCGATTCCCTGCCGTTCTTCGCGCAAGCCTGGCTTCAGGTCGATTCCCTCGCCGCTGCTCAGCCCACCGTCGACAAGATGCGCGCGGGCATGGACGCCATGTCGCACGAACAGTGGATGGCCTACACCAAATTCGGCGCGAGCACCAAAGGCATAGCCACCGCGCCCGCCGATCAGGCCACCCTCGTCCAGTGGGGCCTCGCCTCCGACCAGAAGTCGGGAATCCTGATCTGCCAGACTGCATTAGATCGACCGCCGAGTCTGACGACAACCCAGTAGAGCATGACTTGCAGTTCGATCCTTCTGTCGCTGAATCTGTGCATAATTTGGCTCATGAACACCGCGAGTACGCGAATCGGTGACTGGTTCGGATTACAGCCGCCTGTCACGGAAGTGGAGATGCTTCGTCTTGTCGAAGGACGGTTGGCGTCTTCGGTGATCAAGCGGCCGATCTCACTCGGCCTTGAACGTAGTGAGATCGACTCCGTCATCATTCCGCAGAGGACACTCCTGCATAGCCGGTCACGCCGGGAGAAGTTGATCGTCGGGGAATCGGACCGCGTGCTGCGGGCCGTTCGAGTACTGTCGCTCGCCGAGTCCGTTTACGGAAAGAGGGAAAGGGTGCTCGCCTGGATTCGGAAACGCTATGTCCGGTTGGACGGGCGCTCGACGCTTTCGCTGCTTAAGACCTACACGGGCAGCCGAATCGTCGAGGACTTGCTTCGTCCAGATTGACGAGGGCATGTTTGTCTGATGGTCTTGTGGAGGATTAGCCGTCTTGGTGAACCTGGGCATCCCCTGCCGCATCCGTGCGTGCGCGGCTGCGCATCGCCCCATGCGCGCCCGGCTGCGCAGCCCCGCCGGCCAGGCGATCTACGCGCGGCGCAAGGCGGTGGTCGAACCAGTTTTCGGAGTCCTCAAAAAGCAGCGGCATGCGTCAGTTCCGCACCCGCGGCCTAAAGCGCGTGAGCAGCGAGTTCACCCTCGCCGCTCTGGCCTTCAACATCACTCGCCTGCGCACTCTGCTGTCAGCCTGATCCGCGAACCCGGTCCGGCTCCGGCCGTCGCCACACTGTCAGTAGAACCCAGCCAACATCTCTCCCCGAACGTCGATTCCACCGCGTTCTCACGCAGACACTTTAGCCCCTGCGGGATGCCGCATGTTCGAGCGGAATGAAGCCGGCGATTCCGATGGAATCAGCCCACCCGCTCCCGCTCCGACTTTGCGGGCCTGTGGGAGCGATGGACGGATAAGGCGACGGGGCAGCCCCTCGAAATGTACACGATCATCACCACGGAACCGAACGAGCTGACCGCGCCGATTCACAATCGAATGCCGGTAATCCTCGCGCCGACGGATGACGAGCGGTGGATGGCACCGGCTGATCCCGGTCAGTTGCCGGTGGACCTGCTCCGGCCCTTCGACGCGAACAAGATCACCTCGTGGAAGGTCGGCGCGTCTGTGGGGAGCGTTCGGAACAATTCGCCGGAGCTGTGCGCTCCGCTGAAGGGACCGGCTGCCGA
>JASHNW010000028.1 GCA_030041435.1 Acidobacteriaceae bacterium
TCGGCTATCCCATCTTCGACCTGCGCAGTTTCTTGCCGCGTCTGGGCGCAGTCGAATTTGTCCGCAAGCTGGAAGAAGCGCTCATTCGCGCGTGCGGCGATTTCGGCGTCCCCACGACGCGCGTTCCTGGCCGAACCGGCGTGTGGACCCTGGCCGGCGGATCGATCGGGGAAAAGAAAGTTGCAGCGATCGGGGTCCACATCGCGCGCGGCATCACTTCCCATGGGTTCGCGCTGAACGTGCATCCCGACCTGCGCGACTTCGAGCTGATCGTGCCCTGCGGCATCGGCGATCGGGAAGTAACCAGCCTCGAGCGCGAGGCCGATCCGCCCCCCACGATGGAAGCCGTGCGCAACGCGGTGGCGCGGCAATTTGGCCGCGTCTTCGACTGCCAGGTGCTGAGCGTGGAGTCGCTCGGCGAGTTGCTGCTGGCAGAAAGCGTGCAGGCACGATGACGCGACAGCCAACGATGGCCGTTCGCATGCGCGTCCTGTGGCCCCTGTGCCCGGGATGACAATTTATAATCGGTCTTTGCGCCGTTTCCTCTGTCTTGATCAATCTGCGCACGCGCACGAGTCGCAACCCGGAGAGAAGAATCCATGCCAACCGACGTACTGATGCCCCAGATGGGCGAGTCGATTTTTGAGGGCACCATCACGAAATGGCTCAAGAAGCCGGGCGATACCGTGCAGCGCGACGAGCCGCTCTTCGAAATTTCCACGGACAAGGTCGATGCGGAGATTCCGTCGCCGGCCGCCGGCGTACTGACCGAGATTAAGGCTGCGGAAGGCTCGACCGTGCAGGTGAACTCGATCGTCGGCGTCATCGGCGAAGCGGGCGCGGTCGCCGCGTCTGCGCCGGCTCCGCAATCGGCCCCGGCAAAAGCAGAGCCCGCGGCGGCAAAGAGCGAGGAAGCGAAATCCGCTGCTTCTGCGGCTGACGGGAAGGCTGCCGCGTCCGGGGAACGCTGCGACGTGGTCATGCCGCAGATGGGCGAGTCGATCTTCGAAGGCACCATCACCAAATGGCTGAAGAACGTCGGCGACACAGTGCAGCGCGACGAGCCGCTCTTTGAAATTTCGACGGATAAGGTGGACGCGGAAATTCCCTCGCCCGCAGCCGGCACGCTTACCGAAATCAAGATTCCCGCCGGACAAACGGCGCAGATCAACACCGTGGTCGCCGTCATCGGCGGCGCCGCTGGAGCAGCTCCGTCCACCCCGGCCCCGGCAGCCGCAGCACCCGCCCCGGCAACTCCTGCTCCTGCAGCGGAGGCCGAGCCTGTCTCTGCGGAAGCCGAACACGTCCGCTCTTCGCCGCTGGTGCGCAAGATTGCCCGCGAGAACAACGTGAACCTGGGCGCGGTAGCGGGCACCGGCGCCGGCGGACGCGTGACGAAGGAAGACATTCTCGCCTATATCGAAAAGGGAGGGACTGCTGCTGCTCCACCAAAAGCTGTCGCTCCGGCTGCCGCCGCAGCGCCCAAACCGGCCGCGCCTGCACCAGCTCCAGCCGCCGCTCCCTTACCCGGCGAGCTGGTTCCGCTCAGCCGCATGCGGTCGATCATTGCGCAGCGCATGGTGGAGTCGAAGCACACCAGCCCGCATGTGCACACCGTCTTCAAGATCGACTTCACGCGCATCGTCAAAATCCGCGAAAAGGAGAAGGGCAAATACGAGCAGCGCAACGGCGTGAAACTGACCTACATGCCGTTCATTTCGCGGGCCATCATTGCTATGCTGCGCAAAATGCCCATCGTCAATGCGTCGATGGAAGGCGAAGCCATCCGCTACCACCAGAACATCAACCTGGGCATCGCCGTGGCGCTGGAGTGGGGACTGATTGTTCCGGTGATCAGGCAGGCGGAGGAGAAGAATTTCCTCGGCATCGCGCGCGCCATCGCGGACCTGGCGGAGCGCGCCCGCGGCAAGAAGCTGAAGCCGGACGAGGTGGGCTCCGGCACCTTCACCATCACCAACCCCGGCATCTTCGGCGAGCAGTTCGGCACGCCGATCATCAATCAGCCGGAGAGCGCCATCCTGGGCGTGGGCGGCCTGTTCAAGGAGCCGGCGGTGGTTACCAGCGAAGACGGCACGGACTCCATCGCCATCCGGCACTTCCTGCACCTGACGCTCGGCTTCGATCACCGCGTCATCGACGGCGCCGACGCGGGCAAGTTCATGGCGGAGGTGAAGAAGTACCTGGAGGGGTGGAACGAGGAGATCGGCTGAGGACTGGCCGTCCAGGCGGACGCGCTGCGCGCAAAACAGAAGGCCGGAGGGGTTCCCATCCGGCCTTTTTCTTTCTCTCGCTGTTTCTCGCGTCAGTGCGCGAGGATATTCCCGCCGAAGTGGTACGCCACTCCCACGCTGAAGCGGTTGGTCCAGGTGCCCTGCGCCAGCAGGCCGTCAAAAAGCTTCCAGTAGACCAGATCGTTCTGGGCGCGCACGGAGAAATGCGGGGTGGGATTCCAGTCCAGGCCGCCGCCGAATCCATAGAAGCCTTCGTAGTCGACCTTGGTGCCCGCGGGTATGAGCTGCGCGACGATCGCGGTCGATACCGGATCGGTGGGGTGCGGCGTGACCCGCTGACGAATGGTTCCGATTGACGGGCGCACGAAGAACGTCACCGGCTTGTAGTGGCGGATCATGAGCTGCGGGCCCAGCGCGAAGGTTTCGGAGTAAGCGTGGGTGGGCACGACGAGCTGGTAGTTGGCCGGGATGGCGCCTTCCTGCTTCAGAGCCCCGATCTCGAGGGCCAGCTCCTGCTGCAGCGCGGGCGTTAGCACGCGCGGCGTGAGCGAATTGTTGCCCGTGCCTTCGGAGTAGTCGAAGCCGACGGCGACCCAGGGCTTCCAGTTGTAGCCTTCCTGGGTGTGAAAGCCGCGCTGGTTCAGGTTGAGCCAGGGCGTCTCGAAGTCGGCAAAGCCGGCGTAGACGTCGTAGCGCTGGACGTTGGTTTGCTGGGCAGGCGCGGACGCCGCCGCGAAAATGACGAGACACACAAAAAGGGCACTTGCCAGGGAGGGGTAACGCAGGGCCATAGGGGAGTTCCGTGGGTTGAAATTGAATACCGCAAGCTTTTTTTCTTACGAATTCGCAGTATCAGACGCGAACGGCTTCGTGGTTGTCAAGAGAGAATTGCCGCGGTTGTCCTTGGGCGATTTTACTGTCTAGAGGCGCGACTGCGCTTCCAGCACCCGCTCCACGGCTTCCTGCGGCGTGGCGCCCACGGCAGACAAATGGCCCATCTTGCGGCCTTTGCGCGGCTGGTGTTTTTCGTAGAGATGCACGCGGACGCCCGGCACGGCCAGCGCCCGGTCGAAATGCGGAGGATGGTCGAGCCACAGGTCGCCGAGCAGGTTGGCGATGGCGGCCGGCTGCACTACGGAGACATCGCCCAGGGGGAGATCGCAGACGGCGCGCACGCACTGCTCAAACTGGCTGGTGACGCAGGCGCGCTCGCTGGCGTGATAGCTGTTGTGGGGGCGCGGCGCCAGCTCGTTCACGAGCAGATCGCCGTCTTTGGTGAGGAACATCTCGACGGCCAGCAGGCCTTCCAGCGTAAACGAGTCGGCGATTTCGCAGGCCAGCTTTTGGGCGCGCGCTTCAATCTCCGGCGCAACCAGCGAGGGAATGACGCTCCAGACGAGGATCTGCTTTTCGTGGTGGTTCGTTGCCGAAGGAAAGCTCTTCGTCTCGCCGCGCGGCGAGCGCGCTACCATCACGGAGATTTCGCGGTCGAGATCGAGCGCCTGCTCCACCACACAGGGCTGCCGGCCCAGCAGCCGCCACGCTTCGGCGGCAGTGGTGTTGTCGCCGAAGCCGAGCTTCACCTGGCTGCGGCCGTCGTAGCCGCCATGCGCGCTCTTGACGAAGCAGCGGCCGCCCAGCGCCGTCACCGCTTCGGCCATGTCCTGCTCCGAGCGCGCGGCGTGCCACGGGCCGAGCGGAAATCCGCGCTCGCGCAGCCAGTCCTTCTGCCGGATGCGGTTCTGGATCACGCGCAGCAGATCGGCGGAAGGACGCACCGGCGCGAATTTCGCCGCGGCCTCCAGGCACTCGAGCGATACCTGCTCGATTTCGAGCGTCACCACGTCGGAGCCGCGCGCCAGATCGGCCGCGGCGTGCGCATCGTTCCACGCGCCCTCAAAGCAGGCATCGACGACGAAGCGCGCCGGGCACGACGGGTCGGGATCCATCACGTGGATGCGATAGCCGAAGGAGCGCGCGGCCATGGCCACCATGCGCCCCAGCTGGCCGCCGCCCAGGATTCCGATGGTTGCGCCGGGAAGGATCGCGCTCATTCGGGCAGATCCTGCACGAGCACTTCTTTCATCCGCGCCTCGCGCCACACGCGCAGCTTTTCGCGCAGCGCGGGATCGGTGGTCGAGAGAATCTCCACGGCCAGCAGCGCGGCGTTGGCAGCGCCCGGCTTGCCGATGGCCAGCGTGCCGACGGGGACGCCCTTCGGCATCTGCACAATCGACAGCAACGAATCGACGCCCTGCAGCATGGTGGCGGGGATGGGCACGCCGAGGACGGGCACCAGCGTCTTCGCGGCCATCATGCCGGGCAGGTGGGCCGCGCCGCCCGCTGCGGCGATGATGACGCGCAGGCCGCGCGCCTCCGCCTTTTCGGCGAACTCGAACAGCAGGTCGGGCGTGCGATGGGCCGACACCACGCGAGCCTCATAGGGCACCTGGAATTCGCGCAGGATTTCCACCGCGGGCGCGAGGGTTTCGTAGTCGCTCTTCGATCCCATGACCACGGCGACGAGGGGACTGGTTTTCACGAGGTCGATTATAGTGGGCGACCTCCCTCATTTCCTGCGCAGATAATCGATGAGAAACTGCACCAGCGTGAGAAACGCGCCGAAGGCGATGGCCACGCCGCGCACGTTTTGAAAGCGCTCCTCGTGTTCTGCGACGCGCTGCGAGAGGTCGCCGATGCGTCCGGAGTTGCCGTCGCCCACCAGCACCGTCATCTGATTCTTGAGGACGGATAAATCGGCGAGCACCTGTGCTTCAAAGTCGGTCATAGGTTCCTCAGCGAAAATGCGGCCAGCGGTAAGACGGCCAGTGATAGGGCGGCCAGGGGTAAAGCGGTCAGGCATAAGACGGCTGGCCGGCGATCCACGGAACCGCTGCCGGCTGGGTTCCCTGACCCTCTTGTCGCTGACCGTTTCACCCCTGACAGCATTTTCCCTGGCCGCTTCATCCCTTCTTTACAGGGGCAGATTGACGAAGACGGCGCTGGAAAAGCGCGAGTAATTCGGCGGCGTCGATGCGTCGTACATGCGGATGTAGTACTGCTCCGTTGCGGCCTCGCGCGCGATGGAGAAGTTCGGCACGGGCGAACGCAGCACCAGGTCCGGGCCTGGTCCGGCGGTGAACGACCAGTCGCTTCGCCGCACCTCGAATCCTCCGCCCGTGGGCGGGGTCGCACCTGCGGCAATCTGAATCTGGCTGCCTGTGACGGACGAGACCACCAGCGCATTCAGATTGGCGAGCGGCGGCGCCGTCTCCGGCTGCTGCGGCAGCCAGGCGTCTGCGGGGATGGCCGAGGAAGTCTTGATGGCGAGATTGTCGGCCCAGTCGTTGGCAAAGGCGACTGTGTACTGCACCAGGTTCGGCGCCGTGCACGCGACATCGATTTCGACGGTGCGCACGACAAGATTCGCGGTGAGGCCGGCGGAGGCTGCGGCTACGGCCAGCACGTCGCCGGGCCAGATGTCGCCCTGCTGCTCCTGATTCCACGCGGTGTACTTGCCGCTCCATGCGGCGGCGCGGCTGGTGGCGATGGCGAGGATCGCGCTGGCGGCATTCTCGCAGTCCGCCGAACTGCGCGGAACGGGACTGGTGACGGAGCCGATCCAGCAGGCTGTGCCGGGCAGGGAGCCGCCCATCGATTCCGTCGCAATGCTCGTCGCGCTGGCCAGGCGCACGACCGCGCGGCGGCTGGTCCGATAGGAGATTGCGACCAGCTCCCCGGCCTGCGGCGTGCTGGCTGGATAGAAATGCAGCTTGCCGGTGCGCTCCACCCTGCAGTCGGCTCCCTGCGCGGGCGTGCCCAGGCGCCGCACGAAGGCTGTGCCGTTCGGCGGCGTGCTCGTCACCCACACCGGGCCGGTTTCCTGCACCGTGACGCTGCCGATGCTGCATTGCATGAAGGCCGCGCTGAGCGGGGCGAAGAGGCACCACGGCGGAGGCGCGGCGATCGATCCGGAATACAGCACCACGGGAACGCCCGCTACGCCGTTCGTGGTGTCCTGCACTTCAAGGACGACATTGGCCCCGGCAGCGACGAACGTCGAGCCGAAGCACTCTGTCCCGTTGTCTGCGCCCACCGCGTAGTAGGCCTGCAGGAGTCGCTGCGGCTCGTTTGTGTAGAAACGTAACCGTAACGTGTACGAATGTCCGGCGACGGGGGCGAAGGTGCTGCCGGCTGCAGTTCCGTTAATGACGGGAGCGATGGTGGTCGTGCCGCCGGGCTGCGTAATCTGGAACCCCGCGATGCACCCCGCGAGAATGGGAAGGCCGTTGCTGTACAGACCGTTGACGATGCCGGTGTTCTGCGCTCCGAACTGGACGTTGCCGGCCTCGATGATGAGGCCGCCGCCCAGCTCCAGATTGGAGAGCGCCGAGAGCGTCACCGATCCATACGAACCGTTGCCGCCATTGCAGGTAAGGCCGGCCGAGGTGAGGGTGAGAAAGGCGCCGGGGTCGCCGACCGTCCACAATTGCGGGTTGATGGTTGGCCCCGAGAACAGGTCGGTGAGAGGCTTCTGCCTTGAAGCTGCGGGAATCCACGGCTCCTGAGTCAGATCGAAGAGCACTGTGGTGCCGTCGCCCTCAAAATATTCCGTCACGTAGGCGCAGGCTTCCGATTCGCCGCAAACGGTCACGTCGTTGGCCAGGGCCTTCACCATGGCCAGATCGAGATTGCCGAGCGAGAGCGTGCCCTGGGACTCACTGAGCGAGTGGGTGACGCTGCCGACGGGCAGCAGCGTGAGCGTGCCGTTCATCAGGCGCCACGCGTTGCGGGTGGCATTCGCCAGCTCGCCCGCGTTCTGCGCCCAGGTGCGGCCGCTCTCCGCCTGGAACTCCGCAATGGCGGCGGTGGCCTGGCTCAGCTCCTGAGTAATGCCCGCAATCTGGAGGCGCGCCAACAGTGTTTGCAGCGCCTGGTCCGCAGTCGCGCCATAGGTCG
>JASHNW010000029.1 GCA_030041435.1 Acidobacteriaceae bacterium
AGCCGCTCGCGTCGGGCCAAAAAGTCAGTCCCGAACAGTTCCAAAGATTGGTCGAACAGATCCAGGCGACGAAGCAAACTAAGGCACGCGAACTGCTCGCTCGGCGCACATCAAGGGAGGAAAAGCCCGATGACCAACGTCTATAAATGGGGTAGGAACGAGTCCCTCATCTGGCCGCCGCATGGTCCAATCTATTCCTGGTCGGCGGTATTTGCCTGCGCTTTCCTATTGGCGCTTTTCATGTATCTCTGCTACGTGTTCACCCTGTCCCCGCTCCAGGAATACTATTTGCCGTACTACCTGCGCAGCGAAATGGCCGGCGCGATGCGGCCTGCCGGAAAGTACCAATTGCTTTACATTGTCGATGCTGGGGGCAAACTCCGGCCCGCCCTGGCTGACGACGTGAAGCACGGCAAGAGCGATCAGCCGGGCGGCAAGCCGATTCTGCTGACGCTTTCCCCAGACGCCGTGAACGCTGGCGCGCGGACGCTTCTCCGGGAACCGGAGAGGATCTATCGAAACACGGCTCTCCATGCCTGGCTCTCGCGATGGGTCTATGCAGGCCAGGAACCGATCCAGCTTTTCATCCGTCCGCTTGAAGCGGCGCCTGCCTTGTTGTTCGTCGCACTTGTCCTCGCCATTCCGAAGGACATTGCCCGTCGCCGACAACTTCGCTACGGTCGCCGGCTTCGCGGCCCCGAGATGCTGGAACCGGCCGCGTTCACAGAACGGTTCCAACCACATGGGCTGGGGCTGGTTGTGAACAAGAAAGGTACTGTTGTTCGCCTGCCTGCACTCGCCGAAAACAAGCATCTCGCCGTCATCGGCGACACAGGTTCGGGCAAGTCAACTGCGATTCGACAAATCCTTCTTGAAGTCCGTGCACGTGGCGACAACGCAATCCTTTACGACTCCTCGGCCGGATTTCTCAAGCAGTTTTACGACGAAAAGCGCGGCGACATCGTCCTCAATCCTGTCGACTTGCGTTGCCCCTACTGGTCACCAGTCGATGAGGTTGAGGATATGGCCGAGGCCGAAACGATGGCCAAGGCTCTGTTCCCAGAGCACGATCTGAATCGATTCTTCATCGATGCACCGCGGAAGATTTTCGCCTACCTCCTCACCTTCGGACCGAGTCCAGCCGACCTTGTCGCGTGGATGTCAAACCCGGCTGTGATCGAAAAGAAGGTCCAGGGAACCGAGATGGAGGAATTGATCGACGCCTACGCTCCGAACCAGCGTGCCGGCGTGCTGAGTTCGTTGAGCATGGTAGCTAACGCTCTGCGCTACCTGCCGCCGATTGAGAAAACAAAGACGCGATGGACGGCGCGCGAGTGGGCACGAGAGCGCAAGGGCTGGATCTTTATTACGAGTTTCCCCAGCTACATCGAGCCGCTGCGGCCCCTCATCACTGTCTGGTTTGATCTGCTGGTCATGCGTCTCCTCAGCCGGCCCGAGCCTCACCATCATCCGAGCTGGTACGTCATCGACGAATTGGCGGACCTCGAAAAGCTTCCGTCGCTCCACAAAGCGCTGACACAGAGCAGAAAGTGGGGCAATCCCATCGTGCTCGGCTTCCAAAATGCGGCGCAGCTCGAAGCCAACTACGGCCCGCAGGCGAGTTCCATGCTCTCCCAACCGGCCTCGAAGATGTATTTCCGGGTCACCGACCCACCCTCGGCACAGTGGGTGAGCAAAGCCGTTGGCGACGTTGAAATCGAGCGCCTGAAAGAAACGCACTATGACGGCACGCGCCGTGGCCGGAACTTCGCGCTCGATCGGCAGATCGAACCACTGGTAATGGCATCGGAAATCGAGGGGCTGCCAGATCTGCACGGATACTTGAAATACGAGAATTGCGTTACGCGATTTCGGCTGCCCAAAGTGGAGTTGCCGGAGATTGCCGATGATCTCATCAAGCGCGATCTGCGCGATGTGGTTCGGCCAATCGAGCGCGACAGAGCGCCAAAGCGCGCGAAACACCCAGCCTCGAACCCGAAACAAGAGGCGCTTTCCTTCGACACCAATAAGCTGTGACGCCGTATGCTCACGATCTCCAAACCGCTCTCCGCGGGTCAGGCACAGAACTATCACCAGAAGGAATTCACCGCCAAGGAGCAGAACTATTGGTCCCAACGCGGCGAGACAATTGGCGAGTGGCAGGGTCGATTAGCGGAGAAATGCGGACTCGCCGGGGCGGTTTCCGCCGAGGACTTCACCCGGCTAAGTCACGGTCAGCATCCGCAAACCGGCGAGCAACTCGTTCGCCAGCGCGCCTCCTACGAATATAGAGATGGCGACGGGCGGACGATCAAGACGATGGAGCACCGTGCCGGGTGGGACGCCACATTCTCCGCGCCGAAGTCGGTTTCGCTCACAGCACTGGTCGGCGGCGACTACCGAGTGAGAGAAGCACACCGCGAGGCGGTTCGGACGGCGCTCGAACACCTGGAGCATTACACGGTGGCTCGCATTGGTGGAAATCATCCGGCCGAGGCTACTGGCAAATTCGTTGCGGCCAAGTTCGAGCACGACACGGCCCGGCCCGTTGACGGCTACGCCGCTCCGCAGCTGCACACGCACGCCGTCGTCTTCAACATCACGGAGCGGGAGAACGGCCAATACCGCGCCCTGCAGCCGCAAAGCCTCTTCGCTTCGCAACAATTCGCGACCGCGATCTATCAATCGGAACTGACCTATCGACTTCGTCAGCTTGGATACGAAATAGCGGTCGGACGCAGCGGTGCACCGGAAGTCAAAGGTTACACGCAGGAATATCTGGACGCCTCCAGCCCCCGCAGCCAGCAAATACGTGAGTACTTGGAGCGCATGGGGCGGAATGGGAAGGAAGCAGCCGAGATCGCCGCCCATTTCACCCGGGATCACAAGGAGATTCACTCGCTTGGCGAAGTCATGGCAGCACATCGGAAGCTGGCCGCCGAGTACGGAAATCAGGCGGAAGCAGTCGTCCGAGCGGCGCAGGAGCGTGCCCAGACGCAGAGCCAGGAAGTGCATCCGCAGCAACGGGTTCGGGAGACGATCACATTCTCCCGTGACAAGAACTTCGAGCGCGAAGCAGTCGTAGACGAACGGGCAGTCGTTCGCGACGCGCTTCGTCGCGGCATGGGCTACGTCACCTACTCGCAAGTGCGAGCGAACCTGAACGCCCGCGTTGCGACCGGCGAATTTCGAGCCGTCGAACGTCCCGGCGATATGCCAGGGCGGAAACTCACTACGGCCCAAACCATCGAGGCCGAACGGGAAGTGATTCACCGCGTCCGGGAAGGCCAACGCCAGATTCAGCCGGTGACCGACCGGCCCGAGGCATACCGTATTGCTCAGGATCATCCAGGCCTGAATCGGGCTCAGAAGAACGTGGTTGAGGAAGTGCTCAGCTCGACAGACCGAGTTCAGGGTATCCAGGGATACGCCGGTGCTGGCAAGACCACGACCCTTACTGTCTTGCGCGCCGCAGCCGAGACGCACGGTTATGAAGTACAGGGTTTCGCCCCGACTTCCCGTGCTGCGCGGCAGCTCCGCGAAGCGGGGATCGAGGCGGGGACCTTGCAAGGGTTCCTTGCGAGCGCACGTCCAAATGAGAATGCCGCTGAAGCGCGCCGGCTCTACTTCGTCGATGAATCGAGTCTAGCCAGCACTCGGCAGATGCGCGATTTTCTCACGCGCCTTGGAGCGAAGGATCGTGTGCTGCTGATTGGAGATACTCGACAGCATCAGGGCGTCGAAGCGGGTCGCCCCTTCGAGCAGTTGCAACAGGCCGGGATGCGAACCGCGAAACTCGACGAGATTGTCCGCCAGCGCGACCCGGGCCTGAAATCTGCGGTCGAACTGCTCGCCCGCGGCCAGTCTGCCGCAGCCCTCGATTTGCTTCAGCGCCATGGTCATGTCCAGGAGATGGCTGATCCGCGGGAGCGTGTCCGCACGATTGCTCGAATGTACGCAGAATCACCGGTGAACACACTCATCGTCTCCCCTGACAATGCCTCCCGCCGCGAATTGAACAATGCTGTGCGTTCGGAGCTGAGGACAAGTGGCGTGCTTTCGACTGAAGAGCACACAACAAGGGTTCTCGTGCAGCGACAAGATATGACTGGCGCCGAACGAGCTTGGGCGAACCACTACGAACCGGGCGACATCTTGCGCTATTCGCGCGGCAGCAAAGCCGCCGGCATCGAAGCCGGATCATACGCCAAGGTTGCCGTAGTGGATGCTTCACAAAATCTGCTGACTGTGCGGAGAGACTCCGGCGAGTTGGTCACATACGACGCCCGGCGACTCGCTGGCGTCAGTGTCTTTCGGGAAACGGCTCGCGATTTTTCCGTCGGTGACCGTATCCAATTCACCGCCCCCGATAAATTGCTCAGTGTCGCCAACCGCGACCTCGCCATGATCGAATCCATCTCACCGGACAGTCAAATCGCCGCGCGGCTCGACGACAACCGCCGCATCGAATTCAACGCCAATGAGCACCGTCACTTCGATCACGGTTACGCGGTCACGAGCCACAGTGCCCAGGGACTCACCGCCGAGCGCGTTCTCATCCACGCCGATACGAGTGTGCATCCGGACTTGCTCAGCTCCAGATTTGGCTACGTGGCGATTTCACGCGCCAGCCACGATGCAACCGTGTTCACCGACGACACCGCAAAACTTGCCCAGCAACTTGGAACAGAGGTGACCAAAACTGCCGCGCTTGAAACTAACCAATCCATGCCCGTTGGGCATGGGCTCGGAATGTCCTGACCCGATCCCGCAGATTTTGCAGACAGAGTCTGCAAAATAGCAATTCGCCAGAAAGGGCTTGGAGGATACGATCCCAAGAGCATCACAGCTTACGGCGACTCGTCGATACATTCGGTTAAAGCGCATTTTGACGAGAGCCCAATCATTTCCTAGCCGACATGCTTTCCCCAACGCAAGAAATGCTGCGACCTCGCATCCGCCGCATGAAATGCCGTCGCGTCCTGATTGATGTCAGTTATGCAGGCCAAGCCGCCCTCTTTGAAGGCCAAGGCGAGGTTTTGAATGTCGATCCCTAGCGGAGGCATTGCGGAATTCATGATGAGATTTACGCCCGCCTTGCCGTCAAAGTAATACCAGATTTGATGGGCTTTTCCTGCTCGCTCCAAAGCTGAAAGCGGCGTGGAGGTATGAAGGACTCCACACCGGGCCGCCCAAAGATCTATGGCGTTGACCGGGCCACCCTCAACGGGCCGCATGCGCGGCAAAATATACTTCTCACACCATTGTTTAAACGTGTCGCCACTGGCGTCTTGAATTGTGGGAGACGCGGCCAAAAGACCAAATGTGTCGATGCCCGAATAGATCAGCGCCAAAGCTGCCTCCGGCAGATCCGCATTAAGGCATGTGCCGATGGCGCGGAGCTGCATCTGGAACCATGAAACCATCCGGTTCTTGTTTGGATCATCGCCTGCATAATCCAAAATCATAATTTCCCTCTTTCTGTACTCGACCGAGGCCAGACGCAGCGAAGCCCCAGGTAAAGGAGTCATTTCGTGAAATTTCCGCGCTCTACCGGTTCACACTGAAAGAATCGCCAGCGCCGTACGTGGTTCGGATCGCGCTCATTCATCGGGATCTCCATAATCGACCAGGTAGGCGGATAGCGCGCCTCAATAAATGCAGGAAATAACTCGGCCATTGTTCGCCAGCTGTGCTCGAAAAGCATCTCCGCCATCTTTGGCTCGTAGTATGCGGCAAACTCCTCTATATTCTTCTTGCGGTGTTCGAGATACTCATTTCGGAAACGAGAAAGCCCCTGCTGCCAGTTGGACCGTTGCCGTCGCAATAGCTCTGCAACGTCCAAGATGAGCGAAGGGTGGTTGCTGAGAAAGGCCGTTAGACCGTTTTCAAACTGAGCGTCTTGCTTGAACAGAAAGCCAATATCGAACCCTAGAAGTATTGTCGCTTTCGGGAACAGGTCCTTGTAAGCGTGCCAAAGACTTCGCGCCAAATCCTCGTAGAGCTGCCGCCGATTGAGTTCAGGAAGAGGATTCGTCACCGATGCCCGAATCTTCTTCAAATGCTCAAACGCTGGCATCAGACCTTCGACGACGATTGTCATGATTGCATTTTTGACCGATTCCCGTTCATCCCCGAAAATCATGCTCCCGTCCACAAGTTCCAAAATCTCGCCGGAAAAGGTCTCGACGAACTCTTCTGACGTGCCGACGTTTGCAAAGTGAACCATCTTCCATTCGTTCGGCTCTTTGCCTTCTTCCGACTTCACACTCCAAACATCCGCACCTCTAACGATGTGCAAGGCGTCGTCCTTTACAACTGCTCGCTTTATCTCATCGCCCATGTTGTTAGGCCTCCTGACGCAATATCATGACGACCAGCCGGAGCTTGTTAGAGCAGACGCCATAGTTCGTCGGCCTGCGCAGCGAATTTCCTGGGATTTGCTTTTTGTAATTGGGTGAGATTTTGCACTTTCCATCGGACTGCGGGCAGTTCTTCAAGATGCTTGAACCCGAGCAATCCCCATTCCGGTTTATTCTGAACGAGCGAAAGCAGGAATTGGCGCTCGTTGCTGTCCAGTCGCTCGTGAAGATCATGAATGAGGCGCTCTCGCGTTTCGATCAGCGCAGAGAGGGCTACAGGCGTCGCCGTCATCCCTTGGAACGTGCGCTCGTATTCTTGGCGGATGTCGTGCAAGGCAGGAAACAAGACTTCATGTACTGGACGATTGTGGCAAGCCAGGTATACGACGAACGCGCGCCTGATACCGTCCGTGATGCCCTCATGTGCGAAGAGTTGCATTGCGTCGAAAAGATCGCGCGGGTGTTGCCTGTCCAATGTCGCAACGAGTTTGCCACCGTAGACATCTTCCAATGAGACCACTGGCAATTCCAGGTCGGCCAACAATGTCTCACGCGCTCTCTCCGTCAGCGATGCCATGCGGACGGGATGCAAAGTTCCCCGCAGCACGAAATTCACTTCGATCTTGATCTCGATATCCTCGCGGCGCACAAGGAGTTTGGTTTCGCTGGTGTCCTGAGCCGGAGCGGTGCGGGTTTGGAATCCGCGGGACTTCAGCCGTTCCGCCGATTCCCGTAGCGCGGTTGTAATGCGATTCAATGCCTGCTCGCGCGGTAAGGTGTGGTCGGGGAAGACAAGATCGAGGTCGACCGAGAGCCGCGGCATATCGCGAATGAAGAGATTGATGGCGGTGCCACCCTTTAGGGCGAATGTGTCTCCCACAAACACCAGCGGGGCCGCCTGAATCATCAATCGTGCCGTATCGAGATAAATCTGGTTCATGGCTTAAGCACTAGAATGCCATTTTCAGTGCGCGATACCCAGGCCCGCTTGCTGCCGGTAGGTAGTTTCTTGGCATCGAGTTTTGCGGCCCACGGCAGGGAGAGTTCGCGTCCCAATTGCAGGCAGAGGCGTACGGTCTTGACGCTGGTACAAGCCTTCAAAAGATCGCGCAGCGCGTCGGCGCGGAAAGTGTAGGCGCTCTCCATGAGTTCGCGCGCCTCCTGAAGCGGCTGTCGCACCCCGACTTCGCTCAACAGTTCTAACAATGCCCGTTCAGGCGAGGAAACTTTTGGTGCACCAGCGCGATTCTCGAAGGGCGCGACCTGGCGCATTGCCGATGGCTGTTCTTTGAACAGCCTCTTGCGATGGTATTCGGAAGGAAAATGCTTTTGAAACCATTTGGGCAGCACCGCCGCAGCCCACCCGTACAAATGCAACGTCTCCTGTTGCGCGACGTAGTGGCGAACGTTGTACAAGCTCAAGGCCGATTTTCCGCCGACATGCAATCCCTCGACTCTGCGCTCCAGCAGCAGCAGCGATGGGTGCAGCGAAAGGGTTTCGCCAGGCCGGGAAAACACACCGCGCGCCAGGCGCTCAAGCCACCCGGCGCGAACATAGTGGACGGCCAGATCGGCTGATATTCCCAATGCCGCGAGGTCCTCCGAGGTCAGTGGGGTTCCGGCGGTCAGATGGGAATAGAGCCTTTTTAATTTGCTCTCCGTTGTCGTAGCCATACTACGATTATTTGCATAATCTAAAGCCTCCTGTCAATTTGAGAAAGTGTGGTGCGTCGTAGTTTGGCTACGACATGTTGCATTATTGCAAATTATCGAACAGGCGGCAGGCGCCGCGCTTCCGTTCCGAACCACATCCAATAGCAGAAATTAATTCTTCTACGAGTCCTTGCCCAACTGTATTGGCCCCAGCCAGGT